>NZ_JBNCLF010000008.1:0-222912 GCF_049844535.1 Streptosporangium sp. DT93
ACTACCGTCGTCAACAGGCCGCACTCACCGCTGCAGAAACCAAGTAGCCGAGTCTCCACGAAACCCGGCGCGGTTCAAGATGCACCGTCCAGGTGGGTTGTACCAACGGGGCGCTGGCCTTCTACTCCACCCGCAAGCTGAACTCGGTGCTGACCGAGTCGCTCAACGCCGGCGGCGGCTGGGATCCGGTGGACCGCCTGGATCTGAGTTACGCGTGGGTCTACACCCGCACCGACTTCGGCACACCCTATGACCCGGTGCTGTGGCTGGACACGATCCAGCACACCGGTCTGGCCGGTGGAGGCTCGGCCACGCTACCGGCAACCGACTTCGACGCGGTGATGCTGGCCGGGAAGATGGTCTATGACGACGCCTCGGACTGGACGCAGTACCTGTCGTGGCGGATGGTGCCGCGGATCGGCGCGATCGCCAACGGGATGGGCGGGCGCGTCGAGGTCGCCTACGGCCAAGCTGATCCATGCTCGGGCGGCAAGGGCCGCGACGGCACCAACTACCACGCCGACCATGTCGGTGACTGCTACAAGATCGACATGAGCGAGAGCGGCAACGAGGCCTGGACGCTGTACTACAAGCAACTGGTCACCAAGGTCACCGAAAAAGACACGGTCGCAGCCTCCCCGGACATGGTCAACGCCTACGAATACCTGGGCGCGCCGGGCTGGGCCTCACCGGTGGAGTACGCCGAGCCCGGCCTCTCACCGCCCTCGACCGACTGGCGTGGATACGCCACCGTGCGCACCACCCAGGGCTCGGGCACCGACGTGAACGGCTACACCGTCACCTCCGCCACCTTCCTGCGCGGCATGGGAACCACCATCACCAACTTCGAAGGCGGCACGGTCAGCGACGCCCGTGCTCTGCAAGGACAGGTGTTGCAGGAACAGTCATGGAAACTGACCACGCTGAGCCCACGCGTCCTCGCCGAAGTCGACGGAACACGGTATGAGTACTCCATCCTCGCGACCGGTACCGGTCCCGGGGTGCATGATCCGGTCAAGGTACTGACCACCCGTGAGCGCGATCGTGAACTTCTCGCGGGCGGTTCGTGGCGCTACACCGACGAGAAGACCGCCTACAACGCCGATGGCCTGCCCAACAAGGTCAACGACTACGGCCAGGACGGCGTCACGACCGACAACTCGTGTGTGTCGATCACCTACGCCCGCAACACCGACCCCGGCCAGTGGATGATCGACTATCCATCGGTGACAGAGAAACGGGCCGGGGACGAGTGCGCGGCCGGAACGCTGGTCAGCAAGTCGATCACACTGTATGACGGCGGCACCGACCCAGCCACCAACAAACCCACCGACGGCAACGTCACTGAGAGTCGCTCGTATGCGAACGCGACCACGATCTCGACCGCCAAGACGACCTATGACGACTACGGCCGCGTCCTGACCAGTGTTGATCCACGCAACAAGACCACCAGCACCCTCTACAGCCCGGCTGTTGGCTGGCCGTACACCGGGGTCACTGTCACCAACCCCCTCGGCCACACCACGATCACCAAGGACTCCCACCTTCACGGCGGCCCCCTGTCGGTCGTTGATGCCAACACCAAGAAGAGCGAGGTCGACTACGACGCTCTCGGACGCTCCACCAAGGTTTGGGGGCCGGGCCAGCCGCGCGCCGGCGGCACGCCCACCGCGACCCTCGCTTACCAGCTGACCGGCGCCACCCCGGCCAAGACCACGATCAATCGCCTACTGTCGGGCACCGGCAGCGGCGCGAAATGGCTGACCTCGCACACCTTCGACGACGGGTTCGGCCGCCAGCGCGAGACCCAGGCCACCTCCCCGGCCGGAGGACGGGTGGTAAACGTCACCACCTACGACGAACGCGGCTTGGTGGCGGCAGTGTCCGATCCGGTGCACAACGCTTCGACGGCCGGATCAGGGTTGCTGAATCCTGTTTTGACCAGCCTGCCGCAGTGGTCCAAGACTCTCTATGACGGGCTGGAGCGACCGGTCGCCGATGTCGATTATCACCTGGGCACCGAGCTGCGCCGCACTACCACCACCTACCCCGGCGCCGACCGGACCGAGACGGTCCCGCCGGTGGGGGGCAAAACCGTCAGCGTTCTGGACGCCTCTGGTCAGCTGTCCAAGGTTGAGGAATGGGTGGACGCGACCGCCCATCACGACACCGCCTACGCATATGACTTGGACGGCAACCTCACCACGATCACCGACGCCAAGGGCAAGATCCGCACCTTCACCTTCGACTGGCTGGGTCGGCGCACCGCCGCCACCGACCCCGACACCGGGGCTTCTTCCTCCGGCTACGACGCGGCCGGAAACCTGACCTGGAGCATCAACGGCAAAAACCAGAAGGTCTCCTACACCTATGACGATCTGGGACGGCGGGCCGCTCAATGGGCTGGAGAGGTGAGCATCGGTACCAAGCTCGCCGAATGGACCTATGACACCCTGGCCAAGGGTCGTCCGACCGCGGCGATCCGCTATACCGGCGGCCAGGCCTACGCCCAAACTGTCGCCGGTTATGACGCCGGCTACCGTCCCACCGGTTCCAAGGTGACCATTCCCGCTACCGAGGGCTTGCTCGGCGGCGAGTACGCCTTCACCTCCGGCTACGACGCCGCAGGCAACCTGATCAAACAGAGCTTGCCTGCCGTCGGCGGCCTGACGGCCGAGGAGCTCACCTTCGGCTACAGCGACTTAGGACTGCCCAAGACGCTCACCTCCAACCACGGCGGCGGCTTCACCTACGTCAAGGACACCACCTACACCGCCACGGCCCGTCTGAACGATCGCACCCATGGCGCCAACGGCCAGCTCAAGCGAGCCTTGGCCTGGGATGATGCCACAGGTCTGCTCAAGCGGGTCACCACCACGACCAAGGCCGACACCGCCGTCCCGGTCACCGCGCAAAACGACGAGTTCTTCTACAACACCGCCGCCCAGATCACCCGGATCCTGGACGCCGCCTCCGCCGTCCCGAACGGCACCACCGGACAGTCGGAGTGCTACACCTACGACGCTCGCCGCCGCCTGAGCACCGCGTTCACCACCACCGGCTCCTCTTGCGCGAGCCCCGCCGACGGCTTGGGACTGGATCCCTACAACCAGACCTACAGCTATGACGCGGTCGGCAACATCACCTCCCTGAGCGAGGACGGCCAGGCCGCCACCTACACCTACCCCACCGGGACCGTTCGTCCGAATGCGGTCACCTCCATCACCCGGCCCGGCGGCACCGACACCTACGGCTACGATGCCGCCGGGCAGATGACCAGCCGCACCGCCGCGGGCAAACAGGCCACCTTCGACTGGGACGAACTTGGTCGGCTCACCCAAGCTGTTGTCGACGGCCAGCAGACTTCCATGGTCTACGATGCCGCCGGCGAACGCCTGATCCGCCGCGACCCCGGCGGCGCGACCACCCTGTACCTGGGGGCGATGGAACTCACCCTGTCCGGCGGAGCGGTCAGCGCCAAACGCTACTACGCCGCAGCCGACGGCTCCACCATCGCTATGCGCACCTCTGCTGGTCTCACCTGGATGCTGCAAGGGCTGCACGGCAGCAATCAGCTCGCCATTAATGACGCCACCAGCCAGGTCAGCCGCGAGCGCTACACCCCCTTCGGTAAACGCCGCGATGACGACGACCTGCCCTTCACGGACCGGGGCTTCCTCGGCAAAGTCGAAGACGCCTCCACCGGCCTGACCTACCTCTCAGCGCGCTACTACGACCCGGCCGTCGCTAAATTCATCAGCCCCGACCCGGTGTTCAACTCGCTGATCCCAGCCTCATTCAATCCCTACGCCTACGCCGGCGACGACCCGATCGGCCAATCCGACCCTAGCGGCCTATGCCGTCCGGATTACTGTCCTCAGCGCGCCGGTGGCTTGCGCCGGCTGGCCGACAAGGCCAAAACCAAAGCGGAGAAGAAGAAATACGAAAAACTCGCCCGCAAGTCCGAGAAGGGCGAGGCGAAGCGCAATAAGCGTCAACAAAAGACATATGCAGAGTCTCAGAGGAAAGCGAGCCAAGAGCAGAAGATCTCTCAGCGAGAGGCGGCCAGGAGGAAGGCTGCCAGAGATGAGTACTATGCGAAAAACCGTGCCCGCTATGGCTGTGACCAGCCGCCGTGCTCGGATGGCCAAGCCCGTCCAGATGGACTCGTCGGGGAAGGGGAGGGGGTTCTTGAGGACCTTTTAGCAGCCCGGCTTGGCGCCCGGCGTAGCTCGAATGGGTCGAAAAGCTCGAAACGTAGGGACTCGGAATGTAGCAGTTTTGTGCCTGGCACCAAGGTGCTTATGGCCGATGGCTCTTCCAAGTCGATCGAAAAGATCAAGGTCGGCGAAAAAGTCCTTGCGACAGACCCGCACACCGGCAAGACCGAAGCCAAGTCCATAACAGCTCTTATCGGCAGCACAGGCGAAAAGCGGCTTGTGCGAATCAGCGTAATCACCGACGACGGCAAGCCCGGCAAGACGAGGGCAGTTCTAGCGACTGACCAACACCCGTTCTGGGTTGAATTCGAGCGCCGCTGGGTCGATGCCGATCAACTCAAGCCGGGCATGTGGCTCCGTACCGGCTCTGGCACATTTGCGCAGGTTTCCTCTGTCAAGGTTCAGCTTACCAAAAAACAGAACGTTCATAACCTAACCGTTGCCGATATCGCTACATACTATGTATTCGCTGGTATTGCGCCGGTTTTGGTGCATAACTCTGGCGGTCCTTGCCCGCACGTGAATTATGATGGCGTCCCGGAACACCTTAGGCCCGCCGCCGAGAACGTCATCAGGTCGATAGACAAGGATGGGACATTGCCCCCGGGGGTCAGGCAGGGGGGGACCCGTAAAAAGCCTGGTATTTACGGTGGGGAAGGTTTGCCACCCGCCTCGGAAAACTACTACACAGAAATGGATATCCTGCCTACGCCACCTGGCGGTAAGAGGGCGGACGGGCGACTGGTATACGGAGGGCGGGGCGAAATATGGTATACTAACCATTATAAGGATGGTTTCGTTCAGCTCAGGGGGCCGCACTGGTGAACGCTGATACGCCGAAGGCTTCGAAGCTGTGGGTCGACGTGGTGGGGCGTATTTCGTGGCTGCGTTCCCGACCATTTCTTGTAGATGTTTCGAAGGTGGGGGCTCTGGTCGGAGATCTTTCGGAGTCGGGGTTCCGGGTGGTGCGGGTGGATTTTCCTCGGGGTGCGGCGGATTCCGAGGAGGCGTTGTTGATCGAGCTCAGCGGGAGGCTTGGTTTCTCTGAGTCCGGTGCGGGGAGCTGGGCCGCTTACAATGACCGGCTCTGGGATCTACAAACGGCGGAGAGCGAGCCGCCTCTCGCCGTGCTGATCGAAGGACTCGACGCCCTTCTCCAATCAGACGTTCAGAGATTCGTCAGGTGTGTACACAACCTGCTCTCGATGACAGAAGCAGCCGATCCGGCAGACGCTGAAACAGGTCTTCAAATCGAATATTTTTTCACCGGTCGATGGGCCCTGGATCAAGAAAAACAGCCATGACCCCGGAAGGTATAAAGATGAAGACTCCAACAGGGGGCCGCACTGGTGAACGCTGATACGCCGAAGGCTTCGAAGCTGTGGGTCGACGTGGTGGGGCGTATTTCGTGGCTGCGTTCCCGACCATTTCTTGTAGATGTTTCGAAGGTGGGGGCTCTGGTCGGAGATCTTTCGGAGTCGGGGTTCCGGGTGGTGCGGGTGGATTTTCCTCGGGGTGCGGCGGATTCCGAGGAGGCGTTGTTGATCGAGCTCAGCGGGAGGCTTGGTTTCTCTGAGTCCGGTGCGGGGAACTGGGCCGCTTACAAAGACCGGCTCCGGGACCTGAAAACGGCGGAGAGCGAGCCGCCTCTCGCCGTGCTGATCGAAGGACTCGACGCCCTTCTCCAATCAGACGTTCAGAGATTCGTCAGGTGTGTACACAACCTGCTCTCGATGACAGAGGCTGTCGGTCTTTCAGACACGAAGGCAAATCTGCAGATTGAATACTTTTTCACCGGTTCGTGGGCTATGAACTCGGCGCGGAGACGCTAGCCTCGATCTTTCGTGATCTTCGTGTTGTCGGTTGAGAAATTCGGGTGAGGGTTGATTTCGCGTCCTGGTCAGCGTGGTGGCCCGGCTGTCGCGCCGGGTGGGCGGGGTTCCACGAGCCCGTGGGTGTCCTTTCTTGGTCGTTGGAACGGCTTGATGCTGGTCAAGGCGGCGCCGGTACGGCTTGCAGGCGGGTGGCAGCGGTGATGATCTGCGTTGCCCAGGTCGTCGGGCGGTGATGCGGAGCCGGAGCCGTCGGCCGCCGTGGCCCAGGCGTCCGGCGACGGTGAACAGGCGCAGTCGCAGGCGTTTGGGTGTGCCGAGTTAAGACGTACGTCGGCGGGCCCGCGGGTGGGGCCTGACGTGTCACGGCCCGGACCCGGGCGAAGCGAGGACGGGGGCCGAGAAGGGAAAGGGGAGTGGCCTGACCGTCGCCCTGCGGCTATGCCGGGGGAGGCGGTCGGCTGTGCCGGTTCGCCGCCGTTCGTGGTCGAGGGTCTATCGGGCCCGTGCCGCCAGGTCGGCCCGATCGACGTCGGCCAGGGCGAGGCCGTGGGAGACGGTGCCGTTCACGGTCTGCTCCTTCTTGTCGAGGTGGCTGGACGGGGCAAGGCAGGGCGAAAAGGGAAATGCCCGCCGGTGTCACGACGCGGGTGGTTCCGGGACGACGCCCCACCTGAACGTGGAGTCCTTCAGCAGTCGCTCCGTCACCATGATCCCGGTCAGGTGCTCGACGAGCAGGAACGCCGGCCCTCTGTAGAGCCGGGGATACGACGGATAGAACCTGTCGATCTTCGCCACCGTGTCCACGAGTTCGTCCGGAATCTCCATCAGGTATCCGTCGTCGCCGCCCCAGGCGAACCTGATCTCGCCGTCCTCGCACCAATAGAAGTAGTCCGTGTCCTCGATGCCGAGTGCCATCTGGGAGACGAGGCGGGTGCCCCGGGAGAGTTCGGTGATCACGTCTTCGCGGGTGCCGAGCCAGTCGGGGTCGAAGACGAACGTCCAGTCGCCGATGGAGGTGACGCCGAGAGGCTCCCCATGGCGTGGGTACTGATCCGGGTCGTCGGGGAAGGGGCCCGGCGTGAAGTCCTCCCAGCGGCCACCGAGGCGGGCGATCACCCGTTGAGGCGTGGCGCGGACGTAGATGAAGCTGTAGCACTCCTCTCCGTATTCGCCGCGGAGCCAGGAGACGTCGGGGGGTGCATGATCATGTCGTCATGCTGCCAGCCGCCACCGACAGGCGACGACAAGCGGACAACGCGGGCTGTTCGCGGTGAGGTGTCACAGTTCCGAAGGTGCCGGACATGAACAGGCGTCCGGCACCTTTCGGCAAGGAGATCGTGTGACCCACCGAGATCGCTTCGAGGCGGTCTATGACGCGTACTACCCGGCGATACACCAGTACGCCGCCCGCCGCGCCGGTTCTCCCGACGACACGGCCGACGTCATCTCCGAGACCTTCCTCACCGCCTGGCGGCGCATCGACGACGTGCCCGAGGGCGAGGAGGCGTTGCTGTGGCTGTACGGGGTGGCTCGCCGCGTGCTGGCCAACCAGCGGCGCGGCGCCGTCCGCAGGGCCGTGCTCGCCGAGCGGCTGCGCAAGGAACTGGCCGTCGGGCGGCCGGCCGGGCCGGTCGAGCTGGACCATGTCCGCGCCGCCTTCGACGAGCTGCCCGAGCGTGACCGCGAGGTCCTGGCGCTGGCCTGCTGGGAGGAACTGACCAGCGAGCGGATCGCCAAGGTCGTGGGATGCACGGCCATCGCCGCACGGACCCGGCTGCGCCGGGCGCGCAGACGGCTGGCGGCGGTGCTGGAGCGGCAGGCGTCCTTGACGACCGCGACGGGAGAAGCATGAGTGACATCGACGACCTGGTGAAGGCCATCGACCTCGCGCCGCACGCGCCGGATCAGGGGCCCGGCGCGCGCGAACTGCGCGAGGAGATCGTGATGACCCGGATCGAGCCCGGCACCCGCACCCGGACCCGGACCCGGACACGCTCGGTCCTGGCGGCCCGGCGGCGCCTGTCGTGGCGGATCGGCGCCGCCGGGCTGGTCGCGGCCGCGTCGGCACTCCTCGTCGGCCAGCTCGTTCCCCTCGGAGGGCCCTCTCCGACGGCCGTACCCGGTGGCGCCGAGCTGTCGGGGACCTCGGTCCTGCTGGCCGCCGCGGCCAAGGCCGAGGCCGCCCCCGAGGGGACCTACTGGCGCCTCAAGGAGCAGTACACGCATCGGCTGTTCTGGACGTTCGGCGAGAACGGCATCTCCTACGATCTGGAGCTCTCCCACGTGACGGAGACCTGGGTGGCCAAGGACGGTCGTAGCTGGGACGGCTTCAGGCAGCTGGCCTCGCGTCCGCTGGACCTGGAGGCATGGCGGCGGGACGGCTCACCGACCGAGTGGGCGATGGGCAGGGACCCCGCCCCTCCCTTCTCCGTCTCGCCCGGCGAGGGCAGGCTCTCGCGGAACAAGAGATGGGCGAAGATCTACTGGAGTGCCATGCCCATGACCCTGAAGCAGATCGAGGCGCTGCCCGCCGACCCCGAGGCGCTGAAGAAGCGGGCCCTGCGGGCGATCCGCAGGGACGCCGACCTCGTCACCCCGGCGGAGGAGGGCCTGCCGGAGACCCTGGCCTCGCTCCTGTACCAGCTGCCCGCCTCCCCGCAGGTGCGCAGCGCCGCCTACCGGGCGATGGCGACGCTGCCCGGGGTACGGGCCGAGGGCCCGGCCACCGACTCGCGGGGGCGGCGGGGCATCGCCGTGACCTTCCCGATCCAGCCGGAGCGAGGCACCAGGAGCAGGCTGATCATCGACCCCGCCACCTCCAAGGTGCTGTCGGTCGGTTCCATCGGCCTGCCGCGCGACAAGAGCGGAGACAGGGTGGTGCTGGAGTCGGGCTGGACCGACACCAGGCCGTCCCCGCCCTCGGCCGGGTGAGCCCCGGCGGCTGAGCGCGTTCTCGTCCAGGCGTCCGATCCGGTGCCCGGGGGCGTCGCCGATCAGGGTTCGCGGGCGCCGTACACGCGCACGATGCTGTGGCGGAGCGCCGTCGCCGCCTGGTCGGTGGTCATGCGGCCGGCGGCGACCTCGCCGCCGGCCGCGTGACCGAGGGCGATGGTCGCGGAGATCAGCCAGGCCGGGTCGAGGACGCCGTCGAACTCGCCGTCGGCCCGGCCGCGCCTGATCAGCTTCTCCAGGCCCTCGGTGACCGGGGCGTGCAGGCGGTCGGAGTCCGCCGGGTCGACGGCGGTCACCGAGGGGTGCAGGAGCAGCGGGTACCGGTCCATCAGCCGCCAGATGACGTCCAGCCAGCGCAGCAGCGCCTCCAGGGCGGTGCCGCTCTCCATGTCGGTGTCGAGGGCCGCGACGACCTCGGCGGTGATGCGGTCGACGACCGCGGCCACCAGCAGCGGCCGGGACGGGTAGTGGGCGTACACGGTCTGGCGGGTGACACCCGCCGCTGCGGCGACCTCCTCCACCGTCGCGTCCGGATGCCGGCCGAGCACCCGGACGGCGGCGTCCAGCACGGCGGCGGCGCTGCGCTCGGCGTCCGAACGCCGCCGGCGGCGCCGGGCACCCGTTATCTCTGACACGTTGTCCAATCTATCAGCCGACGTTATCGTGGACACGATGTCAAAGATAAGACGACCCAGGGAGATCGCATGACGCCTCGCGCCGATCTGTCCGGCTACCTGACCCGCTACCCGCGGGAGGCGGGGCTGGGGGAGGAGGATCCGGCGACCGTGCTGGACCGCTATCACACGCCGGACTACGAGATGGTCAACGACGGTGTGCGGCTGGACCGGCAGCGGCTGCTCGACCACATGCGGCCGGCCCGCAAGCGGGTCGCCGGTGTCCGTGTCGAGGTGGAGCAGGCGCTGGTGGACGGTGACCAGGTCGCCGCCCGGTACCGGCTCGTCGCGGAGATGCGCAAGGGCGGCGCCGTCGTCACCGAGATCTACATGTTCGGGGAGCTGGCCGCCGACGGCCGGTTGCGCCGCGCGGTCCAGATCACCCGGCCGATCCCGTCCGAGTAGATCCGCAGGAGCGGGAGCGCCGACCCCGGCAGGCGGGAAAGGGGGGGTGGTGTGGCGGGTCGCGCGGGCTGACCGGGGCGGGCCGTCGCGTTCCGGAAGGCGCCCTGCCCCTCCTCGTGGCCGTTGCCGGGGGGCGTCGTTGACAGGTTTGGCTAATGAGAGTAGCTTTTAGCTAATCGAGTTAGCCAAACCTGGAGGATGTCGTGACCGAACACCTCGCCGTCGACGGCGGCACGATCGCGTACGAGGTGACGGGGTCCGGGCCGCTGATCGTCCTCGCGCACGGCATGGGAGACAGCCGGGCCGCGTACCACGGCGTGATCCCGGAACTGGTGGCGGCGGGGTACCGGGTCGCCGCGGTCGACCTGCGCGGCTGCGGCGAGTCCAGCGTCGACTGGCCGTCCTGGAGCCGTACCGACATCGCCGGTGACCTGCTCGCCGTGATCCGCCACCTGGGCGGCCCGGCCGTGCTCGTCGGCCACTCGATCTCCGGCGGCGCCGCCACGATCGCCGCGGCGGCGGAGCCCTCGCTGGTCATCGCGGTCGTCGAGCTGGCGCCCTTCACCCGCAAGCAGTCGATCAGCCTCGGCGACCTGCGGGTGAAGCGCTTCCGGCGGGGCATGCTGCGGCTGGCCGGCGCGACCGCGTTCGGCAGCGTGCCGCTGTGGCGCTCCTACCTCGACGTGGCCTACCCCGGGACGAAGCCGGCCGGCTGGGCCGGCCGGCTCGACCGCGTCGACTCCCTGCTGCGCGAGCCGGGCCGGATGAAGGCCCTGCGGGGCATGGGCGGGGGCACCCCGGCCGACGCCGGCGCGCGGCTCGGCAATGTCCGCTGCCCGGTCCTGGTCGTGATGGGCACGCTCGACCCCGACTGGGCCGACCCGCGCGCCGAGGGTGAGGCGATCGTCGGCGCCCTGCCGTCCGGCCTCGGACGGCTGGAGATGATCGAGGGCGCCGGGCACTACCCGCACGACCAGTTCCCCGAGCGGGTGACCGAGCTCGTGCTGGACTTCCTCCGCTCGGACACCTTCCGTGCCTAGGGCCGGCCTGGACCCGGCGGCCGTGGTCGCGGCCGGAGCCGCCCTCGCCGACGAGGTGGGTCTCGCCGGACTGACGATGGGGTCGCTGGCCGAGCGGCTGGGGGTGCGCCCCCCGTCCCTGTACAAGCACGTGGACGGCCTGGAGGACCTCACCCGGCGCATCGCGGTCCTGGCGCTGGGCGAGGCCGCCGAGGCCATCGGCGGCGCGGTCCAGGGGTACGCGGGCCGCGACGCCCTGGAGGCCGCGGCGCGCGCCTTCCGCGCCTTCGTCCTGGAGCACCCCGGCCGGTACGCCGCGACGATCGGCGTGGAACCGTCCGGCCCGGACGACCCGCTGGCCACCGAGAGCCGGCGCGCGCTGGGCGCGTTCACGGCGGTCCTGCGCGGCTACGAGATCGGGGAGTCGGAGATGGACCACGCCCTGCGCATGCTCCGCAGCCTCTTCCACGGCTTCGCCACGCTGCAGGTGAACGGCGGTTTCCAGTGGAGCGCCGACGTCGACGAGAGCTTCGAGTGGCTGATCGCCTTCGTCGACCGGGGCCTGAGCGCCCTGGGAACGCGGCCGGCGGCGGCCGCACCCGCCGCGGCGCCCTGAGGCGTGCCTGACGATCCGGTGTGGTGGCCGTTCCGCCGGCGGCGCCTGATGATGCTCTCCGCCACGACGAGGTCGACGATCCAGCCGAGGGTCTGGCCGATCGGGATCAGGGACCCAACGCGTTCCCCGATCGGTCCGGCGTCACCGGGGACGAACGGAACCTGGGCCAGGAGCAGCAGCGGGGTGAG
Source organism: Streptosporangium sp. DT93 (assembly GCF_049844535.1). NCBI lineage: Bacteria > Bacillati > Actinomycetota > Actinomycetes > Streptosporangiales > Streptosporangiaceae > Streptosporangium > Streptosporangium sp. DT93. Next base: position 11,910 of record NZ_JBNCLF010000008.1, read on the forward strand.
GACACGCGAGGTGACGGCGAGGAACGTCAGCGCGTAGTTGCGCGTCATCCAGTCCCGGTGGCCGGCGAAGTCCCGGCGGCGGGCGGCACGGCAGGCGAGCCCACCGGTGATCAGCCACAGGACGGCCGCGGTGGTGAGACCGATCTGGGTCACGACGCGGCCGGACCACAACGCGACCGGGATCGCGGTCACCGCGGAGGGCAGGACTCCGGCGACGAGGTAGACCCGGCCGATCGTACGGTGCAGGGTCCGGCGCGCCCGCACCCCGGGCATGAACTGCAGCGGTCCGAGCACGATGGCGACCGCGGCCGTGAAGATGTGCGCCACGAGCATGCGGTAGTGCAGGGTCCCGCCCACCTCCAGGCGGCTGTCGTCGATGTCGAGCCCCAGGTACGGGCCGAGGAGGACGACCCCGACGACGAGCGCGGCGGCGAACATCGGCCATGCGCCTCGTGGGCGCGGCAGGGTCATCGCCCGGCCCGGCGTTCCCGTCCGACGGCGATCGAACCGGCCGCCAGGGCGACGACGACACCGGCCAGCTGTGTCACGGTGCCGATCACCCCGCCGACGCCCGCGTCGCCGGTCAGGTAACCGATGCCGGCCCCGCTGACCACGCTGGACAGGACGAACCCGACGATCACGAACAGGCCCAGGAACGCGCCGACGCCCGGCGCCCAGAAACGCCTCACCAGACCGACGAACGCGGCGCCGCCCGCCAGGATCAGCAGACCCGGCGGCGGGTAGAACGGGAACTCGACCCCTGACGCCCACAGCATCGCGATGCCGGCGGCGCCCGTGGCGAGCCCGCAGACCGTGAGCCTGCGGGGTGTGGTCGACGTGGTTGTCACACGATTGGTCATCGACGCAGCATGCCGGGGCGCGGCGGCGCCGGCATCGGCTCGATCGCGGCGGCGGTCGTACGCAGAATCGCGTACGCGGCACGGTCGCCGTCCTGCGAGGATGACCGGATGGGGTGGATCCGTTCCTCCGCGGCGGACCTGGGCGCGGCCGCCCTGCTCGCCGCAGCCGCCGTCGCCGGCAGCGCCGTGGCCGACGAGGTCGGCCGTCCGTCGGTGCCGATGGGCACGCCGGGCCATGTCCTGGTGGTGATCGCGGCGCTCGGCCTGGCGGCGCGCCGGCGTCGGCCGCTCGTGACGCTGACGACCGCGGCGGTCTGCACCGGCGTGTACCTCGCGCTGGGCTACGCCTACGGTCCAGTCATTCTCGTGCTCATGATCGCGGTGTACAGCGCGGCCAGGCACACTCCTCCCCGGGCCTTCGTCTGGTGCGCGGCGGCGACGTCGACGCTGCTCCTGGTCCACCTGCTCACCTCCGACCGCGCGCTGGGATGGCTGGGCGTGGTGCCGACGGCCGCGTGGGTGGCCGTTCCCGGCGCCCTGGGACACAGCCTGCGCCTGCGGCACCAGGCCGACCGGCGGGCACGGGCCGAGGCGATACGGCAGGGGCTGAGCGACGAGCGTCTCCGCGTCGCCCAGGAGGTCCACGACGTCGTCGGGCACGGCCTGGCCGCCATCAAGATGCAGGCCGATGTCGCCCTGCACGTCATGTCCCGGCGGCCCGGCCAGGCTCGGGTGGCACTGGAGGCGATCAGCCGGAGCAGCGGGCAGGCGCTCGACGAACTGCGCACCACACTGGCCGCCGTGCGGCACGCCGACGGCGACGACCGCGCCCCCGTCGCCGGTCTCGGCCGCCTGAACGACCTGCGCCGGCGGATGGCCGACGCGGGCGTGACGGTACGCGTCGACACCACGGGGACGCGTTTCGGCGCCGTTTCCCCGCAGGTCGACCTGGCCGGGTATCGCATCGTGCAGGAATCGCTCACGAACGTGTTGCGGCACGGACGCTGCGAGCGGGCCGACGTCACTGTCCGGTACACCGCCGACAGTGTCACGATCACGGTCGCGAACCCGATCACCGGCACGCCCGCACCCGGCACCGGCACCGGCACCGGCATCAGCGGGATGCGGGCACGGGTGGAGGCGCTGGGCGGTGACTTCGCCGCCGGGCCGGTGGCCCGGCGGTTCGAGGTCCGCGCGCGGCTTCCCACCGGGGGCGGCACATGATCGGCGTCCTGATCGCCGACGACCAGGAACTCGTCCGGCTCGGGCTGCGCGCCCTCATCGCCGAAGAGGACGGCCTCACCTGCGTCGGCGAGGCCGCCGACGGCCTCGCCACGGTGGCGACGGCCGTCCGCACCAGACCGGACATCGTGCTGATGGACATCCGCATGCCGGGTATCGACGGACTGGAGGCGACCCGCAGGATCGTCGCCGACCCCCGGCTGAGCGCGACACGCGTCATCGTGCTCACCACCTTCGAACACGACCGGTACGTCTTCGACGCCCTGCGGAACGGAGCGAGCGGCTTCCTGCTCAAGGACACCGCGCCGGCGGAGCTTCTCCGCGCCATCCGCACCGTCGCCGACGGCGGCGCGCTGATGTCACCGTCGGTCACCCGCACACTGCTTCGGGAGTTCGTCACGCTCCGGCCCCGCACGAGGCTTCCCCACCCGCAACTGCACACCCTCACCGATCGGGAACGCGAGGCCGTGGTGCTCGCCGCGGAGGGACTCGCCAACGACGAGATCGGCAGGCGCCTTCGCATCAGCACCGCCACCGCCCGCACGCACGTGAGCCGCGCCATGGTCAAGCTCGGCGCCCGCGACCGCGCGCAACTCGTCGTGTTCGCCTACCGGTCCGGGCTCGTCGACTGAGACGTGGCCGCTGAACGATCTCGACGGTCCGGCCGGACGACCCCTCGTGGCGCGATGAGGTGAGGCCCCGCTCCGCGATCCTCGACGTCATCCGCCGGATCTTCGACACCGATGTCCTCGGCGTCGTCACCGGCGCCTTCACCGACGACACGGGTTCGGTGCCCTGGCAGGAGCGGCCGGTGCGGGTCCAGGGAGCCGGTCCCCGCGACCGGTCCAGGGGGCGGGGGAAACCCGGTGCGGGTCGTCCCGTCAGGCCGTGAGGTAGAGGGTGAGCATGGCCGTGAGCTCGTTCTCCAGCCGGGAGAGGTCGACGGGGTCGGGGGCGGCGATGAGCTGGTGGACGACGAGCTCGACCGTGGAGACGGCGAGCCGGGCCGCGGTGTGCGTGTCCTCGACCCGCACCTCGGGGTGATGGTCCAGCAGGTCCCGCATGGAGGTGACCAGGACCCTCTCGTGCCGGGAGATCCTCTCCAGCAGCGCGCCGGAGCGGGGGGCCTGCTCGACCATCACGCGCAGCAGCTGCGGATCGTCGAGGTGGTTCTCGATCGCCGCCCGTACGAAGACGCGGACGATCCCCTCCAGGGAGTCGGGCGGCTCCTCGCCCTGGTGGTGCTCGACGGCGGCCATCCCGGCGTCGAGGTGCGCGGCCAGCAGCTCCACCAGGATCGCGTCCTTGTTCGGGTAGTACTGGTACAGCGAGCCGATCGAGATCCGGGCCCGTTCGGCGATCCGGTTGGTGGTGCCCGAGGCGTAGCCGTGCTCGGCGAAAACGTGAGCAGCCGCCGTGAGGATGCGCTGCCGGGTGATCTCGGCCCGGGGTTGGCGTGGCTGTTTACGTGGGCGGAGCCGGCGTTCGTCGGACGTCATGACACCTCCTGGACGGCGCCGGAAAGCGAGTGGCGCGCGATGTGAATAATTGCTCATAATACTGCCCTGAGCTGCGGAGAAGTAGGAAAGAGTCGTCGTGGGAGCAGTTGCTCGGCTCATACCGCCGCCGACCGGCCGAACCCGATGAGGAACGACATGCTGCCCAAGGTACGCGCCCCCGAGACACGCAGAATGATCACGCTGGAGGTGCTCGCGAACACCGCGCTGAGCCCCGGCTTCACGACCGTCACCCTCGGCGGCCCCGAGCTGGAACACCTGAGACCCACCGGAGACGACCAGACCGTGCGGCTGTTCTTCCCCCGCGACGGGCAGGACCGGCTGCGGATGCCCACCTTCTCCAACGAGGCGTGGATGGCGGAGCTGCTCCTGATGCCCAGGTCACGCCGCCCCTGGGTGCGCAACTTCACGATCAGGCGGGTCCGGCCGGAACTCGGCGAGGTGGACATCGAGTTCGCCCTGCACGGCGACGCCCCGGCCTCCTCCTGGGCCCGCAGCGCCCGGCCGGGATCGCCGGCGGGCATCTTCGACATGGGGGTGAGCTACCTGCCGCCGGCCGGGGCGTCCTGGCAGTTGCTGGTGGGGGAGGAGAGCGCCGTGCCGGCGATCCTGGCCATCCTGGAGCACGCCCCCGCGTCGCTGGCCGCGGAGGTCTTCCTGGAGGTGCCGCGGACGGAGGACATCCGGCCGGACGTCGTCGCCCCCGAGGGGGTACGCGTGCACTGGCTGGCCCGCGACGGCGCGGACGGCCTGCCGGGAACGCTGGCCCTGGAGGCGGTCAGGCGCTCCCCGCTGCGGCCGGGCCGCTTCTACACCTGGGTCGCGGGCGAGGCCAGGCTGCCCACCGGCCTGCGCCGCCACCTGGTGAACGACCGGGGCGTGCCGAAGTCCGACATCGCGTTCCTCGGGTACTGGCGGCACGGGCGGTCGAGCCCCGGCTGACGCCCGGCGCGCGCGACGGGACCCTCGGCGCGGGACGACGGCCGTGTGGAGGACCGCGCCGCGGGGAGCCCCGGCGCGTACGGGCTCAGAAGCCCGGGAACACCCGGCGCAGGTGGTCCAGGGTGACCCCGTCGCCGATGACCGTCACCGTCGCCGGGGTGTTCTCGGGCGCCAGCCTGCCGGTGAGCAGGCGGATCCACGCCTCGGCGGGCAGCGACAGGACGACGTCGGCGTCCTCGGGGGCCTCGCTGAAGCCGACGGTCTCGCCGAGGATCAGGCCCAGCCTCCGCTCAGGATCGGTGGTCTCGACCCGCAGCGTGGTGGCCAGGCGCGGGTCCAGCGCGTCGGACCTGGCGATGAAACCGGTCAGGAAACCGAGCGGCCCGGCGTGCAGGTCGGTCAGCACCCCGGCCGCCTCCGGCGCGACGGCGGCCCCCGGGTCGAAGGCGACGCGCACGTCCCAGGTGTGCAGGGCGGTCTCGTTCAGGCGCATCCCGGCCACCAGCGCGACGTCGCCGGGCTCGGGCAGGAAGCCCAGCTTGATCCGCAGTTCCTCGCGGGCGCCCGCGTCCAGGCTCTCGTACGCGGAGACGATCTCGGCGTCCGCGGTCGCGAAGTCCTCGGCCTGCTCCTTGGGGCCCTTGGCGTTCCAGCGGTCCCAGACCCCGTTCATGAAGTCCGAGCCGGGGGCCTCCCGGCCCTCCTGCGCCGCGCGCAGCGTCTCCAGGCCGATCTCCGCGCCGCTGCCGAGGTGGCTGAGCACCTGGGCGACGGTCCACTCCGAGCAGCCCGAGGTACGGGTGAGATCGGGCGCGTCCAGATCGCGGACGAGGGCGGTCAGCTCGTCGTGGGTGGTGCGCAGGGCCGCGATGGTCCTGTCGGCGAGGGTGGTCATGGTGCTCCTGACGGGGTGGACGCGGGACGCGGCGGCCGGGTGGACCGGCCGGGTGCATCGTATCCGGGTACCGGCACGTGATCGCGTACCGCCGTCCGGGTACGTCGCGTCCGGCCACCGGCACGAGGTCCGGGAGGACGCCGGGTGTGTCGTGTCCGGCCACCGGCACGAGGTCCGGGCGATCGGCCGGGTGTGTCGTGTCCGGCCGTCGCGACGACCGGCCCACGGAGGTTCATCCCGTGGAGAGGACACGTGGCCGGGGGCCCTCCCCCGGAGAGAGGGAGGGCCCGTGGCCGGTCAGGTGCCGGGGATCCTCTTCACCTTCGGGATGGGGGAGAAGACCAGCAGCAGGATCGGCAGGATGGCCCCGGCGACGACCGCGAACAGGATGGCCGTGCGCAGGCCCAGGGTCTCGCCGAGCAGGCCCGCGCCCAGGGCGCCCAGCGGCGCCGGGATCAGGCCGAGGGAGTAGATCGTGCCGATCACCCTGGCCTGCAGGTGCGGCGGCGTGATCGACTGGACCAGGGTCATGTTGCTGACGAAGAAGACCTGGTTGCTGGCCCAGACGACGAACTGCGACAGGCCGAGCATCCCGGCGGCCAGCCAGACCGGCCCGGACGCGAACGGCACCAGCAGCAGCGCGCAGTTGCCGACCACCGTGCTCCACAGCAGCGTCGGGCCGATCCCGATGCCGCGCATGGTCCTCACCGACATGGTGGCGCCGAGGATGGCGCCGACACCGCCGGTCGCCATCACGATGCCGATCCACTCCGCCGGGAGGTTGGGCCCGCCCCGCAGCAGGAACAGCACGTAGATCGACTGCATGGCGCCCATGACGAAGAACGAGTACAGCCCGCTGGCGATGGCCAGCGGCCGGATCATCGGCTGCTCCATGATCCACTTGAAGCCCGCCCAGATCGCCCGGTGCACGCTGCCGGCCGTCTCCTCGTCGGGTACGGGGGCGTCCTCGCGCTTGCGGATGAGCATGATGGCGATCGCGGAGAACAGGTACGTGAGCACGTCGATCATGATGAGCAGCGGCGCGGCCACCACCTTGAGCAGCGCCGAGGCGACACCCGGACCGGCCGTCTGCGCCAGCGACTCACTCAGCTGCAGCTTGCCGTTGCCCTCGCCGAGCTGGTGCATCGGGACGAGCAGCGGGAAGTAGGAGCGGTAGGCGACCTGGAACAGCACCGACAGCAGGCTCAGGAAGAACACGACCACGTACAGCACGCCGAGCGTGAGGGCGTCCAGCACGTACAGCAGCGGTATCAGGGCGAGCACCGCCGCGCGGCCCAGGTCCGACCAGATCAGCACCGGCCGCTTGCGCATCCGGTCGATGTAGACGCCGAACAGCAGGAAGCCCAGCATCGGCAGCCGGAGCAGCGCGCCGAGGATTCCCATCTCGGTCGCGCTCGCGCCCAGCGTGACGATGGCGATCAGCGGGATCACCAGGTAGGAGATCTGCGAGCCGAACTGGGAGAGGGTCTGGCCCGTCCACAGGCGCAGGAAGTCCTGGTTGCTCCAGAGGCTGCCACCGCCCCCGCCCTGGCCGGGGTGTTCCCCGTCCCCGGTGTCCCCGGTGTCCCCGGTGTCCCCGGTGTCCTTGGGGTTCACCGGCTCGCCGGGGCCCCCGGAGTCCCCGAGCGCGGCGGGGTCCGCCGGGCCGGCGGCCTCACCGGCGGGGCCGACGACACCCGCGGGCGCGGCCGGTCCCGCGGGCTCCCCGGGAGGGCCGGTGACGGTCGCGGCCGGTCCCGCCGTGTTTCCGGGAGGATCGGTGACGGTCTTTCCGGGAGGATCGGTGACGGCCGCGGCCGGACCGGTGGACGGGACGCCACCGGGGCTCTCGGCGCCGTCCGGGCGCCGGGGTGGTCCCGCGCTCCCGGCACCCTGGGTGCTCTCAGTGTCCGGTGACGCCATGGTCGATCCAACTCCTCAGCTTGGCGGCCGCCTCGGCGACCAGGGGTTCGAAAAGGATGACCACGCGCTCGCCGGGAATCGCCTCGATCGCGAGGTTCCCCTTGACCACGCCGCCCCAGCCCAGGTCGGGCCGGTCACCGGTAGGGGCGAACAGCGCCACGTCACCGTCGTACGGTTCGTGCCGGTAGCGGCCGACCGCGTGCGCGTTGGCCCGGAACACCGTCAGGAAGCGCCTGGCCTGCTCGACGTCGGCGGTGTCGGGGGCCAGCCGCTGCTCCCGGCTCGCGGCGGCGATGACGGCCAGCAGCATCTCCTCGGGGCCGAGCCCGGCGAACTCCGCGGAGTCGGTCTCCAGCGGCCCTCCGGCCAGCGCGTGGGTCATCAGCGAGGCGTCGTCCTCCAGCGAGCTGTTGATCACGGGCTCGTCGGCGTCGGAGTAGAACAGCACCAGCAGCGGGACGTCCTCGCCGAGCTCGCGCAGCCGCCGGGCCATCTCCATCGCGATGTTCCCGCCGATGCAGAAACCGCCCAGCACGTACGGGCCGTGCGGCCGGACGGCGCGCAGCCGCTCGACGTAGTCCTCGATCATGTCGGCCATGGTGGTGTGCGGTTCCTCGCCGGCGGCCAGGCCGGCGGCGGCGATCGCGTAGACGGGCTGGTCGGAGCCGAGCCTGCGGGCCATCGGCTGGTAGCGGAAGACCTGCCCGCCCAGGGCGTGCACCAGGACGATCGGTGTACGGTCGCCCTCGGCGTTGAGCGTCACCAGCCGCTGCTCGCTCAGGTCCTCCGGGCGGCGCAGGACGTCCGCCAGGCCCGCCACGGTCGGCGAGGCCAGCACGGTGGCGACCGGCAGGTCCCTGCCGAACTCCCGCCTGATCCGCACGGCCAGCCGCAGCGCCAGCAGCGAGTGCCCGCCCAGGTCGAAGAAGTCGTCGAACACCCCGACCATGGGGACGTCGAACAGCTCCTCCCAGATCGCCGCGACCCGTCCCTCGACCGGGTCCCTCGGCGGCACCCGGAAGGCGTCGCCGCCGGCCCGCTCCGGCGCGGGCAGAGCCTTGCGGTCCAGCTTGCCGTTGTGGGTGAGGGGGAGCGCGTCCAGCGTCACCCAGGCGGAGGGGATCATGTGCTCGGGCAGCCGGGAGCGCAGCCGTGCCCGCCAGTCGACGCCCCTGACGCTCCCGGCGTCTCCGGTGCTCCCGGCGCCATCGGTGTTCTCGGTGCCCTCGCCGCTTCCGGTGCTTACGGGGTTCTCGCCGTTCCCGGCCGTCTCGGTGGTCACCACGTAGCCGATCAGGCGGTCGCCCTCGACGACGACCGCCGCCGCCCGGACCTCGGGCTCGGACAGCAGCGCGGCCTCGATCTCGCCGGGTTCGACGCGCATGCCGCGGATCTTGGTCTGGGTGTCGAGGCGGCCCAGGTAGTCGAGTTCTCCGTCGGGCCGCCAGCGGGCGCGGTCCCCGGTGGCGTAGAGGCGGGAGCCGGGGGGTCCGTAGGGGTCGGGCAGGAAACGTTCGGCGGTCAGGGCGGGGCGGCCCAGGTAGCCGCGGGCCACCTGCACCCCGCCGATGAACAGCTGCCCGGGGGTGCCCACCGGAGCCCGCCCGAACCGGTCGTCGAGCACCTCCAGGCGGGTGTTGTCGACCGGGCGGCCGATCGGCACGCTCTGCTCGGCCGGATCACACACGTGCCAGGAGACGTCCACCGCGGCCTCGGTCGGGCCGTAGAGGTTGTGCAGCTCCACCCCGGGCAGCCGCTCGGCGAAGCGCCGCACCAGGTCGGCGGGGAGCGCCTCACCCGAGCACACCACCCGGCGCAGGCTTCCCGTACGGGCACCGCTCGCGCGGGTGGCGTCGGGGCCGTCGGGGCCGTCGGTGACGGATTCCTTCGCGATGTCCACGAGGAGCGCGGTCGCGGCGTCCTCGGGGGACTCGGGGGATTCAGGGAACGCGGGGGACGCGGCGGACTCGGCGGATGCGGGGGTGACGCCGGTCGCGTCGGTGCCGTCCGCGAGCAGGTCCGGTGTGTCGAGGAACGCGTCGAGCATGGACGGCACGAAGTGCGCCGTGGTGACCTGCTCGGTCTCGATGAGGTCGATGAGGTGACCGGGCTCGTAGTGCCCGCCGGGCCGCGCCACCACCAGGCCCGCGCCGGTGAGCAGCGGCCAGAACAGCTCCCAGACCGACACGTCGAACGACACCGGCGTCTTGTGCAGCACCCGGTCGGCCGCGGTGAGCCGGTAGGTCTCCTGCATCCAGCGCAGCCGGTTGACGATCGCGCGGTGCGAGACCCCGACGCCCTTGGGACGTCCGGTCGACCCGGACGTGAAGATCACGTACGCGAGCGAGTCCGGCAGGTCCTCCGCCACCGCGCCGACCAGGTCGACCGGTTCGGCGGGTACCCCGGGCACGGCGAGTCCGGCCGGGGGCAGGACGACGACGCGTACCCCCTCCGGCGCCTCGTCCGCCAGGTCGGCGGAGGTCAGCACCACCGAGGCGCCCGCGTCGTCGAGCATGCCGCGCATCCGTGCCGGGGGGTGGCCCGGCTCCAGCGGCAGGTAGGCGCCCCCGGCGGCGAGGACGCCCAGCAGGGCGGCCGGCAGGTCCGCGCTCCGTTCGAGCAGCACCCCCACCGGCTGGTCGTGCGACACCCCGGCGCGGTACAGCTCGGCGGAGATCGCCGAGGCGCGCCCGGCCAGCTCGCGATAGGTGGTCCAGGAGCCCTCGAAGGACACCGCCGGGGCGTCGGGGGTCAGCGCCGCCTGCGCGAGGAACAGGCCGTGCAGGGTGCCGCCCGCCGGGTGGGCGCGGCCGGTGGCGTTCCAGCGGTCGATCGTCTCGTCCTCGGCCGGGTCCGTCGCCGGTTCGCCGGTCAGCGCGCCGATCACCCGCCCGGCCAGCGACTCCATCTGCTCGCGCGGGAACTGCGAGGCGTCGTAGGACAGCGTGAGGGTCAGGCCGCCGCCGGGCAGGCGGACGAAGGCCACCGTGCACGGCATGTCGGTCTGCTCGAAGAACTCCTGCCCGGTGATCGCCACGCCGTCGCCGGACAGGCCCCCGTACACGTGGAAGTCCCGGAAGTCGAACAGCGTGTCCAGCAGCGGCGAGCGCCCGGCGGCCTGCTGGATCTCGAACAGCGGGTAGTGCCGGTACGGAACCGCCGCCACCTCCGCGTCGAACACCCGCCGGACCAGAGCGGCCCGGTCGCCCGCGTCGAGGTGGACGCGGAGCGGCAGCGTGTTGAGGAACAGCCCCAGCACCTCGCCGCCGCCCTCGGTCTCCGGGCGGCCGTGCCCGAGGACACCGGCCATCACCTCCCGCTCGCCGGTGACGTGACCCAGCGCCGTCAGGTAGGCGGCGAGCAGGGTGGTGCGCAGCGGGACCCGCAGCTCGCGGCTCCGCCGCTCCAGCTCCGCCACGGTCCCCTCCGGTACGGGCACGGCCACCACCTCGGCGGCACGCGGCCCCCCGGTGGGGAACCCGGGCAGGCGGGGCAGGCGGCTCTCCGGGGCGTCCTCGACGCGCTCGCGCCAGAACTCCCGCGCCTCGGCCGAGGCCGTCGCGGCCCGCTCGGCCGCGACCAGGTCCCGGAACAGGGCCCGGGGCAGATCCCGGGACGGATCCAGGGACGGCGCGGACCCGGCCTGTCCGGCATCCGTGCCGGTCGTGCCGTCCGTGCCGGTCGTGCCGTCCGTGCCGTCCGTGCCGTCCGTGCCGTCCGTGCCGTCCGTGCCGTCCGTGCCGTTCGAGCTTCGGGCGCCGTCCGGGCCGGGGGCGTTCGCGCCGTCGGCGGTGTAGCGGCCCAGCAGCTCGGTGACCAGCGCCGCGACGCTCCAGCCGTCCAGGATCGCGTGGTGGAAACTGAGGCTGAGCGCGAACTCCTCCTCGTCCAGCACGTGCGCGTACGCCCGCAGCAGCGGCGGCGACGACCAGTCGAACCCGTTGTGCTTCTCCACCTCGCGCCAGGCGGCCAGCCGCTCGCGCGGACCGTCGCCGGTGGCGCTCCCGCCCTCCGTCGCGGCGCCGTCGCGCAGGTCGACGACCTCCAGCGGGACGGTCACGTCGTCGTGCACGAGCTGCAGCGGCTCGCTGAACCCGGTCAGGTCGAACGAGGTGCGCAGCACCGGATGGCGGGCCGCGACCTCGGCCAGCGCCCGGGTCAGCGCGGGCACGCTCAGGGAGCCGCGCAGCGTGACGGTCATCAGGTCGTGGTAGGTGGGGCTGCCGGGTTCGAGTTCGCTGTGATACAGCATCCCCGCCTGCAGCGCCGCCAGCGGGTACGCGTCCTCGATCATCGTTCGCCCTTCCTGAGCTTGGCCAGATCCGCGGCGCTGAGCAGGCCGAACGCGCCTGTGGCGGCCTTCGGCTCCGGCTCGGCGACGGGCTTGGCGCCTGGTGTGTCCAGCACGGAGGCCAGCTCGGCCACGGTCTGGTGGGTGAACAGCCGCTGCAGGTCCAGCGTGTAGCCCCGGCGGCGCAGTCCCGCGACCACCGAGAGGCTGAGGATGGAGTCGCCGCCGACGGAGAAGAAACCGTCGTGACGGCCCACCCGCTCCAGGCCGAGCACGTCCCGCCACACCTCGGCGACGTCCTGCTCGGCGCCGGGACGCGGGGGCTCCCACGCCGCGACGCCGGAGTGCGCCGACGGCGACGGTGACGGCAGCGCCGCCCGGTCCAGTTTGCCGTTCGGCGTGAGCGGGAGGGCCTCCAGCTCGACCCAGAGGGCAGGGACCATGTGCTCGGGCAGCTCCTCGCGGAGCCGGTCCCTGAGCCGGTCGTGCAGCTCCGGGTCGGCGGCGAGCTCCCGGACGCCGCGCCGGTCGTGCGGTTCCAGGTCTCCTGCGGGTCCCTGGACGCCGTGCCGGTCGTGCGGCTCCGGGTCCCTCGCGGGCTCCCGGACCCGTCCGCCCTCGCCCGGCGCATCACCGGGGAGGGTTCCGGCGCCGGGGCGGCGCACGACGTAGCCGACCAGGCGGGCCCCGCCGGGGCCGTCCAGGGTCACGCCGACCGCCGCGGCGCCCAGCTCCGGGTGACGGGCGAGCGCGGCCTCGATCTCGCCGGGTTCGACGCGCATGCCGCGGATCTTGGTCTGGGTGTCGAGGCGGCCGAGGTAGTCGAGTTCCCCGTCGGGTCGCCGGCGGGCGCGGTCCCCGGTGGCGTAGAGGCGGGAGCCGGGGGGTCCGTAGGGGTCGGGCAGGAAGCGTTCTGCGGTCAGGGCGGGGCGGCCCAGGTAGCCGCGGGCCACCTGCACCCCGCCGATGAACAGCTCGCCCGGCATCCCGGCGGGCACCGGGCGCAGCGAGCCGTCCAGCACGTACAGGCGGGTGTTGGCCACCGGGCGGCCGATCGGCACGGTCGGCTCGCCCGGCACGTAGCGGTGCCAGGAGACGTCCACCGCGGCCTCGGTCGGGCCGTAGAGGTTGTGCAGCTCCACCCCGGGCAGCCGCTCGGTCAGCCGCTCCGCCGCCGCGGCGGTGAGCTCCTCACCGCTGCAGATCACCCGGCGCAGCGAACGGCACTCCTCGATCCGCTCCTCGGCGGTGAAGGCCGCGAGCATCGACGGGACGAAGTGCATCGTGGTGATCGCCCGCGCGATGACGAGGTCGCGCAGGTAGGCCGTGTCGCGCTGGCCGTCGGGGCGGGCGAGCACCAGGCGCGCACCGCTGATCAGCGGCCAGAAGAACTCCCACACCGACACGTCGAACCCGGCGGGGGTCTTCTGCAGCACCGCGTCACCGGCGTCCAGCCGGTAGGTCTCCTGCATCCAGCGCAGCCGGTTGACGATCGCGCGGTGCGAGACCCCGACGCCCTTGGGACGTCCGGTCGACCCGGACGTGAAGATCACGTACGCGAGCGAGTCCGGCCGCTCCCCGACCCGGTGACCCGTCTCCCCGGGATCGGCGAGGGTGTCGAGCTCCACGGCCCCGGCGTCGGCGAGCATGGCCGCGACGCGGCGGTCGGGCAGCCCGGGGTCGAGGGGCAGGTAGGCGGCCCCGGCCTTGAGCACGGCGAGCAGCCGCACCGGCAGGTCGAGGGAACGCTCCGCCCGTACGGCGAACACCTCGCCGCCGCCCGCGCGCAGGCGCGCGGCCAGTGCCTCGGCCCGGTCGTTCAGCTCGGCGTAGGTGAGGGTGTCGTCGCCGAAGATCACGGCCGGTGCGTCGGGCGTCCGCGCCACCTGCTCCTCGACGAGGCCGTGCAGCGTCTCCGGCGGCGGGTACGCGGTGCCGGTGGCGTTCCAGCCGGTCAGCACCAGCTCCCGCTCCGCGGGGGAGAGGAGGTCCAGCTCGCCGACCCGGGCCCGGGGGGCGGCGACGGCCGAACGCAGGAACGTCTCGAAGGACGCGGCCATGCGCTCGACGGTCGCGGGCAGGAACAGGTCGCGGTTGTAGACGAACCTCGCGGCGAGGCCGCCGCCGGTCTCCGAGACGTACAGCTCCAGGTCGAACCGGGTGGAGGTGGTGTCGGGCGCGAACGGCTCGGTGACCGTCGTGGCCGCCGTCCCCGTTCCCGCTCCGCCGGTCGTCCTGCTTCCCGCTTCTCCGGTCGTCGCATGGCCCGGTCCGCCGGCCGGTGCGACGACGGATCCCGCGGGGACCGTGCCGCCCAGATAGCTCTGCAGGGCGAAGAGCGCCTGCACCACGGGCGGCCGGGTGGCGTCCCTGGCCAGGTCCAGCTCGGCGACGAGCTTCTCGAACGGCAGCTCCTGGTGGGCGTAGACCTCCAGGGCGGCGTCACGGGTACGGCCGAGCAGGTCGGTGAACGTGGGGTCGCCCTCCAGGCGGGCGCGGAGCGGGAGCAGGTTCACGAACAACCCGACCACGTCCTCGAACTCGGCCCGGTCCCGTCCGGCCACCGGCGAGCCCACCGCGAAGTCACGCTGCCCCGACCAGCGGGAGAGCACGGCCTGGTAGGCGGCGAGCAGCACCATGTAGAGCGTGGCGCCGTTCTCCCGCCCCAGCTCACCGAGGTCCCCGGTGAGTCCCGCGTCCAGCCGCAGGTCGTGCCAGGCGCCCCGGTGTCCCTGCCGGGCCGGTCGTGGCCGGTCCAGGGGGAGCTCCAGCGGGGGCAGCGCGGCCAGCTCCCGCCGCCAGAACTCCAGGTGCCCCTCCAGGCGCTCCCCGGTCAGGCGGTCGCGCTGCCAGAGCGCGTAGTCGCCGTACCCGACGGACGGCTCCGCACGACCGGCGCGGTCGGTGAGCAGCTCGTCCAGCAGGAGTTCCGCCGACCATCCGTCGGCCACGATGTGGTGCACGGCGACCAGCAGCACGTGGTCGCCGGGGCCGATCCTGACGAGGGTCGCCCGCAGCGGCGGGGCGCCGGCGAGGTCGAAGGGGCGGGCCGCGTCGGCACTGACGATCCGCCGGGCCTCCACCTCCGCCGCTCTCGCCCTCGTCTCCGCTTCCGTCCCCGCCTCGGCCTCTGCCTTCGTCCCTGTGCCGGCTCCCGTCCCCGCCTCGGCCTTCGTGCCGGCTCCCGGCCCCGCGTCGACGACGCGGAGCGCGACCCGGGACGCGGGGTCGTCCGCGGCGACGATCCTCACCTCGGGCCGCCCGTCGGGGGCGGCGGGGAAACGCATCCGCAGGCTCTCGTGCCGGGCCACGGCCGCGTCCAGCCTCGCGGCCAGTGCCGCGAGGTCCAGCGGCCCGCGCAGGCGTGCCGCGGCGGGCAGGACGTAGGCGCCGGTCCCGGGGCTGAACTGCTCCATGAACCAGAGCCGTTCCTGCGCGAACGACAGCGGCGGCGCCGTGCCCTCCGGCCGCCGGACCGGGCCCGGACCCGCGCCGGTGCCGGGACCCGCCTGGGCCAGCTCGTCGAGCGCCTCGGCCAGCCGTCGTACGGACGAGTGGCTGAAGGCCAGCTTCAGCGGGACGTCCAGCCCGGTCGCGGCCGAGAGCCTGGCGATGGTCCTGGTCGCCAGCAGCGAGTGGCCGCCGAGCTGGAAGAAGTCGTCGAGCGCCCCGACCCGGTCCACTCCCAGCACCTCGGCCCAGACCGAGCAGACCAGCTCCTGGGTGGGGGTGCCCGGGGGCAGGTAGCCCTCGCCGGAGCGGTGTTCGGGGGCGGGGAGCGCGGCCTGGTCGACCTTCCCGCTCGGGGTGAGCGGGATGCGCGCCACCTCCACCACGGCGCTCGGCACCAGGTGCGGCGGCAGCTCGGCCGCCAGATGCCCGCGCAGGTCCACGTCGCCCGGCCGTGCCCCGGTGGACGCACCGGTCTCCCGGCCCTCCGCCACGACCTCACCGGGAGCGGACCCGTCCGGGAGCGGTCCGGTGGTGCCGGGATCCCTCGGTACGACGTAGGCGACGAGGCGGCGGTCGCCGGGGGTGTCCTCCCGGACCGTCACCGTCGCCCGCGCCACCCGGGGGTGGGCCAGCAGCCGGGCCTCGATCTCGCCGGGCTCCACACGGTAGCCGCGGATCTTCACCTGGCGGTCGAGGCGGCCGAGGATCTCCAGGCGGCCGTCCGGCCGGAACCGGGCACGGTCGCCGGTGCGGTAGAGCCGCGCCCCGGCCGGGCCGTGCGGGTCGGGGACGAAGCGCTCCGCCGTCAGCGCGGGCGAGCCCAGGTAGCCCCGGGCGAGGCCGTCGCCGCCGATGCAGAGCTCGCCGGGCACGCCGACGGGGACCCGCGCGCCGTACGCGTCCAGCACGTGCACGCGGGTGCCGGAGAGCGGGTGCCCCACGGTGGGCCGCCTGGACGCCTCGGCGGGGTCGAGCTCCCCGGCGGTGGCGATGATCGTCGTCTCGGTGGGCCCGTAGCTGTTGACCAGGGTGACGCGCTCGCCCTGCGCCTCGTACCAGGAGGCGAGGGCGGGTGCGTGCAGCGGGTCGGCGCCCAGGATCAGCAGGCGCAGCGCCGCGGGCCAGGTGATGCGGGCCGCGACCAGCTCCTGCCAGTACGAGGTGGGCAGGTCCATCACGGTCAGTGACGCGGCCTCGGGGGTGCGCAGGAAGTCGGGGAGCGGCTCGTCCGGGGCGAGCACGAGCTCCGCCCCGGAGGTGAGCGCGGGGTAGACCTCCTCGGCGTGCGTGTCGAAGCCCACCGAGGCGAACTGGAGGACCCGGTCGCCGGGCCCGACGCCGTACTCGGCGCGCATCCACGCCACCCGCGCGTCCAGCGCGCGCCGCTCGACCTGAACGCCCTTGGGACGGCCGGTCGACCCCGAGGTGTAGATCACGTACGCCAGGTTCGCCGCGCCGCCACGGACCGGAACCCGGCCGCCGCCGGCGGTGACCGCGTCGCCGGTGGGCGGGCCGTCGGCGACGCCCTCCAGCGGGATCACCGGCACCTCCCCGCCGGAGACGCCCGAGCTCCCGGAGGCGCCCGAGCCCTCGGAGACGCCCGAGGTCACGGAGGCGCCCGAGGTCACGGAGACGCCCGAGGTCACGGAGATCCCGGAGACGCCGTCCCGCGGGGACGATCCGGACGGCTCGTCCTGGGAGAGCAGCAGCGCGGCCCCGCTGTCGCGCAGCATCCAGCGCAGCCGCTCGGCCGGGTAGGCCGGGTCCAGGGGAAGGTAGGCGGCGCCCGCCTTGAGCACCGCGATCAGCGCCACGACCAGTTCGAGGCCGCGCCGGGCGCGTACGGCGACCACGGTCTCCGGTCCCGCCCCGGCGGCGGCCAGCCTCGCGGCCAGCCGTCCGGCGCGCTCGTCCAGCTCGGCGTAGCTCAGCCGCCGGTCGCCCTGGCCGACCGCGGGCGCGTCCGGCGCGAGCCTGACCCGCTCCTCGAACAGCTCGACCACCCCGGCGGTCCCGCCGGATGGCCGGGCTGCGGGCCCGGCCACCCCGGCGCCGGAGGCACCCGGAAGAACACCGTCCGGAAGAACACCGTCCGGAAGAACACCGCCAGGGAGAGCACCGGCGGAGGAGACGTCCCCCGGGGAGAGCAGGGCGGAGGGACGGGCGCCGGTGGACAGCGACGCCGTGACCGCCGGCAGCCGGTCCTCGGGCAGCAGCATCGCCGCGCGCAGCCGCGAGAGCGGGATGTCCGGGTCCGCGGCCACGGCCTCCAGGACGCGCTCGTAGCGGCGCAGCATCCGGGCCATCGTGTCCGGCTCGAACAGGTCGGCGTTGTAGGACAGCAGCGCGTACAGCGAGTCCGAGCGGGGCGTCACGTCCAGCATCAGGTCGAACTTGGCCTGCCGCGCGCCCGGGTCGAAGACGCCGGTCTCCAGGCCCGGGATGGTCAGCGCGGAGGCGTCCTTGTCCTGCATCACGAACATCGCCTGGAACAGCGGCGTGGTGCTCAGGTCCCGCTCCACGTGCAGCTCGTTCAGCAGCCGCTCGAAGGGGATGTCCTGGTGGGCGAAGGCGTCCAGCACCGTCGACCGGACCCGGCCGAGCAGCTCCCGGAACCCCGGGTCGCCCGACAGGTCGGCGCGCAGCGCGAGCGTGTTCGGGAAGAACCCGACGACGTGCTCCAGCTCGGGACGCTCACGCCCGGCGATGACCGATCCCACGCACACGTCGTCCTGCCCGGAGTGGGCGCCGAGCAGCGTCTGGAAGGCGGCCAGCAGCACCATGAACGGGGTGCACCGCTCGTCCCTGGCCAGCCGGTCCAGGTGGGCGGTCAGCTCGCGCCCGATGCGCCGCGCCGCGTAGTCGCCGTTGGACGAGCGCACCGGCGACCGGGGCCGGTCGGCGGGCACGTCCAGCACCGGCACCCCGGCCAGGCGCTCGCCCCAGTAGTCGAGCTGGCGGCGCACGCCCTCCTCGTCCAGGCGCTCGCGCTGCCAGGCGGCGTAGTCGGCGTACTCCAGCACCGGCTCCGGCAGGACGGCCTCGCGGCCCTCCAGGTGGGCGCCGTAGAGGGTCGCGAACTCGCCCAGCAGGATCTTCAGCGACCAGCCGTCGGCCACGATGTGGTGCAGCACCACGCACAGCACGTGGTCGTTCCGCGACAGGGTGATCAGGTGGACCCGCAGCAGCGGCCCGGCCGCCAGGTCGAACGGCCGGTTGGTGAGGTCGGCGACCAGCTCGGTCGCGCGGCTCTCCCGCTCGTCGGCCGGCAGGCCGGTGAGGTCGATCAGGTCGGGCTCGACCGGCTCGGGCGGCCCGATCTCCTGCACCGGGCTGCCCTCGCGCGCGGTGAAGCGGGCGCGCAGCGTGGCGTGCCGCTCCACCAGGCGGCCCAGCGCGTGCCGCAGGGCCTCGGTCGAGACCCGCCCGCGCAGCCGCTGCACCATGAACATGTTGTACGAGGCGTCGGCGGGGTCGAGCTGCTGCAGGAACCACAGCCGTTCCTGGCCGAAGGAGAGGGGCGCCGGGCCGTTCCCCGCGCGCCGGGGGATGCCCGGCGCGCGCTGCGGCGACGGCTGCCGTCGCATCCTCTCCTCCAGCGCGGCGCGCTGTTCCGGGCTGAGCCGGGCCAGCCTCGCCCTCAGGTCACTCATTCGCGGGATCCTCCAGCGACGCCAGCAGCGCCTCCATCTCCCCGTCGTCCCCGTCGAACTGCGACTCCAGGACGACCAGGGCGTGCTCGGCGACCGTGGTCGCCTCGAAACAGCGTCGCAGCGGCATCTCCACGCCGTAGGTCTCCCGGTAGCGGGTGACCAGCAGCACCGCCAGCAGCGAGTGGCCGCCGAGCTGGAAGAAGTCGTCGTCGACGCCGATCCGCTCGCGGCCCAGCAGCTCGCCCCACAGGGCGCTCAGCTCGGTCTCCAGCGGGGTGCGCGGCTCGGCGTAGGGGGTGCCGAGGTCGGCGCGTCCCGAACCGGTCGGCGCGGGCAGCGCCTTGCGGTCGAGCTTGCCGCTCGGCCCGAGCGGGACGTGGTCGATCGCGACGAACGCCTGCGGGATGAGCGCGGCGGGCAGCTTCCTGGCCAGGGCCCTGCGCATCTCGGCGGTGAGCGCCGCCGCGTCCCCGGACCAGTCGACGTAGCCGACCAGGCCGCGTCCGCCGGGGGCGTCGTCGCGCAGCGCCACGATCGCCCTGCGCACCTTCGGGTGCTCGGCGATCACGGACTCGATCTCGCCGAGCTCGACCCGCCAGCCGTGCACCTTCACCTGGTCGTCCAGCCGCCCGAGGAACTCCAGGTTCCCGTCGGCGCGGACCCGCGCCAGGTCACCGGTCGCGTACAGCCGCGAGCCGGGCTCCCCGTACGGGTCGGGGACGAACCGCTCGGCGGTCAGCGCCGGGCGCCCGGCGTAGCCGCGCGCCACCTGGACGCCGCCGATGTGCAGGTGCCCGGGGACGCCGACCGGCAGCGGCCGGAGCGCCTCGTCCAGCACGTGCAGCCGGTTGCCCGGCATGGGCGGGCCGATGGGCAGCGTGTGCAGCTCCCGCAGCGCGTCCGCGCTCTCGCCGCTCTCGCCCGGCACCTGCCAGGCGGTCACGTCGACCGCCGCCTCGGTCGGCCCGTACAGGTTGTGCAGCTCCACGCCGGGCAGCCGCTCCAGGAACCGGGCGGCGACCCGGGGCGGCAGCTCCTCGCCGCTGCAGATGACCCGCTTGAGCGACCGGCACGACTCGATGCCGGTCTCCTCAAGGAACAGCGCCAGCATCGAGGGCACGAAGTGCACGGTGCTCACCGCGTGCGCCTTGATCAGGTCGCGCTGGTGGGTGGGGTCGCGGTGCCCGCCCGGCCGGACCGGTACCAGGGACGCGCCGGTCACCAGCGGCCAGAAGAACTCCCAGACCGACACGTCGAAGCTCGTCGGGGTCTTCTGCAGGACCGTCTCTGCCGGGGTGAGGCCGAACCGGCGCTGCATCCAGGCGAGCCGGTTGACGATGCCCCGGTGGGTGTTGACGACCCCCTTGGGGCGGCCGGTCGAACCCGAGGTGTAGATCGTGTACGCGGCGTCGTCCGGCCCGGTGACCGGGGGCGGCGAGCCCGCGGGCTGCGGCCCCCAGGACTCGGGCGCGTCCAGCAGCACCGGCTTGACGGCGCCCTCGGGCAGCAGCTCGCGCAGGTGGCGCTGGGTCAGCATCACCCGGGCGCCGCTGTCGGCCAGCATGAACGCCAGCCGCGACGGCGGGTACTCCGGGTCGAGCGGCACGTAGGCGCCGCCCGCCTTGAGCACCGCGAGCAGCGCCACGACCAGCTCGGCCGAGCGCTCGGCGCAGACCGCGACCGGGCTGCCCCGGTGGACGCCGATCCTGCGCAGCCAGTGCGCCAGCGCCCCGGCGCGCTCGTCGAGCTCCGCGTACGTCAGCGTGACGTCGCCCGCGACCACGGCCGGGGCGTCCGGGGTCCTGGCCGTCTGCGCCTCGATCAGTGAGGTCAGCGTGACCTCCCCGTCCGGGACCCCGCCGTCACCGGCGCCGCGCAGGTCCCGCAGGTCCTCCAGGTCCCCGGCCGTGCCGAGCGCCAGGACGTGCTCGCTTTCGGCCGGGGTCAGCAGCGGCAGCGCGGAGATCGGCGTGCCGGGGCCGGCGATCGCGGCCTCGACCAGCGTCTCCAGGCTCGCCGCGAACCGCTCCATGGTGGGCCGGTCGAACAGGTCCGTGCTGTACTCCAGGCGCAGGTGCAGCCGCCCGTCGCGCATGTTGATGTCGAGCTGCACGTCGACCTTGGCGGTCCCGTTGGCGATCTGGCCCTCGTTGGTGTCGACGGCCAGGTTGAACATCACCTGGTAGATCGGCGGCACGCTCAGGTCCCTGGACGGCTGGAGCGCCTCCACCAGCCGCTCGAACGGCAGCTCCTGGTGGTCCAGGGCCTCGGCGACGGTGTTGCGCACCCGTCCCACGGCCTCGGCGAACGTCGGGTCGCCCGACAGGTCCGAGCGCAACGCCACCGCGTTGACGAACATGCCGATGACCGGCTCGGTCTCCGGCAGCAGCCGTCCCGCGATGGGGGTGCCCACCACCACGTCGTACTGCCCCGACCAGCGGGCCAGCACGGTCGTGAACGCGGTGAGCATGACGGTGAACAGCGTCGAGTTCAGGTCCTTGGCCAGCCGCTGCACGCCCGCCGAGGTCTCCGGGGAGAACGCGGCCAGGTGCATCTCGCCCCGGAAGCTGCGGCTGCGCGGGCGCGGCCGGTCGGCGGGCAGCGCCAGGTCGGACGGGATGCCGGCCAGCCGCTCCCGCCAGTGCGCCAGCTCCTGCTCGACGAAATCGCCGGTCAGCCGGCCCCGCTGCCAGACGGCGAAGTCGGCGAACTGGATGGGCACCTCGCCCAGCTTGGGCTCGCGGCCCTCGCCGAGCGCGTCGTAGCACTCCTCCAGCTCGTTGACGAAGATGTGGCTGGAGACGCCGTCGAACACGGTGTGGTCGAACACGCAGACCAGCCGCAGGTCGTTCTCGCCCATCCGCACGTGCCGCAGCCGCCACAGCGGCGCCTGGTCCAGCACGAACGGCGCGACGCCGTCGCTCTTGGCCAGCCGGGCGAGCTCGGCCTGGCGCTCGTCCGGCGGCAGGTGCGTCAGGTCGGTCTCGGTGAGCCGCACCGGCGGCACCGTGCCGTCGACGATCTGCATCACCTGGCCGTCACGGAACTCGAAGACCGTGCGCAGCACCTCGTGGCGGCGTACCACCAGGGCGATGGCCGCCTCCAGGCGGCGCGGGTCGACCGGCTGGCGCGCGGTCATCGGGATGACCATGCCGATGTTGTAGACGGCGAGTTCCGGCTCGAAGCGGGCCAGGAACCACATCCGCTCCTGCCCGGAGGAGGACGGGAAGACGTCCTCCACCTGTTCGGTGGTCATCCCGCGCCCCCGGCCTGCATCGCCTCGCGCAGGCTGCGCGGGCGCATGTCGGTCCACACGCGCTCGATGTGGGCCAGGCACTCGTCCCTGGTGCCGGTGAAGCCCTCGTCGTGCCAGCCGGCCGGGTTCTCCCGGTTCGCGGGCCAGACGGAGTACTGCTCCTCGTCGTTGAGGACGACCTTGGTGTCGGGAAGGGAATCGGTCACTGCTGCTCACTCCTGCGGGGGAGGCGGGGGATGGAGGTCGGGCCGGCGGCCGGGGTGGCGCTCTCCGCCGGTGCGGCGGCGCGCGCCTGCTCGATCAGCGAGGTGACCCCGGCCACCGTGGGCTCCTCGAAGAGGCTGCGCATCGGCAGCCGCACGCCCAGCTCCTTGCGGATGAGGGCGATGAGCTGCACGGCGATCAGCGAGTTGCCGCCGAGCTCGAAGAAGTCGTCGTCGACGCCGATGCGCTCGCCGCCGAGCACCTCGCTCCACAGCCGGGCGATGGCGGTCTCGACGTCGCCGCGCGGCGCGACGTAGTCGTCGTCGGCGTGGCCGGGACGGGAGGGGCGGTCGGACACGGCGGCCGGGTCCAGCTCCGTCTCCACCGTCTCCTGGGTGACCGACCCGACGCCCGACAGGTAGTCGGCCACCGGCGTCGCGGCGATCACCACCTGCGCGCCCAGAGGCGTGGCCAGCAGCCGGTGGAACGCCTCGGCGCCCTCGGCCGGGCGGATGCCGACCGCGTCGGGGCCACCGGCGACCGTCGCGACCGTACCGCCCTGATCGGCGGCGGCGACCACGCCGGCCTGCTGGGAGTCGGCGTTGGCCGTCACCCCGGCCACCACCGCCTCGGTGTTGATGCGCCGCAGCACGTAGTCGGAGATCTCGACCACGATCGCGCCCTCGTCGTCGATGAGCGTCACGTCGACCGCCAGCACCTCGTCGGTGCCGCTGTCACGGAAGCGCATGTGGCTCCAGAACGTGCCGGGCAGCCGGTCGACGACGGTGATGCGGCCGTAGCCGAGCGGCAGGTAGTGGCCGACGACGTCGATCCAGGTGAAGGAGGTCGCGCTGTCCAGCAGCGCCGGGTGCAGGCCCCAGCCGGCCAGGTCCTCCGAGAGCTCCGCGGGCAGCTCGAACCGCCCCAGGGCCTCGTTCTGGCCGATGTACCACTCGGTCATGTGACCCCAGTGGGGGCCGAGCGTGAGCAGTCCCGACAGCGGCACGCCGCCCTGCTCCTCGGTGGCCGGGGTGCAGCGCTCGATGATCGCCGCCACGTCCGCCTGCCGGCCCGAGGGGGAGTCGACCTTGGCGGCGGTGCCGCGCGCGTGGGTGCGCTCGCTGCCGCCGATGACGCTCTGCACCTGGAACTCCGCGCCGTCGGCCTCGGGGGTGAACATCACCCGCACCTCGGCGAAGGCGCCGTCGGCCACCGAGAGCGGCTCGACGAACACCACGTCGCGCAGCTCGACCGCGCCCGTGCCGGGCAGCCCGACCTCACCGGCGCTGCGCGCCAGCTCCAGGTGGCCCGTGCCGGGCAGCACCGGCACGCCGGAGATGCGGTGACCCTCCAGCGCCCAGTGCGTGTCGGGCGACAGGCCGCCGCCGGCCCAGCCGAGCCCCTCGCCGTCGGCCTCGTGCCAGGCCGACAGCACCGGGTGGTCGATGGCCCTGATCCGGTCGCCGCGCTGCAGCGCCACGAACCCGGCGGGGGCGGTGACCTCCGCCGCCATGCCGACCTCCAGCCACTTGCCCCAGTTGGCCGAGACGACGGTGGCCGCGCGCCAGCCGTGCTCACCCCTGGCGTGCGCGTCGAGGAAGTTGTTGGCCGCGCAGTAGTCGACCTGGCCGAAGCCGCCCGCCACCGCGGTGATCGACGAGCAGAGCACCACGGCCTGCAGGTCGAGGTCGCCGAAGGCGTCGCGCAGCGCGAGCGTGCCGGCCACCTTGGGCGCCAGCACCTGCTCGGCGGCGGCCCGCTCCTTGATCTCGGCCATGCCACCGCCGGGCAGCCCGGCCGCGTGCACGATCACGTCCACCCGGCCGAACGCGGCCAGCGTCTCGTCCCTGACCCGGCGCATGTCGCCGGCGGAGGTGACGTCGGCGGCCAGCACCAGCACCTCGGCCCCGGCCTGCTCCATCCTGCGGATCGCGGCGATCGCCCGGCCCTGGCGGCCGGCCGGGTGCCCGTCCCACGCCGTCCGCTCCGGCAGCCCGCTCCGCGAGAGCAGCACCAGCCGCACCCGGGCGCGCGCCGCAAGGTCCTCGGCGAGGGAGACGCCGATGCCGCCCAGGCCACCGGTGATCACGTAGACCTGCCCGTCCACCGGGCCGGCGTTCCCGGCGACCGCCAGGGCCGTCTCGTCCTGGCCGGGACCGGCGTGGCCCGCCTCGGCCGGCACCGTCCCGTCCGGGGACGCCTCACCGGCCGCGGCGGTCTCGACCGCGGGCACCTCCAGCTGCTCGTAGTGCTGCGACCAGCGGCGGCCGCCCCGGATGCTGACCGTGGTCAGCAGCCCGGCCTCGTCGGTCTCGGGCCTGCGGCCCAGCTCGGCCGCGGCGTGCCTGACCCAGTCGCGGGCCTCCACGTCGATGTGACGCACCCGCAGCCACGGGGTCTCCAGCGGCACCACGCGGGGGAAACCGGCCAGCGTCGCGTGCTCGGGGCGGATCAGGTCGCCGCCGACGACGTCCTGCGCGCCCGAGGTGAGCAGCGAAAGCTCCACCCCGTCGGCGGGCTGCACGGCGGTCAGCGCCTGCACCAGCGCCAGCACGCTGAAGAAGCCCGCGTCCTGCGCCTTCCAGGTCTCGTCGACCCCGGCGGCGGGCTCGGCCGAGACCGTCCAGGCGTGGACCACCCGGCCGGGCACCTCGCCGACGGCCGCCAGCAGCGCGTCGTAGTCGGCGCGCTCGGCCGGGCGCACGGTGTAGCCGTCACCCGAGGAGGCGAACTCCGTCCCCGGCCTGACCGCGACCACCTCGGCGCCTCCCGCGCGCAGCGCGTCCACCAGGCCCGAGGAGCCCTCGTCGGCGAAGACCAGCGCGCGGGTGACCGGCGACAGCGGCGCCGGGCCGGGCGGGGTCTGCCGCCAGACGGGCACGCTGAACCAGCGGTCCAGCGGCAGGTCCTCCTCGACCGGCGCGCGGTTGGCCACGCCGCCGACGAACGCGCCGTGCGGGTCGGGGTCGATCCAGGCGCGCTGACGCTCCCACGGGTAGGTGGGCAGCGAGATCCGCCGCCCCTCCTCGCCGAACGCCTCCAGCGCGACGCCGTGCGCCCACAGCGTGCCGACGGCCGCCGACAGCACCCGCACGTCGCCGCCGTCGTCCTTGGGGCCGGGCAGCGAGGGCAGCGGCGCGACCGCGCCCGGCGGGTTCTGCGCCCGCGCGAGCCCGGAGAGCTGCCTGCCGGGACCGCACTCGATCATGATCCAGTCGCCGTCGGCGAGCAGGGTCGCCACGCAGTCGCCGAACAGCACCGGCTCGCGCATGTGCCGCGCCCAGTACGACGGGTCCGTCGCCTCGGCCGCGGTGATCCAGGTGCCGGTCACGTTCGACAGGAACGGCAGGCTCGGCGCCGACCGCTCGACACCGGCGACCAGCTCACGGAACTCGCCCAGGATCGGGTCCATCATCTCGGAGTGGAAGGCGTGCGAGGTGCGCAGCTCCATCCGGCCGATGCCCTCCTCCTCCAGCAGGGCGGCGAACTCGGCGATGGTCTCCGGCGGGCCGGCCACCACGCAGGTGCCCGGGCCGTTGACGGTCGCCACCGACACGCCGTCGGGCAGCAGCGGCCCGATCTCGTCCGGCGCGAGCTGCACGGCGAGCATCGCCCCGGCGGGCATGCTCTGCACCAGGCGGCCCCGGGCCGCGACCAGCCGCAGGGCGTCGGGCAGGGTGAACACCCCGGCCACGGTCGCCGCGACGTACTCGCCGATGCTGTGGCCGATCATGCCCGCGGGCTCGGCGCCCAGCGAGCGCCAGAGCGTGGCCAGCGCGTACTCCACGGTGAACAGGGCCGGCTGGGTCAGCGAGGTCTGCCGCAGCCGCTCGTCGGCCTCCTCGCCGCGGGCGAAGATCAGGTCGCGCAGGTCCTCGCCCAGCTCGGCCCGCAGGATCTCGGCGCACTCGTCGACCGCGTCCCTGAAGACCGGCTCGGTGCGGTACAGCTCGGCGCCCATGCCCGCGTACTGCGAGCCCTGGCCGGAGAACAGGAACGCCGGCCTGGGGGTGCGCCGGGAGGTGGCGCCGGCGATGAGCCGCTTGGGGTCGCGCAGCGCGGCGACGGCGTCGGCGACGCCGGTGGCCACCACCGCGGTCCTGCGCGCCAGCTCCCTGCGCCCCACCCGCAGGGTGTGGGCGACGTCGGCGAGGTCGGCCTCGGGGTTGGCCTCCAGGTGCGCGGCCAGCCGCTCGGCGGCGGCGGCCAGCGCCGAGTCGGTCCTGGCCGACAGGCGCAGCAGGTGCGCCGGGCGCGGGTCGCGCTCCTCGCGGGCCGCGCGGGGCGCCTCCTCCAGCACGATGTGCGCGTTGGTGCCGCCGATGCCGAACGAGCTGACGCCCGCCCGCCGCGGGAAGCCGTTCGGCTCCCACTTGGTCGGCGACGCCGCCACGTAGAACGGGCTCTGCGTGAAGTCGATCTTGGGGTTGGGGCTCTCGTAGTGCAGCGTGGGCGGGATCAGCCCGTGCTCCAGGGCCAGCACGGCCTTGATGATGCTGGCGATGCCCGCCGACTGGCCCAGGTGGCCGATGTTGCTCTTGACCGAGCCGATGCCGCACCACTGGGTGTCGTCGGTGTCCTGGCGGAACACGCTGCTCAGCGCCGCGACCTCGATCGGGTCGCCCAGCGCGGTGCCGGTGCCGTGCGCCTCGACGTAGGTGATGGTGCGCGGGTCGACGCCGCCGACGCCGAGCGCCTGGGCGATGACCGCGGCCTGGCCGTCCATGCTGGGGGCGGAGAAGCCCACCTTGCTGGCGCCGTCGTTGTTGATCGCGTTGCCCAGGATGACGGCCCGGACGTTGTCGCCGTCCTCGATCGCCTCCGACAGGCGCTTCATCACGATCACGCCGCCGCCGCTGCCCCAGATCGTGCCGGCGGCCTTGGCGTCGAAGGCGCGGCAGTGGCCGTCGGGGGAGACGATGCCGTCCTCGTCGTAGACGTAGCCCTGGCCCTGCGGCAGGTCCAGCATGGCGCTGCCGGCCAGGGCCATGTCGCACTCGCCGTTGCGCAGTGCCTCGGCCGCGACGTGGATCGCGACCAGCGACGTCGAGCACGCCGTGTGCAGCGTGTAACTGGGACCGCGCAGGTCCAGCTTGTACGACGACAGGGTCGCACAGTAGTCGACGTGGTTGCCGACCATGACGGCCAGCCAGCCCGCGTTGGCGTGGGCCTGCGCGTTGCTCCTGATGTTGATCCACTGGTAGAAGTCCGAGCCGGAACCGGCGTAGACGCCGATCTCGCCCGGGTACCGGAAGGAGTCGTAGCCGGCGTCCTCCAGGGCGGTGTGCGACAGTTCGAGGAAGAGCCGGTGCTGCGGGTCCCGGATCTCCGCCTCCCTGATCGACATGCCGAAGAACCCGGCGTCGAACCCCTGGTGGTCGTCGAGCATCATCGCGGACGGCACGAAGTCCGGGTCGTCGAGGATGTGGTCGGGCACGCCGAGCGCGCGCTGCTCCTCGCGGGTGAAGTGGGTCAGTGACTCGACTCCGTCGGAGAGGTTGCGCCAGAACTGCCTGGCGTCCCCGGCTCCCGGCACGCGGCACGAGAGGCCGATGATCGCGATCGGTTCGACGGTGGGCTCCTCGGCCATGCGGGGGTCCCTTTCTTCCTTGCTGGGCGCGGTCGGCGCCGGTGCGGGGGTTCGAGCGGTATGGGACGCCGTGAGCGCGGTGTGGGTCGTGTGCGTCGCGGACGTC
The DNA here is from genome assembly GCF_049844535.1 of Streptosporangium sp. DT93. Lineage (NCBI taxonomy): Bacteria > Bacillati > Actinomycetota > Actinomycetes > Streptosporangiales > Streptosporangiaceae > Streptosporangium > Streptosporangium sp. DT93. Next base: position 39,842 of record NZ_JBNCLF010000008.1, read on the forward strand.
GTGGTCCGGGGCTCCGGGCCGATGGGTCGTCGGCCCGGATCCGGCTTCGTGTGCGGCAGTGGTTTCAGCTCGGTTTCCGTGAGCGGTCCTTGAGGCGGTCTCGCCGGACGGCGAGGCGCCGGGCGGCGCGGTCGAGGCCGGGGGTGGGGCCTCCACCGTCGAGGTGCGCGGCGAGCGCGCGGATGGTGGGATGGCGGAACAGGTCGACGATCGGGATCTCCCGGCCGAGCGCCGAGCCCAGGCGGGCCTGGACCGCGGCGATGGCCAGGGAGTGACCGCCGATCTCGAAGAAGTTGTCGGCGGCGCCGACCCGCGGGACGCCGAGCACGGCCCGCCACACCTCGGCCACGGCCCGCTCGGTGGGCCCCGACACCTCGCCGCCGGCCCCGTCGCCCTGCCGGGGGGCGGGGCGGCGCAGCGCGGCGCGGTCGATCTTGCCGTTGGGGGTCAGCGGCAGCGCGGGCACCACGATGACCTCGGCGGGCACCGCGTGCTCGGGCAGCACCGCGCGCAGGTGCTCCAGCAGCCGCTGCGGCGCCAGTCCCGGCCTGCGGGGCACCGCGTAGGCGTGCAGCACGGTCTCGCGTCCCTCGCCCCGGTCGGCCACCGCGGCGGCGGCGCGGACCTCGGGGTGGGCGGTCAGCGCGGCCTCCACCTCGCCGGGCTCCACCCGGAAGCCGCGGACCTTCACCTGGTCGTCGCGCCGCCCGGCGATCGTCACCGTCCCGTCCGGGTTGAGCCGGCCCAGGTCGCCGGTGGCGAAGGAGCCGCCGGTGAAGCGGAGCCGGGTCAGCTCGGGGTCGAGGTAGCCGGTCGCCAGGTTGGCGCTGCGCACCACGACCTCGCCGAGCTCGCCCACCCCGGCCCGGCGGCCGTGCCGGCCGAGGACGACCAGCTCGCTGCCCTCGATGCCGCGCCCGGCGGGGACGGGCTCGGCGCTCTCGCGCGGCCGCTCGGGCAGCTCGTGCCAGGCGTGCGCCTGCGGCGTCTCGGTGGTGCCGTAGAAGGCGACCAGGCGGGCGGCCGGGGCCAGCCGCCGCAGCCGCGCGGCGTCGGCCTGGGTGAGCCGGTCGCCGCCGGTCGCGATCAGCCGGACGTCGGGCAGTGCCGCGCCGGTCCCGCAGAGCATCCTGGCCAGTTGCGGGGTCAGGTGCAGCACGCCGACGCGGTGCTCGCGCAGCCACGCGGCCAGCCGGGCGGGGTCGCGCAGCAGGTCCTGCTCGGGCATGCAGAGCCGGGCGCCGGTGGCCAGCGGCACGAACAGGTCGCGCAGCGCCGGGTCGTGCGCCAGGCCCGAGAGCAGGGCGAACCGGTCGCCGGGGGTCACCGCGAAGGTGGCGGCGTACCAGGCGACGAAGTGCGCCAGCGGGCCCTCGCCGGTCAGCACCGGCTTGGGGTCGCCGGTGGTCCCGGAGGTGAGCGAGAGGTACCCGCGCCCGGTCCCCGCCGGAGCCTCCGCCGGGGAGGGCCCCGTCGAAGCCCGCGCGGAAGCCTCCGCCGGAGCCTCTGCCGAAGCCCGCGCGGAGACCTCTGCCGGAGCCTCTGCCGACGTCTCCGCGGAAGCCTCCGCCGGAGCGGGCTCCGGCAGGACGATCTCCGGCAGGCCCGGCAGGGCCGGCGTTCCCGGGCAGCGCAGCACGGCCACGGCCCCGGCGGCGGCGGCCTGGCGGGACAGCACCGGCCCGGGGTGGGCCGGGTCCAGGATCACCCAGCGGGCCCCGGAGGCCAGCACCCCCAGCAGCAGGCCGGGAAGCTCGGGCACCCGCGCCGCGAGCACCGCGACCGCCTGCCCCGGCTCGACCCCGGCCGCGCGCAGCGCCCCGGTCGTGCGCCGGCGCAGCGCGACCAGCCCGTCGTACCCGAGGGTCCGGCCCGCGCCTTCCACCACGACCTCGGGGTGCAGCGTCTCCAGCGGCCCCGGCCCGTCCCAGACCGGCAGCTCGGCGGGGGGCTCCGGCTCCGACAGCACGGCCAGGCGCGCCGCCTCGGCGGGACGCTCCAGCAGCCCCGCCAGCAGGTGCCGGTAGGAGGCCAGCAGGGCCTCCATCCTGGCGGCCGAGAACAGGTCGGGGTTGTAGACGAGCTGCAGCGCGTAGCCGTCGCCGCGCTCGCTGACGTACATCGTCAGGTCGAACAGCGCGCCCGGCAGCCCGGCCGCCAGCGCCTCGGTCACGCACCCGGGCAGGTCGAGCTTGGGCTCGGCGAAGTTGTACATGTTGAACATGACCTGCGTCACCGGGTTGCGCCCCAGGTCGCGGGGGACGCGCAACGCCTCCACCACGCGCTCCAGCGGCACCTCGCCGTGCGCCACCACCCGCGACAGCTCGTCCCGGCAGCGGGCCACGTGCTCCTCGAAGGAGGAGTCCGGGTCCCGGCTCAGCCGCAGCGGCAGCACGCGCACGCACATGCCGACCAGCGACTCGAACGCTACGTGCCCCCGGTCGGCGTACGGGGTGCCGACCACCAGGTCGTCCTGCCCCGACAGCCGGGAGAGCAGCTCGGCGAACGCGGCCAGCAGCACCGGGTACGGGGTGACCCCCATCCGCAGGGCCAGTTCCCTGACAAGGGCGCCGACCCGGGAGTCGACCTCCGCTGTCAGGAGCGCTCCAAAAAAGGTCTGCACGGGGGGCCGGGGGGCGTCCCTGGGCAGGTCGAGGACCATGGGCGCGTCGCGCAGGTGCTCGCGCCACCAGTCGACGGCCTCGCCGTTCGAACGCTCCCTGGACCAGGCCACGTAGTCGGTGAACGCCGCTCCGGCGGGCCCGGGGTCGGTGCCCCGGTAGGCGGCGCTCAGGTCGCGGTAGAAGACGTCCTGGGACCAGCCGTCGAAGACGATGTGGTGGACGGTCACGGCGAGCACGTGGTCGTCGCCGGCCAGGCGCAGCAGCCTGGCCCGCACCAGCGGCCCGGCCTCCAGGTCGAAGCGCGTGCGGGCCTCGCGCTGCAGCAGCCTCTCCAGCGCCACCTCCGGGGAGGGGTAGGCCGACAGGTCGTCGAGCGGGAGGGGCACCTCGCCGGGCGGGGCGACCGAGACGTGCGGCACGCCGTCGCGGGAGGCGATCCGCCAGCGCAGCGCCTCGTGCCGGGCCACCACGGCCTCCAGGGCGCCGCGGAGCGTGTCCTGGTCGAGCGGGCCGCGTACCCGCTCGGCCATCGCGATGTTGTGGGCGGGCGTCTCGGGGGCGAGCCGCTCGACGAACCACATGCGCCGCTGCGCGGGCGAGAGCGACGGCCCCTCGGCGCCCGGGGTGCCCGGCGCGTCCGAGGCGCCGGGCGTATCCGCGAGGGCGGTGCCGGCGCCGGTGCCGCACGGGGGCGCCTGCTCGACGCCGGACGACAGGGCGCCGTAGGTACGGGCCGCGTAGACGTCCTCGACCGAGACGTCCCGGCCGAGCTCGGCGCGGATGGCGGAGACCAGGCGCATCGCCCGCAGCGAGTGCCCGCCGCGCTCGAAGAAGTCGTCGTCGTCGGCCGGGGCGGGGGCGTCCAGCACCCGCGCCCAGATACCGGCCAGACCGGCGTCGCCGGAGGCGCCGGTGACACGGGTGACACCGTCGGTGCTGTCGGTGCCGACGGTGCCGGCGGCTTCGTCGGTGCCGGTGGCGTGGGCGGCGTCGCGGGGGAGGGCGCGCAGGGCGGCCAGGTCGACCTTGCCCGAGGAGTTCAGCGGCAGGACCGGGACGCGTACCACCCGGGTGGGCAGCATGTACACCGGCAGGCGCCGCGCGCAGTGCTCGCGCAGAGCGGCCTGGTCGGGCGCGTCCAGCGGCGCGAGGTAGGCCACCAGCTCGCCGGGGGCGTCGACCACGGCCTGCGTCACCCCGGGGTGGGCCCGGATGACCGACTCGACCTCGCCGATCTCGACCCGCTGTCCCTGGATCTTCACCTGCCGGTCCAGCCGCCCCATGAAGGCGATCCGGCCGTCGGGCTGCCAGGCCACGTGGTCACCGGTGCGGTAGAGCCGCGTCCCCGGTGTCCCGGAGAACGGGTCGGGCACGAACCTGCCGGCCGTCATGCCGGGCAGGCCCAGGTAGCCGCGGCTCACCTGCGGCCCGCCGATGTACAGCTCGCCGGGGACGCCGACGGGACACTCGCGCATGTCCTCGTCCAGGATGTGCGCCCGGCAGCCGCCCAGCGGGAACCCGATCGGCAGCGACCGCTCCCAGGTGCCCGACAGCTCGGTGCCGACCACGCACACGGTCGTCTCGGTGGGGCCGTACCAGTTGTGGAAACGCGTCCGCGCCGACCAGCGCTCGACCTGCTCCGGGCCGGGCGGCTCGCCCGCGGTGACCAGGTCGCGCAGGTGCGGCAGCCCGGCCGGGTCGACCAGCGGCAGCAGCGCCGGGGGGATGAAGCCCCAGGTGACGTCGTGCGCCTCCAGGAAGCGCTGGAGGCGGCCCGGGTCGGACCTGTCCTCGTCCGGGACCAGCTGCACGCACCCGCCGGCGGTGAGGGGGGTGAACATGTCGAGCACCGAGACGTCGAACCCGAGCGCGGAGAAGGCGATCGACCGGCACGTGGCGTCCAGGCCGAAGTGGGCCGCCGAGGCGGTGACGAAGGCGACCACCGAGGAGTGGTTCACGACCACTCCCTTGGGCCGCCCCGTCGATCCCGAGGTGTAGAGCACGTAGGCGGCGTTCCCGGGACGGACACCGCCGCGGGTGTCACCGCCGCCGCCGGTGATCGTCTCCCCGGCACCCGTTCCCGCGGTCGCGTCACCGGTTCCGCCCGTGCGGCCGCTCGCGTCGCCGGTTCCGCTCGCGGTACCGGTCGCCGTCGCGGGGCCGGTTTCGGTCACGGCGCCGGTCGCGGGGGGCGTATCGCCGGTTTCGGACGCCGGGGTCGCCGGGGCGCCGCTCACCGCTGCGGCCGGTGTGACGGAAGGGGTGCCTGCCGGGGCGTGAGCGGTAATTTCGGACACGGTTCCGGTCCCCGTGCCGATTTCCGGCTCGACCAGGACCCGCCCGCAGCCGGCCAGCAGCCCGTGCCCGCGGGCGTCGGTCACCACGATCGTGACACCGGCGTCGTCGAGCACCTCGTCCAGCCTGCGGCGTGGGTGCGCCGGGTCCAGGGGGACGTACGCGCCACCGGCCATCATGATGCCCAGGGCGGCGACGGGCATCAGGGGAGTGCGCCCGGCGCAGAGCCCCACCCGGTCCTCAGGACCCACTCCCAGGGCACGTAACCGCAGCGCAAGGGCGGTGGCCGCGTCCATCAGCCCCCGGTAGGTGAGACGGTTCCCCCACTGCCGGATCGCGGGCGCGGAGGGTGTCCGTGCCGCCTGGGCGGCGATGAGGTCGCAGAGCAGCGCCTCCGGAGCGGTGTGCGCCGGTCCGGCCGTCCAGGAGGCGGGAGCGGGAGCCGCCGGCGGTTCCGGAGAGGTGAACGGCCCTCCGGTCACCGATGCGGACGACGAGTCATCCCGCGTCGCTTCGAGCATCCACCCCCCATAGCCCCAAACAGGGTTTTTACCCTGTCAAGTATTCACAAGCCTCAAGCCAGTCATTCCTAATGTTTGTCTCAGGGGGCAGTCAAGGGTTGAAAGTTAAACCTGTGTCGGAATGCCGGTTTCGGCTGTCCCTCAAGATCCCTGCGGGCATTGACCGTCCAGAATCACCGCAGGTCACAGTGTTCTGTTAGACGGAAGGTGACCGTCCACTTCCCTCTGTCGCGAAGCGCGGGGGTGGACGGTCACCTGATGTCATGACGCGTTGACCGAGAGCAAATGGCCGAAATACCAATTTCGGTCGTCAGTTCACCACGCTGTCATCCCGGTCGTAGTCGTCGGCGATTCGCTCGGCCTCCTCGTCGGTCAGCCGGTCGATCTCGGCGGCCAGCGTCTCCTCCACCACCAGGGCGAGGCGGCGGACCGAGCGGGTTTCGAACAGGGCGTTGAGCGGCAGGTCGATCCCCACCGCCGAGCAGATCCTGGCGACCACCTTGGTGCCGAGCAGCGAGTGCCCGCCGACCTCGAAGAAGTCGTCGTCGACGCCGAAGCCCTTGCGGCCCAGCACCTCGCACCAGATCTCGTGCACCAGCTCCTCGCTCGCCGTGTCCGGGGCGGCGGGCGGGGCCGTCGTGTCCGGCGCGTCACCGGCGTCGGCGGGGGAGGGCAGCGCGGAGCGGTCGAGCTTGCCGTTGGGCAGCCGGGGCACCCGCTCCAGCGGCACGAAGAGGCTCGGCACCATCGTGGCGGGCAGCCGCGACGCCAGGAACGCCCGCAGCTCCCCGGACGGCACCCCGCCCCCGGGAGCCGCCTCACCGCCCGCGCGGCCGTCCGAGCCGCCAGAGCCGCCAGAGCCGCCAGAGCCGCCAGAGCCGCCAGAGCCGCCAGAGCCGCCAGAGCCGCCAGAGCCGTCAGAGCCGTCAGAGCCGTCAGGGGCGGCGCCCGCGCCGGTCGCGGGGGCCATGTCGACGTACGCGACCAGTGCCCGGCCGCCCGGAGCGTCGTCGCGGACCGCGGCGACCACCCGGCGCACCCCCGGGTACGCCGCCAGTGCCGCCTCCACCTCGCCCAGCTCGATCCGCACCCCGCGCACCTTCACCTGGTCGTCGGCGCGTCCCAGGAACTCCAGGGTGCCGTCGGCCGACCGCCGCACCAGGTCCCCGGTGCGGTACAGGCGGGTGCCGTCGCCGAACGGGTCGGGCACGAAGCGCTCGGCGGTCAGCCCGGGCCGCCCCCGGTACCCGCGCGCCACCCCGTCGCCCCCCAGGAACAGCTCCCCGGCCACCCCGACCGGCACCGGCTCCATCCGCTCGTCCAGCACGTACGCCGTCGTGCCCGCGACCGGTGTGCCGATCGACATCGACTCCGCGCCGTCGGGCACCCGGTGGGCCAGCGACCAGATCGTCGTCTCCGTCGGCCCGTAGAGGTTCCACAGCTCACCGGCGACCCGCCGGATCCGCGCGGCCAGCGCCACCGACAGCGGCTCCCCGCCGCTGAACACCCGGCCCAGCCCGGCCGGCAGCCGCTCGGTGATCTCCTCCAGCACCGACGGCGGCGCCTGCACCGTCGTCACCCCGGTCCGCGTCACCAGCTCCGCCAGCCCGCCGTTCCCGTACGGGGGAGCCAGCACCACCGCGCCGCCCGCGGTCAGCGGACCGAAGATCTCCAGCGCCGCGATGTCGAACGAGAGCGAGGTCAGCAGCAGCATCCGCTCCCGCTCGGTGAAGCCGAACCCGGTGACCAGGTTCACCACCCCCCGGTGCGGCACCACCACCCCCTTGGGCCTGCCCGTCGAGCCCGAGGTGTAGATCACGTACGCGGGCGCGTCCGGGGAGAGCGGCTCGGGCTCCAGGACGGGCCCGCCGTTCATGGGCAGCGCGTCCATCAGGATCGCCGGGGGATGGCTGGCCGGAAGCCGCTCCACCATCGTCGAGCGGGTCAGCAGCAGCGGGCTGCCCGAGTCGGAGAGCATGAAGGCCAGCCGGTCCGCCGGGTAGTCCGGGTCGAGCGGCACGTAGCACCCGCCCGCCTTCAGCACCGCCAGCAGCGCCACCAGCAGCTCCGGGCCGCGCGGCAGGCAGACCGCGACCGGCGTCTCGGCCCGCACGCCGCGCTCGCGCAGCCGCCGGGCCAGCACGCCCGCCCGCCGCTCCAGCTCCCCGTACGTCAGCTCGCCCTCGCCCCAGATCACCGCGGGCGCGTCCGGCGCCCGTCCGGCCCGCTCGGCGATCAGCTCGTGCAGGCAGCGCTCCGGGTAGGAGGGGGCGGGCCCGTGCCAGGAGGACAGCACCCGCTCCCGCTCCGCGCCGTCCATCACCGGCAGCCGCGACAGCGGCAGGTCCGGGTCGGCCACGGCGGCGCCGAGCAGCGTCAGGAACCCCGACGTCAGGCGGCGGATCGTCGCCTCGTCGTACAGGTCCGTGCTGTACTCGATCCAGCCCTCCAGCGCGCCCGCGGGGTTGTGCAGCTCCATCGTCAGGTCGGTCTGGGAGGTGCCGTTGCCGTACCGGCCGCGCCCGTCCGTCGCGATCTGGTTGAACCCCACCTGGAACAGCGGCGTCCTGCCCGGGTCGCGCGGCGGGTCCACCACCTCCACCAGCTTGGCGAACGGCACGTTCTGGTGGTCGAACGCCTCCAGCACGGTCGTGCGGACCCGGTCCAGCGCCTCGGCGAACGACGGGTCGCCCCCCAGGTCGCTGCGCAGCGGCAGCGTGTTGACGAACATGCCGATCAGGGCGTCCAGCTCGGGCAGCTCGCGCCCGGCCACGGGTGAGCCCACCACCACGTCCGTGCGCCCGCTCCAGCGCGCCAGCAGCGCCGAGAACGCCGTCAGCAGCACCGTGAACGGGGTGGTGCTGCGCGACCTGGCCAGCGCGCCCACCCGGGCCGACAGCTCCTCGGGCACGGTGAAGTCCACCGAGGCGCCCAGGTACCTCAGCTGTGCCGGGCGCGGCCGGTCGCCCGGCACCTCCAGCGGTACGCTGCCGCGCAGCCGCTCCCGCCAGTAGGCCAGGCCGGCGTCGAGCTCGCCGCCGCCCAGCCGGCCGCGCTGCCAGGCCGCGTAGTCGGCGTACTGGATCGGCAGCTCGGGCAGCTCCGGCGCGCGGCCTTCGCGCAGGGCCAGGTAGATCTCGCTCAGCTCCCGCGAGAACACCCCGGAGGACCAGGCGTCGAAGATCGTGTGGTGCAGGACGCCCACCAGCCGCCACCGCCCGCCGCCCAGCGTCACCAGCCGCATCCGCCACAGCGGGGCGGTGTCCAGGCGGAAGGGCCGGCGCGCGTCCCCGGCGGCGATCCGCTCGAACTCCGCCGAGGACGCCTCGGGCGTCAGGCCCGACAGGTCCGTCCTGGCGAGCTCGACCGGCACCCGGTCCGCGACCGCCTGCACCACCTGCTCGTCGCGCAGCTCGAACGTGGTCCGCAGCGACTCGTGCCGGCCGGCCAACGCCTCCAGTGCCCGCTCCAGCAGCCCGGGATCCACCGGCCGCATGGCGGTCAGCTCCGAGACCCAGGCGACGTTGTAGACGGCCAGCTCCGGCATGAGCTCGTGCAGGAACCAGATCCGCTCCTGGGCGAACGAGGCGGGGAAGACGTCCATCACACTTTCTCCTTCAGGCATTCGCGGAGCTGGTCGGCGATCGTGGGCAGGGCGGCCGTCTCGCCCAGGGTGGCCAGCCAGTGCCACTGCTCCAGGGCGTGGCAGAGCCGGTAGAAGGCGAGGCGCTCGGCCTGGTCCTCCGGCAGGTCCCCGTACCCCTCCAGCAGGTGGCGCCGCAGCTCCTCGTCGCCCCTGACCGCGAAGTAGTCGGTCCGCGCCAGGTCCATCAGCGGGTCGCCGCCCAGCGCGTTCTCCATGTCGATGACACCGGTCATCCGCAGCGGCCCGGCCGCTCCGCCCGAGCCGTTCGAGCCGTTGCGGACGGCCGACCCGTCGTGCCTCTCGACCATCACGTTGCGTTCGTGGAAGTCGTAGTGGCACAGCACCGGCTCGGTGCAGCGCGCCAGCAGGTGCCGGTCGCGCCCGATCCGGCCGGTCAGCTCCGCGTGCAGCTCCGCCTCCCCGCCGAACTCGACGAACTGCGCCAGCAGCGTCTCCATCCGCGCGCCGAAGAAGGCGTCGTTGGAGGACTCCATCGGCCCCTCGACAGGTCCGAAGCCCTCCACCCGCACGCCGTGGATCGCCCGCAGCGTCCGGCCCATCTCCCGGTAGAGCGGGGCGATCTCCTCGCCCGACAGCCCGGACGACACCTCCGACAGCGGCCGTCCGGCCACCTTCGTCATCACCGAGTACGGGTAGGGCAGGTCGCGCCGCGAGTCGTCCCAGTGGACCACCTCCGGGCACGCGGCGCCGCTGCCGCGCAGCAGCGCGTAGACGCCCACCTCCTTGTGCAGCCGGGCCGCCAGCACGTTCGGGTAGATCTTCACGATCAGGTCCCGGTCGGCGCACTCGACCTCGTACACCGCGCTGATCTCCCCGCCGGTGCGCAGTCTCACCCCGCGCACCTCGGCGTCCGGGCACGGGCCGCTCAGCAGCGCCCGTGCCCGCTCCACCGGCAGCGGCATGGTGATCGCCTTGGCGAACGCCGGCGCGGTCCACGACACGCTCACCCGGTTGCCCACCCGCTCGCGCAGGATCTCCGCGCCCACCAGGTCGTCCGGCGGGGCGTCGGGCATCTCGTCGTCGAACGTGGACAGCACCCGGGTGCGCATCGAGATCAGCACGTGCACCGCGATGCCCAGGCCCAGCACGATGTACATCAGCGCCACCCCGCGTCCGGGACCGACGCCGATCACGGCGCCCACCGTCGGCGCCAGCGCCCCCTCGGGCATCATCAGCGGGTTCAGCAGCCGCTCGCCCAGCGGCGCGACCACCGCCATGCCGATCGGCAGCGTCGACCACGACACCATCTGGTTGAGCGACTGCACCCGGCCGTGGAAGCGCTGCGGCACCTTGGTGTGGATGATCGTCAGGAAGGTGCCGTTGACGATCGACAGGCAGCCCCACAGGCCGAACGCGCCGATCCCCACCACCAGCGCGGAGGGCTGCAGGCCGGTGATCACCGCGAACACCGAGAGCGCCAGCGTCGCCAGCAGCACCCCGCGCATCCGCCGGCGCCGGGGCCCGCCCCACAGCGCGATCACCATGCCGCCCAGCGCCCCGCCCAGGCCGCCGACGAAGGAGATCTGACCGGCGACGGTCAGCGTGGAGAACGACAGCACCAGCGGCGTGATCGACAGCAGCAGCGCGGCGAGCATCACGTTGAGCGTCGCGAAGTAGATCATCGCCGCCCGCAGGTGGCGGTTGCCGATCGACATCCGCAGGCCCTGCCTGATCTCCTTGGAGAGCGGCTCCCTGGGCGAGTGCGCCATCGTGTCCGGGAAGCGGATCAGCAGCAGGGCGCCCAGCACCAGCACGAAGCTCGCCACGTCGACCACGAGGATGCCGCCCAGGCCGATCGAGGAGAGCAGCGCCACGGCCAGCAGCGGCGCCGCGAACTGCGCGGTGCCGATCACCATCTGGACCACCCCGGCCGCGTGTCCCATGTACTCCTTGGGGACGAGCTGGGGGAGCGCGGTGGTGAAGCCCAGCCGCTGGAAGATCAACGCGATCGACAGACACACCGTCAGCGGGTAGATGTGCCAGATCTGCAGCGTGCCGGTCCAGAACAGCATGCCCAGGACCAGTTGCGTGCCCCCGGCCATGCAGTTGCCGAGGATCATCATCGAGCGCCGGCTCGACCGGTCCACCAGCGCTCCGGCCAGCGGCGCGACCACCACGCCCGGCATGATCGACAGGGCCACGAACAGCGCGAAGTCCACCAGCGACCCGGTGGTCAGGTAGATCCACACCGGGATCGCGAAGTCGGTGATCGCGGTGCCCACCATCGAGACGAGCTGGAACACCGAGACGATCAGGAACCGCCGCAGGCTGGGCGGCGGCGCCTTGCGCGCGGGTGCCGTTCTCACCGGCGCGGCCCTCGTCGCCGACCTGGGCACGGGGGGCGGTGGCGCTACGGCCGGTGCGGGCGTCCCGGTTCCCGTCGTGCCCGCGTCCGCGTCCGCGTCCGCGTTCGTGTCCGCGTTCGCGTTCGTGCCCGTGCTCGCGTTCGCGTCCGTGTTCGTGCCGGTGTCCGTCGCCGCCGGGGCCGGGTCGGCCTCGCCGGGCTCGGGGGAGCGGAGGGAGACCTCCTCGACCCACCAACCCGCCCCCGGGCCCCGGGAGGGCCGGTCCAGGGTGTCGGCGGCGTCGTACCCGATGGCGATGTGCGTGTTGGTGAGGATCTCCGACAGCTCAGCCGCCCGATATTTCAGGAAATAGTGACCGGCTTCATCCAGGATGACCAGCGCGGCCGTGTCGCTGAGGAAGTGCCACTCCCGGTAGCGCTCCAGGTAGTAGTCGGTCGTCGGGTCCTGCTCGCCCACCACCGAGACCACCGGCGCCCGCAGCCGCTCCACCTTCTCCGCCAGCGCCCGCGTGAAGATCTCCTCCGCGATCAGCGTGTCCTGCCGCTGGTTGCGCACCATGAACCGGATCTGCTCGTCGTCCAGCCCCGAGATGTCGGTGCCCATCGACTTCATCCGGTTCTCGTACACCCGGTCGCCGCGCAACCGGTCGTAGCGGGTCAGCCGGGCCAGCGGCCCCATGATCCGCCCCCGGGGCCGGGCGAACGGGAAGATCGCGCCGATGTACACCGCCTCCAGAGCGCGTCCCCGCGCCTCCAGCCGCCGCGCGACCTCCACCACCAGCGCCCCGCCGATGCCGCAGTGCCCGTACAGCGCCAGCGGGCCCTCCACGTTCGCCAGGATCTCCTGCACGCACAGGTCCGCGACCTCCTCGAACGGCCGCGTCTCCTCGTCCGGCAGTCCCGGGTCGTGCCCGGGGAAGGCCAGCGCGTGCAGCGCGCACCCGTCCGGCAGCGCGTCGGCCAGCGGCTGGAAGATCAGCGGGCTGCCGCCGCCGTACGGCACGCACACGTACGTCATCAGCCGCGGCCCCGGCGCGGTCAGCTCGTACAGCAGGCTCCGCGGCCCCGACGGGCCCGTGGGCCGTTCCACCAGCGCGGCCAGCTCGCGCACCGTCGAGTGCTTGAACAGGTCCATCACCCCGACCGCCCGGCCCCCGACCATCGGCAGCGACTTGCGCATCCGCGCCACCGCCTGGATCGCGACCAGCGAGTGACCGCCCAGCGCGAAGAAGTCCCCGTCGGCGCCGACCGACTCCACGCCCAGCAGCTCCCCCCAGATCTCGGCGATCGCCCGCTCCACCGGCGTCCGGGGCTCGGCCCCGGGCCCCGCCGTCTCGGCGGGCCGGCCGGGCGCGGGCAGCGCGGCGCGGTCCAGCTTGCCGTTCGGGCTCAGCGGCAGCGCGTCCAGCACCACGAACGCCGCCGGAACCATGTGCTCGGGAAGCGTCAGCTTCAGCGCCCGCCGCAGCTCCGCCCCGTCCGTCGCCGTCCCGCCCGCGGCTCCGTCCGCCGTCCCGCCCGCGGCCTTGCCCGCCGCTCCGCCCGTCGCACCGCCCGTCGTCCCGTTCGCGGCGCCGTTCGCGGTCCCGTCCGCCGTTCCCTCCGCGGCCCCCGGCGCCTCACCCGGTGCCGGGACCACGTACGCCACCAGCCGCCGGTCACCCGGCGCGCCGTCCTCCCGCACCGTGACCACCGCCTCGCGCACCCCGGGCAGCGCGCGCAGCGCCGCCTCGATCTCGCCCGGCTCGATCCGCTGCCCGCGGATCTTCACCTGGTGGTCGATCCGCCCCAGGAACTCGACGGCACCGTCACGCCGGAGCCGCGCCAGGTCGCCGGTCCGGTACAGCCGCGACCCCGGCTCCCCGAACGGGTCGGGCACGAACCGCTCGGCCGTCAGGCCGGGCCGGGCGTGGTAGCCCATCGCCACCTGGACCCCGCCGATGTGCAGCTCCCCGGGCACCCCGAACGGCACCGGGCGCAGCTGCCCGTCCAGCACGTACAGCGACGTGTTCCGCACCGGATGCCCGATCGGGATCCGCTCCTCACCCGGGCGGCACCGCCACAGGCTCACGTCGATCGCCGCCTCCGTCGGCCCGTACAGGTTGTACAGCTCCGTGCCCGGCAGCCGGTCGAAGAGCCGCGCGGCCACGTGGACGGGCAGCTCCTCGCCGCTGCACACCACCCGCCGCAGCGACCCGCACGCCTCGACGCCCTCCTCCTCCAGGAACGCCGCCAGCATCGAGGGCACGAAGTGCGTCGTCGTCACCTTGCGGTGCACGATCAGGTCGCGCAGGTACGCCGCGTCCCGGTGCCCGCCAGGACGGGCCAGCACCAGCCGCGCGCCGGTCACCAGCGGCCAGAAGAACTCCCACACCGACACGTCGAACCCGGCGGGGGTCTTCTGCAGCACCACGTCGTCGCCGGTCAGCCGGTAGGTCTCCTGCATCCAGCCCAGCCGGTTGCGGATGCCCGCGTGGCTGTTGGGCACCCCCTTGGGGCGCCCGGTCGATCCCGAGGTGTAGATCATGTACGCCGCGTCCGCCGAGGTCGCGGACGGCTCCACCGGCGTGCCCGGCCCGTCCAGCGGATCGTCGAGCACCACCGTCACCACCCCGGTGGCCGTCCCCCCCGGAGACACATCCGCCGCCGTGCCCGCCGCCCTCGTGGCCGCGTCCCGCAGCTCGGGGAGCGTCTCCAGCACCGCCCGCTGCGCCAGCAGCACCGGCACGGCCGCGTCGGCCAGCATGAACGCCAGCCGCTCCGGCGGGTAGTCCGGATCCAGCGGCACGTACGCCCCGCCCGCCTTGACCACGCCCAGCAGCGCCACCACCAGCTCGACCGACCGCTCCGCGCACACCGCCACCAGCGAGCCGCGCCCCACCCCCAGCTCCCGCAGCCGGTGCGCCAGCCGGTTGGCCCGCGTCTCCAGCTCCGCGTACGTCAGGCGCTCACCCTCGAACTCCACCGCCACCGCGCCGGGCGTCCGCGCCACCTGCTCCTCGAACATCCCGCCCAGCGTCGCCCCGTCCCGGTACGGCTCGCCCGGTCCCGCCGCGCACGCCAGCACGCGCTCCCGTTCCCCGGCCGAGAGGACGTCCAGCTCCGAGACGCGCGCGGCCGGGGCGGCGACCACCGCCTCCAGCAGCGTCCGCAGCTGGGTGACCATCCCCTCGACCGTGGCCGCGTCGAACAGGTCGCGGTTGTAGACGAACAACCCGCCCATGCCGTCCGGCTGCTCGGTCAGGAACAGCTCCAGGTCGAAACGCGTCGCGCGGGCCTCGAACTCGAACGGCTCCACCTCCAGCCCCGGCCAGCGCGTCGCCTCCCTGCTGCCGTAGCTCTGCAGCGCGAAGACCGTCTGGAACACCGGCGAGCGGCTCACGTCCCGCTCGACGCCCAGCTCCCCGACGAGCTGCTCGAACGGCAGCTCCTGGTGCTCGTACGCCTCCGTCGTGGTCCTCCTGACCCGGGCCAGCAGCTCGGAGAACGTCGGGTCCCCCGACAGGTCGGCCCGCATGGCCAGCACGTTCACGAACATGCCGATCACGCTCTCCAGCTCCCGGCGGGGCCGCCCGCCCACCGGGGAGCCGACCGCGAAGTCCTCCTGGCGCGCGTAGCGCCCCAGCAGCACCTGGTAGGCCGCGAGCAGCACCATGTACAGCGTCGCGTCCGACTCCCGCGCCAGCCGCGTCAGCCGTTCCGTCAGCCCGGGGCTCAGCGAGAACCCCCGCGAGGCGCCCGCGAACGTCTGCTCGCCGCGCCGCCGCCCGTCCAGCGGAAGCTCCAGCGGCGCCACCCCGGTCAGGCGCGACCGCCAGTACGCCAGGCTCGCCTCCGAGGTGGGCCGCTCCCGCTGCCAGAGCGCGTAGTCGCCGTACTGCAGGGCGGGCGCGGGCGGTTCCTTCCCCGCGTAGCAGGCTCCCAGCTCCCCGGCCAGGATGTCGGCGGACCAGCCGTCACCGCAGATGTGGTGAAGGGCGACCAGCAGCACGTGCTCCTCGGCGTCCCCGGCCGGCGCGTACCCGGCCACGGTCCCGCGAGCGTCCCGCACGTCCCCGGCGTCCCCGGCCCGCGCGTCCCCGGCCCGCGCGTCCCCGGCCCCATCCCCGTCCTCGGTCCCGGCCTCGCGAGCGTCGTCGGTGTCCGGGGCGTGGTCCACCCGGACCAGCAGCACCCGCAGCAGCGGCCCCCGCGACAGGTCGAACGGTGCCGCCGCCGCGTCGCTCACCACCCGCAGCGCGTCCTTCAGGTCGCTCGCGCGGGCCCGCTCGAGCGGGACCTCCACGCGTTCCCCGACCACCGCCGACGGGCGCCCGTCCTCGTCGGAGGGGAACAGGGTCCGCAGGCTCTCGTGCCGGGCGACGACCGTCCCCACGGCCCGCTCCAGCGCCGCCACGTCCAGCCGGCCCCTCAGGCGCAGCGTCATCGGGATCGTGTACGCGCCGGTTCCCGGGGCGAAGCGGTCCATGAACCACAGCCGCTCCTGCCCGAACGAGAGCGGCGCGGCCTGTCCCGGCGCCCGCCGGGGGATCGTGTACGCCGGATCCGGTGCGCGCCGGCGTAAGCGTTTCTCCAGTAGTGCTCGCTTGGCCTCGGAGAGCTGGGTGCTGCTGGGAGACGGGCCAGGCGGGGAGCTCACACAGGTCTCACTTTCCGCGGGGGGTGGGGAACGCTCCGCGGCGACAAGCACGCCGGATCGCTACACGACCACTTCCCCTTCCTCGGGATCACAGATACCCATGCATATCTGTCGAACCCGGGTGAGATCAACGAAAATCACGATTGAAGTCACCATTCGTTCACATTTCGGCACACTCGCGCCGTGTCTCCCCTCCACACGACGTTCCGTTCACGCCGCGTCCCGCCGGCGTCGCGTCCGCCTCACGTCGTGCCCCCGCTTTTCCCGCCGTTCCCCTCGTTCCCGTCACGCGCGCCGGGCTCCGCGTACTCCCAGGTGCGCAGCGTGATCGACCGCCCCTTCCCCTCCGCGGGCGCCGGTGGCGCGTCCGTCAGGCGGTATCCCGTGGCGCGGGCCACCGCCACGCTCGGGGCGTTGTCGTCCTCGATCTCCAGCAGCAGCCGGTCCACCCCGACCGTCTCCCGGGCGTACTCCGTCATCAGCCGCACCGCCGCCGTCGCCAGCCCGCGTCCCCGGTGGGCGGCTCCCACGCTGTAGCCGATCGCGGCCAGGTCGGGGCCCAGCCCCCTGAACATCAGCAGGACCTCGCCGGCGGGCTCGCCCCCGTCCACGGTGATCACCAGTTGCACGGACTCCCCGGCCGCCCGCCGCTGCCGGGACCGCTCCAGATAGGTCCGCGCCGCCTGGAGGCCGAAGGGCGAGACCAGCGGCGTCCAGTAGGCCACCTGGGGGTCGTCGAACAGCGTCACCATCGCGTCGAGGTCGCCGTCCTCCCACTCCCGCAGCACCACCCCGTCACCGGTCAGCCTCACGTGCTCGGGAAGGCGCACCCGGGAGCCGTCCCCGGCCCCCCGCTCCGGCCCGCCGTCTCCTGCAGCCTCCACGCCGCCACCTCCGGTCGCACCACGTCACGTCACTGGTGAGCAACCTACTCGCCCGCGCGCCTGCCCTCGCGGGGGAAGGGGGGGGGCGGGGGCCCGTGGCAGGAAAGCCGGGCGTGGTGACACGAAAAACCGCCCGGCTGAGCAGCCGGGCGGCCGATGTCGTGCCCCGGGTGGGACTCGAACCCACACTGTACGGGTTTTGAATCCGCTCCCTCATGCCAATTGGGGTACCGGGGCAGAGATTCGAACATGTCCGAATCATCCAAAACGCTTGCCGTGCAGCCTAGCCGATGACGATCCCTTGACCGGTACCGGCGTGGTCCCAATCTAGCGGACGTCGGTACTCTCTTGCTCGTGAGTACGCAGCGGCGAGTGGTGATCGCGGAAGACGAGGCTCTGATCCGTCTCGACCTCAAGGAGATGCTGGAGGAGGAGGGGTATGCGGTCGTCGCGGAGGCCGGTGACGGGGAGTCGGCGGTCACGCTGGCGCTGGAGCACCGGCCGGATCTGGTGATCCTGGATGTGAAGATGCCCATCCTGGACGGGATCTCCGCGGCCGAGCAGATCGTGTCGCAGCGGATCGCCCCCTGCCTGATCCTCACCGCCTTCTCGCAGCGCGACCTGGTGGAGCGGGCGAGGGACGCCGGCGCGATGGCGTACCTGGTGAAGCCGTTCACCAAGTCCGACCTGGTGCCGGCGATCGAGATGGCGGTCAGCAGGCACCAGGAGATGGCCGCGCTGGAGCGCGAGGTGGGGACCCTCTCCGAGCGGCTGGAGACGCGCAAGCTCGTCGAGCGGGCCAAGGGCCTGCTGATGGAGCGGCACGCCTGGAGCGAGCCCCAGGCGTTCCGGTGGATCCAGAAGGCGTCGATGGACCGGCGGCTGAGCATGCGGCAGGTGGCGCAGATCGTGGTGGCCGACACCGGCACGGCCGCCACCGCGGACGCGGGGACCACCGGACCGGACGCCGGGACACCCGAGGCCTGACCCGGACACCCGCGCCCGGACGGGGACACCCGGGCCCGGACGCGGACACGGACACACGGGTCCTGACACCGGGACACCCCCGGCCTGACAGGGGACACCCAGGGCCGGAGCGACTTTTCTGTCGATTTCATGCTTTTCTGGCGGCACCTGCCGGGAGACCGTAATGTGCTGCCGCGCGGGCGCCCGGGAGGCGCGCGCGGTGTGGTGCCGGGGGCGCGATGTGGTGTTCCCGGTGCTCAGGGCGATCTCTGTGAGGCCGTAAGGTTGCCAGTGACCACGGCTTTTACATCTGATAGCCGAAAAGGATCGGTGCTGTAACGAAGCGGTAACGGCGGGCCGTACTGTATCGACCCGTGACATCCGCTGGTTGTACTAACCGACACAACCCCTGGCCACCCGCCAGGGAGGGCATCTGTGAACCCGGGCCCGACGAAGGGCCGGGCGAAAGGAAGGCAACCTTGCGGCTTAAGACTGCACGCCTCGGTGGAGTGCTTGCCGCCAGTGTGGCGCTCACCCTCGGTCTCGCCGCCTGTGGCGGCGACAGTGGTGGTACGGCGACCGCGCCGGCTGAGGGCGGCTCCAGTGCTGCCGCCCCTGGTACCGTCAAGATCGGTTTCATGGGTGACCTGACCGGTGCCAACGCCGGTATCGTCATTCCCCCGCGGAACGGCGCCAAGCTCGCCATTGACGAGTACAACAAGACCAACCCGGCCACGAAGATCGAGCTGGTCGAGTACGACAGCCAGGGAGACCCCTCCAAGGCAGTCGCCCTGGCCCAGCAGGCCATCAAGACCGACAAGATCGTCGCGATGGTCGGCCCGGCCTTCTCTGGTGAGTCCGCCCAGGTCGCGCCGGTCCTGGAGGAGGCGAAGCTGCCGAGCATCTCGGCCTCCGCCACCAACGCCGCCCTGTCGGCGAACGGCTGGAAGTACTGGCACCGCGTGCTTCCCAGCGACAGCATCCAGGGCCCCGGCATCGGTGAGTTCATCGCCACCGGCGTCGCGGCGAAGAACGTCTTCGTCATCGACGACAAGTCCGAGTACGGCAAGCCCCTGGCCGACGCGGTCCGCAAGACCCTCGGCGACAAGGGCGTCAAGCTCACGAACGACTCGCTCGACCCGGCGGAGAGCGACTTCTCCTCGGTCGTGAACAAGGTCGTGTCGACCAAGCCCGACGCGATCTTCTTCGGTGGCTACTACGCCGCGGGCGGCAACCTGCTCAAGCAGCTCCGCGACAAGGGCGTGAAGGACACCAAGTTCCTGTCCGGCGACGGCTCGCTGGACAAGGGCCTGATCGACGGCGCCGGCGCGGCCAACGCCGAGGGCGCCCTGGTCGGCTGCCCGTGCTACATCGCCACCCCGGACGTGACGGACGAGAAGGTCAAGGCCTTCGCCGACGCCTACAAGACCGCCTACAGCGCCGACCCGGCCATCTACGCGGCCGAGGGCTACGACGCGGGCACGGTCTTCGTGAACGCGGTCAAGGAAGGCGCCGTCACCCCCGAGGCGATCAACGAGTTCATCGCCAAGGTGGACTTCGGCGGGGTGTCCAAGCAGGTCAAGTTCGAGGCCAACGGTGAGGTCTCGGCCAAGGACATCTACATCTACCAGGTCAAGGACGGCGTCATCGGCCTGCTGGGCAAGTCCACCGAGGCCAAGCTGGGCTAGTCCGCCGCTACAAGATGAGTAGGTAGCCGACGCGCCGGGAGCGGGAACGCGCGATGCGTTCCCGCTCCCGTCGTACTCCCGGCGGGATCCACGAGATCCCGCGGGGAGCGGTGTGCTACCCGGACAGTGCAGGCGACCCCCGCTAGAAGTGGTAAACCCTAGTGCTCAATGACTTCATCAATCAGTTCTGGCCGGCGACGATCGACGGCCTGTCCTTCGGGTCGATCTACGCCCTGATCGCGCTCGGTTACACCATGGTGTACGGCGTGCTCAGGCTGATCAACTTCGCGCACTCCGAAGTTTTCATGATCGGCACCTTCGGCGCGATGCTCGTGCCGTTCGTGTTCGGCATCAACTCGCCGCTGACCGGCATCGCGCTGGTCGGCCTGATCGTGGCGATGATCCTGGCCGGCATGCTCGCCTCGGCGGGCACCGCGGTCGCCCTGGAGCGCATCGCCTACCGGCCGCTGCGCAAGCGCGGCGCGTCCCGGCTGGCGGCGCTGATCTCGGCGATCGGCGCCTCGATCTTCCTGCAGGAGCTCTTCGCGCTCCTGGTCATCCCCAACGTGTTCAACCGTCCCGAGCAGGGCCGGATCCAGATGGGCCTGCCCCGCATCATGGAGAAGACCGAGCTCTTCTCCATCTTCGGCTACGGGGTCCGGGTCGACCAGGTCTTCGTCGTCGTGGCCGCCGTCGGCATGATGATCGCGCTGGACGCCCTGGTGAACCGGACGAAGATCGGCCGAGGCATCCGCGCCACCGCGCAGAACCCCGAGGCCGCCGTCCTGATGGGCGTCGACATCAACAGGATCGTCAGGATGACCTTCCTCATCGGCGGTGGCATGGCCGGTGTGGCGGGCGCGCTCTACCTGATCTCGTACGAGAACACGAACTACTACATCGGATTCCTCTTCGGTATCAAGGCGTTCACCGCGGCGGTCCTGGGTGGCATCGGCAACCTGCGCGGAGCCCTTGTCGGCGGAATCACGCTGGGGCTGGTGGAGAACTACGGGGCCATCTTCTTCGGCTCCGACTGGAAGCATGTGATCTCCTTCAGCATCCTCGTCTTGGTCCTGATGTTCCGTCCCACCGGAATCCTCGGTGAATCACTCCAGCAGGCGCGCGCATGAACCAGAAGAGAACCTCGGCAGGCCTCCGCAGCGGTCTTGGCACCTTCGGTGACACCATGCACGAACGCTGGTTGAAGACCCCCGGCTGGCAGCGCTGGATCCTGTACGTGGCGCTGATCGTCGCCGCGCTGCTGCTGCCCTCGGAGAGCCTCGCGCCCTTCATGTCGCCCTACACCGACTGGGCGAGCATCCTGTTCTTCCCGATCGGGACGTACGTGGTGCTGGCGATCGGCCTGAACGTGGTGGTCGGCCAGGCGGGCCTGCTCGACCTCGGCTTCG
This sequence comes from Streptosporangium sp. DT93, assembly GCF_049844535.1. NCBI lineage: Bacteria > Bacillati > Actinomycetota > Actinomycetes > Streptosporangiales > Streptosporangiaceae > Streptosporangium > Streptosporangium sp. DT93. Next base: position 60,840 of record NZ_JBNCLF010000008.1, read on the forward strand.
TCGCGTTCTACGCGGTGGGCGGCTACGCGATGGCGCTGCTCGGCACCCGGCTCGGATGGAACTTCTGGGTCATCCTGCTGGTCGGCATCGGCATCTGTGCCCTGTCGGGCATCACGCTGGGCGCTCCGACGCTGCGACTGCGCGGTGACTACCTGGCCATCGTCACACTGGGCTTCGGTGAGATCATCCGCATCACGGCCCGCAACACCGACGAGATCGGTGGCCCCAACGGCGTCCGCGGCATCCCGCACCCGCCGAGCGTCGAGGACTTCCAGCTGTTCGGGATCAACTTCTCCGAGGTGTTCGGGGTCGATCCCTTCAAGTACGGGGTGCTGGACCCTCGGCCCTACTACTACCTGCTGGTCGCGCTGGCCGTCATCGTGATCATCCTGGTGAAGCGCTGGGAGAAGAGCCGCGTCGGGCGTGCCTGGGCGGCCATCCGCGAGGACGAGGACGCGGCCGAGGTCATGGGCGTGCCGACCTTCCGGTTCAAGATGCTCGCCTTCGCCATCGGCGCCTCCATCGGCGGTGCCATGGGCGTGCTCTGGGCCGCCAAGGCCATCTCGATCAACCCGAACGACTTCCAGTTCCTGCTCTCGGCGACGATCCTGGCCGCGGTGGTCATGGGCGGCGCCGGCAACCTGCCGGGCGTCATGCTGGGCGCGTTCGTGGTGGCCTGGCTGCCCGAGCGGTTCCGCGGCCTGCAGGAGTACCGCATGCTGATCTTCGGTGCGGTGCTGGTGGCCCTGATGATCTTCCGTCCGGAGGGTCTGCTCCCCTCGCGCCAGCGCAAGGCGGAGCTACAGGAGGGATCAGGCGGGATGGGTACGCTCGGAGCCGAGGTCCCCGGGCCCGAGTCGCACGGTGAGGAGGTGGCTTCCAAATGAGCGCCGACGTCAACCCCGGCGGCACGACCGCAGAGCCCACGGGGACGGGACCGACGTCCCCGTCTCCGGAGCGGGCCGGTCGCGACATGCTGGAGCTGAAGAGTCTCGTCATGCGGTTCGGCGGCGTCACGGCGCTGCGCGACGTGAACCTGACCATCAAGGAAGGGGAGATCTTCGCGCTGATCGGCCCGAACGGCGCCGGAAAGACCACGGTCTTCAACGTGGTGACCGGCGTCTACCAGCCGACCGAGGGCGAGGTCCGCTTCCTGGGGGAGCGGATCAACGGCGTCAAGCGCTTCAAGATCACCAAGCGCGGCATCGCCCGTACGTTCCAGAACATCCGGCTGTTCCACAACATGACGGCCATCGAGAACGTCATGGTGGGCGCGGACGCGCACCACAGGTCCGGCATGGTCAGCGTGGCGCTGGGGCTTCCCTGGCACCGCAGGGCCGAGCGGGACGGGCGCAAGCTGGCGATGGAACTGCTCGACTTCGTGGGCATCTCGCACCGCGCGGACGACCACGCCAAGAACCTGCCCTACGGTGACCAGCGTCGTCTGGAGATCGCCAGGGCACTGGCGACGAACCCGAAGCTGCTGCTGCTGGACGAGCCGGCCGCCGGTATGAACCCGGCGGAGAAGGTGGCCCTGCAGCAGCTCATCCGGGACATCCGCGACGCGGGCCGGACGATTCTGATCATCGAGCACGACATGAGCCTCATCATGGGCATCAGCGACCGCATCGCGGTGCTGGACTTCGGCCAGAAGATCGCCGATGGCCTGCCGGACGAGGTGCGGACCGACCCCAGGGTCGTCGAGGCGTATTTGGGAGCTCCCGCCGATGCTTCTTGAGGTCAAGGACATCCGTGTCCACTACGGCAAGATCGAGGCGCTCAAGGGCATCTCGGTCGAGGTGAACGAGGGCGAGATCGTCACGCTCATCGGGGCGAACGGGGCCGGCAAGACCACGACCCTGAAGACGATCTCGGGCCTGCGCGGTCTCTCCTCGGGGAGCATCCTCTTCGACGGCAAGGACATCAGCAAGATGCCCGGCCACAAGCGGGTCCTCGCGGGTCTGGGGCAGGCGCCCGAGGGCCGGGGCGTCTTCCCCGGCATGACGGTGTACGACAACCTGCTCATGGGCGCCTACACGCGCTCGGGTGACCTGTCGGCGGACCTGGCCGAGGTGTTCGAGCTCTTCCCCCGCCTGGCGGAGCGCAGGACGCAGATGGGCGGCACGATGTCCGGCGGCGAGCAGCAGATGCTCGCCATCGGCCGCGCGCTGATGGCCAAGCCCAAGGTGCTGCTGCTGGACGAGCCGTCGATGGGCCTGGCCCCGCTGATGGTCCAGCAGATCTTCTCGATCATCGAGGAGATCAACCGCCGGGGCACCACGGTGCTGCTGGTGGAGCAGAACGCCCAGCAGGCGCTGCGGCTCGCCCACCGCGCCTACGTCCTGGAGACCGGGTCGGTGGTCAAGAGCGCGAACGCCGACGTGCTGCTCAACGACCCGGCCGTGCAGGCCGCGTACCTGGGTGGCGGCGTCGAGGCCGCTCCCGTCGCCGGGAAGGGGACCACGCAGGCCCCCGCCGCGGTGACGCCGTCCGGTTCGTCCCCGGCTCCCGCTCCCGCCTCGGGTGAGCGGGACGTCACCGGCGAGCGAGGCGTCCAGGGTGAACGGGACGTTCCCGGCCGGGACGTGCCGGGGGAGCGCAGCTGATCCGCGCCCGGGTCCCCGCCGCGTGACGGAGACGGGCCCGCCACCCGGCGGGCCCGTCCTCCGCACCCGGCGGGGCACGGCGCCGTGGCCTTCCGGTACGCCGCGACCTTCCGGGAACGGCGGGACGCGGCACGGGCTCAGGGCAGCGGTACCTGGACCCCGTCGGTGCCTCCGGTCACGCCCAGCGGCGGGTCGCCGAACAGCCGGATCGCCGAGACCTTCGCCTCCTTGGGAATGTCGTACCAAAGATCCATCTCCACCCTGACCTGGGCGCCGAGCGAGAACGTCTCGGGCTGGCGCTTGATGGCCTGGGCGAACTTGTTCGGCGCGTGGGCGGTGCCGTCGGCGGCGACGAGCCTCTGCAGCATGGCGTCGAAGTGCGAGGTGGTGCGGCCGGTGTTCTCCACCACGACCCGCACGACCACGTACTGGCCCTTGGCCTGCCACTCGGCGTGGCTGCCGAAGAAGCCGCTCAGGCCCTTCTGCAGGCCGATCACCTGGAACCGGGTCTCGCCGTCGATCACGGGGGCGGCCCTGACCGGGATCTCGCCGGGCCGGACCGGGCGCGGCGGGAGGTCGTAGGCCGGAGTGGGACTGCCCGTGGGGGAGGGGGAGGCGGACGCCCCCCGATCGGTCCCGGTGCAGCCGGACATCGTGGCGACGGCAAGGAGGGCACCGGTCAACGCCAGTAGGGGGTTGCGCACACCGGGCAACGTAACCGAGGTGACCGCCGGAGTTCAACGGCTCGCCCGCGTGGCATCGACGATCCGGCAGAGCCCCCCTCCCGAGGCGGCTCGGGGGGCAGGGTATTGACTTGACATGCTTCGGATGTAGTTATTGTCCGAATCGTGTCGTAGTGGTGATGTGCATGGTCACGCGGGTGATGCAGCATCACCTGCACTGAGGTATCCATACAAGACGCGACATTGACCGTAAGGAGGCCTTCGTGGGCCTGAGTTTTGTTTCCCGGCGTGCGCTCGCGGTGTGCGCCATGGTCGCCGCCGGCACGCTCGGCCTGTCGGCCTGCGGCAGCGGCGAGTCCACCACGGCGAGCCCGAGCGATGGTGCCTCGGCCAGCGCCCCGGCGGCCGCCGCCGGCGCGAAGGTGATCACGCCCGGCAAGCTGACCACCTGCACCAACCTTCCCTACGAGCCCTTCCAGTTCAAGGACGGGGACAAGGTCGTCGGTTTCGACGTCGACATCGTCGACCTCGCGGCCAAGAAGCTCGGCCTGACGCAGGAGATCGTCGACATCGACTTCGCGATCATCAAGAGCGGCGCGGCGATGGCCGCCGGCAAGTGCGACGTGGCCGCCGCCGGTATGACGATCACCGACGAGCGCAAGGCCAACATCGACTTCTCCGAGCCCTACTTCGACGCCACGCAGGCCCTGCTGGCCAAGAAGGGCGCGGGCGTCAAGACCCTGGACGAGGTGAAGGCCAAGGGCCTCAAGCTCGGCGCCCAGGCCTCCACCACGGGCCTGGACTACGTCAAGGAGAAGGGCCTGGACCCCAAGGAGTTCGCCGACTCCCCCAAGGAGCTGCTCGGACTGCAGTCCGGCCAGGTCGACGTGATCGTCCAGGACCTGCCGGTCGTCCTGACCTGGCTGAAGAAGCCCGAGATCGCCGAGAAGTTCGAGCTGGTCGCCAGCCTCGACACCGGTGAGCAGTACGGTGTCGGCCTCAAGAAGGGCGCCGACCCGGTCCTGCTCGCGGCGATCAACGAGGCGATCAGCACCGCCAAGTCGGACGGCACCTACGAGCAGATCTTCGTCAAGTGGTTCGGCAAGAAGCCCGGCGAGCTCGGTTAATCGATGACCGACCAGCCAAGGACGGCAGAGCCCGCTCCTGACGGCACCCCCGTCAGGAGCGGGCTCAGTCCCCGCAAGAGGCAGCAGATCAGCCGCGCCGTCCAGTACGTCGTGCTGGCCCTCGTGGTCGTCTTCCTCGCCCTGAACATCGAGTGGGTCCAGCTCGGCCAGAACTTCACCAAGCCCGAGGTGGCGGCGGAGACGCTGCCCGCGCTGTTCACGGTCGCGCTGAAGAACACGATCATCTACTCGGTCGGCGGCTTCGTCTTCGCCTTCCTGTTCGGCCTGCTGTTCGCGCTGATGCGGATGTCGTCGGTGCGGCCCTACCGGTGGATCGCGGTCACCTACATCGAGATCTTCCGCGGCCTGCCCGCCGTGCTGATCTTCCTGTTCATCCTGTTCCTGCCGCTGGCCCTGCCGGGCTTCGAGGTGCCGGGCGGCACCTACGGCCAGGGCATCCTGGGTCTTGCGGTCGTCGGCTCGGCGTACATGGCCGAGACGCTCCGCGCCGGGCTTCAGGCCGTGCCCAGGGGACAGATGGAGGCGGCGCGCTCGCTGGGCATGTCGCACACCCGCTCGATGGTGAGCATCGTCATCCCGCAGGCCATCCGCATCGTCATCCCGCCGACGACCAACCAGTTCGTGGCCCTGCTCAAGGACTCCTCGCTGGTGCTGTTCCTGGGAGTCTCCGGCGAGTACGTCGAGCTGACCAAGTTCGGCAACGACATGGCCTCCACCTTTGCCAACGCCACGCCCATCCTGGTCGTGGGAGTGACGTATCTCCTGGTCACCATCCCGCTGGGCTACCTCGCGTCCCGGCTGGAACGTCGCCAGGCGAGGGGACGGTGACTCCGGTGAGCCAAGCGGCGAACCACGCGGTCGAGATCCGCGACCTGCACAAGAGCTTCGGCAAGCTGCAGGTCCTCAAGGGCATCGACTTCGCCGTCGATCCCGGCCAGGTGGTCTGCGTCATCGGCCCCTCGGGGTCGGGCAAGTCCACCCTGCTCAGATGCGTGAACCTGCTGGAGGAGCCCACCTCGGGCAAGGTGGTCGTCAACGGCGTCGAGCTGACCCACCGCGACGTCGACCTCGACGCCGCCCGGCGCGGCGTCGGGATGGTCTTCCAGCAGTTCAACCTGTTCCCGCACATGACCGCGCTGCAGAACGTGATGATCGCGCAGCGCCGGGTCCTGAAGCGCGACAAGGCCGAGGCCGAGCGGATCGCCAGGGAGAACCTGGAGAAGGTCGGCATCGGCGAGAAGTGCGACGCCTACCCGGCCCAGCTCTCCGGCGGGCAGCAGCAGCGGGTGGCCATCGCCAGGGCCCTGGCGATGAGCCCGGCGCTGATGCTCTTCGACGAGCCCACCTCGGCGCTCGACCCCGAGCTCGTCGGCGACGTGCTCACGGTCATGCGCAAGCTCGCCGAGGAGGGGATGACCATGCTCGTGGTCACCCACGAGATGGCGTTCGCCCGTGACGTGGCCGACCGGGTCGTGTTCATGGACGGCGGCGTGATCGTGGAGGACGGCACTCCCGAGCAGGTGATCGGCGCCCCGCGCAACGAGCGCACGCAGACCTTCCTGCGCCGCGTGCTCGACCCGACGCACACCGACGTCTGAGCCCCTCGGGGACGCGGGTCTCCCGGGTCCCCGAGCGGCTGGGAAGCCCGGTCCGTCCGGACGCCCGAGCGGGGGTGGGGGTGGGGAGGGCCGGGTGGATCCCGGCCGCTCCACGGGCCCGGCGAGCCCGGGGAAGACCTTTGGCGCCATACGGAGCTTCCCCGACCCCGTACGTTTTCTACTCGGTCTTCCCGCGGGCATCGCCGTCACCCACCGTAGCGGACCGGTCGCTGCGAGAGGGCAAAAAGGCGGTCCGAATATGATCGAGTACGAGATGTGATCAGACGTCCGCCGCCACACCCCGGGCGCCGGCCGCGCTCCGGACGCCCGCCATGCCCCGGACGTTAACCGCGCTCCGGGCGCCGGCCGCGCTCCGGGCGCCGGCCGCGGCCCGGGTGCCCGCCGGGCGCCTCAGGTGTCGCGGAGCATGCAGGTCAGGCGCGAGCTGCACACCCTGCGCCCCTGCTCGTCGACGATCTCGATCTCGTACGTGGCCAGCGTCCTGCCGCCGTGCACCCGGGTGGCCACGCCGGTGACCAGGCCCGAGGTGGCCGAGCGGTGGTGGGTCGCGCTGATCTCGACGCCCACCGCGATGCGCCCGGCCCCGGCGTGCATCGCCGCGCCGGTCGAGCCCAGCGTCTCGGCCAGCACGCAGGACGCGCCGCCGTGCAGCAGGCCGTAGGGCTGGATGTTGCCCTCCACGGGCATGGTGCCGACCACCCGCTCGGGGGAGGCCTCGGTGATCTCGATGCCCATCCTGTCCACGAGCGTGTCGCGGTGCATGGCGCTCACCTGTTCCTTGAGCGACCGCATGGACTCGTCGGGGTCTGTCATGGTCAAGGGGGCGTCTCCTGTCGAGCGAGGCCAGGCTTTCTGTCGTAGGAGGAGACTAGGCTTTCGCTGTGCCGAAGAGCGAAGCGACCCCCACTCGTCCGTGTCTCCTGCTGCTGGACGGTCATTCACTGGCCTACAGGGCGTTCTACGCCCTCCCGGAGGAGAACTTCTCCACGAGCACGGGCCAGAAGACCAACGCCGTCTACGGGTTCACCTCGATGCTGGTCAACGTGCTCAGGGACGAGCGGCCCACCCACGTGGCGGTCTGCTTCGACCGCTCGGAGCCCACGTTCCGCCACGAGGAGTACGCCGACTACAAGGCCGGCCGGAGCGCGACCCCCGACAGCTTCCGCAGCCAGATGAGCCTGATCCACGAGATGCTCGACGCATTGGGCGTGCCGCACCTGTCGCTGGCCGGGTACGAGGCCGACGACCTGATCGCGACCCTGGCCACCCGCGCCTCCGCGCGGGACATGAGCGTGCTGATCGTCACCGGCGACCGCGACGCGCTGCAGCTCGTGGACGAGAACGTGACCGTGCTGATGACCCGCGTCGGCATCAGCAACATGACCCGCTTCACCCCCGAGGCGGTGCTGGAGAAGTACGAGCTCACCCCGGTCCAGTATCCGGACTTCGCCGCCATCCGCGGCGACTCCAGCGACAACCTCAAGAACATCCCCGGCGTGGGCGAGAAGACCGCGGCCAAGTGGATCCGCGAGTTCGGCTCGCTGGAGGCGCTGGTCGACCGGATCGACGAGGTCAAGGGCAAGGTCGGCGACAAGCTCCGCGACCACCTCGACCAGGTCCTGATGAACCGGCGCCTGACCCAGCTCATCCGCGACGTCCCGGTGGACCGCGAGGTCGGCGACCTGTCACTCGGCAAGCCCCACCGCGAGCAGATCGACACGATCCTCGACACGCTGGAGTTCCGCGGCGAGATCCGCGACCGGGTGCTCAAGACGATCGCCTCGCCCGAGGCCTCCGGCGAGGCCGAGGAGGGCTTCGAGATCGAGGCCGTCGTCCTGGGGCCCGACGAGGTGGCCCCCTGGCTGCGCGACCTGCCCCGGGGCCGCGCGGGCCTGGCCTTCCGGGGCACCTACGGCAGCGGCACCGGCCGGATCGACGGCATCGCCATCGCGGCGGCCCCGGCGGCGGCTCCGGCCTCCGGCGCGGGAGCCGGCGCGGAGGCCGCCACCGGAGCCTCTGAAGGGGCCTCTGACGGCGCCTCTGGCGGCGCCTCTGACGGCGCCTCTGACGGGGCCGCGAGGCGGGCGGGAGGGCGCGCCGCGTTCGTCGACCCGGCCACGCTCACCGAGGCCGACGAGGCCGCCCTGCGCGCCTGGCTGGCCGACCCCTCGGTCCCCAAGGCCGTGCACGACGCCAAGGGGCCGATGCTCGCGCTCTGGGCGCAGGGCATGGAGCTGTGCGGCCTGAACTGCGACACCGCCCTGGCCGCCTACCTCGCCACGCCGGGCCAGCGCTCGTTCCCCCTGGAGGACCTCGTCCGCGTCTACCTCAGGCGCGAGCTGCGCAGCGAGGCCGACAACGGCGGCCAGGCCAGCCTGTTCGACGACGACGACGCCGACGGCGCCCGGGAGCTGGCCCTGAGGGCGATGGCCGTCGGCGAGCTGGCCGACGCGCTGGAGGCGTTCCTGGAGCCGCTGGGGGCCATCCACCTGCTGCGCGACGTGGAGCTCCCGCTCGTCACCGTCCTGGCCGAGCTGGAGCGGGCCGGCATCGCCGCCGACCGCGACCACCTGGAGGCGCTGGAGGCCGAGTTCGGCGCCGCGGTCAAGCAGGCCGTCGAGGCCGCGCACGCCTCCATGGGCGGCGAGCAGTTCAACCTGGGCTCGCCCAAGCAGCTCCAGGACATCCTGTTCGTGCGGCTCAACCTGCCCAAGACCAAGAGGACCAAGACCGGCTACACCACCGACGCCTCCGCGCTGGCCTGGCTGGCCTCCCAGACCGAGCACGAGCTGCCGACGATCATGCTGCGCCACCGCGACCAGGCCAAGCTCAAGGTCACCGTCGAGGGCCTGATCAAGGAGATCGCCGACGACGGCCGCATCCACACCACGTTCAACCAGATCGTGGCGGTCACCGGGCGGCTCAGCTCGGAGAAGCCCAACCTGCAGAACATCCCGATCCGCACCGCCGAGGGCCGCCGCATCCGCCAGGGCTTCATGGTCGGCAAGGGCTTCGAGACCCTGCTCACCGCCGACTACAGCCAGATCGAGCTGCGCATCATGGCCCACCTGTCCGGCGACGAGGCGCTGATCGCCTCCTTCGAGTCCGGCCACGACTTCCACAAGGCCACCGCGGCGCGGGTCTTCGACACCGACCCCGAGAAGGTCACCGGGGAGATGCGGGCCAAGATCAAGGCGATGAACTACGGCCTCGCCTACGGCCTGTCCGACTTCGGGCTGTCGGAGCAGCTCGCCATCCCCGTCCCCGAGGCCAGGTCGCTCAAGGAGGAGTACTTCGAGGAGTTCGGCGGCGTCCGCGACTTCCTCAACGCGATCGTCGCCCAGGCCAGGAACGACGGCTACACCGAGACCATCATGGGCCGCCGCCGCTACCTGCCCGACCTCAACAGCGACAACCGCCAGCGCCGCGAGATCGCCGAGCGGATGGCGCTCAACGCGCCCATCCAGGGGTCGGCCGCCGACATCATCAAGGTCGCCATGCTGGGCGTGCAGGACGCGCTCAAGGAGGCCTCGCTCGCCTCGCGGATGCTGCTCCAGGTCCACGACGAGCTCGTGTTCGAGGTGGCCCCCGGCGAGCTGGACACGCTGCGCGAGCTGGTCACCGACCGGATGAACGCCGCCTACTCGCTGCGGGTCCCGCTGGCGGTCTCGGTGGGCGTCGGACGCACCTGGGAGGACGCCGGCCACTGACGGCCGCCGCCTTCCTCTCCCGCCTTCGTCCCGCTGATTGGTCGGGCCTGTCCGAGTCTGTTCTAGGGTGGTCACCCAGCCGACAAGCTCGACGGGCACGGGAGTTTTGTGCTGAGTTCAATCCCCCTGACGCGGATCATCATGCTGGCCAACGTGCTGGTCGTCACGATGGCGGTGGTGGTGCTCCTCACGCTCCCCACCCCGCCCGCCCGGCCCGGGACGGCCACCTCCGGCGACCCCACGCGCGGCCCCTCCCGGCCACCCGGCCCGTCCGCGTCCCCCTCGCCGACCCCGGGCCTGCCCTCGGCCGAGCTGCCCCCGCCGATCACCGCCTCGCCCGAGTTCGCCCGGCAGGTCAAGGCCAACGAGGCCGGGACGGTCCCGATCCTGATGTACCACCGGATCACGAAGAAGCGGCTGGCCTCGATCGACCGTACGCCCGCCCAGGTCCGCAAGGAGCTGGAGAGGCTCGCCAGGGACGGCTACGTGCCGGTCACCGCGCGGGAGTTCGCCACCGGGCGGATGGACGTCCCCGCGGGGAAGCACCCGGTCGTGCTCACCTTCGACGACGGCCACCACAGCCACTTCTCGCTCCAGGCGGACGGCACGCCGGCCGGGGACAGCGCGGTCGGCATCATCTACCAGGTCGCCAGGAAGTACCCCGGCTTCCGGCCGGTGGCCACCTTCTGGATCAACGACCACCCCTTCGGCCTGCGCGAGCGGCGCGACCAGGAACGGGCCGTGCGCTGGCTCGTCGACCGGGGCTTCGAGGTGGCCAACCACACCTGGAGCCACCCCCACCTGCCGAGCCTGGGAAAGAAGCAGATCGCCGCGCAGCTCGCCCGGCTGGAGCGGCTGCTCAAGAAGCTGGGCGTGCCGCCCTCCGACACCATGGCGCTGCCGTTCGGGGCGATGCCCCGCAAGCGCTCCGTCGTGCAGTCCGGGAAGTGGCACGGGACCTCGTACCGCTTCAAGGGGGTGTTCCTGGCGGGGGCCGAGCCGTCGGTGTCGCCGTTCGTCAGGCGCTACGACCACCGCTCCATCCAGCGCATCCAAAGCAACGGCAAAAAGGGTGAATGCCGGAAATGGTGTTCGCAGTACTGGCTGGAGTGGCTGAACAGGCACCCCCGCCAGCGCTACACCGCGGACGGCGACCCGGGCCGCATCTCCGTCCCACGCGGGCTTCGGGGGAATATCAGGAGCGACCGGAAGCATTTGGTCAACGCGTACTGAGCGAGATCGTCGACCTCGCGGCCCCTGGTCGCGTAGTGTCGTCGGATTGACCACACCCGTCTGGTCTCATATGCTGATCGCTGCGCTGTGGGCTCGCGCGTGTCTCGGACGGAGTGGGCTCGCGCTCGATCATGTCGACGTCAATTCTTCGGCTGACGGTAAGAGGCCTGCCGCGCGTTCGCCACATCGACATCTGTCCGCGTTCGGAGCATCTCCACACATGACGAGCAGCACTGAGGCCACCTCGAGCACCCCGCAGGTAGCGGTCAACGACATCGGTTCCGAGGAAGACTTCCTCGCAGCGATCGACCTGACCATCAAGTACTTCAACGACGGCGACATCGTCGAGGGCACCGTCGTCAAGGTCGATCGAGACGAAGTTTTGCTCGACATCGGCTACAAGACCGAGGGTGTCATCCCCTCGCGCGAGCTCTCGATCAAGCACGATGTCGACCCGGCGGATGTCGTCGAGGTTGGCGAGCACGTCGAGGCCCTGGTCCTCCAGAAGGAGGACAAGGAAGGCCGCCTGATCCTGTCCAAGAAGCGCGCTCAGTACGAGCGGGCCTGGGGCACGATCGAGAAGATCAAGGACGAGGACGGCATCGTCACCGGCACGGTCATCGAGGTCGTCAAGGGTGGTCTCATCCTCGACATCGGCCTGCGAGGCTTCCTGCCGGCGTCCCTGGTCGAGATGCGGCGCGTCCGCGACCTCCAGCCGTACGTGGGCCGCGAGCTCGAAGCGAAGATCATCGAGCTCGACAAGAACCGCAACAACGTGGTTCTGTCCCGCCGCGCCTGGCTCGAGCAGACCCAGTCCGAGGTTCGCCAGACGTTCCTCAACACCCTGCAGAAGGGTCAGGTCCGCAAGGGCGTCGTCTCCTCGATCGTCAACTTCGGTGCGTTCGTCGACCTCGGCGGCGTCGACGGTCTGGTCCACGTCTCCGAGCTCTCCTGGAAGCACATCGACCACCCCTCCGAGGTCGTCGAGGTCGGCCAGGAGGTCACCGTCGAGGTGCTCGACGTCGACATGGAGCGCGAGCGCGTCTCCCTGTCGCTCAAGGCGACGCAGGAAGACCCGTGGCAGCAGTTCGCCCGTACCCACCAGATCGGTCAGGTCGTCCCGGGTCGCGTCACCAAGCTGGTGCCGTTCGGTGCGTTCGTCCGCGTCGAGGAGGGCATCGAGGGCCTGGTGCACATCTCCGAGCTGGCCGAGCGCCACGTCGAGATCCCCGAGCAGGTCGTCCAGGTGGGTGACGAGATCTTCGTGAAGATCATCGACATCGACCTCGAGCGCCGCCGGATCTCGCTGTCGCTCAAGCAGGCGAACGAGGGTGCCATGGGCGCCGACGTCGAGTTCGACCCCACGCTGTACGGCATGGCGGCGACCTACGACGACTCGGGCAACTACATCTACCCCGAGGGCTTCGACTCCGAGACCGGCGAGTGGCTCGACGGCTTCGACAAGCAGCGCGAGGAGTGGGAGCGGCAGTACGCCGAGGCCCAGACCCGCTTCGAGGCGCACAAGAAGCAGGTCGAGGAGGCTCGCAAGGCCGAGGCCGAGGCGGGCGAGGCTGCCCCCACGTCCTACTCCGGCGAGACCCCGCCGGCCGGTGGCTCCACCGGTGCCGCCAGCAGCGGCTCCTCCGCTCCGGCGGGTGGCGCCCTGGCCTCCGACGAGGCTCTCGCGGCTCTGCGCGAGAAGCTCGCGGGCGGTCAGAACTGATCACGCGGTAGACGTTCCACGGAAGGGCCCCGCTCCGGCGGGGCCCTTTCCGCGTCCGGGGACGGTTCCCGCTCGGTGGGTCTTCCCGGCGTTCCCCGCCGGTTCGCGCGTCCGGGGCCGGTTCCCCGTCCGCTGCCGAGCAGTGCTCCTCTCGCTGTCCCGCTCTCGGACACCCAGGCCATGGCCGGGGTCGTTGAACCCTTGCCTGCCGTCGCCTTGCCATGCCCCGCTCTGGCCGGGGGCACGTTCCCGCATCCCGGCTCCCCTCTCCCGGCCGCGTCCCCGCTAGGGTGGCCGCCGTGATCGTGATCGAGGGCGCGAGGCCCGAGGACGCCGGCGAGGTCCTGACCGTGCAGCGCGCCGCCTACGTGGGCGAGGCCCAGCTCTACGGCGACCCGTTCATCCCGCCCCTGGTGGAGTCGGCCGGCCAGGTCCGCAGGGCCGTCGAGACGGCCGTCGTGCTCGTCGCCAGGGACGGCGGCAGGATCGTGGGAGCGGTACGCGGCCGGATGTCCGGCACGACCTGCCTGGTCGGCCGCCTGGTCGTCGCCCCGGACCGGCAGGGCACGGGCATCGGCGGCTCCCTGCTGGCCGCCCTGCACGCCGAGGCCGCCACGGCCCTCGCCTTCGACCTGTTCACCGGCCACCTGTCCGAGGTCAACCTGCGCCTGTACCGCCGCCACGGCTACCGCGAGACCGGCAGGGAGCGGATGAGCGACCACCTGACGCTGGTGCACATGCGCCGGGAGCACTTTTAAGGCCCCTCGGGGCCGGGAACGTCTGAGAACGCCTCACAGGCGCGCGACCGCTCTCCCCTCCCTCCGGAAGGGGGGCCTTCTCCTGTGTTCTGGTCATGACAGGGGCGGCCGCCGGGGCATACGCGGGACCTCGTGGATGAGGCCGCGTGCCGCGTTCCCCTCAGACCGCGTGACGCGTTCTCCTTGGGCCGCGTGACACGTTCTCCTTGGGCCGGGTGCCGCGCTTCCCGCGGGCCGCGTGCCGAACCCCGCCCTCGGACCGGGGGCCCCTGGGCCCGTCACCTGACGAGCCACGACAGGTGACCCACGGCCGCCCTCACCCCGTATCCCCATGGAGGCCCCGGGGCGTCGGAGATTCTGTGGCACGCCCCGTACCGCGTATGCTGCGGATCATGTTCAAGGTGGGGCTTACCGGCGGCATCGGGTCCGGCAAGAGCGAGGTCTCCAAGCGGCTGGCGGCCCGAGGCGCCATGGTGATCGACGCCGACAAGATCGCCCGTGAGGTGGTCGAGCCGGGCACCTCCGGCCTGGCGCGCGTCGTCGGCGTCTTCGGCTCCGGAATCCTGCGCGAGGACGGCTCCCTCGACCGGGAGAAGCTCGGCTCGATCGTCTTCGCCGACTCCGAGAAGCTGGCCTCGCTCAACGCCATCGTCCACCCGCTCGTCGGCGCCCGCATCGCCGAACTCCAGGAAAAGGCCCCCACCGGCGGCATCGTCGTCTACGACGTGCCGCTGCTGGCCGAGAACGGCCTCGCGGGCATGTACGAGATCGTGGTCGTCGTGGACGCCCCCGACGAGGTGCGTCTCACCCGCCTGCTCGACCTGCGCGGCATGACCGAGCAGGACGCCAGGGCCAGGATCGCCGCCCAGGCGACCCGCGAGGAACGCCTGAAGATCGCCGACATCGTCGTCCGTAACGACGGCACGCTGGAGGAGCTGGAGGCCCGGATGGACGACCTCTGGTCCGACCTCACCACCCGCGCCACCGCCTGAACCGTCCGCGCCGCCCGCTCCCCGGCGACGTCGTGGCAGGTCAGGCATGTCATCCTTGCCGATGTGCCGCGCAGACCGAGTGCCCTGAACCTGATCCGCCTCGCCCTCCTGGGGCTCGGCCTGCTGTTCCTCGTCACCGGTCTGCTCCCCGCCCGCGAGGCATGGGCCGAGATGGAGCGGATCGCGCCGATCCTGCTCTTCCTCGCCGCGGTGATCGTCATGGCGGAGCTCGTCAAGGAGGCCCAGGTCTTCGACGTGGTCGCCACCCGGCTGGCGGTGCTCGGCCGCGGGAACCACGCCGCGCTCTTCCTGCTCTGCACCGCCTTCGCCTCGCTGGTCACCATGTTCCTGAACCTGGACACCACGGTGGTGCTGCTGACACCCGTCATGCTCGCCCTCGCGGCCAGGACCGGCATCGCCGCGCTGCCACCGGCCATGACGACCCTCTGGCTCGCCAACACCGCGGCCCTGCTCCTGCCGGTCTCGAACCTGACGAACCTGCTGGCCGTGGAACGGCTCGGCATGTCCGCCCGCGAGTTCGCGGGAAGGCTGTGGTTTCCCCAGCTCGTGTCCATCGCGGTCACCGCGGCCCTGCTGTGGGTGTTCTTCTGGCGCCAGGGACGCCGGGGCCCGCGCGGGACCGGTCGCTACCGGCCGCCGGTCGCCGAGGCGGTCGCCGATCCGCTGCTGTTCAGGATCGCGGCCGGAGCGTGCGTGCTGTTCGTGGCCGCGATCCTGCTGGAGGTGCCGATCCAGCTCGCGGCCCTGGCCGGTGCGGCCCTGATGCTCGCCTCGTTCGCCTGGCGCGACCGCTCGAAGCTCACCCTCGCGCTGTTCCCCTGGCAGCTGCTCGTCTTCGTCGTCGGCCTGTTCCTGGTCGTGCCCACCCTGAGCCGGTACGGCCTGGCGGGGGTGATGAGCACCCTGATCGGGACCGGCGAGGGTGGCGAGGCGGCCGGCGCCTACCGGGTGGCGGCCGTCGGCGCGGTGCTGTCCAACCTGGTCAACAACCTGCCCGCGTACACCGTGGTGGAGCACGTCATCCCCGCGGGTGACCGCGACCTGCTGCTCGCCCTGCTCATCGGCACCAACGTCGGCCCGGTGATCACCCCGTGGGCCTCCCTCGCCACCCTGCTGTGGTTCGAGTGGTGCCGCCGCAGGGGAGTGCGGGTCCCGATGCTCACCTTCGTACTGACCGGGGCCGTGCTGGTGGTGACCTGCGTGACCGCGACGGTGGGGGCCCTGCTGCTCACCGCCTGAACGACACCGCCGCCCGTCTGCTCAACCAGGTGGAATTGCCCGACGATATCGAAAACAAATTAACGAGAAAACAATTCTTCATAAATGGTAATTTGTTGCGTCTATACCTCTTGTGCTATTCTGTGGGGGTGGATGCCCCCTTTCCGGCTGATCGTCTGAGCATCTTGATGGGCGAGAGTTCGTGAACAGGTCGAGAATTCGGCTCATCTCCCGGATTGACAGGCCATCTGGACGGTCGGCGATCGCGGCCGTGCTCGCGGTGACGGCATCGCTGCTGGTGCCCGGGACCGCAGGGGCCACGGTGGCGTCGGCCGATCCCGAACCGGCTCCTGCCGCGGTGTCGGCTCCACCGTCGATGACGACCTTCCCCAAGCCGCGGGACCCGGACGCTCCGCTGCGGGCGGCGGCGGATCAGGCGCGTCGGTCCGGCCGGCCGGTGCCGGTGGAGAACGCCTTCACGGAGACCTCGCGGGTGTGGGTTTTTCCTGACGGGCATTTCACCACGCATGCCTACGGCGGGCCGGTGCAGCTCAAAAAGGCCGATGGCACGTGGGGCTGGGTCGATACCGGTCTCGTGGAGCGGGACGGCGTGCTGAAGCCGAAACTCGCCAAGGCGAATACGAGTTTCTCTCTCGGCGGTGACGGCCCTTTCGCCTCGCTGACGCGGGGTGAAAAGCAGAGTGTCGCCCTGTCCTGGGGGGCGCCGCTGCCGCGCCCGGAGATCACCGGTGATGTCGCCCGGTACGCCGGCGTGGCCGGCCCCGATGTCGATCTTGTCGTGACGGCCCTGCCCTCGGGGTTCCGGCATGAGGTGGTGTTGCGGGAGCGGCCCGCCAAGCCGGTGGAGTTCCGCCTGCCCGTACGGACCGAGGGACTGACACTCTCGACGGCCAAGGGGGGCGGGCCGGCACTCAAGGACACCAAGGGCACGACCACCGTGTCGGCGCCGGCGCCCCGGATGTGGGACACCGCCGACGATCAGCCGGGCCGTGAGGCCAAGGTCACGACGAAGGTGGAGACCAAGGACGGCAAGACCGTCCTGGTGCTCAGGCCGGACGCGGCATGGCTGGCCGACCCGGCCACGCGATACCCGGTGACCATGGAACCCGCCTCCCTGGGCATCACCCAGGAGGTGGGGATCGGCTCGCCGGACGTCCGGACCGGTCCCGGTACCGTCGCCGGGAAGAACCATCGGCGCTGCACGGGAACCTGGCCGAACCAGACGTGCGCCTACCGGCCGGGGGCCTGGCGCGCGCTGGTGGCCTTCGACACCGCCCCGATCACCGGACGTCAGGTGGTCAAGGCCACCATGCGGCTGACGCTTCGCGAGGACACCGACTCCTGCCAGACCGGCCACCGATCGATCTTCGTCAACCGCGTCACCGGTGCATGGGTGGACGACGGCACATCCTGGGACGATCGGCCTTCCACGACCACGGAGGGGCGTACCTCCATCAGCGCCTGTTCCCTGCTCCGCGCCGGCGGCTCGGTGTGGAGCAGGGATCTGACCGCGACGACCCGGGCGTGGGCCGGAGGCGCCGCCAACCACGGCCTGATGCTCCGGCTGACCGATGAATCCGCGACCCCCTGGAACACCACGGAAGTCTCTCCCCTGTGGACGCAGCCGTGGGGCCGCAACGTCCCCAGGCTGACCGTGGACTGGATGCTGCCGCCGCAGATCCCGACCGTGACGGCCGAGTCGATCGACTCCCTGAACGGTGACGACGCGATCGCCCGCTCCACCGCGGTCAAGGTCACCTACAGGTCCGGCGTGCCGGAGGGGACCGCGCTGGACTACACCGTCAGCGTCGACGGCTCCACGACAACGTCGCCGCCCGGGCGGTCGCCCACCGGCGAGGCAGCCCACTGGAAGCTGGACGAGACCACCGGTGCCACCGCGACCGACGCCTCCGGACGCGACCGGCCCGTCACCCTCTCGGGCGGTTACACCCGCATCCCTGGACAGACCGGTCAGGCCGTGGACCTCAACGGGGCGACCGGTTCGACCTCCGGTCCCGTGCTCGACACCGACCAGAGCTACACGGTGACCTCCTGGGTCCGGCTCGACGACAACACCAGGGACCAGGTGATCTTCTCCCAGCGAGGCGTCGACCAGCCCGCCTTCACCCTCGCCTTCGCCGCCTCCGGCTATTCGGGCCTGGACCAGCGGTGGGTGTTCGACCAGGTCACCCGGGACATCCCCAACACCGTCCACGAACGGTGGGCGGTCTCCAAGAACGTCGCCCGAGTCGGCACATGGACCCACCTGGCCGTCCAGTACGACCGGCCGGCTCACAGGATCCGCCTGTTCGTCGACGGTGAACCGGCCGGCGAACGCGACCACACCGTGGACTGGAACGCCCGAGGTAACTTCCAGCTCGGCCGCGGCCAGTTCGCCGGCACCGCCACACCGTTCACCGGCGCGATCGACGACGTCCACGTCTACCAGCGCGTCCTGTCGCCCGCCGACCTGCGCGCCATGGCCACCCCCCCGGGTACCACGACCGACGACAACGTGCCCGCCGACCGGACGCCGGAGAGGATCTTCTCCCTCGACGACCCGGCCGGTCTCACGTTCGTGGTCAAGGCCTGTCGCACCGGTGTCGTGCCGCCCTCCTGCAACCGATCCCCGGCCTACCGCATCACCTCCGACGCGGCGACGCTGCCCAGCGACACCAGGACCGGCATGGCCGACCCGGCCCAGCCCGTCCTGAGCGGCATGGTCGACCGTTCCTCCGGCGGGCCGGTCACGGCCAAGTACTACCTCTACAGGCAGGACGGCACACCGGTCGGCACCGTGCCGCTGGGGACCCGCACCGTCAACGGCGGCGAGCGCGCCTCCCTGCAGATCCCCGCGGGCACCGTGCGACCCGGCACCACCTACACCTGGCAGATGACCGCCTGCGCCGTCGGCCGAGGCGGAACCACGCCTCCCACGCCGACTCCGGCGAGCACCGCGCCTCCGGCCACCGGTGGCCGCCTGGAGGAGATCTGCACCGACAAGACCGCCGCGGTGAGCTTCACCACCCCGGGTCCCCAGGCCGAGCCGCCCGCGGAAGACGTCCGGCACCTGACCCTGCGCAAGGACGACCTCGTCATCAGGACGGCGAAGACCGATCCGACCGCCTGTGACGGTGCGCCGTGTGAGGTGACCGACGCTGCGGTGATGCGGATCGGTGACACCGGTACCGGCAGGACCGCCGCGGTGATCAGCTTCGATTTCGACAAGCTTCCCGAGGGTGCGGCCATCAGCAAGGCCATCCTCGAACTCGGTACGCCGACCTGCCCGGAAGGCACATGTCCACGTGGTGCGGTCATCACCGCCACGCCGCTCATGAGCTTGGTGACCGGCGAGTCCACGGGATCAGAACTGGCAGGCGACGCCGACCCGACGGCTCCGCCGTTCGCATTGCCTCTCGGTGACGCGCGGGCCGATATCGCGGGCAACGAACATCAGTGGCTGCTGCTCACCTCCAACAAGGACGAGACCGTCGTCTTCGGAGACTCGGACGGCACGACGCAGCCCTCGCTCACCCTTACCTACCTGCTTCCCGGACCACCGAGCAAGGTGCTCGGCCTGGCCGCGCAAGGTGGCGACGACAGCACACTCGCTACCTGGGCACCGCCCGCGTCCCACGGCACCGTCGCCTTCTTGAACGGCTACGACGTCCAGGTGGTGAACAGCGACGGCATCGTGACGAAGACGTTCGAGGTCGTGGACCCCTACGTCGCCATCAGCGACCTGGCGAAAGGCGCCACCTACACCATCAAGGTCCGAGCCAGATCCGCCTACGGGGTCAGCGACTGGGAAACCACAACCGTCACCGCCAAAGCCGTACCCTGACCGGCAACCGGTGCGGCATACGGCTCAGAGGCTCCCGGCACGGGGCTGTCCAACCTGATCAACAACCTGCCCGCCTACACCGTGGTGGAGCACGTCATCCCCGCAGACCATCGCGACCTGTTGCTCGCCCTGCTCATCGGCACCAACATCGGCTCGGTGATCACCCCATGGGCATCCCTCGCCACCCTGCTCTGGTTCGAGCGGTGTCGCCGCAGGGAAGTGCGGGTGCCGATGCTCACCTTTGTTCTGCGGCGATCACGGGCGGCCCACCGTATACTCCGCCACCTCCTGAAGTCGCCCCGCCACCTCTTCGGCCTCCCGCATGCCCATGGGGCCGAGGATCGCCAGGGCCTTCTTCCAGTGCCCCTGTGCGTCTTCGATCCGTCCGACGGCGTACAGGGCCTCGGCCATGCTCTTGTGCGTCAGGCCGTCCATACGGCGGTCGGAGAGTGTGGAAGCGATGTCCCTGGCAGTTCGGCAGTACTCAAGCGCCGATCGCTTGTCGCCCATGGCGAGGTGATCACTGCCCAACTCGATGAGGGTCTGACACTCCAGGTGCCGGTTCCGCAGATCTTTGGACCGCCCGAGCGCCTTCCGGTGGTGTTCGACGGCCTCGTTGTGACGCCCTCGCGCGCGACAAGCCATACCGAGACCGATGAATGCCTCCGTCTCCAGACTGTCGATGCCGAGTTCCTGCGCGATCTGAAGGGCTTGGGCCAGAAGTTCGGTGGCGCCATCCGTGTCACCGAGCTGGATGTGGATCATGCCCAGCTCTATGAGGGTGAAGGATTCGTCGGCGCGGCGTCCATGCTCACGTTCGTAGGCGAGACACACACGCAACAGGTCCCGGCTCTCCGCTGCGCGACCCACATCACGGTAGGCCGTCGCCAAAGTGGTCATGACCGCGTTCTCGGCACCTCGGTTGCCCATCAGACGGAGCAGTTCGATGGACTGCTTGCTGATCTCGATCGCCCGGGTAAGTTCCCCCAAGGTCACGAGGGCGAACGCGATATCACCGAGTGCCCGGGCTTCCCCCATCTGATCGTCCAAGGACTGGAAAACGGCGAGAGCCTGCTCTAGATGGGAGAGGTAACCGGCGTAGTCCCCGTTGCACAGATAGGCCAGGCTCAACGATTTTAGCAATTCGGCCTCGCCGCGTTTTTCATCCAGGCGACGAACGGCTGACAAGGCGACCCTGTGGCTTGCGATCATTTCATCTGGCTGATCCCTCATGTAAAAGAATCTCGACAATGTGAGGGTGAGCTGCCAGGAATGCAGTGGGAGGTCCCCGACACCCGCATAGGTGATCATCGCCATCAGCGTGGGAAACTCAACGTCCAGCCAGTTCAGAGCCTCGTCCGCACCGGAGAAGGACCGAGCGACGGGAAGCGCGGGTACGGTCGGTTCTATAGTGTTCCCTTCACCGGTCGCGCGTTTAATGGCTCTGGACGTCATGTGCAGGTACCAGCCAGCGAGCCGCGCCAGTGCCGTGTGGTGTTCGGCCGCGCTGTCATCCATTTCGCTGCGTTCGTGCCCGTACACACCGAGCAGGTCGTGCATCGCCACTCGCTGGTCACCGATGCGGTAGATCAGATGGGCGTTCACGAGTGTGTCGATCGCGGCGTCGACCTCGCGCGGGGAAAGGCCGGTCAGAACAGCGACCGCTTCACAGTGGATGTCCGGTCCAGGCTGCGCGCTGATCAGCCGGAACACTCGCCGGATGCTTTCCGGCAAGGCACGATAGGAAAGCTCGAAAGCGGCGCGCACCCCAATGTGCGGATCTTCTTCGATGTCGAGGGCGGTCAGCCGGTTCTCCTGGCTCAGCCTCGCCACGAAGTCGCCCAGGAGGAGGGTGGGCTGGCTGTTGAGATGAGCGGCGGCCAGCTTCAACGCCAACGGCAGGTAACCGCACAGTCGTGCGAGTTCGGCGGCCTCCTCCGCCTCGGCGGTGACGCGCTCGGCACCCAGCATGGCGATGAGAAGCGTGCGTGCCTCGACCGCTGGCAGGATGTCGAGGGTGATCGCATGCACGTCATGGGTGACCGAAAGACCTCGCAGCGTGTCGCGGCTGGTGATGACTGTTCTGCACAGTGGTGACCCAGGCAGAAGCGGGCGAACCTGTTCGGGGGTGGCAGCGTTGTCGAGAATCATGAGCATCCGCCTGTCGGCCACCAGGGAACGGTAGAGACTCGCACGTTCGTCCGTGTTCGTGGGAATCTCATCCGGTGCCATGCCGAGTGCTCGCAGAAATCGGTGCAGGGCCTGTGCGCCGGTGACCGGTTCACTGTGTGAATAACCGTGCAGGTTCACGTAGAGGTGTCCGTCAGGGAATCGTGCGGCCATCCGGTGACCCCAGCGTGTCGCCAGCGCGGTTTTGCCGATGCCTGCGGTTCCGGCGATAGCAGAGATCACCACGGTTGACGTGTCGGCCTGTCCGGGAGCCAGCAGCTCGTCGAGTTCTCGTAGCTCATTTTCACGGCCGGTGAATCGGATGACGTCGACCGGTAGTTGCCGGGGCACAGGGGTGAACGGTCTGCCTGCGGCGGCACGGTGTGTTTCGGCGGCCATGTCGGAGGAGAGGACCGTCTGCTGAATTCTCACCAGGTCCTTACCTGGGTCGACGCCGACCTCCTCCTGGATGTATTCACGCGCCAACTGGAACTCCGCGAGCGCCTCAGCTGTCCGTCCCGCGCCGTGGAGCGCCAATATCAGCTGGCCACGCAGTTCCTCGTTCAGTGGGTGTTCGGCTACCAGGAGGCGCAGTTCACTGATCAGTTCCGCATGGTTTCCCAAGAGAAGATCGGTCTCGATGCGCTGAAGAAGGACCGCGACGCGCCGCTCCTCCAGGGCGGCCCCCTCTGTAGCCTGCAATTCGGTGCGGGTTCCTCCCAGCGCGGGCCCTCGCCACAGCGACAGGGCTCGATGAAGCAGTTCCGACGCGCGCGGAGCGTCTCCAGAAGAGAGAGCGGTACGAGCCCTGGCCGTCTCGGTGGTGAAGACGTCAAGGTCGGAGGCGCCCGGCTCCAACTGCAGCGAATAGCCGCTGGGCATGCTGACCAGGTTCTGCCCGTCGCCGAGCAGGCGTCTCAAGGACCATACGTGGCTGTGCAACAGTCGCCGGCCTGTGGCCGGGACCTCGTCGCTCCACAGCGCCGCCATCAGACGGTCGTGGGAGACGGTCCTATTGGCTTGCAGTACCAAAACCCCCAGTAAAGTGCGCTGTTTCAGGCCGGTGATCGCGAAGGAGCGTCCGTCACGCCATATGTCAACCGGACCGAGGATGCGAAGTTGCATGCCGACCTCCATAAATCTGGTCACGTTGATGTAGTGCGCTCGATCGGCTCGCCCATGTTTGCTGTAACGGGCCTGCCACGCTGCGGTTTTCTTGAGAAATCCGACACCTGGTAACACGCTTCAAGATCAAGACATTTCATCCTACAAGATCAATGGCGTTGCCCATCATGCTGGAGACGATCATCTCCGGTCGGGTCGCACCATTCTGATGCCCTGCCGATCAAACCCCTTTTCGCAACGGAGGAACCGGTGGGGTCTCCCTTACCGAACCGTCCTGCCGCGCCGCCCTCACGGCGCGGATCGAACAGACGGTCCACGACTGCAGTCGTGACCGTCTCAGCCCTGGTGGCCTCGCTCCTGGTTTCGAGTGGAGCTTTGCCCGCCCAGGCCGATCCCACGTCCCCTCCCACGTCCGCAGCCCCACTCCAGACGGCGTTCCCCCGCCCTGAGAACCCCGACGCCCCACTGCGTGCGGCGATCGCGGAAGCCAGGAAACAGAACAAACCGATCGAGGTCACGGGTGCCTTCACCGAGGCCTCGCGAACCTGGGCCTTCCCGGACGGGAGCCTGAAGACGGAGTCGTACTCCGGCCCCGCCCAGATCAAGCAGGAGAACGGCTCGTGGGCGTGGATCGACACCACGCTGGTGGAGAAGGACGGCGTCCTCAAGCCGAAGGTGGCCAAGGCCGATCTCGCCTTCTCCCTCGGTGGGGACAACGCTCCGTTCGCGGTGATGAGGCGTGAGGCGGATGAGAGCCTCAGCCTCTCCTGGGAGGGGAAGCTGCCCCGCCCGGTGGTGAAGGACAATGTCGCCACCTACCCCGACGCCGCCGGGCCCGCGGCCGACCTGGTCGTCACCGCCCTGCCCACCGGCTTCCGGCACGACGTGGTGCTGCGTGAGCGTCCCAAGGAGGCGCTGGAGATCCGCATCCCGGTGGAGTCTCCGGAACTGACCCTCGCCATGTCCAAGCGGGGTGGCCTGGAGCTCACCGACGGCAAGGACAGGCTCGTCGCCCAGGCGCCGAAACCGGTGATGTGGGACAGCACCGGCGCCGGCGTGAGGGACCCCAAGGCCGCCACCGCTCCGCGCAGTGCTCCGATCGCCACCTCCGTCGTCGGGGACGGCGGCAAACGGACGCTGGTCCTCAAGCCGGACGCCGGCTGGCTCGCCGACCCCGCCACCGTCTACCCCGTCGTGGTGGACCCCACCTCCACGCTGACCGTCAAGACCGACACGCTGCTCTCCAGCGGCGCCGACTGCACCGTCAACGACCAGCCGGGCGCCACACTGCTGAAGATCGGCGCCGCTTACTCCAGTTGCAACGGAGTGAGCGCGGTCAACTACTTCCGCTCCTACCTGACGTTCGACGTCGCCGGCCTGGCCAACAAGCCCATCATCTCCTCCACCATGCAGCTGTGGCGCACCGAGTCGCCCGGCTGCCACCAGCGTGGCGACGGCAAGGTGTACGCCACCAGGGTCAACACCGGCTGGACGCCGGGCAGGATGACCTGGTCCAACAAGCCGGCCCTTCTCGACTTCGTGACCACTCCGTGCCCGACCACGAACGTCCTCATGCCCGGCGTGATGACCTGGCCCATCACGAAATGGGTCAAGGACTGGGCCGCAGGCCAGCCCAACTACGGCATCGGACTTCAGGGGCCCACCGAGAGCGTCGACCGCTACAGCGGCTACTCGGCGGTCTATCACTCAGCGGAGACGACCGGTGCCGGCGCCACTCCGCCCAAGCTGATCACCCAGTACATCCTGCCGCCCGAGATTCCCACCGTCACCGCCGAGTCGGTCGACTCGATGGACGGCGACCACGCGATCGTGCGCAAGAGTTCGGCCAAGGTCGCCTACAAGTCTGCCTCCGTCGACGGCAGGAACATCGACTACTACGTCTCCGTGGTCGAGTCCACCGCGCCGCTTCCCTCCTGGACGACCGGTGGAGGTGAGATCGGGAAGTGGAGCTTCACCGACGGCACGGGGGGCACCGACTCCACCGGCAAGGGCAACCTTCTGACCTTCGTCGACGGACGCTACTCGTGGATCGACGGCAAGGACGGCAAGGCGCTCCTTCTCAACGGTGCCGCAGGGAATCCCTCCCACGCCTCGACCGCTGGTCCGGTGCTGCGGACGGACAAGAGCTTCTCCGCGGCAGGGTGGGTCAGGCTGGACGTCGGGACCACCACGATCCCGCTGATCAGCCAGAACGGAACCGTCAACAGCGCCTTCAGCGTCGGCTATGACTCCACCGCTCGCAAGTGGAACATGCAGATGTACCACAACAACACGGCCACCAGTCCGGTGACGGAGATCAAGTCCTCCACGACGGCGTCGATCGGAACCTGGACGCATCTGGCCGGGGTCTACGACGCCGTGGCCAAGAAGATCCGCCTCTATGTCAACGGTGTCCAGGCCGCAGAGGCCGACCACACCGTCACCCCGTGGCAGGCCGATCGATCCTTCGAACTCGGCGACGGCAGGCGCGGTGGTCTCAGTTACTCCTCGGTCAAGGCCGCCTACGACGAGATCCGCGCCTACGACCGGCCCCTGAGCCCGACCGAGATCCAGTGGATGCTCAACCTCACCCCGCCCACCAACGCCAACCTGCCCTCCGGTCAGAGCGCGTCCATCACCTACGACGTCAGCAACGTCGACAGCTTCAAGTTCTCCGTCAGGGCCTGTATCAACGGGGCCACCCCCATGACCTGCAGCGAGAGCCCGTACTACCGCATCACCACCGACGCGCCGTACGTTCCCACGGACGCCGAGACCGGCATGGCCGACCCCACCCGGCCCATCCTGTCGGGCATGGTCAACCGCCCCTCGGGCGGCCCGGTCACCGCAAAGTACTTCCTGTACGACAACGCCGGCACACCGATCGGATCGAGCCCTCTAGGCGTGAGGTCGGTCAACGGCGGTGAGCGCGCGTCGTTCCAGGTGCCGGAGAACACCGTCCAGGCCGGTCGCACCTACAAGTGGCAGATGCAGGCCTGCGTCGTCGGTGGTGGCACCTCACCAGGCCCGGGCCCAAACTCGACCCCGACACCCACTCCGTCGGTCACCCCGACACCGACCCCGACACCCACTCCGTCGGTCACCCCGACACCGACCCCGACGCCCACTCCGTCGGGAGACACGACCCCTCCGACAGTCGTGACAACCACCCCCGCCAACGGCGCAACGGGGGTCGAATCCTACGTCGACGTGGTGGCGACGTTCAGCGAGCGGGTGACGGGTGCCCAGATTGAGGTCATCGGTTACAACCCTGACTTCTCCATGCCGGTAGACGGCGCGGCGGAGATGGACGCCACCGGCAAAATACTGACCTTCGAGCCCTACATTCTCCAGCAAGAGATGCGATATGTAGTCAAGGTGACCGGCGCCAAGGATCTCGCCGGCAACACCATGACCCCCTATCAGTGGACGTTCTACACCCCCGGCGGCCAAGCTCCCGCGGCCTCGAAGTCGAACGCCACCCCCCTAACCGGGGAAGGCGCGGCAGCGACTACGCAGGACGAGGGCGTGGAGGAGATCTGCACCGCCAAGACCGCCTTCATCAGTTTCACCACCCCGGGAACCCCGACGGACCCGCCTGCCGAGACCGTCAACCACCTGACCCTGCTCAAGGACAACTTCGTCATCAAGACCGCCAAGGTCGATCCGACAGCCTGTGCCGGTGGTCCCTGTGCCCTCGCAGATTCCTCCACCATCCAATTAGGAGGTGTGGGAGCAGACAAGGTCGCAACCGTGCTGGGCATCAAGCTCAGCGAGTTGCCCGACGGCGCCAGCGTGTCCGAGGGAATCCTCAAACTCGGAACGCCTACCTGCCCTTTGGGGGCGTGTCCGGCAGACACAGTGATCACTGCGGTGCCTTTGAAGAGCGAGGTGACCGGAGAAACTATGGGGTCAGACCTGGAAGGTGACATCGATGACAGCACTGCTGCCTATACCTTCCCGATCGCCGCGCCGCAGGTCGACATCGCCGGTAGCGAGTACCAGTGGCTGATGCTTACCTCCGGCAGCGACGAGGCCATCGCCTTCGGAAGCTCAGGAGTCACCGACCAACCGTCGATCGTCCTCACCTATATGCCTGCGGGCCCTCCGGGCAATGTTCTCAATCTTGTCGCCTCGGCTGGCGATGGTGGTGCGGTTGTGAGCTGGGGGTTGCCGGAGACCAACGGGAGTGTCGCGCTCCTGGATGGTTACGACATCGAGGTGTCCGATGTCGGCGGTGTCCGCATTCTTGAAGCTACCGATCCGTTCACCCTGATCGCTGGTCTAACCAACGGCACTGTCTACACGATAAAGGTTCGATCACGTACAGCTTTTGGTGTTAGTGGATGGGAGGCTACAACTGTTACTCCTAAGGCGGTACCGCCCCCGCCTCCGCCCTCGTCCTCTCAGGGATGTGTTCCTTATCTCGACGCGCCTTCTAAAGCCTCGGCCGCCCGGTCGGTGTTGGCCACGCAGAGCTATGCGGACAGAATCAGAACTTACTATGAAGCACAGGACGCTGTCTTGGAGGATCAGGCAGCAACGATCTGGCAGGCGCCTGGGGTGACACCTGACAGTCCCATCACCGCCCAGGTATCTCTTCTCAACTCCTCGCTGACCGGGCAGAGGAACAACCTGGATGCCCTAGGTCTGGCCCGTACTGACTCCACCATCACGCTTGAGAACGTGGTGGCGCAGGAGGCTGGTAACGGCGCAGTACGTGTGACCGCAAAGGTCACACGTGGCTGGAAAGAAATTCCCACAGCGCCGGCTGGCGAGACGGCCGCCGCGAGAATGATCGACGATGTTCCCGGGCAGGTCGAGCCTAGCGAATCCACTATCTCGATCTTCGTTTTCGACCGCTGTGGTGGTTTGACCATCATCGAGGCCCCGATGCCTGCTGAGCAGGACTCCACGGACTTCGGAGACCCCGGGGCCATCGGGTGTGCTGAAGACCTCTCGGAGACCCGCGTTTCAGCTGCCGCTCAATGCGGTTCCGCCGGTGGGGTTGCTCCCGGTGGCGGTCGAAAGTGTGCCATCGAGCAATACAGCCTCTACTGCGAGGTCAATCAGAAGTTGGGAAAGAAAAACTGGTGGGTACTTTCCTCTGTACATTCGAGTTGGCTCCCTCCTGAGCAGTATGGGTCGACCGATCGACTGCAGAGGTGGGAGCTGAAGAAGTTCAACAACTTCATGTATGCGTATCCGCAGAACAAGAAGTACTGGAACACTGAGTTCGCAAAAGCGTTTAAAAAAGCTCTTCGACACGATCACAAAGATCCAAAGAAAGACCTAGGTGGGATGGAGATGAAAGGGCTTGCCTGCTTCCGTCACAACCTTACGCAAGTGGAAGCGAATGCCGAAGGCGGAATTAGTCTCGATCCGGCCAGCAATGGGATCAAGGGGATTGTAAAGCTTAGCGGTGAGAAGATAGAAAAATGTCATGATCAAGTTTCTTTGAACAATGACCCAAATAATCCTACAACCGCAAAAGATCAGACAGGGCAGGTGGTGGTTAAGTGCGCACAACCCTTCATAGGAAGCTGTAAAATCGACCGTTACGGCCACTATGCGAGAGGTGTCATCTGGGCCTACTTTACAGTCAAAACAACGAATTCGAAGACAGGCAAGCCTGCTGATCTGAATTACTCGGTCAGAGCTGAACATGCCTACACGTGTGATTTGGAAGCAAAACTTGTTCCCCGGTTGGTGGGAGCAGAAATGCAACTTCATCCCATTGCCTGTAAGGGGGAAGCGGTCGAGCTGTATGGTTCACTAGACTAGTGACGCTTGTCAGGGAGTGGAGAGATGTACTCTCTCCACTCCCTTGTTATTGAATTTCGAGCTCCTCGTCAAAGGAAGTAGCAAACGACCGTGAACAGTTCTACGCTGGTCCGTCTCGCGGCTGTGGGAACGGTGGTATCCATTACCCTCTTTCTTCTTTTCGGGCGAGGGTTCGGGGTGTGGAAGGAATACACCAACAACGAAAAAGCTCGACTGGTTGTCGTTAACGCTTTCGCTGTTGGCCATCCGGGAAATTATGTCGTCTTTGAAGACCTCAAAGACGAGGACATAGACGTACGGCCTCATGAGGGGTCTATTTCGGTTCTCTTAGGACCAAGATCGCCTTATTTTGATGGGACGTTTCAAGGTCACCGGTACAGGACAAGTTTAAAACTGCTTTCCTCGGGAGCGCTTGATCCTTCGTGGCTCATGGAAACAGGCGCCACCCGTGCTGTCGACGCACTTAGTGAGGGGGATGAAACCGATGTACGGTCTGCCGCAGCTACACTCGGTGGCATAGAGGGACAGGTGGCGGTGACAGTTTTTGTATGGTTGACGCGTCCCCTGGGTGAGGATGTAGCCCAGGAGTCGTGGCGCAACGGATTCGATACCATTTTCCTGGGACCATTACATACTGGAATATCTCCTATATCTTGGTCGCCCTCCGCATGCAACTGGAGAGGTATTGGCAACTGTGACGCGGAGATGATGCGGTCCCCTGTGGGGCAATTTCGACGTTGGGCCTCCCTGCTCGACGAGAAGGATGAGCCTGTCTTGAAGCAGTTGAACCTCGACCTTCAGGAGATACGTGACCGCGCTCAACAGGGGCTTGTGCATGGATACCTTGCCACAGGACATCCCGATGAGCTGATTAAATTGTCCAAAGATCCTAGTGTTCGGCAGATGCAGATTGTTGATGTTATTTTCGAAGACTGAGCCCTGCTGATGGGTCGCGTGCTGAAATTTTGGCGATTTTTTGGAGTCATGGAGTCGCCGGTAATCGAGGCGACCAGCGGCTAACTTTGCAAATTCAGATTTTGTTCTACTTCGCCTGATTTCATGGTCCAAAGGCTAAGTATGTAAAGTCGCATTTTCATTGTCAGTTGAAGTGGTCCGACTTTAGGGCGGTGAGGAAAGTAACCCAATCGCCTGAGGTGAGGACAAGTGCCGGGCCTGTGGGGTTCTTGCTGTCGCGGACGGCGACGACTCCGAGGAGGTTGTCGGCGACCTCGACGCAGTTTCCGCCGCTGTCACCGCTGAGGGAGCTCTTCTTCCAGTCGGCCTTGGAGAGGTCAAGGCCGGTGGTCACATCTGCTTCCATTGGTCCCTCGCTTCTTTGATCATCTGTAGCGACTGTCCGGGACGGTGCGCTTCCGCGCGGATCCTGTCATATCTATCCCAGATGAACGCCGCCAAATCGTGCTCCGCCGATACTTCACCCGCCCCCGAGGACTCGATGGAGATGGTGGTCGGGGCGTCCGCCAGCTCGGCGAGTACGAATCCGGACATGAAGCCCGCCGTGCAGGAGGTGTCGTGCGGAACGATCTGCACTTTCACGTTCTGCCGACCGGCGACGGTCGCGACGTGGTCGAGCTGCTCGTACATGACCTCCGGACCCCCGATGGGGCGGCGGAGCACCCATTCGTCGAGAAGTGCCCACAGCATGGGCGGGCCGTCCTTCGTGAGGATCAGTTGCCGCCGCATGCGGGCACTGACCTGTTCTTCGATCTCCTCCTCCGAGGTTGCCAGGCCGCCTCGGAACACGGCTCGTGCGTAGTTCTCCGTCTGCAGCAGCCCGGAGACCAGCAGCGGGTCCCAGCTTCGCAGCACGCGGGCGCGGGGCTCGATCTCGTCGGACCATCTGAGGAACCAGCTCGGCCCGGTCGGAGCGGCGATGTTGCGGCAGAGGTGGGTGAAGAGGTCGCCCGTCTCGAAGAACTCGTCACACTGGGCGGCCAGAACGGTGTTGGGGTTCCGGTTGCCGGTCTCGATGTGACCGATGAGCGATGTCGAGACGCCCAGGTGGGTGCCGAGCCGGCTCTGTGAGAGCCCCGCCTCTCTGCGGGCTCGCCCGAGCTCGCGGCCGAAACGCTGAGCCGCCGTCAGGCGCGGATCGAGGTCGTTTCCCATGGTCACCTCTCAACCTTTTCAATGACGCCGTACGTCATATGAATGACACATTCCTACGTCACACGTAGGGGTTTGTCGGAGATTCGTCAGCCGTTATTCCGTGCGACGCCAGCTTAACCACAGGCACTCTATGGGCCAAGCCTTTATCCGGGAGATGTCAAGGAATTAAACGGACAATTGTCCCGGATAAAGGATTCATTGGACAGGTGGGTTTTCGGCACCTGTGACCTGGCAGGGAATGGCGGTGGTCAGATGAACGCGGAGGCGCTTCCCGGGGTCGGTCTGCTGGGCCGGGTGGAGTTGCCCGGGGTGGCCGAGTCCGTCGGTGCGGCGCGGCGTTACGTCAGGTGCGTGCTGGAGGGCTCCGGCGGCCGGGACACCTGCGACGCCGAGCTCGTGGTCAGTGAGCTGGTCGCGAACGCGGTCAGGCACTCGGCGTCGGGCCGGCCGGGCGGCACGGTGGCGATCGCCGTGGCGGACCGTGGGGACACGGTCTGGATCGCGGTGACCGACGAGGGATCGCCCACCGGCCCGCCTCTCGTCCCGGCAGAGCCCGACGAGGACGCCGAAGGAGGACGTGGGCTCTGGCTGGTCCACCGGGTGGCCCTGTCCTGGGGGTGCCACGAGGACGAGGCGGGCCGGGTCGTCTGGTGCCGGTTGGCGCGGGGATGACCGATCCACCTGTCGTCGGAGTCGCCGGAGGTGGTGGAAGGACACGTCGAACCGCACGGTGAGGGACCGGCTCGCGGGCGGCACCCGAGTGGCCTGCGCCTCGGGCCCGGTGGCTAGGTTGGCCGTGTGGTGGAACTGGTTCTGTACTGCGTACCCGCGCTCGTGTACGTCATCGTGCAGTCTCGCGGAAGGGATGAGACGTTCACGTCGGCGTCGGCCCGGGTGGGGGCGACGCGGGGATCGGCCTCGGCCTACGGGTGGGCGCTCGTGGTTCTGTTGCCACTGGTGCTCGCGTCGTGGCTGGCGATCGTGCTGATCCCGGCCGAGATCCTCGAAACGCCGGGCGTGTCCATCGCCCGGCTCACCTCGGTGAGCGTCGCCGTTGGGGTGGTTGCGCGGGCCGTCGGGGAGGAGGTCTTCTTCCGCGGCCTGCTGGGAGGCGTCCTGATGAGGCGGCTGGGTTTCCCGTGGGGAAACCTGCTGCAGGCCCTGCTGTTCCTCGCTCCTCACCTGTTGCTGCTCCTGATCGATGCCCGCCTGTGGCCGATCCTGCCGGTGCAGTTCGCCGCCGCCTGGCTCCTGGGGTGGTTGCGGCACAGGACGGGGACCTTCGTTCCCGGTGCCGCGGTTCACGTCATCGCGAACATCACCGCGGGCTTGATCACGCTTTGAAAGTCGTCCGACGAGGGGTCGGCAAGCCACCCGGTCAAGGATCCCCCTACGGGACGTCCTCCAGCTCTTCTCGATTTCGGTCGCGGTTCTTCGTGTGCGGGTGACGCGGCAGGCGAAATGAATGGTGATCCTCGGCTGGTCGAATGCCTGGCAAAGTCTCCGAATGCGCCGGGGTGTGTCCGGCGGATTCAACCCGTTCCCAGGAAAGCCGGAACCGCGGGCGTTCGGATTCTGACCGGCCTGGGTTTCGGCGACCGAGACCAGGCCGGTGAGCGGGATTTCCGGGAACGGGTTACGAGACCTTGGCGGAGGGGGCGGCCCAGGTCTTGCAGGACCGGGGATCGGAGGTGGAGTAGCCCCGCTTGGTCCAGTGGACGATGTTGGCGCTCTTGCCGAAGTAACGGAACTCGCCCTTGGGGTCGGCCTCGGCCCTGGCCAGGTCCAGCAGGCGCCCGGCGTCCTTGGCGGGGTAGCCGAGGGCACGCCACACGCTCTTCGCGGTCATTCCGCCCAGGCACTTCGCCTGAAGGCTGTAGCGGCGGAGTTGCTCCTGGATCTCCTTGTCGCCGTCGGCGTGCAGGGCGTTGTAGCCCTCCCTGATGCCGGCCAGGCTCTGCACGTACTCGCCGTAGACGAAGCTCAGCTCCGCGAGGATCGGACGATCATCGGATGCTTTGATCCAGTCGGGACGGATGTGTACGGAGATGCCGGCTCCGAAGCAGGTGACGGCCTCCGATGTGGCGGGGTCCATCTTGGCCCCGAAGCAGTAGCGCTTGTACTTCTTCTCCAGGGTGGTTCCCTTCATCTCCAGGACGGGCGGAACGAACGACACGTCGGCCTTCTTCAGGTAGGGGCCCCAGGCGTTGTTCATGCACGTGACGAGCGCTTTCACATGCTTCTTGACCGAGGCGAGGCTCTTGCCCTTGGCGGGTTTGTCGGCGCACCGCGCCGCGGGGAGCTTGCCGGCGGAGTAGAGGGAGTTGCCGGTCAGGAGCGGGGCGTCCTCGACCGGGTAGGCGAAGGCGGTGGCCGTACCGGGGAAGAGCAGGACGGAGGCGGCGGCCGTCGCCGTGATCACGCGGATCTTCATGGTCATGGTCGTGGACATTAGGGCATATGTCTGTCGTTCGCCCGGCCGTCCAATTCGTTTGCCCCTTCACCAGGGGCGAAGACATCATTGAGCATGACGTTGACATCGGAGTTGCTCGACTACTACGGGCAGGACAGGGAAGACGAGAGGCTCCGCACGGGGCGTGGGCGGCTGGAGCTGTGGCGGACGCAGGACGTGCTGCGCGCGGCGCTGCCCGCCGCCCCGGCCAGGGTGCTGGACGTGGGCGGCGGCACCGGGGTGCACGCCGAGTGGCTGGCCGCCGACGGCCACGAGGTCGAGCTGCTCGACCCCGTACCGCTGCACGTGGAGCGGGCGGCGCGGCTGGCCGGGGTGACCGCGCGGCAGGGGGACGCCAGACGACTCCCGGTGCCCGACGGGAGCGTGGACGCGGTGCTGCTGCTGGGCCCGCTCTACCACCTCCCCGACCGCGCCGACCGGGTCCGCGCGCTGGCCGAGGCGGTACGGGTGGTACGGCCCGGCGGTCTGGTGGCCGCCGCGACCATCAACCGCTCCGCGGCCGTGCACGACATGATCTACCAGGGGCTGTACCTGCGGCCGGAGCTGCGGGAGGTGGCGCTCTCGGCCCTGGAGGACGGGGACCTGGCCGCGGGGCCCGCGGGCTTCACCTCCTACCTGCACGACCCGGACGACGTCCCGGCCGAGTTCGCCGACGCCGGGCTCCCCGGCGCCACCCGCCACGGCCTGGAGGGCGCCTTCTGGCTGTACGGCGACATCAACGACTGGCTCGACGACCCCGAGCGCCGCGCCATGGTGCTCGACGCCCAGCGCCGCCTGGAGTCCGTCCCCTCCCTGCTGGGCGTCAGCGGTCATATGATCACGCTCGCCCGTAAGCCGTCCTGATCGGTGGCGTCCGGGCCGGGCCGCCGTCTCGAATCCTCTCGAGGGAGGGGACGAGGGTGGCCCGGTAGCCGAGCACCTGGGAAGACCCCGAGATGGAGAGAACGTGTCGATTCGGATCGTCCCGCTGGCCGATCCCCACCCGAGCGCGTCCAGCCGCCGTCTGGTGTGGCTGGCCGTCGACGGTGACGGGGTTCCCCTCGGGTCGGCGTTCCTGCGCCTGTTCGACACCGAGGGGCAGGACCACCTGGCGGAGCTGGAGCTGAACGTGCATCCGGCGGAGCGGCGCAGGGGCGTCGGCTCCGAGCTGCTGGCGCGGGCGGTGGCGGGTGTCGTGGGGGAGGGGCGGCGCTGCGTGCTCGCCCAGGCCGGGGCCGACACCCCGGGGGACCACTTCCTGGCCGAGCGGGGGTTCAGGAGGGTGCTCACCCTGACCTACGCCAGGCTCGCGCTGGTCCACGCGATCGCGGGTACGGCCGCCCGGCCGCCCGCCGGATACCGGCTGCGTTCCTGGGAGGGCACGGTGCCGGACGAGCTCGCCGAGACCTTCACCGCCTCCCGGCGGGCCATGGACGACATGCCGATGGACGACACCGACTACGGCGTCGTGGTCTGGGACGTCGAGCGGGTCAGGGCGGCGGCCAGGGCCGTCGAGGACCGGGGCGAACGGCTTCACACGGTCGCCGCCGTCGACGAGTCCGACGGCTCGATCGCCGGGTTCACCGAGCTGGTCGTCCCCGGCGACGGCAAGGGCGACGGCCAGCACTACGGCACGGGAGTCCTGCCGGAACACCGCGGCCGTGGCCTGGCCCGGTGGATGAAGGCCGAGATGATCCGGCAGGTCCGCGAGCGCTACCCGGACCTGATCGGGCTGCTGGCGGACACGGCCGAGAGCAACACCCGCATGCGGGCCGTCAACGACGCGCTCGGCTACCGGCCCACCCACAGGACGTTCCAGTACCAGCTCGACCTCTGATCCCTTCCGGCACCCGGGGCGACCGGATTGCGAGGCTTTCCCCGGCGCGGCGGTGGACCACTCAGGCGTCTGCGGCCGCCCCGGGACGGCTCAGCCGACGACGCGGAACCGGATGCTCGTCGCGTGCTGCGCCTGGGCCACGCCGATGCGCTCCAGCCTGACCCTGGTCCCGCCCGGGTGGTCGAACAGCCGGACGCCGTCACCCAGCATCACGGGCGCGATGAACACGAGGACCTCGTCGAGCACACCCGCCTGGAGGCACTGCCGGGCGACGTCGGCACCGAGGATGTTGACGTACTTCCCGCCCGCGGCGGCCTTGGCCGCGGCGACCCCGCCGTCCAGGTCGCCGACGAAGGTGACGCCCGGCACCGGGGTGTCCGGGATGTGGTGGGTGAGCACGAACTGCGGCCCGCTCCAGCCCCCGCCGAACGCCTTCGCCTCCTTGTCGGTGCCCCGGTGGGGGTCGTCGCCGCCGAAGGTGCGGTTGCCGACGAGAAGCGCGCCGATCTCGTCGACGAGCCCGTCGGCCGTCGGGTCGGGGCCCAGGTACGCGGCCAGCCAGGACATGTCACCACCCGCCCCGGCGATGAAGCCGTCCAGCGACATGGTGACCGAATACAGCATCTTGCTCATGGGGTGTCTCCGTAAACGCGCGTACGGGTGTGCCCCGGAGAGCGGAGCACACCCGTACGGAGAACAGTCTAGAACCAGCCGCGCTTCTGGGCCATGGCCTGGAGGGCGCCGCGCAGCGACTGCTCCACCTGGCCCGGGTGGTCGTTGTAGTGGACCGTGAAGCGGCTGTAGGTGTCCTGGCTGGAGCCGAAGCTGCCGCGCTTGTCGGCCTCCAGGATGATGTCCATCGCCTGCGGGCCCGCGATGAAGGTGAGCTCCAGCTCGTTGAAGTGGCGGCGGTACTCGGGACCGGCGTAGTACTCGATCTCCTGGAAGAACGGCATCCGCGAGCCCTGCAGCGTGCCGCGCTCCAGGTCGGCCTTCTTGAAGCCGAAGCCCAGGTTGCTCAGCGCGCCGAGCACGTGGTCCTGGGCGGGCAGCGGGTTGACGAACAGCGCGTCGAGGTCGCCCTTGTCGAGCGCTCCGGCCAGGGCGAGCTCGGTGGAGACGCCGAGCTGCATGCCGCGCAGCGGGTGGCCGGCGACGGCGCTGATCGGGGTCTCCCACGGCACCTGGATCTCGAAGGGCGCCGACTGCGGGGCGCCCGCGGCGAGCTGGAAGGAGCCGGTGATCTGCTGGCGCAGGAAGCTGTACGTCGACTTGTACTCGTTGTCGCCGCTCTCGACCTCGACGACGGCGGTGAAGTCGATGAAGATGCCCTCCACCTTGTAGTCGGAGCCGCCGCCGCGGAAGTTGACCTGCCCGCGCAGGACCTCGCCGGGCCGCACGTGCGAGTTCTGCAGGACCGTGTCGACCTCGACACCGGCCCCGAACGCGGCCATCAGCTTACGGAACACCATCTGGACTCCCAGGGGTCGGAAATTTGTTCTCAGGGGTTGTGGATCGAGGGACTGGCGTGGCCGTTGACGCCGGCCGCGCCGCCGGCGTCGTCGTTCAGCCGGGGCAGCAGCTGGGCCAGCAGCAATGTGGACAACGCGGAGGTGTCGCCGGAGGTTCCTGAGGTGCGCACGACGACCGGCCGGGGGGCGCTCTCGGCGAGTTTGGCGCCCACGTCCAGGCGGCGGCGGGCCAGCTCGTACTGGAGCACGGCGCGGTTGTCGCGGTAGGAGTCGGCGAGCCTGCGCAGCCCCTTGGCCTCGTTCTCGGCCGAGGTGAGCTCGGCGCGGCCCTTGGCCTCGATCTCCCAGCGCACCCGCTGCGCCTCGGTCTCGTGCTCCTCCAGCATGCGGGCGACGTCCTTGCGCGCGGTGTTGGCGGCGGCCCGTACCTCGACGATGCGCGCGTCGCGGGTCTTCTTGGAGCGTTCGATCTCCATCAGCAGGGTGTCGATGCGGCGCTTGCGGGTCAGCTCCCACTCGCGCTCGAACGCCGACAGCTCCTTGGCGACCTTCTCGCGGGTGGCCAGGTGCTGCTGGTACTGGTCGGGAAGCTGCACGTCGGGGATGTTGGCGCCGGTGATGCGCACCCCGTACCGGCCGAGCTGGCGGGTGAGCAGCTCCTGCATGTCGCCGACGTCGGACCCGCGCAGGTCGTAGGCGCGCTCGGTGTGCACCTGGCGGCTGCGCTGGCGGATGGCGTCCTGTACGGCACTGCTGAGCACGAGGTCGAAGTTACCGGCCCCGATGGTACGGACGAAGGCGACCGGGTCGACGATGCGGAACTTCAGGAAGAACTCGATCGACTTGAGCGGGACGTTCTCGGCCGTCGGGCAGGCCGCGATCGGCGCGGAGTAGGGGATCTCGGTGGAGGTGTCGACCACCGCGTCCACCCGGTCCCAGGGCAGCCACAGGTAGTGCCGTCCCGGAGGGAGCGTGCCCACGATGGCGCCCCACCGGCTGCGCACGCCCGTGGTGCCCTCCTCGATCTCGATGATGGCGCGGCGCCACAGCCAGACGCCCGCCGCGAGCAGGGTGAACACCGCCGCGGCCGCGGCCAGCAGGGACAGGGCGCCCCCGGCGAACACCGCGGTGCCCGCCAGGTAGAGGGCCAGCAGGAGCAGGCCCACCCAGGCGAAGCCCCGGCGGTCCTTGGGGATCACCACCGGCACGAGCTGGCCCGACTCGCCGCCGCGCAGCAACTGGCGGATCTCCGACCACGAGGCCAGCGATTCCTTGATCTTGGAGAACTCTCTGCCGCTCATCGGACCTCCTCCTGTACGGCGCTCGCCGCGTTCTCACCGTTGGTCACGGACGAGGCCGCGCCCGGGACGGGGACGACGGCGTCGGCCGGGGCGTGCAGCAGGGCGGCGATCTCCGCCCCGCGCTTCTCGACGCGCCCGCCGATCTCGCCCGTACGGGCCCTGATCGCGGCCATGTCGGCCTCGGAGAACAACTGCGCCTCGTGCCCGCCGACGAGCTGCCCGGCCAGGGCGAGCAGGTCGACGTCGGCGGTCTCGCCGACCTGGACCAGGCGGGGCAGGTGCGGGGCGACGGACTCGAGCTTGTCGAGCAGGTCCTGCTGGAAGCGGTAGCCGAGGATCTCCGGGGCCTGGGCGGCGCTCAGCGCCCGGATGTCCAGTGCCTGGGCCTCCAGCAGCGCGGCGTTGGCCTTGGCGGTGGACTCGGCCTCCACCAGCCGCTGGCCGCCGGCAGCCTTGGCCTGGTGGGAGGCCCGCTCCAGCGCGGTGTCGATGCGGGCCTGGTGCCCGGCGATCTCGGCGTGGATGGCCGAGAGCTGCTCCTGCAGCCCGGCGAGCTCCTTGATCAGGTCGCCCTCGTTCTGCTCCTTGCGGAGCTGGAGCTCGTACTCGTAGGTGTACGCCTCCTTGGCGACCCTGATCATCTCGGGGGCGGCCAGGTCCATCCGGTACTCCTGGCTGGAGGGCTCGGCGTGCGTGATGTTGACGTCGGTGAGCCGTACCGCGGGCAGGAACTGCTGGTTGAGGTTGTCCAGCATGCCCATGGTGCTCTCGCCGACCAGGTCGTAGATCTCCTCGGCGCGCTGGGCGTAGATCAGCGAGCGGGTGACCTCGCTGATGGCGTTCTGCAGCTTGGCCTGGAAGCCGCCGACCGAGCCGAGCACGAAGATGAACTCGGCCGGGTCCTCGATGCGGAACTGCAGGAACAGGTCGACGCTGGCCTTGACGCCCTGCTGGGTGGGGGCCTCGCGGATGGGCGCGTTGAACGGGTACTCGCGGGTGGTGTTGACGATGTAGCTGACCCGCTTCCACGGGTTGAACAGCGTCACCCGGCCCGGCTCGGCGATCTGCACGAGCTTGCCGAACTTGGTGATCAGCGCCTTGCAGCCCTCGGGGACCATCACCACGCTGCGCCGCCACCACAGGAACGCCGCGGCCAGCACCAGCACGACCCAGTAGTGCGGGCCGAACAGCACCCGGGCGCCGTCGGGCAGCCCGGTGGCCACCAGGCCGACCACGCCGAGGCCGGCCAGCACGACCAGCGGGACGATCACCCTGGCGGTGGTGCTCCTGGGGATGACCACGGGGGAGATGACGTGGACCGGCTCACCGCCGGGGCCGGTGCCGCTGAAGCTGCGGTTGACGATCTCCCCGGCCTCGTTGAGCGGTGCGCTGCGGGCCTCGATGACGGTGCCCAAGGACGCGCCCTGGTCGCGGGCCGCGGTGAAGTCGGAGGGGGTGAGCGCGAAGCCCATGGCCGCCCCGGACCCGCCCTGCCTGCCGCCCTGGCCGCCGAACTGGCCCTGGACCTGGCCGGCGAACTGCTCGGCGGCCTGGCCGACCACCTGGCGCACGTCGCCGCCCTGGCCTATCGTCTGGGCCGCGGCCCTGGCGTACTGCATGGCTTCCCTTGGCCGGGACATCACACCTCCGGATTATTCATAGCTCGAAGAGCCGATATATCACGCTTTGTGATCGTGCGCACTCGGGACAGTAAAGGGGATGCCGCTTGCGGTCCGCTTGTCGAGCGGTTGACGCGGCCCCGTCCCGAGCGTAGGGCGTCCCCGGGAGGTCGTCCCCGGACGGCCCCCGCCCTCCCGTACGGGAAGGACCGGCTCCGGGAGGGCGGGGGCCGTCCGGGGGAGAACTGTCGGTCGCGCCGCCTACAGTGAGACAGGTGAGGCCGGTAACAGATTTGCAGCGCAAGGTGGCCCCCTTCGAGGTCGTCACCGACATGGTCCCCTCGGGTGACCAGCCCACCGCGATCGCCGAGCTCGAACGGCGCGTCAGGGCGGGTGACAGGGACAACGTCCTGCTGGGCGCCACGGGCACGGGCAAGACCGCCACGGTCGCCTGGCTGATCGAACGCGTCCAGCGGCCGACGCTGGTCATCCAGCCCAACAAGACGCTCGCCGCCCAGTTCGCCAACGAGCTGCGCGAGATGATGCCCAACAACGCCGTCGAGTACTTCGTCTCCTACTACGACTACTACCAGCCCGAGGCGTACGTCCCGCAGAGCGACACCTACATCGAGAAGGACTCCTCGATCAACGAGGAGGTCGAGCGGCTCCGCCACTCGGCGACCAACTCGCTGCTGACCCGCCGCGACACCATCGTGGTGGCCTCGGTGTCGTGCATCTACGGCCTGGGCACCCCCCAGGAGTACGTCGACCGCATGGTCAGGCTCAAGGTCGGCCAGGAGATCGAGCGCGACGTCCTGCTCCGCCGCCTCGTCGACATGCAGTACGTCCGCAACGACATGGCCTTCACCCGGGGCACCTTCCGCGTGCGCGGCGACACCGTCGAGATCATCCCCAAGTACGAAGAGCTCGCCGTGCGGATCGAGATGTTCGGCGACGAGATCGAGAAGCTCTCGACCATGCACCCGCTGACCGGCGAGGTGATCACCGAGGACACCGAGCTCTACATCTTCCCGGCCTCGCACTACGTCGCGGGCACCGAGCGGATGGAGAAGGCCGTCCGGGGCATCGAGGCCGAGCTGGCCGAGAGCCTGGAGACGATGGAGCGCCAGGGCAAGCTCCTGGAGGCCCAGCGGCTGCGCATGCGCACCACCTACGACCTGGAGATGATGCGCCAGATCGGCAGCTGCTCCGGCATCGAGAACTACTCGCGCCACATGGACGGCCGCGCCCCCGGCAGCGCGCCCAACACCCTGCTCGACTACTTCCCCGAGGACTTCCTCCTCGTCCTGGACGAGTCCCACCAGACCGTCCCGCAGATCGGCGCGATGTACGAGGGCGACGCCTCCCGCAAGCGCACCCTGGTCGAGCACGGCTTCCGCCTGCCGTCGGCGATGGACAACCGCCCCCTGAAGTGGGAGGAGTTCCTGGAGAGGGTCGACCAGACGATCTACCTGTCGGCCACCCCGGGCACCTACGAGCTGGGCCGCTCCAAGGGCGACGTGGTCGAGCAGGTCATCCGGCCGACCGGCCTGATCGACCCCGAGGTGATCGTCAAGCCGACCACGTCGCAGATCGACGACCTGATCCACGAGATCCGCCTGCGCACCGAGAAGGACGAGCGGGTCCTGGTCACCACGCTGACCAAGAAGATGTCCGAGGACCTCACCGACTACCTGCTGGAGCTCGGCATCCGGGTCCGGTACCTGCACAGCGAGGTCGACACCCTGCGCCGCATCGAGCTGCTGCGCGAGCTGCGGATGGGCGAGTTCGACGTGCTGGTCGGCATCAACCTGCTCCGGGAGGGCCTGGACCTGCCCGAGGTGTCGCTGGTGGCCATCCTCGACGCCGACAAGGAGGGTTTCCTGCGTTCGGAGACCTCCCTGATCCAGACCATCGGCCGCGCGGCCCGCAACGTCTCCGGCCAGGTGCACATGTACGCCGACCGGATCACCCCCTCCATGGAGCGGGCGATCGACGAGACCAACCGCCGCCGGGCCAAGCAGACCGCCTACAACGAGGCCCACGGCATCGACCCGCAGCCGCTCCGCAAGAAGATCGCCGACATCCTCGACTCGCTCAACCGCGAGGACGCCGACACCGAGCAGCTCCTCGGCGGCAGCGGCCGCCAGCAGTCGCGCGGCAAGGCCCCCGTGCCCGGCTTCGCGCTCAAGCAGGCGGGCCAGCACGCCAAGGCGATCGCCGGGGAGATGCCCAGGGCCCAGCTGGAGGCGCTGATGGAGTCGCTCACCGAGCAGATGCACCAGGCCGCCACCGACCTCCAGTTCGAGGTCGCCGCCCGGCTCCGCGACGAGATCAAGGAGCTCAAGCGAGAGGTCCGCGACATGCGCGAGGCCGGGGTCACCTGACCGGTCGTCCCGATCGTCCCGGCGCCGCCCACGCGATCGCGCGCCCTCACGAAGGGTGCGCGATCGGGGCGGAGGCTGAGATCGGGAGAGCGGAACTCACGGGCGGATGAAGGGCCTCATCGACCGGATCGGCGCCGGAGGCACCTGCGACGATCTCGTCGACCTCCCGATACCCACGAGGACCCCGTGATCACGGGCCGATGAACGTGCCGAGGTCGAGGTCGATGTCGACCGGGAAGCCGATGTCCGTCGTCAGCCGCCCGCGATGGATGCCCGTCGGGACGTACGCCCTGACGGCGGGCTCCAGCTCGAAGGTGTAGACGACGGGCTTTTCGTTCTCCTGCTCCACACGCCACAGGTGCCTGATCCCGGCGCCGGAGTACTTGACGGGCTTGGTGGTGCGGTCTCGCTCCAATGACTCGGGAGACACCACCTCGACCACCAGGTGCACGTCCTCGGGTCTGAACGAGGTCGTCCTCAGGTTCGTCAGCGCGGACCTCGCGACCACCATGACGTCGGGCTCGGGCCGCTGCCGGACTCCCAGGGTCACGGTCATCTCCCTGGCGACGGCGAGATGGCCGGGAGGCGTGAGCCCTCTGTCGACAAGTCCGACCGTGAACATGTGGAAGGCGTTCTGGGGAGGCCTCATGACGAGCGACCCGTCGATCAGTTCGACGTGCCGTAGCGCACCCGAGGGAAGATCATCGAGCATGCCGGCGGTCCACCCGCCGACCGGCCCCGGGTAGAACCACCCGGGGAGAACGTCCGTCATCGAAGAGCCCCCTCGGCTGCCACCGGGACATCACCTGGCGGAGTCAGGATGGCACTCTCCGCGTCCGGCGCACACGTTTTCCGAGGGAGTCGCGCCGCCGGACCGCGGGGAGGGTCAGTGGGAGTCGTCGTGGCGGGAGCGGTTGATCATCGTGCGGTTGTAGAGCTCGTCGATCTCGTCCAGGGGGTCGGGAGCGCGGCGACGGGCCTCGATCTCCAGGTCGGTGCGCCCCTGGATCTGCTCGATGCCCCCTGCCGAGTGCTCCATCTGGTCGTTGCGCAGGTCGGCCCTGATCCGGGCGCAGGACGTGGTCAGTTTGGAGTGGTGCTCGCGCAGCCTGCTCAGGGCCGTGTGGTCGACGTAGGGCGACACCCGGCGTTCCTGGGCGTAGTGG
Organism: Streptosporangium sp. DT93; assembly: GCF_049844535.1. NCBI lineage: Bacteria > Bacillati > Actinomycetota > Actinomycetes > Streptosporangiales > Streptosporangiaceae > Streptosporangium > Streptosporangium sp. DT93. The sequence goes on from NZ_JBNCLF010000008.1 coordinate 103,858, forward strand.
GCGAGCTGGGCGTCCAGCTGCTCGGCGTGCACCGAGATCTCGGCCACCAGGTGGGGCAGGTCGCCCAGACCCCAGCCGCCCCGGAGGGCGTGATCCACGGCCTGGCGGGTCAGGGAGACCTCACGCTTCAGGTCGAGCCGCATCCGCTCGGTCTCGGCGGCGTCGCCGGTGCCCATCGCCGCCATGTGCGAGGCGACCCGCGTGCCGACCTTCCTGGCCTTCTTGGTGGCCTTCCTGCCGACCTTGACCAGCAGGTAGATCCCGACTCCTCCCAGGAGAAGGAAGAACAGCAGGATCACCAGCAGGACGATGAGGAAATCGCCGATCGGAGCCACCTCCCGGCAGGGGTTGGACGGGGTCTTTCGAGCATAGCCCGCACCCGCGCCCCCGCGGGGGCAACGGATGCGGCGGGACCGGCCGGTGACGGCCGGGAGGAACGGCCCGGGCGGCTCGTCGGAGAGCCCGGGCGGAGCGGGGTCATCGCAGGCTCGGCTGGGCGGCGCGCCGCCGTCGTATCCGCCGGGTCGCCAGCCAGGCCAGCACCGCGAGCATCGCCACCACCACGACGACCAGTACGGGAAGGAAGATCGCGACCAGGCTGATGCCCAGCGATCCGGCGTCCTCGACCGTGCTGACCACGGGCGCGCCCACCCCGGCCGTGGTGGCGTTCACCACCGGCCTGGTGGCCGCCTTCATCGTGTGCACGACCAGTGCGATCCCGACGCCCAGCACCCAGCTGAGCCAGGGGTTGTGGCTCATCCAGGTCGAGCCGTCCAGCCGGGTCGCGGCCTCGGTGGCGCTGAAGACCACGCCGCCCGAGGCCGGGCGGACGACGGTCTGGATCATGTCGTTGACGCTGTCGACCACCGGGACCTTGTCGAGCACGAACTCCGCCAGGAGCAGCACCGCGATGATCCCGAGCACCCAGCCGTTGGTGAGCCAGGCGAACTCCTGCGGCAGCCGGATCTGATCGGTGAAATTGGCGAGCAGGCCGACCACCAGCAGCGGGATGTAGGCGTTGAGCCCGGCCGCGGTGGAGAGTCCGAGGCCTGTCAGTGCCGCGAGCATCGCACCTCCGTAGTGTTCTCTGCCGGGTTCAACGGCCACCGCCCGCCGAACGATCCCGATCAGGCGGCCCCGGCGGATATCACTCTGGTATCGGCGGGCGTGCCCGTACCGTCACCGGGGCCCGTGCCGCATCGCTCAGGTCCTCCATGTCGCCCAGGCCGTCCAGGGCGGTCGCCGCGTTCACGATGTCCGTCCCGTCGGCGCCGTTCACGGTGTCCGCGCCGTCGGGGTGGGGCGGCAGCCAGCCCCGGCCGGGCACGTAGTGGCGCACCACCCTGGCCGGGACGCCCGCGATCACGCTGTGGTCGGGGAACTCCCCGCGCACCACCGCCCCGCCCGCCACCACGCACTGCCTGCCGATCCTGGTGCCCGGCAGGATGATCGCGCCGGTGCCCAGCCACGAGCCCGACCCGATGGAGACCGGGGTGTTGCGCGGCCACTGCCGCCCGATCGGGGCCTCCGGGTCGTCGTAGACGTGGTTCTGGTCGGTGATGTAGACGTACGGGCCGGTGAAGACGTCGTCGCCGATGTCGATCGACTGGTGGCCCACGATGTGGCTGCCCCGGCCGATGGAGCAGCTGCGGCCGATCCGCACGATCGCGTCCGGGCCCAGGTCCACGCCAGGGCCCATGCCCGCGGAGATGGAGACCCGCTCGCCGACCAGGGTGTGCTCGCCGATCTCGATCCAGGCCTCGCCGAAGATCGCGCCCACCGGGAACGACAGGCAGGCGCCCTCGCCCAGCCGCCGGAAACGGTACCCGCCGGGACTGGCCGGGGTGACGGTGCCGGCCTCGCGGACGGCGGCCCAGAGCCGGTGAACGAGGCTGCCCGCGGCACGCCGCACCACACCACGAAGTGACATGAGGGACCAAGTTACCGCTCGGTCGCATTCGCCGGGCACGTGGGTCGGGGTCGTCCGGGCCGTCCGCCTGCGCCGTTTGTTATTCTGAGAGCCCGTGGACCTGTAGGCCATTCATAAGGGTGCGCCGACTGATCTGTAACGACCACGGGAGCCTTCTTGCGCAACGCCGCACATACCAAACATCTGTTCGTCACCGGCGGCGTCGCCTCCAGCCTGGGAAAGGGACTGACGGCCTCCAGCCTCGGGCGCCTTCTCAAGCTGCGCGGCCTGCGGGTCACCATGCAGAAGCTCGACCCCTACCTCAACGTCGACCCCGGCACCATGAACCCGTTCCAGCACGGCGAGGTGTTCGTCACCGACGACGGTGCCGAGACCGACCTGGACGTCGGTCACTACGAGCGGTTCCTCGACACCGAGCTGCACGGCTCGGCCAACGTGACCACCGGCCAGGTCTACTCCAACGTCATCGCCAAGGAGCGCCGCGGCGAGTATCTCGGTGACACCGTGCAGGTCATCCCGCACATCACCAACGAGATCAAGGACCGCATCCGGTCCATGGCCGGGCCCGACGTGGACGTGGTGATCACCGAGGTCGGCGGCACCGTGGGCGACATCGAGTCGCTGCCCTTCCTGGAGGCCGTCCGCCAGGTCCGGCACGAGGTCGGCCGCGACAACGTGTTCTTCCTGCACGTCTCGCTGCTGCCCTACATCGGGCCGAGCGGCGAGCTGAAGACCAAGCCGACCCAGCACTCGGTCGCCGCGCTGCGCAGCATCGGCATCCAGCCCGACGCGGTCGTCCTGCGCTCCGACCGTCCGGTCACGAACGCGATCAAGCGCAAGATCAGCCTGATGTGCGACGTGGACGAGGACGCGGTCGTCTCCGCCATCGACGCCGCCAGCATCTACGACATCCCCAAGGTGCTGCACTCGGAGGGGCTGGACGCCTACGTGGTGCGCCGCCTGGGCCTGCCCTTCAGGGACGTCGACTGGAAGGAGTGGGAGCAGCTCCTGCGCCGGGTGCACCGCCCGGCCAACGAGGTCACGATCGCGCTCGTCGGCAAGTACATCGACCTGCCCGACGCCTACCTGTCGGTCACCGAGGCGCTGCGCGCGGGCGGTTTCGCCAACGACGCCCGCGTCAACATCCGCTGGGTCAAGAGCGACGACTGCGAGACCCCCGAGGGCGCCGCCCGCGAGCTCGACGGCGTCGACGGCGTGCTGATCCCCGGCGGCTTCGGCGTGCGCGGCATCGAGGGCAAGGTCGGCGCGATCCGGCACACCAGGGAGAACAAGATCCCGCTGCTCGGCATCTGCCTGGGCATGCAGTGCATGGTCATCGACGCGGCCCGCCACCTCGCGGGCATCGAGGACGCCGGCAGCACCGAGTTCGACGCGGAGACCGCCCACCCGGTGATCTCCACCATGGCCGACCAGGAGGACGTCGTCTCGGGCGAGCGCGACATGGGCGGCACCATGCGGCTGGGCCTGTACCCGGCCAGGCTGGCCGAGGACTCGCTGGCCCGCAGGCTGTACGGCATGGCCAGGGTCGACGAGCGCCACCGCCACCGCTACGAGGTCAACAACTCCTACCGCGAGCAGCTGGAGAAGGTCGGCCTGGTCTTCTCCGGCCTCTCGCCCGACGGCCGCCTGGTGGAGTACGCCGAGCTGCCCGGCGACGTCCACCCCTTCTTCATCGGCACCCAGGCGCACCCGGAGTTCCGCTCCCGGCCCACCCGCGCGCACCCGCTGTTCAAGGGCCTGATCGCCGCCGCCCTGACGTACGCCGACGTCCGCGGCACCGCCGCCAAGGCCGGGAGGGGCAAGTGAGCGGTCCCGCCGGGAGCACGGGTTCCACCGGGAGCATCGAGATCATCGGGGGTCCCGCGGACCTGGAGGTCCGGGACGCGCACGAGGAGTGGAAGGTCGACTCCTCGGTCGAGCACCTCCGCGCCCGGGTGATCACCGCTGTCACCGACGCGGTGGTGATGCCGGACGGTGAGATCGTCGACCGCGACTACGTGGTCCACCCCGGCTCGGTGGCGGTCGTCGCCCTCGACGACCGGGGCCGGGTCCTGCTGCTGCGCCAGTACCGCCACCCCGTGCGGCGGCTGCTGTGGGAACTGCCCGCCGGGCTGCGCGACGTGGACGGCGAGCCCCTGCACGTGGGGGCCGCCCGCGAGCTCGCCGAGGAGACCGGCTACCGGGCCGGGACCTGGCACGTCCTCGTCGACGCCTTCACCTCGCCGGGCATGGCGAACGAGCGCACCCGGATCTTCCTGGCCAGGGACGTCACGCTCCTGCCCGAGGGGGAGTCGGACTTCGTCCGGCGGCACGAGGAGGCCGACATGCCGCTGGCCTGGATTCCCCTGTCCGACGCGGTTCGGCGTGCCATGGCGGGAATGATCCACAATTCCCAAGCCGTGGCCGGTATTCTCGCCGCATACGCCGCTTCGGTGGACGGATTCGCCTCTCTGCGGCCCGCCGACGCACCGGAGGCATGACAGGAGGACACCCTGAGCGAGACGGAGGCCGTCCTGTCCAGCTACCTCGACCATCTGGCGGTGGATCGGGGCCTGGCCGCCAACACCCTGGCCTCCTACCGCCGTGACCTCCTGCGCTACCTGGAACACCTGAGGAACCGCGGGCGCGTCACCCTCGGCGAGGTCGCCGAGGGTGACGTCACCGCCTTCGTGGCGGCGCTCAGGGAGGGCGACGAGAGGCACCGGGCCCTCGTCGCCGCCTCGGCGGCACGGGCCGTCTCCGCCGTACGGGGCCTGCACCGCTTCGCGCTGGTCCAGGGCGTCTGCCGGCACGACCCCGCCCGCCAGGTACGCCCGCCCCGCCAGCTGCGGCGGCTGCCCAGGGCGATCAGCGTCCGCGACGTGGAGCGGCTGATCGCCTCCTGCGGTCCCGACGGCGCCCCCCTGACGCTGCGCAACCGGGCCCTGCTGGAGCTGCTGTACGGCACCGGCGCGCGCATCTCCGAGGCCGTCGGGCTCACCGTGGACGACGTCGACCTGGTCGCCGGCGCCCAGCGGGTGCGGCTGCGCGGCAAGGGCGGGCGCGCCCGCCTGGTGCCGCTGGGCGGCTTCGCCGGGGAGGCCCTGCGCGCCTACCTCACCGGGGCCCGCCCCCGCATCGCCGCCCAGGGGGGCGGCGGCTCGGGGCTGTTCCTCAACGCCCGCGGCGGCAGGCTGACCCGCCAGGGCGCCTGGGAGGTCCTGCGGGGCGCGGCCGAACGCGGCGGGCTCGACGGGGTGTCGCCACATATGTTGCGACATTCGTTCGCAACGCACCTCCTCGACGGGGGCACGGACGTTAGGGTGGTTCAGGAACTACTCGGCCACGCCTCGGTGACCACCACCCAGGTGTACACACAGGTGACGGTCGACGCGTTCCGAGAGGTCTGTGCCGCTGCTCATCCGCGCACGCGGGATTGACCTTGCTTATGTCCGGGCGTGCCGCCTTGCCGCATACGTGTTGACGCCATAGTGTCCGTCCGGACGGTTCCGGTTAGAGGCCGTCAGGGAGGTTCGACTGGTGACTGTGACCACCGACGGTTCTATCCGGGGTGCCACTTCGGCAAACCCCGAGAATCCCTGGGGCGACACCAAGACCGCCGGGACCCCTCGCAGCGGGGGAGTCCTCGGCCCGACCGGGCGCCCCCGGCCGGTCTTTCCCGACCCGCCCCCGCGCACGGTGCACGGGCCGGCGCGGGTCGTCGCCATGGTCAACCAGAAGGGCGGGGTCGGCAAGACGACCACCACCATCAACCTGGGGGCCGCGCTGGCGGAGGCCGGGCTGAGGGTGCTGCTCGTCGACTTCGACCCGCAGGGCGCCCTGTCGGTCGGCCTGGGCATCAACCCCCTCCAGCTCGACCTGACGGTCTACAACCTCCTGATGGAGCGGCAGATCACCGCCAGGGACGTGCTGCTGGAGACCGGCGTCGAGCGTATGGACCTGCTGCCCAGCAACATCGACCTGTCGGCGGCCGAGGTCCAGCTCGTCACCGAGGTCGCCCGCGAGCAGGTGCTCGGCCGGGTGATCAAGCCCCTGCTCCCCGAGTACGACGTCTGCCTGATCGACTGCCAGCCGTCCCTCGGCCTGCTCACGATCAACGCGCTGGCCTGCGCGCACGGCGTCATGGTGCCGCTGGAGTGCGAGTTCTTCGCGTTGCGCGGCGTGGCGCTGCTGATGGACACGATCATCAAGGTCCAGGAGCGCATCAACGACGAGCTGGTCATCGAGGGCCTGCTCGCCACCATGTACGACGCGCGCACCCTGCACGGCCGCGAGGTGCTGGCCCGCGTCGTGGAGGCGTTCGACGACAAGGTCTACCACACGGTGATCAACCGGACCGTGCGCTTCCCGGACGCGACCGTGGCCGGTGAGCCCATCACCAGCTTCGACTCCTCCTCGCTCGGCGCCAGCGCCTACCGCGAGCTCGCCAGGGAGGTCCTCTCCAGGTGGGCCGCGATGGAGCAGTGATCGTCCCGCCCGCGGGCACGGGACGATCATCGGGTACGGGACACTGGGGGGATGACCGAGCAGCCGCGAGCCGAGGATGACACCTTCAGGGTGCATCTGGAGGTCTTCGAGGGCCCGTTCGACCTCCTGCTCGGCCTGATCTCCAAGCACAAGCTGGACATCACCGAGGTCTCGCTCAGCCAGGTCACCGACGAGTTCATCTCCTACATCCGCGCCAGGGGCCCGGAGTGGGACCTGGACCAGACGAGTCACTTCCTGCTCGTCGCGGCCACCCTGCTCGACCTCAAGGCCGCCCGGCTGCTGCCGTCCGGGGAGGTCGACGACGAGGAGGACCTGGCCCTGCTGGAGGCCCGGGACCTGCTCTTCGCCCGCCTGCTGCAGTACCGGGCGTACAAGGAGGTCGTGAAGGTCTTCTCCACCCGGATGGCCGAGGAGGCGCTGCGCTTCCCCCGCACGGTGCCGATGGAGGCGCGGTTCGCGAGCCTGCTGCCCGCGCTGGTGCTGGGCATCGGCCCCGACCGGCTCGCGGAGATCGCCCGGCGGGCCTTCGCCCCCAAGCTCCCGCCGTCGGTCTCGACGGCCCACATCTACCAGCCGCTCGCCAATGTCCGCGAGCAGGCGGCTATCCTGGTCGAGCGGCTGCGACGGGTGCGGCGGGCGACCTTCCGGGCCCTCACCTCCGACTGCACCGGCACTTTCGAGGTCGTGGCGCGTTTCCTGGCCGTCCTGGAGCTCTACCGGGAGTCGGCCGTCTCCTTCGATCAGGTGGAGCCCCTCGGGGATCTGCACGTGACCTGGACCGGCAGCGACGACGGCGACGTCGCCGTGGACGACGACTACGACGAGACCACCGCGAAGAGAGAGCCTGCCGATGACTGACGTGGCGCCCGAGCCGGGTTCGGGCATCGGCGGGGACCCGTTTCCCGGGCCGGGACAGGACGCGGGACCGGGCCTGCGCGCGGGGCTGGAGGCGATCCTGCTGGTGGTGGACGAGCCCGTCTCCGAGATCACCCTGGCCCAGGTGCTGGACCGGCCCGTCGCGGAGATCACCAAGACGATCCGGGAGCTCTCGGCGGAATACACCGGGACCGGACGGGGTTTCGACCTCAGAGAGGTCGCGGGCGGCTGGCGGTTCTACACGCGGGCCGAGTGCGCGCCTCTCGTCGAGCGGTTCGTCCGCGACGGCCAGCAGACGCGCCTGACCCAGGCCGCGCTGGAGACCCTGGCCGTGGTCGCCTACCGGCAGCCGGTGAGCCGGGCCCGGGTGGCGGCCATCCGCGGTGTCAACAGCGAAGGCGTCATGCGCACGCTGGTGACCAGGGGGCTGGTCGAGGAGGCCGGCACCGAACCGGAGAGCCAAGCCGTGCTCTACCGGACGAGTTCGTATTTTCTCGAGCGGATGGGCCTGCGGGAGCTCGACGAGCTTCCCGAGCTGGCACCCTTCCTGCCCGACGACATGGAATCCCTAGAGGAGCAGAAGCAGTGAACAACAGGCGCAGTACCCCGTCCGGTGATGGACGCGGTCAAGGCCGTGGCGGAGCCCCGCGCGGCGGAGGTTCCCGCGGAGGATCATCGCAGTCCGGTGGATTCCGGGGCGGATCATCCCGGGGCGGATCGTCCTCGGGCGGTTCCCGAGGGGGATCGTCCTCGGGTGGTTCGCGCGGTGGTTCGTCGGGCGGTTTCCGCTCCGACGCTCCGCGCAGGGACGACCGCGGTGGCTTCCGCGCGGAGCGTGACGGGTCGCGGAGCCGGTTCGGCGGCTCCTCCGGTGGTCAGGGCGGCGGTTACCGTTCGGACGGCCCGCGTCGTGACGACCGTGGCTCCTCGGGCGGTTCGCAGGGCGGTTTCCGCTCCGACGGGCCGCGCCGCGACGATCGGGACGGTTTCCGTTCCGACGCTCCGCGCAGGGACGACCGGGGCGGATCGTCCTCGGGCGGTCCCCGAGGCGGTTCGTCCTTCGGTGGTTCGCGCGGTGGTTCGTCGGGCGGTTTCCGCTCCGACGCTCCGCGCAGGGACGACCGCGGTGGCTTCCGTGCCGACCGTGACGGGTCGCGGAGCCGGTTCGGCGGCTCCTCCGGTGGTCAGGGCGGCGGTTACCGTTCGGACGGGCCGCGTCGCGACGACCGTGGCTCCTCGGGCGGTTCGCAGGGCGGCTTCCGCTCCGACGGGCCGCGCCGCGACGACCGCGGTGGCTCCTCGTCCGGCAGGTCCTTCGGTGGTTCGTCGGGCGGTTTCCGTTCCGACGGCCCGCGTCGTGACGACCGCGGTGGTTCCTCGTCCGGCAGGCCCTCGGGCGGTTTCCGCTCGGACGGTCCGCGTCGTGACGACCGTGGCGGGTTCCGTTCCGACGGTCCCGGACGCGACGACCGGGGTGGTTCCTCCTTCGGCGGGTCGCGTGACGGTGACACGCGGAGCCGGTTCGGCGGCTCATCGGGCGGCCGGCAGGGCGGCGGGTTCCGCTCGGACGGCCCGCGCGGGGACGACCGGGGCGGCTACCGCGCCGACGGCCCCGGCCGCGACGACAGGGGCGACCGGGGCGGTTCCTCCTTCGGGGCCTCCCGTGACGCCTCGCGGGGCGGCTTCCGTTCCGAGGGCCCCCGCGGCGACGACCGGAGCGGCTTCCGCGCCGACCGGGACGGCTCCCGGGGAAGGCCCGGCCCCGACCGCCGGGGTGGCGCGCCGACCGGCGGCTCCCGCGGCCGTTTCGGCAGGAACGACCGCCGCGACGGCGTCCAGACGATCGGCGGCGACCGTGCCGACGCCTACGGCGACCGCCGCACCTCCGACAGGAACCCCGCGGGCCGGTCCTCCACGGGTCGCGCCACCGGCCGTACCACCGGGCGGGCTCCCGAGGCCAAGGCGCCGCTGCGGCCCGGAGCGATCGCGAACGACCGCTTCAAGACCGCCCGCCAGCCCAGGCGTGACTCCGACTTCTTCGACCGCGACTACGTCGACGAGCGCGACACCACCGAGGTTCCCGACGGTGTCCGGCTGCAGAAGGTCCTCGCCCAGGCGGGCGTGGCCAGCCGCCGGGCCTGCGAGGACATGATCGGTGAGGGCCGGGTGACCGTCGACGGCCAGGTGGTACGCCGCTTCGGCGCCCGCGTCGACCCGGCCAGGCAGGTCATCCACGTCGACGGCAAGCGCCTGCCGACCATGCCCGACCTGGTCTATCTCGCGATCAACAAGCCGATCGGCGTGGTCAGCACCATGTCCGACCCGGACGGGCGGCCCTCGCTGGCCGACTTCGTGGCCGACCGCACCGAGCGGTTGTTCCACGTGGGCCGTCTCGACACCGAGACCGAGGGACTGATCCTGCTCACCAACGACGGTGAGCTGGCCAACCGCCTGACCCACCCGAGCTACGGCGTGCAGAAGAAGTACTGGGCGAAGGTGCCCGGCCGGATCGAGCGCGACCTCGGCCGCCGCCTGAAGAAGGGCGTCGAGCTGGAGGACGGCCTGGCCAAGGCCGACTCCTTCGGCCTGGTCCAGGAGCACGGCCAGCAGGCCCTGGTCGAGATCGTCCTGCACGAGGGCCGCAAGCACATCGTCCGCCGGATGCTGGAGGAGGTCGGCCACCCGGTCATCGACCTGGCCAGGATCGAGTTCGGCCCGGTCAAGCTCGGCCGCCTCAAGCCGGGCACGGTGCGCGCGCTGACCCTCACCGAGGTCGGGGAGCTCTACGCGGCGGTCGGGCTGTAACCTGCCTGATACGCGAGTCAGAACACGCCGGACCACCCCTCGGGGTGGTCCGGCGTGGGTCGATATGGAGGAACGGCGATGATGCGGGCGATCCGAGGGGCCATCCAGGTCGAGGCCAACGACCGGGACGAGATCCTGTCCGGCGTCACCGAACTGGTCACCGAGGTGATGAGCCGGAACAGGATCACCACCGACGACGTGATCAGCGTCATCTTCACGGCCACGACCGACCTCACCGCCGAGTTCCCCGCCCTCGCCGCCCGCAAGCTCGGCTTCCACGACGTCCCGCTGATCTGCGCCTCCGAGATCGACGTCCCGGGCGCGCTGCCCCGCGTGGTGCGGCTGATGGCCCACGTCGACGTCGACCGGCCCCGTCACGAGATCCAGCACGTCTACCTGCGCGGCGCCGTCGCCCTGCGCGTGGACATCGCCCAGTGACCCGCCCGACGACCCCCCCGGCGGCGCACTCGGCGATCCTCCCGGTGACCCCCTCGTGCGTCACCACCGCCGAGGAGCGCGCGTGAGCGGCCTGGAGAGCGTCCTGGTCGTCGGCACCGGGCTGATCGGCACGTCGATCGCCCTGGCCCTGCGCGAGCAGGGCGTCGCCGTCCACCTGGCCGACCGCGACGCCGCCTCCCTGCGGCTGGCGCGGGAGCTGGGCGCGGGCGTGGAGTGGGACGAAAGAACTCGGGTGGACGTCGCGATCATCGCGATTCCGCCGCAGGCCGTCGCCGGCCACCTCGCCGCCCTCCAGAGGGCGGGGGCGGCCCGGTTCTACACCGACGTGGCCAGCATCAAGGTGCTCCCGCTCGCCCAGGCCGCCGGTCTCGGCTGCGACCTGACGACCTACGTGGCCGGGCACCCGCTCGCCGGCCGCGAACGCTCCGGGCCCGCCGCGGCGCGGGCCGACCTGTTCCTCGGGCGCCCCTGGGCGCTCTGCCCGGCCGAGGAGACCTCGCCCGACGCGCTGGAGGCCGTGTACGGGCTCGTCAAGCTCTGCGGCGGCGAGGCCGTCAGGATCGGCGCCGAGGAGCACGACCGGGCCGTCGCGGTCGTCTCGCACGCCCCCCACGTGACCGCCGCCGCGGTGGCCGCCCGCCTCGCGGGCGCCCCGTCCTCCGCGCTCGGCCTGGCGGGACCGGGGGTGCGGGACGTGACCCGCATCGCGGCGGGCGACCCGGCGCTGTGGACCGGCATCCTGTCGGGCAACGCGCTGCCGGTGGCCGAGGTGCTGGAGGCGGTGGCCGCCGACCTGGCCGCCGCCGCGGCCTCCCTGCGGGCCGCCGCCGATCCCGCCGCCATGGCGGCCGTCACCGAGCTGCTGCGCCGCGGCGTCGCGGGCACCGGCCGGATCCCCGGCAAGCACGGCGGTCCCCAGCGGGCCTACTCCGTCGTTCAGGTGATCATCGGTGACCGTCCCGGCGAGCTGGCCAGGCTCTTCAAGGTGGCCGAGGCGGCGGGCGTCAACATCGAGGACGTGCGCCTGGAGCACGCCCCGGGCCTGCCGCTGGGCGCCGCTGAGCTCTGGGTGCAGCCCGAGGCGGTGCCCGTGCTGAGCGAGGCCCTGCGCGCCCACGGCTGGCACCTTCCCTGAGGGAGCCCCGCCTCACGACGGGGTGGGGGCGGCCGCTCGATGCGCGCTTCCCCGCCCGCTCCCGGTAGCCTCGTACGGACAACTGAAGCGGGCTGCAAGGGAGAGGCGTCGTGACCGGACTGGTCGTCGCCATGGACGGTCCTTCGGGATCGGGCAAGTCGAGCGCGTCACGAGGGGTGGCGCGGGCCCTTGGGCTGCGTTATCTCGATACCGGGGCGATGTACCGGGGGATCACCTGGTGGATGCTCCAGCGGGGCGTGGACCTCGCCGACCCGGGCGCGATCGCCTCCCTGGCGCTCGACCCGGTCCTCACGCTGGGCACCGACCCGGACGCCCCCGGGGTGGCGGTCGACGGCGTCGACGCCGCCGCGCCGATCCGTACCGCGGAGGTCACCGCGGCCGTCTCGGCGGTCAGCGCGGTGCCCGAGGTACGGCGCCGCCTGGTGGCCGAACAGCGTGAGATCATCGGCGCGGGCGGCATCGTCGTCGAGGGCCGTGACATCGGCACGGTCGTGGCGCCCGGCGCCGCCGTCAAGATCTACCTGACCGCGAGCGCGGACGCCAGGGCGCTGCGCCGTACGGCGGAGCTGGCCGGGACCACGGTGGAGGCGCAGCGGACCGCGATGGCCCGCCGCGACACCCTCGACTCGACCCGCGCGACGGACCCGCTGGCCAAGGCGGCCGACGCCGTCGAACTCGACACCACGGCGCTGAACCTCGAAGAGGTCGTCGCCGAAATACTGCGTGTGATTAAGGAAAAGGCGTGACCGGGGAATACGACGACGACAACGGCTGGATCGACGCGGAGCTCGCCGATCCGGGGACCGAAGGAAGCTCGGGGAACGACCGGTACGACGGGGACGGCGGGGACGAGGAGTTCGACAACGCCCCGCAACCGGTCGTGGCCGTGGTGGGCCGCCCCAACGTGGGCAAGTCCACCCTGGTCAACCGGATCATCGGCCGCCGCGAGGCGGTCGTGGAGGACGTGCCCGGGGTGACCCGCGACCGCGTCACCTACGACGCCACCTGGCGGGGACGCCGCTTCACGGTGGTCGACACCGGAGGCTGGGACCCGGACGCGACCGGCATGGCGCTGAAGATCGCCGAGCAGGCGCAGGTGGCCGCCGAGCTGGCCGACGTGATCCTGTTCGTGGTGGACGCCGTCGTGGGCGTGACCGACGCGGACGAGATCGTCGGCCACGTGCTGCGCGGGTCCGGCAAGCCGGTCATCCTCGCCGCCAACAAGGTCGACAACCAGCAGATGGAGCTGGAGGCCGCCGGCCTCTGGTCCCTGGGCCTGGGGGAGCCGCAGCCCGTCTCGGCGCTGCACGGCCGCTCCAGCGGCGACCTGCTGGACGTGATCCTGGAGAAGCTGCCCGAGACGCCCGAGCAGCGCTTCGGCCCCGAACGCGGCCCGCGCCGGGTCGCCCTGGTCGGCAAGCCGAACGTGGGCAAGTCCTCGCTGCTGAACAAGCTGGCCGGCTCCGAACGCGTGCTGGTCGACCCGATGGCGGGCACCACCCGCGACCCGGTCGACGAGCTGATCGAGCTCGGCGGCAAGACCTGGCGGTTCATCGACACCGCCGGCATCCGGCGGCGCGACCGCGAGCTCAAGGGCGCCGACTTCTACGCGAGCATGCGTACCCGGGGAGCCCTGGAGCGCTCGGAGATCGCGGTGGTGCTCATCGACGCCAGCGAGGTGCTGACCGAGCAGGACCTGCGGATCATCTCGCTGGTGATCGAGTCCGGCCGGTGCATGGTCGTGGCGTTCAACAAGTGGGACCTGCTGGACGAGGACCGCCGCTACTACCTGGAGAAGGAGATCGACCGTCAGCTCGTCCGCGTGCCGTGGGCGCTGCGGATCAACATCTCCGCCAGGAACGGCTGGCACGTCGACCGGATCGTCCCGGCGATCGAGAAGGCGCTCGACTCCTGGTCGACCCGGGTGCCCACGGCCCGCCTGAACGCCTTCCTGACCGACCTGGTCGCGGCCACCCCGCCGCCGGTCCGCAGCGGCAAGCAGCCCAAGATCCTCTTCGCCACCCAGGCGTCGACGGAGCCGCCGAAGTTCGTGCTGTTCACCTCGGGCTTCCTGGAGGAGACCTACCGCCGCTTCATCGAGCGCCGGATCCGCGAGGAGTTCGGCTTCGCCGGCTCGCCCATCGAGGTCACCATGAAGATCCGGGAGAAGCGCCAGGGGCAGAAGAAGAAGTAGTAGAGGCCCTTCTCGCGGACGACCCGGCCCCGTGCCGGGTCGTCCGTTCTTCCTTTCAGGTCTCCGGCCACGGCTTTCCGCTCCGGGCCTGTCAGGGCCTTCGGCCAGGGTTCCTCCCGGCTTTCGAGCATGGCGGGTCCCTCGGGCCGTGGCTTCCCTCCCTGGATCTTTCGGAGCCTGCGGCCGTCGCTTCCCGTTCCGGGTCTGTCAGGGCTCGATGAGGCCCGCCCGGATGGCGTACCGGGTGAGGTCGAGACGGTCGCGCATGCCGAGCTTCTGCAGGATGTTGGCGCGGTGCCGGTCGACGGTCTTCACGCTGATGAACAGGATCTCGGCGATCCGCTTGGCCGGGTTGCCCTCGGCGATCAGCTTGACGACCTCCTCCTCGCGCGGGGTCAGGATGCTGTCCGGGATGTCCTGTCCCAGCCTGTCGCGCTGGAGATAGTGCCGGATCAGGGCGGTCACGGCCCCCGGGTACAGGAACGGCTCGCCGCGCATGGCCGCCCTGCACGCCTCCAGCAGGTCGCGGTCGGCCACCGACTTCAGCACGTAGCCCGACGCCCCGGCCTTGAGCGCCTCGAAGAAGTACTGCTCGTTGTCGTACATCGACAGGATCAGCAGCCGGATCCCCGGGGCCCGCCGGGAGATCTCCCTGGCCGCCTGCAGGCCGGTCATGCGGGGCATCGCGATGTCGAGGATCGCCAGGTCGACCTCTCCGGGCACGGCCGCCTCCACCGCCTCGGCACCGTTGGAGGCCTCGGCCACCACGGTCAGGTCCGGCTCGGAGTCCAGGATCAGCCGCACCCCGCGGCGCACCAGCGCGTGGTCGTCGGCCAGCAGGATCCTGGTGGGGGGCGCCGGGTGCGCGGGGCTCACGGGGCTCACGGGGCCTTCCCGGTGCCGGCCGGTACTACCAGGCGGACGTCGGTGCCGCCGCCCGGCGGTGAGACCACGCTCAGGCGGGCGCCGATGAGCAGGGCGCGCTCCCGCATCCCGCGCATCCCCGCCCCCTCCTCGGTCGCGCCGCCCCGGCCGTCGTCGGTGATGCGCAGTTCCAGGCCGCGGGGCCGGGCGGTCAGCGACAGCTCGACGCGGGAGGCCCCGGCGTGCCTGGCCGCGTTGGTCAGGCCCTCCTGGGCGATGCGGTAGAGGACCAGCTCGACGTCCTGGCTCAGCGACGGCAGGTCGGTGTCGATCCTGCGCGTCACGGGAACCGCGCTGCCCTGGGAGAAGTCGGCGCTCAGGGCGTTGAGGGCGCTGTGCAGGCCGAGATCCTCCAGGACGCCCGGGCGCAGGCGGCGGGCGACCTGCCCCACCTCGTCCAGGCTCGCGCGGACGCTCTCCTGCACCCCGTGGAGCTCCTCGCGCAGATCCGCGGGTGCCCGGTCGGCGACGTGCTTGAGGTTCAGCAGGACCACGGTGAGGCTCTGGCCGATCTCGTCGTGCAGCTCGCGGGCGATGCGGCGCCGCTCGCCCTCCTGGGCGGCCAGGGCGTGGGCGCTGCTGGCGCTGCGCTCGGCCTCCAGGCGGTCCAGCATCGCGTTGAAGGTGTCGATCAGGTGGTCCAGGTCGCGGTTGCCGCCGCTGGGCAGCCGGTCGTGGGGGTGCAGCAGGTCCACCCGCTGCATCAGCGTCGTGAGCGCGTCGAGCGGGGCCAGGCCGGTGCGCAGGAGCACGGCGTTGGCCGCCAGCATCAGCGCCAGGCCGATCGTCAGCACCGGTATCTCGGCCAGGAGCACCGGCGAGGAGACGGTCGCGGGGGAGAGGGCGAGCACCAGGGTGCCGACCGCGAAGACCAGCCCGTTGATCGCGAACAACCGCCGGAACAGGATCCGCCCCGGACTGCGCGCTCCTGCTCCCCGCTGGGTGCGCTCTGTCATCCCACCAGCTTCCCGTCGGCCCCGCCGGTGTGTCCATGCGGGGTGCCACCCATCTTCTCCTGCCCGTCCCTGCGGGTTCCACCCGCGCGTAGATGGGTGCTGGACCCGATGGTCGCCAGGAGGTGCGGCCGATGGAATGGGAGGACCCCGAACACCGGAAGGCGGAGAGGGCGATGGGCACGAGCGATGTCGGAGTTCTGTGGCTGGACGCCGTCACCCGTGACGGCGTCACGATCACTGTGAACGCGGCGGCGAGGACCGCCGTCACCGACCCGGAGGCACACGCCTCCTACCCGGGTGCGCCGGGGGCCGCGGTCCTGGCCGCCGTCGAGGCGGAGATCCGCGCCCAGGTGGGACGACGCGACCTGTCCCGCCTGTCCAGGGGGGTCGATCTTCGCCGATGCTCCGGCGACGGGACCCTCCGCTGGGGGGTGGAGGTGACGCTCGTGACGCTCACCCCCGTCAAGGGGCGGCGCCGGAAGGACCTGATCCGCTGGGCGGAGCGGCTCGCGTCATGACCTGGGCCCCGAGTGGAAGGAAGTGATCATCGATATGGACGTCACGCGTACGACCGTGCCAGGCACGGGGACCCTGGTCCACTTCGCCACCCGGGAAGGCCAGGGCCTGGCCGTCCTGGTCGAGCGCGAGGGCCTCAGGCGGCTCCTGGTGTACGGCCAGGGTGACGAGCCGTCGCAGAGCATCCCCCTGGAGCGGGACGAGGCCGACCAGCTCGCCCGGGTCCTGCAGAGCCGGTCGGTGGACGACAGGCTCGCCACCCTCGAACGGCGGATGGCCGTCATCACGAGGACCGCACACGCCAGGCGGACCGCGCACTACGCAGAGATCGCAAGGGAGGCGTCGTGAGCACACCGTCCGCGGTACGCCACCTCACCCGATGGGAAGGTGCCATGCAAGCGCGGGACATCGCGGTCAGCCTCCCGACGGTCACCACGCGTGACTCCGTCGCGAAGGCCGTACGGATCATGGTGATCGGCCGCCTTCCGGGGCTCATCATCGTGGACGATCTCTCGCGGCCCCGGCTGGTGCTGCCCGGCACCCAGGTGCTGCGGCTGGCCGTACCCGGGTCCTACCAGGAGGACCCCGCGCTGGCCAGGACCATCGACGAGGCCTACGCCGACCAGTTCTGGCAGGACCTCGGCAACCGGACGATCGGCGACTGCCTGCCCCGCGACTCCGCCAGGCCGGTGGTCGTCCCCGGGGGGGCGAACCTGCTGGAGGTGGCGGCCCTGATGGCCAGGGCGCGCAGCCCGATCGTGGCCGTGGTGGACCGCGACGCCTCCCTGATCGGGGCGATCACCCTGGAGCGGCTCCTGACCAGCCTGGCCGTGTTCGGCCTCGGTGAGCATTGAGCGCCCTGCTCGCTCTGACGATCTTCCTGGTCGCGTTCTACTTCATCGCCACCGAGAAGGTGGACAAGGTCAAGGTGGTCCTTGTCGCCGCGGGCGCGATGGCGGTCCTCGGGCTGATACCGGGCTCGGAGGTGTTCTTCTCCGAGCACGAGGGCATCGACTGGAACGTCATCTTCCTGCTGCTCGGAATGATGATCATCGTGGGGATCATCAAGCAGACGGGTGTCTTCGACTACCTGGCGATCTGGGCGGCCAAGCGGTCGAAGGGCGATCCCTACCGGCTCATGGTCATGCTGATGGTGATCACCGCCATCGCCTCGCCCTTCCTCGACAACGTCACCACGATCATGCTGGTGGCGCCGGTCACGGTGGTGGTGTGCGACCGGTTGCGCATCCCGGCCCAGCCGTACCTGATCGCGGAGGTGCTGGCCTCCAACATCGGCGGCGCGGCGACCCTCATCGGGGACCCGCCCAACATCATCATCGGCAGCAGGGCGGGGCTCACGTTCAACGACTTCCTGGTGCACATGGCGCCGATCGTGGTCGTCGTCTTCGTGGTGTTCGTCCTGCTGACCAGGGTGCTGTTCAGGAAGTCGTTCCGGTACAACCCCGAGCACGTCGCCTCGGTGATGGCCCTGCAGGAGCGCAGGGCGATCACCGATCCCCGCCTGCTCGTGCGGTGCCTGGTGGTGCTCGCGGGCGTGGTGGCCGGGTTCGGGCTGCACGCGGTGCTGCACATCGAACCGTCCATCGTGGCCCTCGTGGGGGCGGGGGTGATGCTCCTGCTGTCGCGGCTGCCGGTGTCGGAGGTGCTGCCCGAGGTCGAGTGGCCGACGCTGGTGTTCTTCGCGGGACTGTTCGTGATGGTCGCCGGGCTGGTCGAGACGGGCGTGATCGCCACGGCGGGCACGTGGGCCGTCGAGGCGCTGGGCGACGACTACTTCCTCGCGGCGACGGCGCTGCTGTTCGGCTCCAGCGTGCTCGGGGCGTTCTTCGACAACATCCCGTACGTCGCGACGATGGCGCCGGTCGTCGAGGGGATCGTGGCGCAGGCCCCCGACGCGGCGACCGGGCAGGCGCTGTGGTGGTCGTTCGCGCTGGGCGCCGACTTCGGCGGCAACGGCACCGCGGTGGCGGCCAGTGCGAACGTGGTCGCGATCGGGATCGCGGCGCGGACCGGGCACCCGATCAGCTTCTGGCAGTTCACCAGGTACGGGATCGTGGTGACGGCGCTGAGCACGTTCATGGCGTGGGGGTACGTGTGGCTGCGCTACTTCTCCTGACCGTCCCCGGAGGCCGGGGCCGGGGGGCGGTTCGCGGCCGCGGTGGAGGAGGCGCGCGGCAGCAGCAGCGCGACCAGCGCGCCCACCCCGCACAGGACGGCGGTGAGCAGGAAGATCTCGCTGTACTCGGTGTGCAGCGCCTTCCTGATCGCGCCCTGGTAGTCGGCCAGCCGGGTGGCGTACACGACCGGGTCCACCCCGAACGGCAGGGGGGTGTCGAGGTCGGCGGTGAGGGACTGGAAGCGGTGGAAACCCCACGCCGACAGGGCCGCGACGCCGAGCAGCATGCCCATCATCCGGGCCACGACCACCGCCGCCGAGGCCACCCCGTGCTGGGCGGCGGGGACGGCGCGCAGCACCGCCGAGGAGAGCGGGGCGATCACCACGCCGAGGCCCAGACCGGCCAGGACGAGGTCGGCGTCCATCCGGTACCCGGCCGACGCCAGGTCCAGCGGCCACTGGCCGATCCGCACGTACGCGACGGTGGCCACGACCAGCCCGGCCACGCACACCGCGCGCTCGCCGTAGCGGCGTGACAGGAACCCGCCGGTCACGGCGGCGACGGAGAGCGCGATCAGGAAGCGCGAGAGCACCAGGGCGCCGTCGAGGGCGGGCAGGTTCAGCAGCGTCTGCGCCGACAGCTGCACGTCGACCAGGGTGACCAGCAGCGCCGCGCCGGTCACGAAGGAGACCCCGAGCGTGGCGAAGAACGGGCCGCGCAGCGCCCCGGTCAGGTCGATCAGCCGGGTCCGGGCGCGTGACTCCCAGCCGACGAACGCGACACCGGCCACCACCCCGGCCACGACGCAGGGCAGGCCCCAGGGCGGCAGGACCGCCCCGCCGGGGTCGGGGT
Source organism: Streptosporangium sp. DT93 (assembly GCF_049844535.1). Lineage (NCBI taxonomy): Bacteria > Bacillati > Actinomycetota > Actinomycetes > Streptosporangiales > Streptosporangiaceae > Streptosporangium > Streptosporangium sp. DT93. Next base: position 123,173 of record NZ_JBNCLF010000008.1, read on the forward strand.
TGTACAGGCCGGCCACCAGCAGTCCCAGCGCGAGCGCGAGCAGCAGGCCGCCGACGACGTCGACGCGCGCGCCACGGCCTTCACGACCGGCGTGGTCGCCGGGGGCTTCACGACGGGCGCGGTCGCGGGCGGGTGGCGGCACCGATCGCTGTACGGCGATCGCGGCCAGGGCCACCAGCGGCAGGTTCAGCCAGAAGATCGACCGCCAGCCGCCGAGCTGCACGCCGCCGAGCTGGAGGGTGGCCGGGACCAGGGCGGCCAGCGCCGCCCCGTACAGCGGGCCCAGCACGCTGCCGAGCTCCTGGGCCGACCCCACCACGCCGAGCGCCACCGGACGCTCGTCCTCGTCCCACAGGTCCCCGATCAGGGCCATGGTGATCGGCAGCAGCGCACCGCCCGCGATGCCCTGCAGGGCGCGCCCGGCGACCAGCCAGGGCACGCTCTCGCCCAGCGCCGTGACGACCGAGCCCACGGCGAATCCCGCCAGGCAGAGCTGGATGAGGGGACGCCTGCCGTACCGGTCGGAGAGGCTGCCGAGCAGGGGCATCGCCGCGATGTAGCCGAGCAGGAAGCCGGTGACGATCGGGGTGGCCCGCTCCAGGTGGTTGAGCGGGACGTCGACGTCCCTGGCGATGTCGACGAGGACGGTGACCACGACGTAGGCGTCCAGGGCGGCCAGCAGCACGGCGGTGCCGCCGACGCCGAGGGCGACCCGCCGCCTGGCCGCGGGGCCGTCCGGCGGGCTTCTCAGCGGGCTTCTCGACGAGCTTTTCGGTGAGCCTCCGGGGAGACCGTCGCCGGGGAGGTCGCCGCCGATCGGGCCGGGGGCGGGGGAGCCGTCCGCCGGGCCGTCCCCGGGGCCGGAGCGCGACACCGTCACTCCGCCGGGGCGGTGATCTGGACCGGCGCGTCGTAGTCGCCGAAGGTCACGATCACCTTGCCGCCGGTCAGCGGCAGGTCCGCCTTGAGCAGGCGGCCGGTGGCCCTGTCCGTCCAGAGCGTGGCGTCGACGTTCTGCGCGATCCCGGGCACCATCGTGGCGAGCACCGGCTGGGAGAGGGTGGCGGTGACCCGGTAGGTCTCGGCGCCGTCCAGGGTCTCGACCGCCTGGGTCCTCGGGTTCACGGCCGTGGTCAGCAACCGCACGACACCCCGCTCGGGGTCGAGGATGGCGGACGGGTCGTAGATCGACGCGAGCTGGCTCCGCGACATCTTCTGGAAGCCACCGGTCACGCCCTTGAAGTGGACGGTCTCCCCGATCAGCACGAAGGTGATCTCCTGCAGGCTGCCCAGCACGTCGACCTGGATGGTGCCGTCGGCGTCACCGGTCGCGGTGAGACGGCCGGAGGCCTTCTTGACCTGCACCGGCGGTGTGCCCTCGGTCTCCATGGAGAAGGTGAGGGACTTCGCGGCGCGTGCCGCCTCCGCGGACTTCGTGAGCAGTTCGGTGCCGCCGGGGAGGGGCGCCGCCGTAGCGCCGGCTCCGCCTCCCCCGCTGCATGCGGTGACCAGGGCGAGCGCGGCGAGCACCGCGGCGATGAGGATCCGGCGAGCAGACATGGCCGGATCGTAGCCACCGTCCGGCCTGCCGTCGAAGAACGGGAGGTATCGGTTTCGCGTCAGCGAATGCCCTTCAGGTGCTTGACCACCGGCGCGTACGCCGTCTCCAGCTCGACCAGCTGGTCGTCGGTGAGCAGGTCGATGAAGTGCCGGCGCACGCTGCCCACGTGGTGCGGCGCGACCTTCTGGATGGTGGCCCAGCCGTGTTCGGTGAGGACGGCGAAGGTGCCGCGCCGGTCGTCGGTGCACGTCTCCCTGGTGACCAGGCCGGCGCTCTCCATCCGGGAGATCTGGTGGGACAGGCGGCTGCGGGACTGGATGGTGGCCTCGGCCAGATCGCTCATCCGCATGCGGCGATCGGTGATCTCCGACAGGTTCACCAGGATCTCGTAGTCGTTCAACGAGAGCCCGAAGGGCTGAAGCTCTCGATCGAGGCGGTGTTCGAGGAGTTTGTGCGCGGCCAGATGCGCGCGCCAGGCGCGTTGCTCGATCGGGGACAGCCAGTGGACCTCCTCGTCGTCCACCGATCGCTCACCCCTCTCGCTCACCGCGCCCGCGGCTCCGGTGGCCTCGGTGACTCCGGCGGCCTCGGTGGCCTCGGTGGCTCCGTCGCCCTCGGTGGTGCCGTCCCCCGACCGACCACTCCGCTCGCCGGACGAGGCTTGCTTCACGGTCATAGATCAGAATCTACCTCACAGGACGCCGGTCTTTCGTGGTGGCGGACATGGTGTTCCGGCCGACGATCAGGGAGCGACGGGATTCCCTCCGGCTCGGCCGCGGCCTCGCCCCGGCGGTGTGCTCAGTGCCACTTCCTGACATGTCGGGACCTGCTCTCATCCCGCTCCCATCCCCGGCCGGTACCGCCGCCCAGCCGGTCACCGCGCGCGCGTAGGGTGACCGCATGGTGGAGGACACGGCGACAGGCGCCGACGCGGGGACGGGCCCGAACCCGGGCGGAACGGGCGCCGGGCCGGCGTCGGAGAGCCTGGTCACGGTGATCGTGGCGGGCCTGGCCAACCTGGCGATCGCCGTCGCCAAACTGGTCGCCGGGCTGATCGGCGGCTCCTCGGCGATGCTGTCCGAGGCGGCGCACTCCGCCGCCGACACCGTCACCGAGGCGCTGCTGTACGTCGCCGTACGCAGGGGCGGGCAGCCCGCGGACGCGCGGCACCCGTTCGGGCACGGCAGGGCGGGGTTCTTCTGGGGGCTGATGGCGGCCTTCGCCACGCTCGTCGGCGGGGCCGGGTTCTCCATCACCCACGGCGTCCACGAGATCGGCGCGGGCGAGAGGCTCACCGATCTGACGCTCTCGTACGTGGTCCTCGCCGTCTCGTTCGTGATTGAGGGGGTCTCGTTCCTCAGGGCCCTGTCGCAGGTGCGCGCGGAGGCGCGCCGGTACGCGGTGAGTCCCCGGCGCTATGTCACCAAGACCTCCGACACCGCGCTGAAGGCCGTGCTCCTGGAGGACGCCGCCGCCCTGGCCGGGCTGCTGATCGCCGCAGCGGGCCTGCTGGCCGCCGAGCTGACCGGCTCGTCCGTCTGGGACGGGGTCGCCTCCGTGGTGATCGGCCTGCTGCTCCTTTGGGTCGCGGTCAACCTCATCCGGACCAACGTCTCGCTGCTGATCGGCCAGGCCGCGCCCGCGTCGATCGCCGAACGGATCGGCGAGGAGATCCGGGCCATGCGCGAGGTCGAGAACGTGGTGGAGCTGCTGACCATGATGATGGGCCCCGGCGAGATCCTGGTCGCGGCCCGGATCGACTTCGTGGACGAGAGCACGGGGGCGAGCCTGGAGCTGGCCGCCGACCGGGTGGAGAGCACGCTCAAGGAACGGTTCCCGCAGATCGTGCAGGTGTTCCTGGACCCCACCCCCGGCCTGGGAGCCCGCGGCCGGGAAGACTCGCGGACGCGGGAGGGCGGCGACGCTCCCGCCGGTGACGGCTGACCGCCCTCGGGCCGTCACGCTTCACCTGATCGGAGCGCAGTCCACCGACAAGGGGAATCCCGGTGGGATCGGGGCCGGGGCGGCAGGAGTTCCGGGGCGGGACGAGGGACGGTGTCAGCCGCTCTTCTTCCCGCTCGAACCCCCGCTGGGAGACGGGGAGGGGGACGGCTCCACGGGGTCGCCGTCCGGGTCGGTGATCAGCTCCTCGGCCGCGCCCATCACGGTCGCCGCGTTCACCTTCCACAGGCCCTCCGTCCTGATCAGGGCCAGTTCCATGTACGTGCCGAGCATGCGCCGGGTCCCCGCGGTACTGGTGACCTGCGAGTCGACGACCGTGACCGCCTTCGCCCTGCCCTCGGCGACGTCGGAGACGTAGACGCCCCGGATCGAGGCGGACGAGCTGGCCCGCATCGAGGTGATCACGCCCTCCAGGGGGCTGAAGGCCTCGTCGTAGGTCTTCTCGAAGTCCTCGCCGGAGATGGCGAAGACCCGGTCACGGTAGGACTGGAGATCGCCGTGGTCGTAGGTCTGCAGCGCCACGGCGAACTCGCCCGCCCGCGCCGACACCGCCGCCCGCTCGGCCTTCTCCCCGGCGAGCCGATCGGCGGCCTGCCACTGGAGCACCGCGACGGTCGCGGTCGCCGCGAACAGCATGGCCGCCAGAGCCCCGGCCACCCTGCCGCGCCACGTCCCCTTGCGCGGGCGGCCCGCCGCATCGCCCGTCGCCGTCGGGGTCCTGCCGGTGGTGCGGCCGGGTGCGCCGGTGGCCGTCCCCCCCGGTTCCTCGCCCGCGACCCGCTCCGCCGCCTCATCGGGGACGGTCTCGGGTCGTGGGAGGGGAGGAGGGGCTTCGGGGACGGGAGTCGCAACGGATTCCGGGACGGGAGTCGCGCCGGAGCCGGGGAAGGGAGCCGCATCGGCCGGTCCGTCCGGGGCGGGGGACGGCGGGGCGTCCTCCACGGGGGTGCGCCGGAGTCGTTCCGAGGGGTGGGGTCTGGGACTCACGGGTTACTCCTGTCCGCGGCGGCGAGAGGTACGGCCGACGGCGATCCAGCCGAGCACACCGCCGGAGAGGACGACGGCGACGAAGATCGCGACGATGAAGGGGGTCGTGTCCTGCCTGAAGGCCGGGGTCCCGCCGGGGTCCCGGGCAGTCCCGGGCGTCCCGCTCTCTCCGGCCGCCGCTGAGTCCTGGCCGTCCTGGCCGTCCTGGCCGTCCTGGCCGTACTCGTCGTTCTCGCCGTTCCCGGGCTCCGGCGTCGACCCGTCCGGCCCGGACGTCCCCTCGGCGCCGGTCCCGTCGGTCCCGCCGGAATCCGCGCCGGTGCCGGCGTCGGTGCCGGCCCCGTCGGCGGGTGCCCTCTCGTCCTCACCGGCCGACACCCGGCTCCCCGGCCCCCTGGGACAGGCGCGGAGCGCGGGGATCGCCGGGGGAGCCAGCGGGCCCCGGTACTCCTGCGGGACCCGGGGGCCGCCCGGGACGCTGAAGACGAACGTGGCCTTGCCGTACACGCCGTCGGCCCGCCGGTCGGTCACGTCGGCGAGCAGGGCCTGGGCGGTGGGCACGTTGCGCAGCAGGCGGCCGACGTTGTCGCGGGTGGCGGCGGTGAACAGCGTGCCGGGCCTGGTGCCCGCGGCGGTCAGCGCGCACGACAGGCCGGGACGGGCGGTGGTGAGCAGGTGGCCGACCTGCCGGAAGAACCCCGGCCCGTGGTCGATGAAGGCGTTCAGCCGCCCGCGCGACTCCCGGACCGCCCGGGTGACGTCCGCCAGGTCGTCGACCCCCTCGGCCAGCTTCTCCCGCCTGCCCGCCAGGGTGCCGGTGAGCCGGGTGAGCCGTACCGACAGCTCGTCGAGCAGGTCGGCGTTGTCGGCGAGGGTTTCGGTGAGATCGTGCGCGTTGTCGACGATCTCCCGGATCGAACCGGTCCGTCCGTCCAGGCCGGTCGCCAGCTCGTGCACGATGGTCCGGGCGTCCTGCGGCGGGACCGCGTTGAGCAGTTTGCCGACGCCGTCGAAGAGCCTGCGGTAGTCGAGCGGCACCGAGGTACCGGCCAGCGGGATGGTGGACCCCGCGGCGAGGGGGACGCTCCCGGCCCCTTCCCGGGGCGGGGAGAGCTCCACGTACGGCTCGCCGATGGCGGACTTGCGGCGGACCTCGGCGGTGAGGCCGCGCGGCAGCGACACGCCCCGGTCGATGTCGAGCGCGACCACGATCCTGCCCGGTGCCAGCCGCACCCCGTCGATCCGGCCGACCCGCACGCCGAGGTAGGCCACGTCGAACCCCTCCACCAGTCCGGGGGAGGAGACGAACTCGGCACTGATCCGGTACGGCCGCTCGATGACGTCCAGCTTGATGATGGTGGTGAACGCCCACACGGTCATCACGACGCCGAGCAGCGCGAAGAAGCCGAGGTTGATCCAGATACGGCGTTTCATCGCGGCGGCTCCAGCAGCAGGCGGAAGTCGTCCGCGGAGTTGGGCAGGCGGGGACGCTCGCTCTTCCTCGGTTTGGGCAGCAGCAGCCCCTTGAGCCACACGAAGATCAGCAACTGGCCGTTCACGACGATCGGCGGCAGGTCCATGAACCTCTGGACCCGGCCGACCAGCGTCTTGAGGTCCTCCCCGCCGCGGACCATCGAGGCGGAGACCGCGTCGAGCTCGCGCAGCAGGGTACGGAGCCGGGCCCCGTGCCGGGGGTAGAGCGTGTCGTTGACCTCGCGGGCCAGCGCGGTGAGCTCCCGGAGGGTCTTCTTCACGTGCCCGCGTCCGTGGTTCAGCCGGGCGGTCGCGTCGGCGAGCGTGCCGGGCAGCCGGTCCAGCTCGGCGGTGCCCTCGGCCAGTTCGTCACCGAGCTCGGCCAGGCCGTCGATGGTGCGCGCCAGGTCCTCGCGCGACCGCGCGTAGGCGGCGGTGACGTCGCTCGTCTGCCGCAGCAGCCGGTTCAGGTCCTCGCCCCTGCCGCCGACGCCGGTCGCCAGCGCGTCCAGGACGGCGTTCACGTCCTGGGCGCCCAGCGCGTCGACGAGCGGCCCGGCCCGGGCGGTGACCTGCTCGATGTCGGGCTTCACCGACGTCACGGCGATCGTCGCGCCGTCGCGGAGGAACGGCCCGGTGGTCATGTCCCTGCCCTCCGGCAGGTCCAGCTCGACGTAGTTCTCACCGAGGATCGAGGTCTTGGCGACGACGGCGGCGGTGCCCTCGGGCACCCGGTTGCCGTCCTCGATCGACATGGTGACCCGGGCGCGGTACCCGTCCAGCCGGATGTCGGTGACGCTGCCCACCCGCACGTCGGCCACCTGCACGCTGTGCCCGGCCACCAGGCTCTGCACGTCGTCGAAGGTCGCGGTCAGGGTGAGCTCGCCGGTCGGCGCGCCCATCGTCTGCAGGCTGCACGCCGCGCTCAGGCAGAGCACGGTCAGGGCGGCCACCCCGCGCGTCCACCTCCCGCCCCGGCGCCTGCCCCGCCACTCCCGGATCTCCGGTTGCACGGTTCCCCGCTGTCCGGGCCCCGGAGGGCCGTCCCGCCGCTCCCGGATCTCCGGTTGCACGGTTCCACGCCGCCCGGCCCCCCGGTGCCCGTCCCGCCGTTCCCGGCTCCCCGCGCCCATCAGCGGCTCCTCCCGGTGCGCTGCCACGGGCAGTTGCTCAGCTCTCCCGGCAGGCACGGCACTCGGCCCAGGCCGAGCGAGTCGAACAGCGGGGCCAGCCAGGCCCGGGTCATGGCGTTGAGCACCAGGCGGATCTTCAGCAGGTGGTGCTCCCGGTCCCACGACATGATCAGGTTGTCGGTGAACCTCCGGGCGCCCGTGAGGGCGTCGGCCGCCGACCGGCTGTTGACCTTGAGGGTCAGCACCAGCTCGGCGAGGTTGGCCACCCCCCGGGGCAGCCGCTCCTGGTAGGCCTCGATCAGCACGTCACCTCGCCGGACGAGGTCCGCGAGGCCGGTGACGAAGCTCTTCATCCTCCGCCGCTCCTCGGCGAGGGCGGCACTGGCCTCGGCGAAGGCGTCGATCGTGGTCTTCACCTGCGCCTCGCGGCGGTTGAGGCCGGAGGCGATCCGGTTGAGCCCCTCGGCCAGCTCGATGAGCTGCTCGTCCTGCCCGGCGAGGGTACGGGTCAGGGAGGCGGCGTCGCCGAGCGCGCGGTTGATCTGCTCGCCACGGCCCCTGACCGTGTCGGCGAGGTTCCCGGCCACCTCTCCCATCCGGTCGGTGTCGAGGGCGTCGGTGAGCGTGGTGAACGCCTCCAGGGCGTCGTCGATCTCCACCGGCAGGTCGGTCCGCTCCGTCGGGATCACCGCGCCGGGCGCGATCCTGGGCGTGCCGGGCGTCCACGGCGGGTGGAGCACCACGTTCCGCTCGCCCAGCGTGTTCTGCGCGGCCACCACGGCGTTGACGCCGGCGGGCAGCGGCACCTCCCCGTCGATCAGCAGGTCGGCCCTGACCCTGTCGCCCTCGACGGTGAGCCGCTCCACCGTCCCCGCGTCCATGCCCAGCACCTTGACCTTCGCCTGCTCGTACAGCGAGGGCACGGCCGCGAAGTGAACGGTCAGCCGGTACGGGGCCGGTCCGCCCGGCAGCACCGAGCACCCCCCGGCGCAGAACGTCAGCGTCCCCGCGAGCAGCACGGCGACCACCCTGGCGCGCGCCTTTCGGAACCATGGACGAGGAAACGCGCGCCCCGCGCCTCGTGACGACCGGAGCCCCGTCCCGTCCGGCGATCCGTCCCGCGTCCCGCGTGCCGCTTCGTACGACGTCCCGTCCGGCGATCCGTGTCGCGTCCCGTGTGGTGTCACCGCTTCTTCCCGTCCCTGCGGATGGCGCCGAGGACCTCGGGGTCGATCGGTCCCAGCCCGGTGGCGATGGCCTCGACCCACGGCCCCTGGCCGCCCGCCCTGGCCAGCCCCGAGAAGGTGGGGCCGACCCAGGCGAGGACCGCGTTGAGGTTCCGGCCGCTGGTGGAGTCGAGACGCCCGGCCACGGCGGTCACGTCGTCGACCACCCTGATCAGGTCCCTCTCGTGCCGGGTGACGAGGGTGGTGATGCCGCCGACCAGGTCGCTGCCGTCTCCCAGCAGGGTCCGCAGCTCGTCGCGGCGCGTGCGCAGCTCGTCGAGCAGGATCTCGATGGAGTCGATCAGCCGGCCGAGCTGCGCGTCCTTCTCCTCCAGCACGTCCATGATCTTGTTGCCGTTCTCCAGCAGCCGTCGCAGCTCCGGCTCGCTCTCACCGATGATCTCCGACAGCTCGCCGATGTCGTCCAGGAGCTTGGCGACCCGGCCCTCCCTGGCGGGCTTGAGCTCCGCCAGCTCGCGCAGCAGCCTGTCGACGGCCTCGGTGTCGAGCCGCTGCGCCAGCCGGGTGGCGTCCTTGAGCGCGTCGGTGACGAGCACCGGGGTGCTCGTCCGCGCCATCGGGATCACCCGCCGCTCCTCGGGCAGCTCGTCCATGTACGGGCGGACGACCGGCCCGGTGAGCCTGACGTAGCGTCCGCCCAGCAGGTTGGACAGGGTGATCTCGGCCCTGGTCCCGGGACCGAGCCTGATCCCGTCGTCGACCTTCCAGGTCACCACGACGTGCCCGCGCGCGTAGTCGGCGCGCACGCCGGTGACCTTGCCGACCGCCACTCCCGCCACCCGGACGTCGTTGCCGGATCTCAGCCCGGCCGAGTCCGGCAGCACCGCCGACATCGTGTAGCCGCCCTCGAACACCCCCAGGTTGCCGATCAGGAAGGTGACGACGAGCACGGTGGCCAGGACCGTCATCGAGACCAGGCCGACGACGGTCCGGTTCCGGTCGCGGAACGACCTGAGCGCCATCACGACCCCATCACGACCCCACCAGGACCCGGCGCAGGTCGCCGGTGTCGGTGAGCCGCAGGCCGCCGCGCAACGGCGGCGGGGAGTCCATCGGGTAGGGGCACGGCAGCGGCCCCAGCGCCAGGCAGGGCACTGCCGTGGTGACGAAGTGCCCCCGGCCGGTCACCTGGAACGAGCGGCGCAGCGGCGGGGTGAGCGTGCCCAGCAGCCGCTCGACGCCGGCGATGTTGCGCCGGACGCCGCCGGTGAGGCCGGTCAGGCGCTGCACCACCCGTCCCAGCTCCCGGGCGTTCGCGCCGAGCACCCGGTCGCCGGTCCGCGCGCTCGCCGAGAGCTCCACCAGGGCGTCGTCGACCAGTTCGCGGTTGCGGGCGAACGCGCCGGTCAGCGCGACGAGGTTGTCGACCAGGCGGGCGATCTGCCGGTCCCTGCGGGCGACGACGCCGGTTACGGTGGCGTAGTCCTCCAGCAGTCCCTGGATGATCTTCCTGCGTTCGGCGACCGTGCCGGTCAGCCGGCCGAGGTCGTCGACCAGGCGGGGGATGTTCTCCTGGTTGCCGTCCAGTGCCTCACCGGCCGCGGTCAGCAGCCGGTTGATCTGCTCGGGGTCGAGGCTGCGGGTGAGCGGGCCGAGGTCGCCGACGAGCTCGCCGATGTCCACGACCGAGGTCGTCCGCGCCACGCGGGCGCCGTCGGCGAGCATGTCCCCGGCGGTGCCCGGCTCCAGGTAGACGACCCGCTGCCCGACCGTGTCGCGCCAGCGGATCGAGGCCGCGCTGTCGGAGGGCACCCGCACGTCCGTCCGTACGCCGAGCGTGACCCGGGCCCGGCCGGCGACGACCTCGATCGTCTCGACCTGCCCGACGGGCGCGCCCGCGATCTTCACCTGGTCCCCGGGGCGCAGGCCGGAGACGTCGTCGAAGACCGCGACGAGGCGGTAGGTCTCACCCACGCTCACCCGGGCGATCTGGGCGCCGATGAGCACGATCAGCGTGCCCGTCACCAGCAGGAACACGGCGAACTTGGCCAGCGTCCAGCGGCGCCGCGTCCTGTCCGCCGATCCGGCCACGCGCCTCACCGGCCGTTCGCGGGGCCGCAGGCGCCGACGATGAGCTCGCACACGTCGGTCGCGACGAACGCCTCCATCTTGATCTGGTTCGCGCCGTCCGGGCCGCGGCCGGAGACCAGGTCATTGACCACCGGGAAGATGGCGTTCAGCCCTCGTACGCCGGTCCCGGCGACGCCGAGCTGGGCGTACAGCAGGGAGACGACGCGCTCGGCGGAGGTGCCCGCCGCCCTGATGTCGCGGCGGTGGGCGCGCAGCCCGTGCGCGGTCAGGTGGGAGACGTCGTCGAGCTCCCCGAGCAGGGCGCGCACCCGGCCGGCCCGTTTCAGCAGGCCGGGGGTGACGGCGTTCGCGTCGGCGGAGATCGCGACCAGCTCGTCGCCCCTGCCGGACAGCGCCGTGGCGAGGTCCCCGGCGTCGGCGATGAAGCGCCGGAACTCCTCCCGCCGCCGGTGCGCCACCTCGACGACCTTCCCGGTGTCGTCGACGATGTCGCGCAGTCGCGGGCCCTTGCCGTCCAGGCCCCTGCCCAGGGTGTGCGCGATGACGGTGACGTCCCGCGGGTCGACCGCGCCGAGCCCCTCGTGGGCGTCGGCCAGGATGTCGGACAGGTCCGAGGGGGCCTCGGTCCTGGTGATGACGGCGCCGTCGGCCAGGTAGGGGCCGGCCCGCTCGCCGGGGCCGGGGACCAGGTTGACGTACTTGGGGCCGAAGACCGAGCTCGGCTCGATCGTGGCGGTGACGCTCCGCGGCACCCGGAACCCGGGGTCGACGTGCAGCGCGACCACGGCCCGGCCGCGCCGGTCCAGGGTGACGGAGGCGACCCCGCCCACCGTGACACCGCGGATCTTGACGGGGGAGTTGGGGTCGAGGCCCTGGCCCGCCCGCGGGAACACCGCGCTCAGCCGGGTGCCGCTCACCTGCGTCGCGCCGCGCACCACCAGGGCGGCGAGCAGTCCCAGGACCAGCAGCACGGCGATCGAGACCGCCAGCCGGACCGGCGGCGACACCTCGCCCCGGGACGCCGCCGGGCTCATCCGGTCAGCCTCAGGCTGCCGCCGCCGCCCCAGAACAGGTACGACAGCAGCAGGTTGAGCACGACGACGGTGACGATCGACTGCCGGATGGCCCGCCCGGCCGCGACCCCCACGCCGACCGGGCCTCCGGTGGCGTTGAACCCGTGGTAGCAGTGGATGCTGACCACGGCGAAGGCGAAGACGACCACCTTGACCACGCTGTAGAAGATGTCGATCACCGGCAGGCCGAGATAGAAGTAGTAGTCGTAGACGCCCGGCGACATGCCGAACAGGACCGTGCACATCAGCCGGGTGGCGAAGAAGCTCGCGAACAGCGCGATCAGGTAGACCGGGATCAGCGCGATCAGCGCGGCCACCACGCGGGTGCAGATCAGGTACGTGAACGCGTTGATGGCCATCACCTCCAGCGCGTCGATCTCCTCGGAGATGCGCATCGCGCCGAGCTCGGCGGTGAAGGCCGAGCCGACCTGGGCGGCGAGCGCGACCGCCGCGATGATCGGGGTGATCTCCCGTACGTTGGCGAAGCTGCCCACCAGCCCGATGAACGACTCGGCCCCGATCGCCTGCAGGCCCTGGTAGCCCTGCAGGCCCACGGTGGCGCCGACCGCGAAGGCCATGGTGAACACGACGAAGACCATGCCGCCGCCGATGACGGTCGCGCCGACGCCCACCACCACGTCGCTGACCTGGCGCAGCACCACCCGGGTGAACCTCAGCCGCAGGACGATGTCCCTGACCGAGTAGAAGACGACCTTCCACAGGAACAGCGGCCAGTCCGACAGCGAGGCCAGCCTGTCCACCCCGTCGCGCATCACCCCGTACGCGCGGACCCCCGCGGTGCGCGTCCCCGGGACGGCCGCGGTCACAGGGCCCTCGGCGGGTAGGCCAGGAAGTAGATCATGGTGATGACGTAGTTGACCGCGAACACCAGCAGGAACGTGACGACCGTCGACCTGTTCACGGCGCGTCCCACGCCGACGGGGCTGGTCTGGCAGGTCATGCCGAAGTAGCACGACATGATCGCCGCGATGAACCCGAAGATCCACGCCTTGAACAGCGTGACCAGCAGGTCGCTGGTGACCAGCAGGGAGACCGCGCCGTCGAAGTAGGCGCCCGGGGTGACGCCCTGGACGACGACGTTGAAGAAGTAGCCGCCGCCGGCCCCGGCCACGATGACCAGCGGGACCAGCAGCACCGCGACCGTGCTCGCCGCCCAGAGGCGGGGGGTGACCAGGCGGTGGATCGGGTTGACCGCCATCACCTCCATGGCGGCCAGCTCGTCGCGGATGTTGCGGGCGCCGATGTCGGAGGTCATGGCCGAGCCGCCCGCCCCGGCGATGAGCAGGGCCGAGGCCATCGGGGCGACCTCGCGCACCAGGCCGACGATCACGGCGCCGCCGGTGGCCGAGGAGGCGCCGAGCTGCCAGGCGAGCTGCCCGACCTGCAGGGCGACGGTCGCGCCCAGCGGGAGCGAGACGAGGAGCACCGGCAGGCTGGTCACGCGGGCGAGGAACCAGCACTGCTGGACGAACTCCCAGAACCACGCCCTGACGTCCCAGGTGCGGCGGAACCCCTCCAGGGCGATCACCGACATGTCGCCGACCCGGTCGAGCACCCCGGTGGTCCCGCGGACCAGGTGACCGGTGACCCTCGCCCGCCCGCCGGCCGCCATCAAACCGCCGTCCGTCGCACCACGACCACCTCGGACCTCGCGACTCCGACCATGGACCAGCAACGCTACTGACGGGTATTCCAGTAAGTCGATGCTTCCCAGGTAATTTGATGAAAAGGGATGACCTGGGCGCCCCGACTTGTCAGCCCCTCACACTTTCCGCGGGATCACGCTCCCCACCGACATACCGCCAGGGACTCCCCGTGAGTCCGCGCCGGCGACTGGACCGAGGAGGGCGTGGTCGTGAGGAACGAGCGACCACACCTGACGAGGGAAGGAGCCGGACAAGAGCGGACTCACCGCGACGCGTGAGCGTCGCCATGACACAGCCACCGCTCTATTTCGTCGGGGTGGCGGGGCAGGCCCGCCGAGAGCAGGTGGGCGCCGTCGGCGGTGATGACGAGGTCGTCCTCGATGCGCACCCCGATGCCGCGCAGCTCCGGCGGCAGCGTCAGGTCGTCGGGCTGAAGGTAGAGGCCGGGCTCGACGGTCAGCACCTGTCCCTCCTCCAGCACGCCGTCCAGGTAGACCTCGGAGCGGGCCCTGGCGCAGTCGTGCACGTCCAGGCCGAGCATGTGGCCGCTGCTGCAGAGCGTGTAGCGCCGGTACAGGCCGCTGCCGGGCTCCATGGCCTCGTCCGGGCCGATCCTCAGCACGCCCCAGTCGTGCAGCCCCTCCGCGATGACCCGCATGGCCGCGCGGTGGAAGTCGCGGAAGCTCGCGCCGGGCCGCAGGGTGGCGATCGCCGCCTCCTGGGCCTCGTACACCAGCTCGTAGACCTGGCGCTGGACCGGGTCGAAGCGGCCCGACAGCGGCAGGGTCCTGGTGATGTCGGCGGTGTAGAGGTGGTCGGTCTCCACGCCCGCGTCCAGGAGCAGCAGCTCGTTCCCGTTCAGCCGCCCGTCGTTGCGGATCCAGTGCAGCACGCACGCGTTGGCGCCGGAGGCCACGATGCTCTCGTAGCCGACCGCGTTGCCCTCCAGGCGGGCCCGCAGTCCGAAGATCCCCTCCAGGTAGCGTTCGCCGCGCCGGTGCTCCAGGGCCGCGGGCAGCGCGCGCGCCACGTCCTCGAACCCCCGCACGGTCGCCTCCACCGCGAACCGGAGTTCGGCGACCTCCCAGTCGTCCTTGACCAGCCGCATCTCCGACAGGAACGTCTCCAGCTCCTCGTCGCCGCCTTCCCCGGCGGGGGTGACGCGGCGGTCGACGGAGGCGTCCACCCCGCGCAGCACCCGCGCGGGCCCGCCCAGCACGTCGTCGAGCCGGTCGATCGGCGCGCAGGTGACCTGCAGGAGCGCCTCGGCCTCCGCCAGGTCGGGGCGCCGGCCCACCCAGAACTCGCCGTAGCGGCGGTCGCGGTAGAACTCCTGCCCGGCCTCGCCCGGCGCCGACCTCGGCGAGCGGGGGCGCAGGAACAGGACGGCCTCCCCGGAGGGCTCGACGACCAGCACGTCGCCGGGCTCCTGGCCGCCGGTGAGGTGGGCGAACGCGCTGTGCGCCCGGAACCGGTGGTCGGAGTCGTTGCTGCGCGTCGTGAGCGTGCCGGAGGGGACGACGAGCCGCTCGCCGGGGAAGCGGGCGGCGAGGGCGGCGCGGCGCTTGGCGGTGTAGGCGACCTGCGGCAGCGGGGTCAGGTCGTCGCGGTGGGTGTCGGCCCAGCCGGTGGTCATGAACGCGGCGAGGGCGTCGGACACCGGCAGGTCGTGGCTGCCGGTGTTGAGCTTTTGGGTCATTTTGTCCCCAGGAGCGAAGGTCGGCGTGTGCCGTCCACGCTAGCCCGGAGCGCCGCGGCCCCGCATCCCCGGTAGACGCGGAGCCGCGACGCGGCCCGTTCCCCGACTCCCGCCGGACCCGTACCCGCAAGGGCCCGGGTCCGGCGGGAGGTCCGCCGGTCAGCCGACCGGGACCTGGTACTCCTTGGCCAGGTCGGAGGTGGCGGCCTCCTTGAAGATCTTCGCGCCGCCCAGGGCGTCCTTGTCCGGCTTGACGACGTAGGACAGCAGCGAGGCGGGCTTGTCGAACGAGGTGAAGTCCATCACGGTGCCGAAGTCCGCGCCCCAGGCCGACTGGCTGCGGTGCGCGGCCACCACGCCGGCCCGGCTCAGGTCCTTGTTCTCGCAGGCCTTCCTCAGCGCGTCGACCACGATCGCCGCCGACGAGTACCCGGCGGCGACACCGCTGTCGATCGCGGTGTCGGGGTACTTGGCGGCGTAGTCGGTGGCCAGCTTCTTCATGGCGGCGTTGTCGGCGCTGATCGGCGTGCCCGCCGTCATGAAGTAGAAGTCCTTCAGCAGCGCCGGCCCGGCCGGGGTGGGCAGGAGCTGCGGGGAGTAGGCCGAGTTGCTGCCGACGAACGGCACGTCCATGCCCTTGGCCAGCGAGACGCCCACGAGCGAGGCGGTCTGCCGGGGACCGACCGAGACCAGGATGGCCTTGACGCCCTCGGCCTTGAACGCCGCGACCTGGGCGCTCATGTCCTGGTCGGTGGCCTTGATCTTCTGCTCGACCAGGGTGAGCCCGAGCTTCTCGGCGGCGAACTTGGAGCCGTTCAGCGCGCTTTCGCCGTAGTCTCCCTCGAAGTACAGGTGACCGATCTTGTCCCCGGCCTTGATGCCCTTCTCCTTGGTCAGGAAGTCGACCGCGTTGATCATGTCGATGTCGTACGTGGTCCCGGTGACCTGGATGGGCTTGCTGCCCAGCAGGGCGGTCGCCCAGGCCTGCGGGATGGTGAGCATCTCGTCGGCCTCGAGGCGCTGCTTGATGGCGTTGACCATCGGCGAGCCGACGACGTGGGCCAGCGCCACCGTCTTGGGGGCGATCTCGGTGTAGGTCGCGACCGCCTTCTGCGCGTCGTAGCCGTGGTCGCGCACCAGGGCCTCAAGCTGCCGTCCGCACACGCCCCCGGCCGTGTTCGCCTGCTCGAAGTACAGCTGCTGCGCCTGGGTCAGGCTCTTGCCGAAGGAGGCGTACGGGCCGGTGAGGTCGGTCATCAGGCCGAGGGTGATCTTGTCGGTGGTGATGCCGGGGCCGGTCTTCACGCCGTCCCCGTCGACGGCGGAGGGGGCGGTGCCCGCGCTGCCCCCGGTGGCCTTCTCGCTGGCGCACGCGGTGACGGCCAGGGCCAGGACGGCGAGCGCCGCCATGCTCCGGACCGGGGTTCTCGAGATTCCCATGTGATCAGTTCCTTGGGTCGGGGGACGGGGAGGGAGAGGGGGACAGCGGGGCCTGCCCCGGGGCGGCGGCGGGGGTCGCCCGCCGTCCCAGGGCGAGACCGGACCGCCTGGCGAGGCCGAGCAGCCCGCCGGGCAGGAACAGGACGATGACGACGACGGCGGCGCCGTACAGGAGGCGGGCCGCCTCGGCGGGGGAGACCCCGCCGGAGCCGGGCTCGGCCACCAGCGGCAGGGCGTCGCTGTAGCGGCTGAGCAGCTGCGGGAGCATGGAGATGAAGAACGCGCCGATGACCGCGCCCGCCACGGAGCCGAGCCCGCCAATGATGATCATCGCGAGGTAGTCGAGGGAGAGCAGCAGGCCGAAGTAGTCCGGCACGGTCCGCTGGAACACCAGGGCGATCAGCACCCCGGCCAGCCCGGCGTACATCGAGGAGAGCACGAACACCCCGGCGCGGTAGCGGGCCACCGGCACGCCCATCACCCCGGCGGCGATCTCGTGGTCGCGGATGGTGTTCATGGCCCGTCCCGGCCGGCCGCGCAGCACGCCGCGGGCGAACAGCGCCGCGCCGGTCAGCAGGACCAGGCCCAGGAACCACAGGCGCTCCAGCGCCCCGAACGGCACCTGGGCGACCACCAGTTCGGGCGTGTCGGCGAAGACGAGCCCGAACAGCTCCATCGGCGGTACCGCGCGCCCGTTGTAGCCGCCGGTCACGGGTTCGGCGTTGAACAGCACGTGCTGGCCGACGAAGATCAGCGCGAGGGTGGCGATGCCCAGGTAGGCGCCCTTCAGGCGGCCGGCGATCGGGCTGAACACCCCGCCGGCCACGCCCGCGGTGACCACCGCGAGCAGCGCGGCCAGGGAGGTGGGCAGGGCCAGCCCGCCGAGGGCGTGCGCGCCGCCCTCGGGCTCGGAGGAGAAGTAGACGTAGGCGTACGCGCCGACCGCGAGGAAGAACGCGTGCCCCATGGACAGCTGGCCGGTGGCGCCGGTCAGCAGGTTGATGCCGATCGCGCCGATCGCCGCCGACATCGCGAAGAGCCCGGCCTGCAGCCAGAAGCCCTCCAGGTAGAACGGCACGGCGATCGCCGCCGCGGCCAGCACGACGCAGGAGAGGACGACCTTCTTAGACACGCGCCAGCTCCCTCGTCCCGAACAGCCCCGCGGGGCGGATGAGCAGGACCACGATCATCACGAGGAACGGGGCGACGTCGCCGATGCCCCGTCCCAGGAAGGCGAGGTCGTTCTGGTAGCCGCTCATCATGGCCTCGGTGACGCCGATGATGAGCCCGCCGGCCAGCGCCCCGGTGGTGGAGTCGAGGCCGCCGAGGATCGCCGCGGGGAACGCCTTCATCGCCGCGAACGTGGTGCTGCGGTCCAGCCCGGGGGTGGGGAAGACGCACAGGAAGAGCGCGGCGACGGCGGCCAGCGCCCCGGCCACGGCCCAGGCCCCCATCGAGACCCGCCCGCGCCGCACGCCCATCAGCGCGGCGGTCTCGGAGTCCTCGGCGGTGGCCCGCATGGCGATGCCCCAGTTGGTGTACTTGAACGCCAGCAGGAACGCGCTGATCAGGGCGGCGGCCACACCCAGGGCGACCACCCGGGTCTGCGCGACGCTGACCTCGCCCAGGTGCAGCACCCGGTCGCGCCACGGGTCGCCCAGGGCGAGCACGTCGGTGCCGATCCGCCGGGTCAACTCGGTGACGAGCACGATGTCCACGCCGATCGTCACGATCGCCAGGACGCTGTGCGAGGTGACGTTCGCCCGGCGGATGATGAGGAACTCGATCAGCGCGCCCACCGCGGCGGCCACGGCGACGCCCAGCGCCAGGGCCGCCCAGAAGCCGATCGAGGGGTGCAGCCTGGCCACCACGAAGCCGCCGACCAGCAGCAGCGAGGCGTGCGCGAAGTTCACCACCTCGGTCGCCTTGAAGATGATGACGAAGCCCAGGGCGATCAGCGCGTAGACGGCTCCGACGGAGATCCCGTTCACCAGGAGCTCAAGAAAAGTGATCATGAAGTGACCTCCCCGGTCCCGCCCGTGCCGCCGGCGGTGCCCGCTCTCCGGCTCGCGCCGTCTTCGCCCGTGGCGTTCTCGCCGGCGGGGTTCCCGCCCGTGGCGCTTCCGCCCCTGACGCTCTGGACCGTGGGGTTTTCGCCCGTGACGCTCTGGACCGTGACGCCTTCGGCCGCGGTGCTCTCGGCCGCCGCGCCCAGGTAGGCGCGGACGACCTCGGGGTCGTTCTGCACCTCGGCCGGCGTGCCGTCGGCGATGCGCCTGCCGAAGTCCAGGACCGTCACGGCGTCGGCGAGCCGCATGACCATCCCCATGTCGTGCTCGACCAGCAGGATCGAGATGCCGAGGCTCTCGCGCACCGCCAGGATGAGCTCGGCCATGTCGCGGCGCTCGCCGCCGTTCATCCCGGCCACCGGCTCGTCCAGCAGCAGCAGCCGCGGCTCCATGCACAGGGCCCGGGCCAGCTCCACGCGTTTCTGCACGCCGTACGGCAGGAGCCCGACCGGGGTGGCGAGCCGCTCGGCGAGCCCGACGAACGTGGCGATCTCGGTCACCCGCTCGCCGTGCACGGCGGCCTCGCGCCGCGCCGACGGCAGCCGCAGCCCGGCCGAGACGAACCCGGCGCGGGTCAGCCGGTGGCGGCCGAGCATCAGGTTGTCGCGGACCGACAGGTGCGCCGAGAGCGCGATGTTCTGGAACGTGCGCGCCACGCCCAGGGCGGCGATGCGGTGCGGGGCCAGCGCGGTCAGCTCCGCGTCGCCGAACCGCACGCTTCCCGAGGTGGCGCGGTAGACGCCCGAGAGCACGTTGAAGCAGGTGGACTTGCCGGCCCCGTTGGGCCCGATCACCGCGTGCACGCTGCCCGGCTCGACGGTGAAGCTCACCGCGTCCAGCGCGGTGAGGCCGGCGAAGCGCACGGTCACCTCGCGGACGTCGAGCCGGGGGACGGAGGTGTCCACGGAGGCCATACCGCCTGGTTGGTATGTCCCGGTCACGCCGGTCGTCCCGGTCACGCCGGTCGTCTCGCCCACGCCGGTCGTCTCGCTCATGCCGTCCACCTCGCCAGGGTCGGGCGGGCGGCCGCGGCGGCCCGCCCGGTCGCGGGCAGGTCCTCGGGGGCGTCCTCGATGCCCAGGTAGCGGCGGCGGACCTCGTCGGTGGCGGCCAGCTCGGCGGCCGGCCCGGAGAGGGCCACCTCGCCCACCTCCAGCACGTAGGCGTACGAGGCGAGCGAGAGCGCGGTCGCGGCGTTCTGCTCGACCAGCAGGACCGTGGTGCCGCGGGCGTTGATCTCGCGGATGGTGTCGGCGATCCGGGCGGCCATCATCGGCGCGAGGCCGAGGGTCGGCTCGTCCAGCAGGAGCATCCTGGGCGCGGCCATCAGCGCCCGGCCGATGGCCAGCATCTGCTGCTCACCGCCGGAGAGCAGCCCGGCGCGCTGCCCGGCGCGTTCGGCCAGGACCGGGAAGAGCGCGAGCACCTCCCGCCGGGCCTCGGCCGCCGTCCGCCGGTCGGGCGCGCCGAGCGCGCCGGCCCGCAGGTTCTCCTCCACGGTCATCCGGGCGAACACCCGCCGCCCCTCGGGGACCTGGACGACGCCGCCGGCCACCACCGCCGAGGTGGCGGTCCCGGACAGGCGCGTGCCGCCGAAGGCGATCTCGCCGGAGGTGATCCCGCCCCGGTGGAACCTCAGGGTGCCCGACACGGCGCGCAGCAGGGTGGACTTCCCCGCGCCGTTGCCGCCCAGCACCGCGACGACCGAACCGCGCGGGACGTCCAGCGAGACACCCCGCAGGGCAAGGACCGGGCCGTAGCTCACCGCCAGATCCCTGACGACCAGCCCGGAGTCCCCGGGCGGGCGAGGGTCGTGCACGTCCATGTTCTGCCTCCTGACAGCCGATGAACGCACCCAACCCAGGTGGTTCACCGGCGTCCAGAGGCAGGCGTGAAGTCGGGGCGGGAGCCCAGGCGGGACGGGTGCCGGTTGTGCACGGGCACAACCCCTCATCACGAAACAGAACAGAACCTTGTTCCGTAAGGTGTTCTGCTGACACCATCACCGGATGGGGACCCGGCCGGTAACGGACGACGAGGTACGCAGGATCATGCGGCTGGCCGCTCGCCGGCTGCTGCTGAGACTTCCCGAGCTGACCGACGAACTCGTCGCCAGGATTCGCGACACCGACGAGGCCTACCGCCGGATGGTACCGACCGACGACCACTGGCAGAGCGTGTACGAGGCGATGCGCGAGGGCATCGGGGCCATTCTGCTCCCCAGACCGGAACGGCGCGACCTCCCGCAGGCGGAGAAGACCGCCCGCCGCAGAGCCGAGCAGGGCCTGCCCATGGACTCCCTGCTGCGCAGCTACCGGCTCTCGGCGCAGGTGATGTGGGACGGGCTCATCGACGTCGTCGCCGAGGAGGACTCCGACAGCCTGCCCGTCCTGATCCGCAGCGCCACCAAGGTCTGGCACGCCATCGACCGGCAGGCCATCGCCGCCGCCGAGGCCTACCGAAGACGGGAGGCCGAGATGTTCGGCCGCACAGCCGAAAGGGTCCAGTCCCTGCTGGACGCGCTCCTGGAGGACCGGGCCGACGCCGCCCTGGTCCGCAGCGCCGCCGCCGCGCTCGACCTGCCCGAGCTGGGCCGGTACGCCGTCGTCATCACCCGGCTGCCGGGCCGGCACGACCACGGCGACGACGACCCGAGGCCCACCTCGCTGGGCGTGATGCGGCTGCTGTGGCGGATGCGCCCCGACTACGAGGTCTCGGTGGTGCTGCTGCACGACGCCGGCATGGACGACCTGGCCGGCGAGCTCCGCCCGCACGTCACCGGCTGCGCCGGGATCAGCCCGGTGGTCGAGGGGCTGGCCGAGCTGGGCCGTGCCCGGCGGCTGGCCGAACTGGCGCTGCGGACCTGCGTGGGCGACGGCCCGGAGATCGCCCGGCTGGAGGACAGGCTCCCCGCCGCGCTGGTGGTCAGCCAGCCCGAGCTCGCCGGTCACCTCAGCGGAGCTGTGCTACGGCCCATCCTCGCCCTCGACCAGGCCGACCGCGAGGTCCTGCTCGGCACCCTGGAGGCGTGGCTGCGCTGCGAGGGCTCGGCCATGCGCGCGGCCGGGCAGCTCTACTGCCACCGCAACACCGTCTTCAACCGCATCCGCCGCATCGAGCAGCTCACCGGCCGCTCCCTGGCGCGCCCGCTGGACATCGTCGAGCTCACCCTGGCCCTCGACGCGGTACGACTGCTGCCCGTGACGCAATAGTCACATTCTTTGGCGCTCACGGGGCTTAGCCTGGGCTCGGCGGGGAAGGGGACACAGATACCCCGCGCCAGGCCGAACCGAGGTGGTGTCGATGCTGATCGGTACGATTCTGCAAGGCAAGGGAACAGAGGTGGCGACCGTGCGCCCGGACGCGACGGTCACCGAACTCCTGGCGATCCTGTCCGGGAACAACATCGGAGCCGTGGTGGTGTCCGAGGACGGCTCGTCGATCTCGGGCATCGTCTCCGAGCGCGACGTGGTGCGGCGGCTGCACGACCGCGGCCCCGGCGTGCTGGACGAGGCGGTGTCGTCCATCATGACGACCGAGGTCCGCACCTGTCCCACGGACGCCGACGTGGACGACCTGCGCCAGACCATGACCACGCACCGCATCCGGCACGTGCCGGTCGTCGACTCCGGCCGGCTGGCGGGCATCGTGAGCATCGGTGACGTCGTCAAGAGCTCGATCGAGGCCCTGGAGACCGAGAAGGCCCACCTGGTCGACTACCTCCAGCGCTGACCCCCCGGCCGGCCGTGCCCGCCCTCGGGCACGTCCGGCCGGCACGGGTCCGCGAGCGGGTCGCGACGCTTCCACGAGCGGTTCGCAACGGGTCCCGGAAGCGGTTCGCAACGGTTCCAGGAGCGGTTCACGACGGGACCGGGAACGGTTCACGACGCGTCCGGACGACCACGAGGGACACCGGTACGACGACGGGCCCGGCGCCTTCGCGCCGGGCCCGTCGCACGTCCTGCTACCGCCCCTACTGCACGGTGATCTTGTCGACCTCGATGGTCAGGCCCTTGACCTGCGGTGTCGACGTGCCCGTCGTCACCGACCCGATCCCGGGACTGACGCCCTTGATCTTCATCGTGTAGCTCAGGGTGCCACCCGGGGCGCCGGGCGTGCTGGTCACCCGGAGGTCCTGGGTCGGCGGGCCGCTGATCTGCTCACCGGCGGTTCCCTCGGCGTTCTCGGCGCCCACGGTCAGGCCGTAGCCCGCCGGCGGGTCACCGGGAAGGTCGCCCGGGTCGTAGGTGTAGGTGATGTCCTCGGTGCCGTTCAGCCCGATCCACTGCTGGAACACCTTGGTGTCGGTGGTGCCGTACGGGTTGACCCGCCACTCGACGACGAGCCAGTCGCTCACGCCGTCGGTGAGGGTCCCGACGAAGACGCCCGGCGTGCCGGTGCCGTCCAGGTCGGTCCAGTACGGGGCGAGCACGTTGTTCGGGGTCGCCGGATCGGGGAGGGTCTGCGGCTGGAACGAGATGTCGGTCGACCCCGCGCTGCCTCCGGCGATCGTGTAGCCGTTGGAGACGACGCCGATCCTGGTGTAGGTCTGTCCCGCGTACTGGAAGGCGGGAACGGTGAAGTTGAGCGCCTGCTCGTCGCCGATCGGCGTCGGGGCGATGCCGAAGGCGTCGAGAGGCACGTACGGCGCGGGACCGGTGCCCGGGGCGATGCCCGGGCTGTCCGGCTGCTTGGCCGCCAGCGTCGTCTTGGTCGTCGCGATCTGGGTGCCGACCTTGGTGGCGCCGGTCACCGAGTTCAGCCGCAGCTTGGCGTCCAGCGTGCTGACCGCCGTGACCTCGGCGTTCTGGAGGGTGTCGTTCTGCACGGTGACCGTGCAGGTGGACTCGCCGGTGTTGCGCGCGATGGTGGCCGGCACGCAGTTCTGCTCCACCGGGATCGCGCCCTCCTTGCGGAAGAACGCGACCGGCAGGTGCAGCTTGCGCGAGCCGCCGACCTGCTTGAGGTCCACCTGGCCGAAGTACTGGCCCTCGGGCAGGTCGGGTGCGGTGATGACCACCTTGAACGTGGCGGTCTTGCCCGCCTTGACGCTCAGCAGCGGCGGCAGCACCGTGATGTTCGCGCCGCTGACGGTCGT
This sequence comes from Streptosporangium sp. DT93, assembly GCF_049844535.1. Taxonomy (NCBI): domain Bacteria; kingdom Bacillati; phylum Actinomycetota; class Actinomycetes; order Streptosporangiales; family Streptosporangiaceae; genus Streptosporangium; species Streptosporangium sp. DT93. The sequence continues at coordinate 146,613 of NZ_JBNCLF010000008.1, forward strand.
GCCCGTGGCGGTGAAGACGAGCGTCTTGTTCGTGACGTTGGTGACCTTGCGCTCGGCGGTGATGAGACCCGGCATGATCGGGGCGTTCACCGACGGCAGGTTCAGGTCGATGCGGTTCAGCGGGTCGGCGGCCGAGGCCGCGAAGTTCGCACCGGTCTCGTCCAGGGTGAGCCCGGGGTCGCCGGCCTTGGTCAGGTCGATGCGGCCGCCGCCGGTGTCGAACGGGTCGGCCGGGGTGACGCGGTCCTGCTTGGTGACCGACGTCTTGGCCGTCGTCTCCAGCGCGGACTTCACCTGGCCCGGAGTCCAGTCGGGGTGCAGCGCGAACACCAGGGCCGCCGCGCCCGCCACGTGCGGGGACGACATCGAGGTGCCCGAGATGGCCTGGTACAGGTTGCCCTGCGGGCCACCGGCCGGGTCCTCCAGCGTCGGCGTCTGACCGGCCAGGATGTGCAGGCCGGGAGCGGTGACGTCCGGCTTGAGGAAGTCGCCGCCGGGACCGCGCGAGGAGAACGTGGTGATCGCGTCGCCCTGCCAGGTCGCCTTGGTGCCCTGTGTGAACGAGGCCGTCGCGCCGGGGTGCGCCGTCAGGAACGCCAGCAGCGCGTCCCCTTCGGGCTTGTCGACGTGCACCGCCGGGAGCCAGTGGTTGTCGGTCATCACGTCCAGCGGGCTGGAGTTGTACAGGATCATCCCGGCCGCGCCGCCCTGCTTGACGTTGTAGCCCTTCAGGACCCGGCCGGGGCCGCGCTCACAGACGACGATCTTCCCGGTGAACAGCCCGGCGGGCGCCGGAGCCTCACAGAGCGGGTCGGAGTACGGCGGCGCCGAGGCGAGCACCAGCGGCAGCGCCGTGGGCAGACCGGCCGTGATCGAGGCGCCCTTGAGCGTCGCCGTCGCGCCGCCACCGGACAGCGTGATCGTCGACTGGAACGTCCTGCTCTGGGTGGAGGCGGCCACCGTGGTCACCCACGGGGAGACGTGGTTGACCGTCGCCGCGCCCGGCCCGGCGTTGCCCGCCGAGGCCGAGACGAGCACGCCCGCCGCGTACGCGTCCAGGAAGGCCAGCTCCACCGGGTCGCTGTAGGGGGAGGTACCGCCGGAGATCGAGAAGTTGATCACGCGGACGCCGTCCAGGATGGCCCGGCCGACCGCCTGCGCGGAGTCGGAGGGGAAACAGCCCTCGACGCCGCAGACCTTGTAGACCGACACGTGCGCCGCCGGGGCGATGCCGTGGATCGGTCCGCGGTCGATGCCCAGCGGGTTGGCGTTGGCCACCGGGCCGCCCGCCGAGGTGGTCGCGGTGTGGGTGCCGTGGCCGTTGGAGTCGCGGGCGCTGTCGGGGTAGACCTCGCCGGGGTAGATCGCGTTGTAGGTCTCCAGGAACGGCGCGCCGCCGATGACCTTCCGGTTACAGGCGAACGGGTCGGCCGCCGGGGTCAGCGGGTTGTCGCCGAAGTCACAGACGCGCGGCGTGCCGTCCTTGGTCGGCGGCACGGCGGGCAGCGTGCCCGGGTCGGCGAACTGGGGGTGCTCCGGCCAGGCCCCGGAGTCCAGGATGCCGACGACCACGCCCTTGCCGGAGGAGGAACTGCCACCCAGCTTGTTGTAGATCGTGGGAGCGCCGATGAACTCCGGGCTGGAGTCGGTCAGCAGCTGCTCGGGCTTGTCCTCCTGGACGGCGGCCACGCCGGGGAGCTTGAGCAGCGCCGCGGCCTTGTTGGCCGGCAGGCGCAGCGCGATGCCGCCGTAGACGGTCCGCAGCTTCTGGCCCGCCCGGGCCGTGGGAACGTTCCTGGACAGCTCCGCCAGGAAGGTGTTCTCCACACCCTCGATGTGCTTCTGGTACTTCTGGGCGTCGCCGCTCTTGACGTCGAGAGCCTTCCCGGTCCTGGCCGGGCTCGTCGCCGGAAGTCCCTTCAGACCGCCCTGGTAGGCGGCGAAGGAGTCGTAGTCGAGCTTCACCATCACGTTGACCGTGGCGCCCGAGGTGGACTTCAGCAGCCCCTCGTCACTCCGGGCGAGCTTGCCGGTCGGGGACTTCGCGCCCTGGACCGGCTCACCCCCGGTCAGGGGGGTCGCCGTCCACTTGGTGGACGGGGTGGGGGTGGGATCGGCGTTCGCCGGCGGCGCCATCGCCGCGACGAGCCCGACGCCGGCGGCGAGCACCGCCACGCGCCTGATCCTCGGTAAGTGGGGCTTCCTGGTCAACGGACCTCCCTGTTGGAACGCATGAACACGTCACGTGGCAGGAAGGGGAGGTCACCCGCGTGCCCGGGGCAGGGCATGCCTGATAAGGCCTCGACCCTCCCCGTCGGGTGACGCGCGACCGGCCGCCCACGAGGAGCGGCCGATCATCAGAGGGAGCCTAACCAGAGACCATTTATTTGCCTAGATCATGAAATTGACACAATCGACGAATTAATTGGTCAGGTTTCATTGCAGACTCATCCGGAGTTCCGGGAGAACGTGGTCGGTCCCGATGGCCGGCTCCCTGTGCCGGTCCTGTGCCGGTCCTGTGCGGGTACACGCCGAGCCGGGCCTTGCCCCCGCGCGCCGGCACCCCGTACACGCGGGGCACGGAGATCCGGAACGCGGGCGGCCTGTCCGTGCCGCCCTCGCAGGCCGTAGCCTGGAGGGCGCCGGCCTCTCACCGGCGTCGGCACTGCGTCCGGCCACCCGGGCCTGACGGTGAAGGGGACGGTGTGAAGCTCAAGCTGGATCTGCACCCCATCTACAACCGGGGCGGGGAGATCGACAAGGCGTTGCGGGGCGTCATCGACGAGGCCATCAGGAAGAAGGTCACCGAGGTCGAGATCATCCCCGGCAAGGGCTCGGGCCAGCTCAAGAAGAAGGTCCTGCGCTTCCTGGAGCAGAAGGAGATCAAGGCCCTCTACCACCGCATCGACAAGGACGCCAAGAACCACGGCCGCCTCTTCGTCTACTTCCGCTACAAGTAGATCGGAGACCGCTGTCAGGCCCGGGAAGGACCGTTGTCGTCCGGTGGTCTCGTGGCGGGTTCGAGCTCCGCTGGTGCGGTGGTGTCGCCGGTGACCTGTCGCAGCCGGGTGAGGGTGTGGTCGAGCTGCCGTGCCAGGCGGGGGATGGTCGCCGGAGGCAGGTACGCCTCGGCCCCGGCGTCGAGCAGGCGCCGGACCGGGCCGTGGTAGTCGACCCCGAGCTCGTCGTCCTCGATCTCGGTGACGATGACACGGGCCTTCGGGAACATCGACTTGAGGCCCGCGATGAGCTGGGGGCTGACCGGCGGCGTCAGCAGCACGTCGGCCGTCGTGGGAGCGGCGTGCATGTCGAGCACGACGTAGTCCGGGCCGAGCCGGCTGGAAAGCGCCCTTCGAGCCGACGCCGACAGCTTCATCGCGGTGGCGACGACCGTCACGCCGTCGTGGTCGATCGGAGCCTGTTCGCCGGTCTCCTCCGGGGTGCCGGGATCGACGACGGTGCCGTGGAGCACGGGAAGGGTGCCGGAGATCGCCGCGATCGACGCGCCGTCCCGCGTGACGAGCAGTTCCTCCCCGGGTTCGAGGGCGTCGACGAGCGCCAGGACGTCCTCGGGGAGCCGGGTCACGTCGATCGACCGGGCGACCCGCGCGGCGCGCTTTTTCGCCATCAGAGCGGGGACGTGCCCGGTACGGCGACGGCGGCGGGCAGGGATGGCGGCGGCGTCATGACGATCCACCCTCCCACACAGGCCGGAACACATGTCGGCGATCGCGGCTCCGGCGCCGTGTCGGATGCCGCGGTCAGAGGCGGAACACGGACAGGGGAGCCGTGCAGAGGGTCTGCTCGGCGCCGTACTCCTGGAACGTGCCGACGGGGCGGAAGCCCAGGCGGGCGGCGAGTCTCAGGGACCGCTCGTTCGCGGCCCGGGTCACGAGCGAGACCGGCCGGTCGGTGAGTTCGCCGGCCGCGGCGCGCAACGCGGCCGTCGCGGCCTCGAACGCGAACCCCGCGCCCCACGCGCCGCGCCGCAGCACGTAGCCCAGTTCCAGTTCCTCGCCGTCCTCGGCGACGTGCCCGGGACCGTCACCCACCGCGTTCGGTGAGGTGCACGGTGATCGTGTCACCGGCCTGCTTTCCCATGGAGCGGCGCAGCGCGGCCGAGACCGGCAGTTTGTGGGTGCCGTCCCCCAGCGCCATGAACGAGCTCCGGAACGGATGCCCGTCCATGGTCCCGCACACCTTGACCAGTCCCCGGGTGCCGAAGTACTCGGCGGAGCCGGGCATCACCACGTAGGTCCACCCGCCCTTGCCGGGGCTCTTCCGCATGGTCGCGGTGAACCGCCTGTCCAGCGCTCCCGGGGTGCGCCCGTCCACGCCGCTCGTCTCCACGTCGCTCGTCTCCACATCACTCATCTCCACGCCGCTCACCTTCACGTCGCTCATCTCCACGTCGCTCACTTCCACGTTCCGACGATGACCGCGATCACGGCCAGTTTGAGTAGCCAGTCCCCGGCGTGGACGGCGGCCAGCCGCCACGGAACCCTCTCGTGCAGCACCGAGCCGGCCAGCAGCACGACGGGAAAACCGACCCACAGCACGCACGCCAGCCCGAGCGCCCGGGGCCACCCGTCCACGCCCACCTCTCCGGCGAGCCAGGCGAGGACCGTCGCGACCAGCGCGCCACGGCCCAGCTCCGCGACCGCCGTCCAGGCGGGCGGGCGCTCCGCGCTGGCGTAGGCGTCGGACAGCCTCGCCAGCCGGGCACCGAACGCCATGTACCAGACGGCGCTCAGCAGGAACGCCGTGACCGTGGCCACCGCGACCGCGAGGTGGTTCAGCTCCGTCACCTTTTCAGCCTCCTTCGTCCGGAGCCCTTCGATCGAAGGGCTCTCGCGGGGGACGTCGGGGCCGGGCGACTATTCTCGACACGCCGCACCAGAGAATCTCGGGCCGGGAGGCTGTCGTGAGATACGTGATCCTGATCTACAGCAACCCGGAGTCCCGGCGGCTGTGGGACGCGTTCCCCGCCGAGCGGCGCCGTGAGGGGCTGGAGGCGTACGCCGCACTCAACGAGGCGCTGACCGCGTCCGGCGAGCTGATCGCCGCGGAAGCCCTCGCCGGCCCGGACACGGGCAGGCGGGTCCACGTGGAGGCGGGGCGGACGACCTCGACCGACGGCCCCTTCGCCGAGGTCAAGGAGGTCGTGGCGGGTTTCTACCTCGTCGAGTGCGACGGTGCCGACCGCGCGCTCGAGATCGCCGCCCGCGTTCCCGAGGCGGCCATGGGCCTGGTCGAGGTGAGGCCGGTGACGGCGCTGTCCGGCTTCGAGGCATGAGCGACCGCCTTCGGGACATGGGCGACCACGCGGGGTTCGCGTGGCAGCGGCGGCTGCGCGAGCTGGCCCCGCAGGTCCTCGGGGCACTGCTACGCCACCACGGTGGCTTCGACGCCTGCGAGGACGCGCTCCAGGAGGCCCTGCTGGCCGCGACGACCCAGTGGCCGGTCCAGGGCGTACCGGCCGATCCCAAGGCGTGGCTGATCACCGTCGCCTCCCGGCGGTTCGTCGACCGGTACCGCAGCGACACCGCCCGCGCGGGACGGGAGCGCGCGCTCGCGGTCCTCGCGCCCGCCGATCCGGTGGCCGTCCCGCAGGCCGACGACACCCTCACCCTGTTCCTGCTGTGCTGTCACCCCGCTCTCACCCCGCCGTCCCAGGTCGCCCTGACCCTGCGGGCGGTGGGCGGGCTGACCACCGCGGAGATCGCCCGCGGGCTCCTGGTGTCCGAGGCCACCGTGGCGCAGCGCATCAGCCGGGCCAAGCAGCGCGTCAGGGCCTCCGGCGCGCGGTTCGAACTCCCCGGCGCCGCCGATCGCGCCGCGCGGGTCCGGAGCGTGACGGAGGTGCTCTACCTGATCTTCACCGAGGGGTCGACCGCCAGCTCGGGACCCACCGTCGACCGGGCCGAGCTCTCCGCCGAGGCGATCCGGCTGACGCGCCGCCTCCACGCCCAGGTGCCGGACGACGGTGAGATCGCCGGGCTGCTGGCCCTCATGCTGCTCACCGAGGCGCGCGGAGCGGCCCGCACCACCCCCTCCGGCGACCTCGTGCCCCTCTCCGAGCAGGACCGCGGCCGGTGGGACACCGCGGCGATCGCCGAGGGGACCGCGCTCATCACCCACACCCTGCGAACCGCGCCGATCGGCCCGTACCAGCTCCAGGCGGCCATCGCCGCCGTCCACGACGAGGCCGGACGGCCCGAGGACACCGACTGGGGCCAGATCCTCGTTCTCTACGATCTCCTCGACCGGCTCGCCCCGGGCCCGATGGTCACGCTGAACCGGGTCGTGGCCCTCGGCATGGCGCGCGGCCCCGCGGTCGCGCTCGAGGAGCTCCAGGCCGCCCGGGCGGAGGCGGCCGTCGCCGGGCACTACCGGTTCGACGCGGTCCACGGCTACCTGCTCGACCTCGCCGGTGAGCACGCGGCGGCCAGGGCCTGCTACGCGCGGGCCGCCGGACGCACCCTCAGCCTGCCCGAACAGCGCTACCTGCGCTCGCGCGCCACGGACGCCCGGACCGCCGGGGAGAACCGGTAGGTCCCGCTCGCCGTGGCGCCCGGTTCAGGACCGGTAGGTTCCGCTCGCCGTGGCGCCGGGTCAGGGCCGGTGTCCCCGAGAACGTCTCACCGTCGGGAACGGTGGCCGTACGGGGGCGGTCGCCCGGTCCCGGCGGTCAGGGACGGGGCGTGACCTCCGGCGGCTCCTGGCCGCCGGTCGTGTCGTAGAGGCCGCGGGCGTGGTGGACGGCCTCGATGTGGGTCTCCGCCCAGGTCTTGATCGCCCGCTGGATCGGGAGCAGGCTGTGGCCGAGCTCGGTGAGCTCGTAGTCGACGCGCGGCGGGATCGAGGCGGTGACGGTACGGCCGACCAGGCCGTCGCGTTCGAGTTTGCGCAGGGTCTGGGTGAGCATCTTCTGGGTGGCCCCGGCGACGATCCGCGCGAGCTCGCCGTGTCGGAGCGGCCCGCCGGCCAGGGCGTCGACGATCAGCGTCACCCACTTGTCGCTGAGCGTCGCCAGCACCTCGTGCCCGGGGCACTCGGCGAGGTTGGCGTTGTACGCGTGCCGCGTGATCTCGCGCTTCTGCGCGGCGCTCATGGTCACGATGGGTTCCTCCGGGTACTCCAGGCACTCGAAAGTGCCTTCTTTCCCGGGCAAACCACCGCTGCCTAGCGTTCATTCCGTGAAGAACTCCATGCATTCGATCGTCGTCCGCACACCCGGTGGCCCCGAGGTCCTCGAACTGGCCGAGGGCCCGCTTCCCGAGCCGGGGCCGCGGCAGGTGCTGGTGAGGGTCGAGGCGTCCTCGCTCAACCCGATCGACCTGTCCGCCCGCGCGGGACGTCTCATCCAGGCCGGCCTGATGCCGCCGATGCCGCGCTTCGGGCTGGGCTGGGACGTCGCCGGGTATGTCGACGCCGCCGGTCCCGGCGCCACCCGCTTCCGGACCGGGGACGCGGTGGTCGGGCTGCGGGACCTGCTGTTCGCCGGTGGCGCGCACGCCGAGTACGTGGTGCTGGACGAGCCGGCCCTGGCGCCCGCCCCGGCGTCGGTTCCGCTCACGGACGCGGCCACCCTCCCGCTGAACGCGCTGACCGCCGACCGCGCCCTCGACCTGACCGGCCTTGAGCCGGGCCGTACGCTCCTGGTCACCGGCGCCTCCGGCGGCGTCGGCGGCTTCGCGATCCAGCTCGCGGCGCTGCGCGGGCTGCGGACGATCGCGCTCGCCCGCCCGCAGGACGCCGACCGTGTCCGCGCCCTGGGCGCCGACGAGGTCGTCACCTCCTCCGGCGACCTCGGCCCCGCGGTGCGCGAGATCGTCCCCGGCGGTGTGGACGCGGTGATCGACGCCGCGATCCTGGGCATCACGGCGCACCAGGCGCTGCGCGGCGGCGGCGTCTTCGTCGCGCTCGTCGCCCCCTTCGCGCCGCCCCCGATCCGGGGCACGCGCGTCGTCGTCCAGGAGGTCCTCGCCGACGGCGCCCGGCTCGCCGAGCTGGCGAGGTACGTCGACGACGGCGTCCTCACCCTCCGCGTCGCGCACACGCTCCCGCTCGACCGCTCGCGCGAGGCGCACGAACTGCTGGAGAAGGGCGGCGTCGGCGGCCGCATCGTCCTCACCCCGTGACCGGCGGGCCGCATCTCGTCCTCACCCCGTGACCGGCGGGCCGTACGGGCCACGGGCCGGCGGGGCATGGGCCGTGAGCAGGGCGGGTCGTGGGCAGGGCAGGGCAGGGCAGGCCGGGAGCCGGGCGGGCCGGGCGGGCTGGGAGCCGGGCGGGCCGGGCGGGCCGGGCGGGCCGGGTGGAACTTCTCTCGCGAGGACCCGCCCGCCGGTTCCGGTGAAGTCCTGCCCACGTCATGATCCGGACATGGTGGGCGACCGCGTGAAGCCGGTCCGAAACGGGAATGCTCACAGGCACCCATAGCCGAACCAAGGAGGTCCGCCGTGGTGTGGGTCCTGGTGCTCGTCCTGGGCGCGATCGTCCTCGGGGTGGTCGCCGTGGTGGTCAAGGCCCTGAAGTGGCTGCTGATCATCGCCGCCGTCATGTTCGTCGCCGGCCTGGTGGCCGGCTGGGCGCAGCGGCGCAAGGGGAGTGGTCGAGACGGTCTCGCCTGACCGGCCGTGTCCCGGCTCCGTCCGGCGGCCCGCCCCGCCGCCCCGGCCTGACGTCCCGGCCGGAGGCATCGGCCGGGCGCACCGGCCGGGCACGCCGGGCGTTCCGGGTTCCGGGGCCTCTGAGCGGTGAGGACTCCACTTTTGCGGATCGACGGCGAGGCCCGCCGTACGGCACCATTATGTGACGCATGACGGCAATGTCCTCTCCGGTGACCGGTGCAGCCGATCGGCGGGCCACGCATCGCGGCGTGGCCTTCCGCCCGGGGGACGGCCCGATCCCCGCGTCGGCACACCTCGTGACGAGCACGGCCTCACCGCATACCCTCACAGCCCTTCTGAAAGGCCCCCTATGAGCGACCTCAACGCACTTCTCGCCCAGCGCGCCGAGCTGGACCGCCAGATCGAGGAACTCCAGTCCGGCGACCTCAAGGAGCGCGAGAACACGCTCGGCGGGATCCTGACGGCCACCGCCGAGTGGGCGACCTCGCGCGGCCACGAGGCGCTGCGCAGGGACCTCAAGAACTGGGAGTACGTCACCTTCGCCGGCATCGAGGTCGGCGTGGGCCACGACGGCGGCGAGCGCTGGGGACTGCCGCTGAACTCGGTCACCGTGATGGACTCCGTCAGCGGGACCGACGTGGAGTTCGGCACCACGCCCCCGCCGATCCAGGCCGTCCTGGGCCTGCTGGAGGGCCTGCTGGCCAACCGCTAGCCTCTCGCCGGCCCGCTCCGGCCCTGTGAGGCCCGGTGCCCCCGACCTCGGCCGAGGTCGGGGGCACCGGGCCTTCACAGTTTGCGGAAGGTCCTGGCCTCCTCGGCCGCCGCGAGCACCTCGGGCAGGGAGGCGCCCGAGCCCGAGGACACGACCGCCGAGATCGCCCCCTCCACGAACGGCACGTCGGCGATCACCACCCGCTCGTCCGCGAAGAGCCGGGCGGTGAGCACCGAGCTGCCCAGGTCCGGGATGAGGATCACCCCGTCCCCCCGGTCGGCCTTCTCGATCGCCGCCGCCACCAGGTCGGGGGAGGTGCCGAGACCGCCGTCCTCGGTGCCCCCGGCGGCGGCCAGCGGGACCTCGGCGCCGCCGATCTGCGAGGCCAGCAGCGCGACCTCGGCGGCCAGCGGGCCGCTGTGCGAGATGAGGACGATGCCTACCATCGGGTCGCCCCGTCCACCGGCCGGCCCACCCGATGGACCCGGTCCGTCCGTCCCGCCGATCCGGCCTCCGGGGGACGCCGGGGGAGGGGCGGGCGGGTCATCGGGTCGCCACCGCGTGCAGGGCGGCCAGGATGAGCGCGGTGGAGGCGGCGCCCGGGTCCTCGTGGCCCACGCTGCGGGGTCCGAGGTAACTGGCCCGCCCCTTGTGCGCCTGGAGCGGGATCGTCGCCCCGGCCCCGGCGCGGGCCGCCGACGCCGCGGCGCCGATCGCCCCCGCCACCTTCGCCCGGTCGGCCCGGTCTGAAGGTTCGCCGTCGTCCCGTACGGCCTCCTCCAGTGCCCGTACGGCCGGGGCGAGGGCGTCCACCATGGTCTTGTCCCCCTCGGCGGCCGAGCCCAGCGCCCGTACCCCGGCGAGCCCGGCCTCCAGGGCGGCGTGCAGCCGCGCGAGCGACACCTGCGCGTCGTCCCCCAGCGCCCTGCCCGCCTCCCGGAAGAACGTGCCGTACAGCGGGCCGGACGCCCCGCCGACCTTGCGGATCAGCGTGGTGCCCACCAGCGTCAGCAGCGCCCCGGGGGTGGCCGGATCGGCGGTGCCCAGCGCGTGGGCGACCGCGGTGAAGCCCCGGTCGAGGTTGGACCCGTGGTCGGCGTCGCCGATCGCCGCGTCCAGCGCGGTCAGCCGCTCCCTGTCGGTGGAGACCGCCCTCGCGGCCTCCTCGATCCAGGAGGCGAAGAAGGCGACGTCCATCGCGGGGCCGACGCCCGCCTCGGGGCCGGTGTCTGCTTCAGGGCCGCTGTTCGTCCCGGGGTCGCCGGCCATCTCAGCGGCCCCAGCGCAGGGCGGGGGTCTCCACGGGAGCGTCCCACAGGCCGGTCAGCTCGTCGTCCAGGCGGCAGACGGTGATGGAGAAGCCCTGCATGTCGAGGCTGGTGACGTAGTTGCCGACCAGGCACCGCGCCGCCCGCGCGCCCCTGGCGGCCAGGTGGTCGGCGACGGCGGCGTAGGCGACGTACAACTCGATCAGCGGCGTGCCGCCCATGCCGTTCACCATGACCAGCAGGTCGCCCGACAGCGGCAGGTCCTCGTGGACGGCGTCCATCGCCAGGTCGACCAGCTCGCGGGCCGGGCGCAGGGCCGAGCGCGTCCGGCCGGGCTCGCCGTGGATGCCGATGCCCAGTTCCACCTCGGTGCCGGAGAGCTCGAAGGTGGGCCTGCCCGCCGCCGGGGTGGTGCAGGAGCTCAGCGCGATCCCGAAGGAACGGCTGCGGGCGTTGACCTCCCGGGCCACCCGGGCGACCTCGGGCAGCGGAGCCCCGGTCTCGGCCAGGGCTCCGGCGATCTTCTCGACGAACAGGGTGGCGCCGGTGCCCCTGCGGCCGGCCGTGTAGAGGGAGTCGCGCACGGCCACGTCGTCGTCGACGAGCACGCTCTCCACCCGTACCCCCTCCTCGGCGCTCAGCTCGGCCGCCATGCGGAAGTTCAGCACGTCGCCGGTGTAGTTCTTCACGATGTGCAGCACCCCCGCCCCGCCGTCGACCGCGGAGGTGGCCTCGATCATCTGGTCGGGGACGGGCGAGGTGAAGACCTCGCCCGCGCACGCCGCGTCGAGCATGCCGTACCCGACGAACCCGGCGTGCAACGGCTCGTGCCCCGACCCGCCGCCGGACACCAACCCCACCTTGCCGGTACGCGGACCCGAGGCCCGGAACACGATCTGGTTGTCCACGTCCACCCGGAGCCCCGGATGGGCCGCCGCGACACCGCGCAGCGCGTCCGGGACGACCGTCCCGGCGTCGTTGATGAGCTTCTTCACGTTCTCCAACCTCGCCCCGTTCGCGCGCGATGGCAAGGACCGGCCGCACGACGCCGGGGACCGGCCCGTCCGGGTCGCCCGCCTCCGGGGGCGTGGTGGCCGGAGGGGGCGTTCCGGGGGGCACCGGGGAGGGCGCCTGGGGAACCGGGCCCGGGGAGGAGCTGAGGTACGGTTCAGCCATGGCTGAGATCGTGTACCCCCCGGTCGTCGGGGCGGCGTTGACCGTGTTCCGCGCGCTGGACCTGAAGATCAGCATTCAAGGCGCCGAGCACATCCCGCGTACCGGCGGGGCCGTGCTGGTCAGCAACCACATCAGCTACCTCGACTTCATCTTCGCCGGCCTGGCCGCGCGCCCGGCCGGGCGCCTGGTGCGCTTCATGGCGAAGAAGGAGGTCTTCGACCACCGGATCTCCGGCCCGCTGATGCGCGGCATGCACCACATCCCGGTCGACCGCGCGGCCGGGGCCGCCGCGTTCGGCGCGGCGCTGAAGGCGCTCCGGGAGGGCGAGGTCGTCGGCGTGTTCGCCGAGGCCACGATCAGCCGCTCCTTCACGGTCAAGGAGATCAAGAACGGCGCGGTCCGGATGGCCGTCGGCGCCAAGGTGCCGATGATCCCGGTCTCCCTGTGGGGCACCCAGCGCCTGTGGACCAAGGGCCGTCCCCGCAACCTGCTCCAGCGGCACGTGCCGATCACGATCGTGGTCGGCGAGCCCATGCACCCCAGGCGGGGCGACGACTACGACGCCGTCACCGCCGACCTGCACGGGCGGATGAGCGAGATGCTCGACCGGGCGCAGCGCGGCTACCCGGAGATCCCGCGGGGTGTCTGGTGGCAGCCCCGCCACCTCGGCGGCACCGCGCCCACCCCCGAGGAGGCCGCCGAGCTCGACGCCGCCGAGAGCGAGGCGAGGGCGAAGCGTCACGGGTCCTGACGCCCCGGTGCGCCCGGCGACGGCCCGTCGTCCGTACCGTGGCCGGGTGCCGTGAGGCGTCCGGGACGTGCGCCGGTGCCCGGTGAGGCCCGACGGCGCCGATCGTGCTCGCGGGCGCCCGTCCGGACAGGTGCCGTCCGGGCCGGACGCAAGTGCGGGACAGGTCGTTCACAAGTGGGGTGTCCCATCCTGTCCTCATGAGCGATGCGTTCGACGCCCTGACGAGTGTTCTCCAGCCGGCGTCCGTTCCCGGTCCCGGCCGTACGCCGGGCAGGATCGGCATGGCGATCCTGATGGTCCTCTGGGCCGGGCTCGCGGTGCTGTGCTTCGTCTCCGCGGTGCCCACCTGGAAGCTCGCCACGGGCGCCGCCGGCACTCCCGGCACCCTCACGGTCCTGTCGTGCGAGGATCTCGGGCAGGGGCGTTACGACTGCGAGGGCAGCTTCACACCCGACGGGGGTGGCGCCGCGATCGCGGTCGACGCCTCGCCCGACTCCAGCGCCGGTGACGTCAGGCGGGCCAGGCTCACCCCCGAGGGCGACCGCGCGGTGCCGACCGGCACGGCCGGTGTCCTGGCCGCGCTGACCATGCCGTTCCTCGGCGTCGGCGTACCGGCCTTCCTGCCGTACGTGCTCCTGTACGTCCTCGGGGTACGGCGCGGAAGGCGGGGCGCGGTGATCCTCGGTTCGGTCCTGACGGCCGTCTCGCTCCTGGGGGTCGTCGCCGGGCTGTTCGCCGCCTCCGCCTGACCGGCCGTCCGCGAGGAGGCGTCGCGAGAGCGCGCCGGAAAGGGGCGGGCGGCGCGATATCGCGGTGGAGATTCGAATTCCCGAAAGTCGCCGGTGAGCTGCGAGAAGATCAGCTGACACGGGCCTTCCACAAATTTCATCCGCATGTGTCCGGAGAAAGCGGGAAGTCTCCTCCGCGCCCTTCGATGGAGGATCGCAGCCGGGCACGTGGTCCTCCGTCTCGGCGGCGGGCGCGCGCACCCTCGCGCCGTACTCGCCGCCGGTCTCGGATCGAGCCAGCTGGAGGACAAGGTGACGCGAACGAACCCGGACAGGTCAGACGAGATCCCGCGGAGCGGAACGAGCGGATCGAGCGGACCGCGCCGGCGCGTCTCACGCCCGGTGATCCTCGGTGCCGCCCTGGCACTGGCGGCGTCGAGCGGCGTGGCGGTGTCCGCATCGGCGTCGGCCTCACCCCCGCCCGTACCCGGAGCGTCCGACACGCCGGCCCCCACCCCGTCGGTGACGTCGAGCGAGACGCCCGCCCCCGAGACGCCCGCCCCCGAGCCGCCCGCCCCCACCGTGACGGTGACCCAGACCGTGGACCCGTCGCCCAGCCCCGACCCCACCGTCAAGCCGGTGCCCCGCGTACCGCCGCTGGCCTTCCCCAGCACGCTGCACGGCGAGTTCGTCCTGCCGGGCGACGACGGCTGCGGCTTCACGGTGTTCGCCCAGACCGGTCAGGCCGTCGCCCTGGCGGAGGACGCGATCACCGTGCGCAGCCAGGACGGCTTCGAGAAGGCGTACGCGATGACCGAGGCCACCCGGACCCTCGCGGGACGCCGGGGCAACGAGGTCAGGCAGGGCGACTGGGTCTCGGTGACCGCGACGACCGTGGGCGAGACGGCGACGGCCGCCTACGTCTTCGACCTGACGCGTCCCAAGAGGAACTTCTGGCGCGGTGACGGCTGGTGGTCCTACAAGCCGTGGCGGCCGAGCAAGAAGTGGCGCAACCCCACTCCCTGCCCCACGCCGTCCGTCCCCGCGCCGACCCCGACCCCGACGGTGACGGACACCGTGCCGCCCGAGGAGACCCCGACCCCGAGCCTGCCGCCCACGGACCTCCCCACCCCCGAGCCGACCCCGACGGTGACGGACACCGTGCCGCCCGAGGAGACCCCGACCCCCACCCCCACCCCCACCCCGAGCCCTTGATCCCGGTGGCCCCCGCCGGGGGTCACGCCGCGGATCGCGGAGGGCCGCCATCCCCGCGCTCGGCGGGCGCTCGCGCCACGGGGTGACCGGCTCAGGTCGCGGACCCGGGTGAGTTCGGAGGAGTCACCCGGGCCCGCCGCGCCTCGACGGCGACGGCGGCGAGCGCGAGCTGCCCCAGGACCAGCGGGGTGACGACGGGGTGCCCCAGGCAGATGATCGCGGCGATCGGGACGGCGGCGGCCAGCAGCGCCGTGCCGTACCGGTCGCCGGCGAGGTGGTCCGCGGCGGCGCGGGCCGCCTCCGGCCAGCTCGCCCCCGGCCGCCAGGCCGCCGCGACCCGTAGCGCGAACGCGCCCGCCACCACGGCCAGCACCGGGACCAGGTACGACAGAACCCCATGCCCGGGGACACCGGCCCGTACCGCCACCCCGTCGAGCAGCAGCGCGCCGGCCACGGCGGCCGGCGCCAGGAAACCCGCGGGCCCGCTCCGCGCGACCCGGCGCAGCCGCGCCAGGTACGGGCGCACGCCGACGGAGACCTCCTCGCGGTCGCGCAGCAGCGCGCAGCCGGCGGTCAGCGCGACGAACGCGGTGACCACCGGCAGCGAGGCCAGGAACATCAGCAGCCCGAGCAGCAGCGACTCCGCCAGCAGCTCCAGCCGCCCGCCCCTCACCCTTTCAGCCCGGTCGTGGCCATGCCCTCGGTGATGAACCGCTGGAAGGCCGCGAAGAACAGCACGATCGGCAGCAGCGACAGCACCGACAGCGCGAACATCGGGCCGAACGAGGCGGCACTCTCCTGCAGGTCCACGAACATGCGCAGGGCCAGCGGCAGGGTCAGCCCGTCGGGGGAGGACAGGTAGATCAGCTGGGTGAGGAAGTCGTTCCAGGTCCAGATGAAGGTGAAGATCGCCGTGGTGATCAGCGCGGGTTTGATCAGGGGCAGCGTGATGTGACCGAAGATCCGGATCGGCCCGCAGCCGTCGATCCGCGCCGCCTCGTCCAGCTCGCGGGGGAGCTGCCGGATGAACTGGACCAGCAGGAAGACGAAGAACGCGTCGGTGGCCAGGAACTTCGGCAGGATCAGCGGCCAGAAGGTGTCCACCATGCCGAGCCGCTGGAAGATCGTGTACTGCGGGATCAGCACGACGTGCTGCGGCAGCATGATCGTGGCGAGCATGAACGCGAACAGCGGCGTGCGCATCCGGAAGCGCAGCCTGGCGAACGCGTACGCCGCCAGGGAGCAGGTGAGGAGGTTGCCGGCGACGCTTCCGCCCGCCACGATCGTGGAGTTGAGGAAGTACCGCCAGACGGGGGTCTCGGCCGGGCCCAGAACCGCGGCGTAGTTGTCCAGGGTGAGGGCCCGCGACCAGAGTCCCACGCTGGAGGCGATCTGCGCGCTCGGCTTGAAGGAGCTGACCAGCAGCCACAGGATCGGGTAGAGCATCACGGCCAGCGCGGCCACCACGACCACGTGCCAGATCGTCCGGCGGATCATCGGGTCTCACCCCCGTAGTGCACCCAGGACCGGGCGGACCTGAAGATCAGCGTGGTGACGAGCGCGATGCCGAGCAGCAGCACCCAGGCCATGGCCGAGGCGTAGCCCATCTTGAAGTCGACGAAGCCCTTCTGCCAGAGGTAGAGCGTGTAGAACAGGGTGGAGTCCCCGGGGCCGCCGGTGCCGTTGCTGACGATGAAGGCGGCGTTGAACACCTGGAAGGCGCGGATGGTGTCGAGCACCAGGTTGAAGAAGATCACCGGTGACAGCATCGGGACGGTGATGGACGAGAACCGCCGCCACCGTCCCGCGCCGTCCACCGAGGCCGCGTCGTAGAGCTCGGCGGGGATCTGCCTCAGGCCCGCCAGGAAGATCACCATGGGGGCGCCGAACTGCCAGACGCCCAGCAGGACGAGGACCAGCAGCGCCAGATCCGGGTCGGTGACCCAGGCGCCGGTGTCGATGCCGACGATCGACAGGACCTGGTCGGCCGCGCCGTCGCCGGAGAACATCGCCCGCCAGACCAGCGCCACCGCCACGCTCGCGCCCAGCAGCGAGGGAGCGTAGAACGCCGAGCGGTAGACGCCCTGCATCCGGCTGGCCCGGTTCAGCAGCAGGGCCACCGCCAGCGCCGCCACGAGCTGCACCGGCACCGAGAACACCACGTACTTCACGGTGGCCCGGACGGCGTTCACGAAGTGCGGGTCCTGGGTGAACAGGCGGGCGTAGTTGTCCAGGCCGATCAGGGAGGGGGCGGTGAACAGGTCGTAGTCGGTGAAGGACAGGTAGAGCGAGGCCAGCATCGGGCCCACGGTGAGCAGCGACGCGCCCAGCACCCACGGCGACAGGAACAGGTAGGCGATCCCGGGCCGCTCGCCGTAGGCGGTGCGGGGCGTGGCGGCGGGGGAGCGGGGCCGCCTGGTCCGCGCCGGCGTCTGGACGCTCACCGCCCGCTCCCCGGGTCGTATGCGGGCCCGCTCCCCGGGTCGCGCGCGGGCTCGCGTCCCGGGACGCGCGCGGGCCCGTCGCTCGGGGCGTGTGCGGGCCCGCTCCCCGGCCCGTGGCGCCAGGGGGAGCGCCGCGCCGGCCCCGCGTCCTTCTCCCCGGTCATCCGGCGAGGACCTGCTGGGCCTCGGCGTAGTAGCGCCGGGCCGTGTCGGCCGGGGTGGCCTTGTCGTACATCACGTCCTGGTAGTACTTGTCGAACAGGCTGAACAGCGTGCCCGCGCCCCTGGGCGGGGCCGGCGGGCCGAGCTTCACCTCGTCGGCGATGAGCTCCTGGTAGTCGTAGACCTGCTTCCAGGCCCCGGTCACGGTGGGGGCGATCGCCAGCCGGTTGGTCCGGTTGGCGGGCAGGCCCCGGGCCATACCCAGGATCGCGGCGGCCTCCGGGTCGTTCACGATGAAGTCGGTCAGCTTGAGCGCCGCCGCCTTCTGCCTGCTCTTGGCGTTGACGCTGAGGAGCATGGGAGGTTCGGCGTAGAGGCCGGAGTCGGTGCCCACCCGCGGCAGGGGCGCCAGCGCGTAGTCGTTGTCGTAGCCCTTCCAGGCGTCGGGCGCGATCGTGGAGTCGGGCTGGAACTCCGAGGCCGACAGCTTGCGCGCCAGCGGGGAGCCGGCCGGGTTGACCGCGGTGATCTCACCCGGGGTCGACGCCCCGGCCTTGCGGAACCTCGTCGCCATCTCCCACCAGGCGACCACGTCCCGCTCGGTGTAGCCGAGCTTGCCGTCGGCGGTGTAGAGACCCTTGCCCTGCTGGGAGAGCCAGATCTTGAACCAGGACTCGATGCCGCCGAAGTCCCCGGCGCCGTAGACCTTCCTCCCCGTGCCGTCGCTGATCCTCCTGGCCGCCTCGAAGTAGTCGTCCCAGGTCCAGCCCGGCTTGGGTTCGGCGGCGCCGGACTTCTTCCACAGCACCGGGTCGTAGACCATCACGACGGAGGTCTGTCCCAGCGGCAGCCCGTAGATCTTGTCCCCGAGCGTGCCGAGGCCCATGACCTCCTTCTTCAGGTCGGCCGTACGGACCTCCTTGCCGGCGTGCGGCGCGAGGTCGAGCAGGGCGTCGCGATCGGCGTACTCGCGCAGGTGCCGGTCGCTCATCTGCATGACGTCGGGCGCGTTCCCGCCGGCGGTCTCGGTGGCGAGCTTCTGGAAGTAGGCGTCGTAGATCGCGGTGCCGGTGACCACCTTGATGCCGGGGTTCTTCTTCATGAAGAGCCGCACGGCCTCGTTGGTGATCTTCGCTCGCTGGTCGCTGCCCCACCAGGAGAAGCGGATGGTCACCGGGCCCCCGTCAGCGCCCCCGCCGCCCCCGCCGCCCCCGCCGCACGCGACCGTCACGGCCGTCAGACCCGCCGCGAGGGCTCCCGCCAGGACTTTCCGTATGCCCATGTCGCCTCCTTGTAAGCGCTTTCCTTGCGTACGGGAAGGCGCCGGAAATATGTTCCGGTGAGGTCGTGCCGGGGAGTCCCGGGTCGTCGCGCCTGAGATCCGGGTACCGCCGCGACGCCCGCGAAGGGGTGGTCCGGCGCTCCATCGAGTTCTGACAGATTCTGACAGGTCCGTGTTACCCGGAATTAAAACGTTCTCGGCATGCCCGCACAAGCCCCAATTCCCCCCGCGGTCCCGGGCCGCACGACGCGGGCGTCACGGGAACGCGGGCGGGGAACCGGGCGGGGTGCCGGACGTCGTCAGCCGTCGATGAGCGCGGCGAGAGCGGGCCCCGACACCACGGCGCGTCCCGTCGTGTGCGCGTAGCGCCGGACGATGTCGCGGTGGCGGACCCGCCGGGCGAGCCGCCGCTCGACGCGCAGCGGGAAGGCGCGCCGGGGCGGCGGGAACGCCACGGCGAGTGCGGTCAGGAGCGCCCGCGCGTCGGTGCCGGTGGCCGCGAGCACCCGGGCCACACCGGGATCGAGCGCGACGAGCGCCAGCGCGAGGTGTTCCGGCCGGTGCCGGCGCTCCCGGCGGGCGAGCGCCAGCCGCAGTGACGCCTCGTAGGCCGCCTGGGCGTCGAGCCCGAGCGGCGGGCGCATCCGGGCGCACCGGCGCCGCGCTCCGGCCGCACCCAGCGGGAACAGTGGCTCGCGTACGGGCGGACGGTCCAGTGCCCTCGCCCTGGAGGCGCCGAGCAGCCAGTCGAGGTCGATGCCGAGCACGGCCAGGGCGTCCCGGTCGGCCGCCGCACCGGCTCCGGCGGGCGCCACGTCGCGCACGGCATTACCGACGGCTTCCCGGGTCACGCCGTACCGGGCCAGGACCGTGGCGAGGCCCCCCTCGCCGTCGTCGCCGGGACCGGCGCCGAGACCGGCGCCGAGACCGGGAGCGACGACGTCGCCTCCGGTGAGGGCGAGCAGCAGGTGCTCGCTGCCCGTACGGGGATGTCCGAGGTCACGTGCCAGTCTCTGGGCCAGGCCCAGCGTCCGGCGCAGCTCGGGATGGTCGCCTCGGAACATCAGTCCTCCTGGACACGGTGATGTTTGCGATGAACGGTCTGCTTGGTGACGCCGAGCCGGGCGGCGATGTCCTGCCAGGACCATCCCGCCCGCCGCGCCGCCGCCACGTGCTCGGCCTCCAGCTGTTCCACCAGCCGCCGCAGGCGGGCCACGGCACGCAGTGCCGCGTCCGGGTCGGTGCCGTGCACGGCCTGTTCGAGATCGGTGCTCATGGACACGTCGTCAGCATATGCTGACGTCCGTCGAAACGTCAACATATGCTGACGACGGTCGCTCCGGTGCCCTGCGGCGTGTGCTCGTCCGCCCGGTGGGCTCGATCAGTGGCCGGGCGGGGGCGTGCCGTCGCCGATGTCGGACGCCGTGGGGTCGTCGACGACCTGGCAGGGCGCGATCGGCCCCCCCGTCAACCGGCCGGCGAACCCCCACGCGACCCCGGGGCGCTCCACGGTCGGCTCCACAGGGTTCTCCCAGACCTCGATCATCACGATCTGTCCGGGCGCCATGTGCCGGGGATTAATGGTGATGCCGTTCTCCGGACGGATCGCCTTGGCGGAGGAAAGATTCTCCATCCGTTTCCTGGTCCTCGCCTGGACGACGGGGTCCTTGCCCGACAGGTCCTCCGCGCTCGCAACGGCCTTGTCGCCCTTCACGAAGGGCGCGCGAGCATTCCCGCAGCGCTTGCCGAGCGGAAGGTAGGTGATGTCGGCGCGTACGCCCAGCTCCGCCAGATCCCTCTCGACCTGCTCCGGATCCCGGAACTCGTTGATCGTGAGGCTGATCGACCCGTCCGTGTTCTCCGTCAGCGCGTAGGCGGGGGTCTGCGACCCGATCGCCAGCGGTACGGCGATCGCCGTGGCCGCCGCGATCGTCGCGACCCCCGCGCCCGCCCAGGCGAAACGGCGACCGGTGAAGCGGCCCGGTACCAGGGCCGGAGCGCGTCCCCGCTCCGCTCGCGTCGCGATTTCCGTCCTGAGTTCCGCGAGCAGTCTCTCCTCGAACGTGTCGTTCATCTCGTTCCTCCCATGACGGGCGTGACGCCGGGAACCTGCTGGACGGACCGTCTGGCCCGGTGGAGCCTGACGCGGGCGGTGCCCTGCCGGATGCCGAGCACGGCGGCGGCCTCGGCGGGGGTGAGACCGTCGACGGCCACCAGCTCCAGCAGGGCCCGCTCCTTCTCCGGTAGTGCGGCCATCGCCTCAAGGGCCCGCCGGCCCGGGGACTCGGCGTCGATCCGCTCCTCCAGGCGTGCCACGTCGTCGCTCTCGAGCAACCGGTGCCCCGAGATCCGGCCGGTCGCGCGCAGCTCGCGTGCCGAGCGCCGGCGCTCGGCCAGCAGCGTGTTGCGCGCCACGCCGTACAGCCAGGCGATCTCGCTGCCCCGGTCGGGCCGGTAGGTGTGCGCCGAGTCGAGCACGGCGAGGAACACCTCGGCCGTCAGGTCGGCCACGGTGTGCGGGTCCGGGGTCCGCCTGGCCAGGAACCGGGTCACCGCGTCGAAATGGCGCCTGTAGAAGGCTTCGAACGCCTCGGGATCACCGGCGATGCTCGCCGGTCCCGTCTGTCTGAGACGCACCGGCGTCACTCCCTCTGTCGTACGTTCGGACACCCGTACTTGGACGAAGCACGACCGACCGTTACGCGGGGGAGCCCGCGCCCGGAAGAGGGCGTCTACGTACGCCACCGGTCCCGCGGCCCGAACCGGCCGGCACGAACGACGTCCGGCTCTTCGGGCACGGGCTCAGGTCCTGTCGGGGCGGGTGCGGAGCCTGCCGGTGCTCCAGGCCCAGGAGGCGATGCCGACGCGGTTGCGCACCTCCAGCTTGCGCTGGATGACGGCGATGTGGTTCTTGACCGTCCCCGCCGACAGGAAGAGCTCGGTGGCGATCTCGGCGTTGGTGCTGCCCCGGGCGACGAGCAGGGCGATCTCGGTCTCGCGCTCGGTCAGTCCCGCGTCCGGCGGGGCCTCCTCGCAGGACAGGCCGGCCCGGTCCAGCAGCCGCGGGGTGAGCTGCGGGCTGATCAGCACGTCACCGTTCACCGCCGCCCGTACGGCCTCCACCAGCAGGGCCGGGCCCGAGCGCTTCAGAACGAACCCGGCGGCGCCGTGGCCGAGCGCGGCGTACACGTACTCGTCCAGCCCGAACGTCGTGACGACGACGACGTGCACGCCGGTGCCGGCCAGGGCGCGGGTGACCTCGATGCCGTCGGCGCGGGGCATCCGGATGTCGGCGAGCACCACGTCGGGACGCAGGCGGCGGGCCGACTCGATGGCGGCGACGCCGTCGGCGGCCTCGGCGACGACGGTCATGTCCGGCTGGGCGTCGAGGATGAGGCGGAAGGCGGTGCGGATGCCCTCCTGGTCGTCGGCGACGAGGATACGGATCGACATGTCGCTCATGGTGCCAGGGGGATGCGGGCCGCCAGCGACCACCCGCCGGGTACCGGCCCCGCGCGCAGGAGGCCGCCCAGTGACCGCAGGTGGTCCGCCAGGACCGGCAGGCCGAACCCGCCGCGCCCGTCCCCGCCCGGCGCGGCGGCCCCGTCGTTGCTCACCGTGACCACGAGCGTGGCGGACTCCACGGTGACGGTGACGTCCACGAGGGTGGCGTCCGGGGCGTGGCGGCGCACGTTGGTCAGGGACTCGGACACGATCCGGAACGCGGTGGCGGCCGTCTCGCGCGGCACCGCCCGCTCCAGCTCCGGCGCCACGCTCACCCGCACGCGCGCCCTCCCCGCCGCGGTGAACCGGTCGGCGAGCCCGGACAGCTCGGCCAGGCCCGGGAGCGGTGACGTGGTGGCGAGCTCGTCCCCGTGCAGCATGAGCACGGTCCGGTCCAGCGACGACATGGCCCGCTGCCCGGCCCTCTCGATGCGTTCCAGGGCCGCGAGCGCCTGAGCGGGGTCGCCGGGCCCGACCGTCCGGCCGGCCTGCGCGTGCGCCACCATCTCGCTGATGTCGTGGGCCACGAAGTCGTGCAGATCCCCCGCCAGTTGCAGGCGCAGGGCCGCGCGGCCGTCGGCCACCGCGCCGGCCCGCCGGGTGTCCCCGGAACGCAGGTACGCCCCCGAGCCCACCGCGACCAGCGTGCCGATCGACCAGAACGCGCAGGCCCCCACCGCCTCGAGCGCGGACGAGGGGGTGAGGAACCGCAGCAGCCAGACGGCGGAGGCCAGGCCCGCGAGCACGCAGGCGACCGCCGCCCGCCGCGCCGGGGACCACCGGGCGTTCAGGCCGGCCAGCGCCGTGAGCGTCACGCTCTCGGCCAGCCCGAACATGCCCGCCTCCTGAGGCAGGGGAAACCCCGCCAGGCGGGCCGCGGTGACCGCCAGCGACACGGCCGCGGCCACGCAGGTCACGACGGCCAGATGATCCCGTGCCCGCCGGCCGCCGGCCACCCACACCAGGGCGGCCACCGCCGCCGTGAACGACGCCATGGGCACCGCCCCGAACACCGGTGAACCGCCGATCCCGGCCAGGACCACCGCGAGGACCGCGACCACCCGGATACTCCCACGAACGTTCACCGGGCCGACGATACGCAGGCGGCACCCCCCGCCGCATCTGCCGTACGGCACGGGTACCGGGCACGAGGGCCGCCAACACCTGCCGAACGGCACATGGCCTCCGGCGGGTCCACGGCGGGACGCTGGTCCCATGACAACGATCACCGCGCCGGCCCGGCGCGTTCACCGACCCCCCTGGCAGGGGTACGCGGCGGCCCTGTGGTCGCTCGGCTACGGAGCACTCGGCCTGGCATGGGCGCTCGGCGCGCCCGGATTCCCCTGGGGGGCGTCCGATCCCGACCTCGACCGGGAACTGTCCGTCCTCGCCGGCGCCACCCCGGACCCCGCCGGCTGGTGGATCGCCGCCTTCGGCGCGCTGGGCGTGGCCCTCTCGCTGACCCTGACGAGCGGGCGCGGCCCGGCCGGCCGCGTACCGCTGCTGCTGGCGTGGCCCATGGTCGTGCTGCTGGTCCTGGTGATCCCCGACTCCAGGGTGATGATGGGCGTGGCCTACACCCCGCTGCTGCTGGTGGCGCCCCTGTTCGATCTGAGCCTGGGCGGCACCACCCTGGCCGACGCCTGGCCGTGGCCGGTGTTCAACCAGCTGCTCTGCGTCGTCGGCGGGCTGCTGCTGGCCGGCGCCGCGCTGAACTTCCGGCGCCGTCGCCGCGGGGCCTGCGCCGACTGCGGGCGCACCGGTCACGACGGGTGGACCGCTCCGGCCGCGGCGGCCCGCTGGGGCCGCGGGGCGGTCGCCGTCGCCGTCGCCGTGCCGCTGGTGTACTGCGCGACCCGGTGGAGCTGGGCCCTCGGCATCCCGCTGGGGGTGAGGAAGGAGTTCCTGGAGGAGGGCACGAGGGACACCCCGGGCATCTGGCTGGCCGGCGCGTACCTGGCGACGTTCGGTGCCCTGGGCGGTGTGCTCACGCTGGGGCTGGTCCAGCGCTGGGGCGAGGTCTTCCCCCGCTGGATCCCGGGCCTGCGCGGCAGGCGCGTCCCCGTTCTCCTCGCCGTCGTCCCGGCCGGGTTCGTCTCGATCGTCGTCACGGTCGCGGGACTGACCTACATCCGCTGGACCGTCGCCGGCCGGTTCGACCTGGCCGAATGGGGGGCCTGGCTCCCGGAGACCTTCTGGCCCGTCTGGGGGGCGGCACTGGCCGCCGCCGCCCTGGCCTACCACCTGCGCAGGCGCCCCGGGTGCTCCCACTGCGGTCGCGGCCCGGCCCTCGCGCCGGGGTCGGGTGCGCTCCCGGAGTAGGTCGCGGGCGGCCTCGGCGAAGGCGAGGACAGAGAGCCTCCTCGAAGAAGAAGACGTCGTCGTCGAAGCCTCCGGCGGCGGCGAGACGGACGTCCCGGCGCGCCACCGCCCCGCACGCCGGGAACCCAAGGACACCCGGCCCGGGAAGGTCCGGTCCGGCGCCCGGGGGAGAGGCGGTCACGGGAGCGCGGATCGGGTCGGGCCGCTCCCGCGGACCCACCACCGTCACCCGCTCGACCGGGACCCCCCGACCGGCCTGGCCGGGCCGTCGGCACCGCCGGCGTCGTCGGCACCGGCGGTGCCGACGCGCTCCAGTTCGGCGCGGAACCACTCGATCGTGCGGCGCAGCCCCTCGGCGGCGTCGATCTCGGCCCGCCAGCCGAGCCACCGGGCGGCCATCGTGGTGTCGGGCCTGCGCACCCGGGGGTCGTCGGCGGGGCGTTCGACGTACTCGATCGGCGAGGCCGAGCCCGTCAGGTCGCGGATCGTCTCGGCCAGGGCGGTCATCGTCAGCTCGCCGGGGTTGCCGATGTTGACCGGCCCGGCGACGTCGCGGCGCGCCAGGGCGAGGATGCCCGTGACCGTGTCGTCGACGTAGCAGATGGAACGCGTCTGCCGGCCGTCCCCGGTGACCGTCATCGGCTCGTCGCGCAGCGCCTGCCTGATGAACGTCGGGATCGCCCTGCCGTCGAACGGCCGCATCCGGGGGCCGTAGGTGTTGAAGATGCGCGCGATGCCGGTGTCGACGCCGTGGGAGTGGCGGTAGGCGACCGTCAGCGACTCGGCGAACCGCTTGGCCTCGTCGTAGACGCTGCGCGGGCCGACCGGATTGACGTTTCCCCAGTAGGTCTCGCGCTGGGGATGTTCGAGCGGATCGCCGTACACCTCGCTGGTCGAGGCCAGCACGAACCTGGCGCTCTTCTCCCTCGCCAGGTCCAGCAGGTGCAGCGTGCCCAGGCTGCCCACCTTCAGCGTCTCGATCGGGTAGGCGAGGTAGTCGGCGGGGGAGGCGGCCGAGGCGAGGTTCAGGATCAGCCCCACCTCGCCCGGCACGTGCACGAAGCCCGTCACGTCGCACTCGACGAGCCGGAAGCCCGGACGCCCGAGCAGGTGGGAGACGTTGTCGGGCGAGCCGGTGAGGAAGCTGTCCATGCAGACCACCTCCGCGCCGTCGGACAGCAGCCTCTCGCACAGATGGGACCCCAGGAATCCGGCACCGCCGGCCACGACCGCTCTCATCACGCTCTCACCTTCAGCGGCCCCAGGGCCGCGTCGACGACCTCGGACGTCTCGATCTCCAGCCGGTCGGGCACCACCGTCTCCGGCGGTACGCGGCCGCCGTGGTCGCCGTCCTTCACCCACACTTCGGGCCGGAGCGGCTCGACGGCCGCACATGACGTGTCCTCCTCGAACACGGGTACGGCGTCCACGCACTCCAGAGTGCGCGGCGCCTCGACGCGGCCGTGCCGGGCCGGCGCGGTCCTCTCCCCGTGGGAGGTCTCCTCCGCAGGCGTGGGCCCCGAGCGCGCCGGTCAGCGAAGGCAGGCGAACCGTCGGCCGTGCTCGTGCCGGTGCTCCACGGTCGTGAAGCCACCGGTACGGGCAAGGCGGGTGATGTCGTTGACCGACACCACCGCCCAGCCGAACCAGTCGCCGACCACCCCGGGACGGCGCAGGCGCACCCGGTCCACGCGGCTGGCCGTGGCGGGCCCCGCCACCTCGACCACCGCCTCCCCGCCCGGCCGCAACAGCTGCCGCACCCGGCGCAGCAGGGCGTGGGGATGGCCTCCGATGCCGATGTTGCCGTCGGCCAGCAGGGCGCTGGACCACCGGCCGTTCCAGGGCAGGTCGCCGAAGACGTCGCCGAGCAGCGCGATCCCGCCGGCCCTGCGGGTCAGCCGGACGGCCTGCGGCGTGATGTCGACGCCGAGGGCGGGCACGCCGCGACGGGCGAGTTCGGAGGTCAGCCGCCCGGGGCCGGAGCCGATGTCGAGGGTCAGGCCGTGGCAGCGGGCGAGCATCGCCTCGTCGCCGGGGATCGACGCGAACCAGCGTGCGGCCTCCAGCGCGGTCCGGGTGCCGTCGGCGTACTCGATCTCGGCGTTCAGCCCGGCGAGGGCGCCGGCGTAGACCTCACCCATCATCGTGGCGCTCCCACGAGGGTCTCACCTGTCATCACGGCGCTTCCACGAGGGTCTCACCTGTCATCACGGCGCTCCCACGACGGTCTCACCCGTCGTCGTGGTGCCCTCGGCGCAGGTCCGGCCCGTCGTCGCGGCACTTCCCGGGAGGTCCCGGCCGTCGTCGCGCGCTCCCGGGGTGGTCGCGCGCAGGGCGGCGGCGAAACGGGTCCCCGGCGCCCGGCCCGCCACCCGGTGGGCGTCGGCGGCGGTGTCCACGTCGGTGAGCTCGGGCAGGTGGAACACCCGCAGGCCGGACAGCCGTTCCAGCTGGACCCGGCCGGTCTCGGGACGGGACATGGGGACGCCCAGCAGGAGGGCGGAATCGGGGACGCGCAGGCCCAGAAGCCAGTAACCGCCGTCGGCGGCGGGGCCGTACACCGCGTCGTGGCCCGACAGGGCGTCGGCGGCGGCACCCAGGAGCGCGGGGGTGACCTGCGGGGTGTCCATGCCGATGAGCACCGAGGGTCCGGGACACAGCCGGTGGGCGTCGGCGAAGGCGGCGGCGAGACGCTCGTCCAGCCCGCCGCCGCGCTGCGGGATGACCACGAAGCCGGGAGGCAGCCACGGGCCCGGCAGCCCCTCCAGGGCGAGGACGCGCTGCGTGGCGGGCGTGGCCGCCACGCACTCCAGGGTGTCGGCGAGCGCGGCCTCGGCCAGACCGGCGGCCTGGGCGGGGGTGAAGGGGGGCGTCAACCGGGACTTGACCCGTCCGGGGACGGGCTCCTTCGCGATGACGATGATCTGCGTCACGACAGGACCATATGGCCTGCGGCCCGTTCCAACTCTTACGAGGTCGTTACGCCCCCCGCCCGGACGGCTCCGGCGCGGGCGGGGGGTGGCACGCTGAACGGCGTGAGGCGGTACATCCTTGGTGGCACCCTGCTGGCGCTGGTCGCCGTCCTGGTCCGCGTGTCGCACGGCCAGCCCGGCCTGCCGTGGTGGTACGCGTGCGGCTGGGGGCTGTTCCCGGCGGCGCTCTGGCTGGCGCGCGGGCTGCCCGGCCGCCGGGCGGGCGTCTGGGTGGTGGCCGGGGGGATCGCCGTGACCGCCACGGGCCTGGCCGCCCCGCCGAGCACCAGCACCGACTCCTACCGCTACGCCTGGGACGGGCGCGTACAGGCCGCGGGGTTCTCCCCTTACGACCACGCGCCCGCCGACCCCGCGCTCGCCGCCCTGCGCGACCCCTGGCTCTTTCCCGGGGACGGCCGGACCCTGATCAACCGCCCCGCGGTGCACACCATCTACCCGCCGCTCGCCGAGGCATACTTCCTCCTCGTGCACGCGCTCTCGCCCGACGGCGCCCGGCACAAGGGGCTCCAGCTCGCCGGCGCGCTGCTGTCGGTGGCGGTGCTGCTGGCGCTGCTGCGACGGTGGGGGGACCGGGCGGCCGCCTGCTGGGCGTGGTGCCCGGCGGTGCCCGTCGAGGCGGTGAACAACGCCCACGTCGACGTCCTCGGCGTGCTGCTGGTCGTCCTCGCCTTCTCCGTGACCAGGGGGCGCGGCACGCTGCTCGGCGCCGCCGTGGCGGTCAAGCTGCTGCCCGCGCTCGCCCTGCCCGGCGCGCTGGCCGGCGCGCTGCGCGGCGGGATCGACCGGCGGCGGATCGCGGCGGTCCTGGTGCCGGCCACCCTGGTGGTCGTCCTGGCCTACCTGCCGTACGTGCTCGGCTCGCGATCCTCCGTGCTGGGCTACCTGTTCGGCTACCTCCAGGAGGAGGGGTACGAGGACCCGGGGGCGCGCGAGCGCTACGGCCTGCTGCGGCTGGTGGTGCCGGACGCGTGGGCGCCCGTCGCCGTGGCGCTCGTCATGGCCGCCGTCGTCGCCCACGTGCTGCGCCGGGGAAGCCCCGAGCGTCCCTGGGAGGGCGCGCTGCTGGTCACCGGATCGCTGATGCTGCTTCTCACGCCCGGCTACTCCTGGTACGCCCTCCTGGTGGTGGCGCTCGCGGCCATGGCCGGGCGCCCGGAGTGGCTGGGCGTCGCCACGGCCGGGGCGGTCGCCTACCTGGGCGGCCCCGCCACGGCCGCCTACGCCCTGGCGGCCGGGCTCGTGGTTCTTACGGCTTGCGAACGCCGTCGCCGGCGAGGCCCCGCGGCGGCCGTGCCGTCGCTACCGTCGGCCGGATGAGAGTGATGGTCACCGGCTCGGCCGGTTTCATCGGAAGTCACGTGGCGGAGGCGTTCCGGGCGGCAGGACACGAGGTGGCCGGCCTCGACCTGCGGACCGGCGAGGACCTCAGGGATCCCTCCGTCCTGGACCGGCTGCTGCCGGGCACGGACCTGGTCGTCCACCAGGCGGCCAAGGTCGGCCTCGGGGTGGACGTCGCCGACCTGCCCGGCTACGCCTCGGTCAACGTGTACGGAACCGCGGTCCTGCTGGCCGCGATGGCCAGGCACGGCATCGGGCGGCTGGTACTGGCCTCCTCGATGGTCGTCTACGGCGAGGGCGCCTACGGATGCGCCGAGCACGGGCCGGTCAGGCCGGGCCCGCGCTCGGAGGCCGACCTCGGCCGGGGGATGTTCGAGCCGCCCTGCCCTCGCTGCGGGACGCCGCTGGTCCCCGCGACGATCGGCGAGGACGCGCCGGCCGACCCCCGCAACGCCTACGCGACCACCAAGCTCGCCCAGGAGCACCTGGCCGCGAACTGGGCCAGGGAGACCGGGGGCCGCGCGGTGGCATTGCGCTACCACAACGTGTACGGCCCCCGCATGCCGCGTGACACCCCCTACTCCGGGGTGGCCGCCGTCTTCCGCTCCCTGCTGGAGGCGGGGCGGGCGCCGAGGGTGTTCGAGGACGGGCGCCAGCGCCGCGACTTCGTGCACGTCCGCGACGTCGCCGCCGCCAACCTGGCCGCCGCCCGCGCCCTCGCCGATCCTGTCGCCCACGCCGCCGCCCCCGCCCCCGCCGCCCCCGCCGCCCCCGCCGCCTCCGCCGCCTCCGCCGCTTCCGCCGCCCCTGTCGCCCCGGTCACCTCCGTCGCCCCGGGCACGTCGGCCGCCTACAACGTGGCCAGCGGCACCCCGCGCACGATCGGGGAGCTGGCGGCGGCCCTGGCCGCCGAGCGCGGTGGTCCCGCGCCGGTCGTCACCGGCGAGTACCGGCTCGGGGACGTCCGCCACGTCGTCGCCTCTCCCGGCAAGGCTCGCGCCGAGCTCGGATTCCGGGCCGAGGTCGGCTTCGAGGAGGGCCTCAGGGAGTTCGCCACCGCCCCCCTGGGAGTGGCGCCATGACGATCGAGGTGATCCTGCCGTGCCTGGACGAGGCGTCCGCCCTGCCCTGGGTGCTCGCACGCATGCCCGACGGGTACCGGCCGCTCGTGGTCGACAACGGCTCCACCGACGGCTCGGCCGAAATCGCCGCCTCGCTCGGCGCGCGCGTGGTGCGCGAGCCACGACCGGGATTCGGAGCGGCCTGTCACGCCGGGCTGCTGGCCGCGACCGCCGACGTCGTCTGCTTCATGGACGCCGACGCCTCCCTGGACCCCCGCCAGCTGCCCCGCGTCACCGATCCTGTCCTGGAGGGGAGGAGCGATCTCGTGCTCGGCCGGCGCAGGCCGCGGGCCCGCGGGGCCTGGCCGCCGCACGCCCGGCTGGGCAACGCCGTGATCGCCCGGGGCCTGCGCCGCCGTACCGGGGCCGCCGTGCACGACCTCGGGCCGATGCGTGCCTGCCGCAGAACCGCGCTCACCGGCCTCGGCCTGGCCGACAGGCGCTTCGGCTACCCGCTGGAGATGGTGCTGCGGGCCGCCGCCGAGGGCTGGCGCATCACCGAGGTCGACGTCGACTACCTCCGGCGCGACGGGCGCTCCAAGGTGACCGGCACCGTACGGGGGACTTTGCGGGCCGTCGCCGACATGCGCCGGGTCATGGCCGCCCAGGACGCCCCGCCGGACCTCGCCTGACGGCGGGGATCAGTGGCGCGGAGCGTAGGCGGGGTACGCGCTCAGGTCCACGTCCGCGTCCGGCCACCGGCGGCGCAGCGCCCGTTCCGCCCGGCGGGCCCAGGAGGCCAGACGGGGCAGCACCCGGTGGTCCTCGGTGACGCGCGCCGCGCACTCCAGGACGGAGACCATCTGGACGCGGCTCGGGTCACCGGGAGGACGGGCGTCGAGCTGCGGGAAGCGGACGAGCCGCGCGGCGGCCCAGGTGAGGCACGCGGCGGCCAGGCCGGAACCGAACAGGTGGTCGTCGCCCGCCTCCGGGACGGTTCGTGCCAGCGCGCGGCGGTAGTGCGCCTCCAGCCCGGTCGCGACGGGGTCGCGGACGGTCAGCCACGCCGGACCCGGCACGTACAGGCACACCACCGAGGTCAGGGCGTGCCGGTAGCCGGCGAACTCGAAGTCGACGATCCGCCCGTCGCCGTCCGCGACCAGGAAGTTGTTCGCTTCGGAGTCGCCGTTGGTCAGGCAGAGGAAGGGCCCCGGATCGGCGATCTCCGCGAGCACCCCCGCCAGTTCGCGTTCCGCCGGTCCCGGCAGCGGAACGCCGAACGCCGCGGCGTGCCCCACGGCGTGCGGCCAGCAGCCGTCGGTGTTCGGCCACGTGGCGTTCGCGTCCGCGCCGGCGGGCCCGAGCTCCGATCGCCGCGCGCGGTAGAGCTCCGCGTGCCCGGCCGTGGCGGCGCCCAGCTCGCCCAGCGCCCGCGCGAAGGACACCAGCCCGGCCGGCGGCGGTTCCGCACCGTGGCGACGCAGCACCCGGTCCAGCGGCGTACGGGGAGCGAGGTCCTCCAGGACCAGGAGAGGCGCCGCCGCGTCGGCCGCCAGCACCCTGGGAGCGAGTGCGAACCCGAGGTCCTCGGCGAGGAAACGCAGCGCGGCCCGCTCCGTGGCGACCAGCCGCGGGTCGTCGCGCAGCCCGCCCGGGTCGTCGCGCGGCCACTTCACGATCACCGACGAGGGCAGCCCGGCCCCCGGATCGGCCAGGTGCGCCCGCAGGACCGCCCACGGGGCCAGACGTTCCAGGCGGCCCAGCGCCACCGGGACGCCGAACGCCTTCGTCAGCAGCTCCTCCAGGGCGGACCGGGCGGGCGGGCGGGAGGAGACGGAGGGAGAACGCGCAGGGGACGTCGGCATCCCGGAATGATCTCAGGTGGGTGATGCTCGCCAGAAGGCTCCGGGCGCCCGGGAATCGGCCGGCGGGGCGGGTCAGCCCGCGAACAGGAGCAGCAGGCCCACCACCGTGTAGGCCACCATCAGCACCAGGAGCGGGATCTGCCCGACGACGGCGGTCCGGCGCGGGAACAGGGCCAGTGCGCGGTCGTGGGCGAGCACCGTGCCGAGCACGTGGCCGACGACGATGACCGTCACCTGGAGCATGGCGATCCCGGCGGGGGAGGTGCCGGCCGCCTGGACGGTCCACCCCGCGGTGCCCAGCCAGTCGGCGCCGGTGACCAGCGGATCCGAGAGCAGGGCGAGGGTCCGCTGGCCCTCGAGGAGGAGAAGCGTGTAGTAGTGGGCGACCACGTACCCGACGGCGATCGGCACCACCGCGTGGGCGAGCTCGTCCGCCGTCGTCCCCGGCTCCGCCGCACCCCACCGGCCGGCCAGCGAGGTCGCGCCACGGTACGCCGCGAGCACCAGGCCGATGACGACGAGCAGGCCCGCCGTCCCCATGACCGGCGCCGGCACCGGACTCTCCTGCACGAAGCGCACCCAGACCGGGGCGTTGGAGAGACTGTCGTACATGGTGGAGCCGAGCAGCACCACCACCAGCACCGTCAGCCCCGGCGCGGGCCGGAGACCGGCCATGCCGTCCAGCGAGTTGCGCCAGGTCACGACGCCGTCGGGACCTCTCACCACCGGGGCGAGCCGGCCGACGAGGGTGCTGTAGACCTCGAACGCGTCCGCGTGGCCGAACCAGCGCGACCCGAAGAGCACCGCCCCCCCGAGCATGAACACGACGTACGCGGCGAGCCAGGCCCCGATGACGGGCAGGGTGGCCCGCTCGGGGGCGACCAGTTCCAGCCACACGAAGGCGAGCAGACCACCGGCGGCGGGCCAGTGACCGACCCCTTGGGGCAGCGGGCGCAGCCCCGTGCCGGGGTCGCGCCGAAGCGCCCGGCAGGCCAGCAGGTGCAGCGTCCGCAGCGGGTTGAGAACCGGCCACACCGGCCCGAACAGCAGCGAGAGCGGCACCAGGCCGACCCAGAACAGCACGTAGAACACCCCGGCCGTGGGATTCTCCACCCGGTCAGGGCCGAAGAGCAGGCCCACGCAGAAGTACGCCGCGGCGACGAGCCCGGCGGCACGCCAGAACCACGGCCACGCCCGCGCGGAGACCACCCGCTGGACCGGGGAGGGCAGCGGGCGGGGGTGACGGACGCCGGTGCCCAGGCGCGGTTCGGTCCACAGGGCGCCCAGCGCCGCGAACGACACCAGCAGGGCGAGGATCGCGCCGATCAGCGCGGCCGCGAACGGGATCGGCAGGTCCTGGCGACCGCCGATGCCGTGAGCCAGGAGCATCACGCCGCCCTAGCGCACCACGAGCTGGCACAGTTGCAGCTTCGACCCGTGGGTCTCGACCTCGAACAGGCCGTCCCGGTCCGCGACGAACTCGATCGTCGCGGGGGTGCCCGGCTTCAGGTCCGCCGCCTTGTCGTAGCCGTGGACGTGCGCCACGTCGGCCGCGTCACCGGTCACCGTGATCCGTACCGTCTGGCCCTTGGCCACGTCGATCCGCCCCGGAGGGGGCGTCACCTGCCGTCCGGTGATGGCCACCGTGATCTCCTTGACCGTCGAGGCGCCGGGGCCGGGGGCCGCGCCGGGCGAGCCGCAGGCCGTGGCCGTCAGCAGGGCCGTCAGCAGGGTCACGCCGAGCATGAGCGCGGCGAGCA
The DNA here is from genome assembly GCF_049844535.1 of Streptosporangium sp. DT93. NCBI lineage: Bacteria > Bacillati > Actinomycetota > Actinomycetes > Streptosporangiales > Streptosporangiaceae > Streptosporangium > Streptosporangium sp. DT93. The sequence continues at coordinate 179,830 of NZ_JBNCLF010000008.1, forward strand.
GCGGGCGGCGGCGGTCAAGGGGAGGCGTCATGGCTGTTCTCCTGGGGGGTGGGGTGTGTCAGGCCGATGTGGAGGGCGGCGAACCGGTACGGGGTCGGCACGGGATCGGTGTGTCGGGGGCATGGCGGCTGCGGGACCGGGGCGCGGGCGGCGGGTCAGCGTCGCTTGACGGTCTTGACCGCCTTGACCGCCTTGGTGCCGCGTGGCCTGCGCGACGCGGTCGCGGACCGGCCCGGGGGCTTGCCGGTCGGCGGTCCGCCGGGACGCCGCCCGGCCTCCGCTCCGGGTGACGACGGCCGCCGTGCCGCCCGCAACACCATGAACCCCGCGCCGGCGACCAGGACGGCGGGCAGCAGCCACACCGACAGGTCGAAGCCCGAGGAGGCCCGGGGGGCCTGCGACGACGCCGCCCCCGGCGCGACCTGCGGTGCGCCCTGCGGTGTGTTCTGCGGAGTGACGGGGGCGGCCGCTCCGGCCGACGGTACGGCGGCGGGCTCCTCCGGGCCGAGCAACGCGGGATCGGGCTCGTTCGCGGGCGCCTTCCAGCCCTTGGGCGGCTTCGACGTTTTGCCCTCGTAGGTGAAGGCGACCTCTCCGGTGACCTTCTCGCCGTCCGAGGCGACCGACATGTAACGGGCGACGTACAGGCCCTGCTCCGGCCAGTACGCGACCGGGACGGTCGCCGGGAACCCGGTGTGGTAAAGCTTCGGCTGCCAGGTGCCGTCCACGAGGTTGTACTCCGTGACCGGCTCGTCGAGGCGCTTGGGTTCCCCGTGCGACCACGGCCGGTCGACGCGGGCACCGCCGGGGGCGGTGACGGAGAAGTACGCGTTCGCGGCGGGCTGCTCGGTGAAGTAGAGCGCGAGCGACTCCATCGGCTCGGTCACCGTGCTGTCCTTGGCCGGGGTCGACATCGCGAGCTGCCCGTGCGCGGACGCGGGGGTCGCGAGGGCGGCCAGCGCGACGCCGGCGACGACGACCAGCACGAGCAGCTGGCCCAGCCAGCGCACCATCGCCATCTCCGCTCTCCACCGGAAGGGCCCACCGGCCATGGAAACCGCAGGCGATTCAACCGCTCATGGTCAATTCCCGTTGAGAGTAACGACTTTTGGAGCATATGAACAGAAGATGGACACACATCCGGCCGAAGACGGGCACGGATCGTGCACCCGGACGGCCGGTGACGGCGGCACGCACGTGACCCTCGCCGAGTTGCCGGATGTCAGCCGCTCACCGGCGGCACCACGTTCGGTCGAACGCCCGGGTCAGTCCCCGGTGTTCTCCGTGCCCCGGCCGGGGGTGTTCCCGCGCAGCACTCCCGGCAGGGTCAGCGCGACGAGTACGGTGACGAGCGTGCCACCGCCGCCCGCGATGACGAGGGTCACCGGCGCGGAGGTGGCGTCGAGCAGGAGACCGCCGGCGACGTAGGACAGCGCGGCGGCCACCCCGACGGCTCCGTAGAGGTTGCCGAAGACCCTGCCGAGCATCCTCGGCGGGACCAGCCGCTGCAGCATGGTGTTGGTGGCCACGTCCATCGCCGCGATACCGAATCCCCGGACGAACTGGGTGGCGAACGCGGCCGCGACGGCCCAGGCCAGTCCGGTGAGCAGGTTGCCCACGCTGCTCACCGCGAAACCGGCGATCAGCAGGACCACCAGCGGCACGCGGGCGCTGTAACGGGCCATCAGGGCGTATCCGAGGAGCAGCCCGATGCCGACCGCCCCCAGAAGCAGTCCCACCGCCGAGTCGCTGGCGGCGAAGGTCACCTTGGCCAGGAGCACCAGCGCGACGTCGTCGACCCCGTTGAACGCGACGACGGCACAGAAACCCAGGGCGATGACCCGCACCACCTTGGCCGACCAGATGTAACCGAGCCCGGACTTCGCCTCCTGCAGGAGCGAGGACTTCTCGCCGCCCTCGGCGGGGATCGGGGGGAGAGACCTCAGCCGGAGCAGGAGCGCCCCCGCCAGCAGGAAGGAGGCCGCGTCGACCAGGAGAACGCCGCGGACGCCGATGAAGGGGAACAGCACCGCCGCGATCAGCGGCCCGAGTGCCTCGGCGGCGTTGGTCCCGAATCCGAGCGTGGAGTTGGCGGCCTCCAGATCCCTGTCCCGCACCAGACCCGGTATCGCCGCCCGGGAGGCCGGCAGGAACACCTGCCCCGCGATCGCGCGGAGCCCCACCAGGACCAGCAACAGAGGCAGCGGCGGCAGCGAGAGTGCCATCAGCAGAAGCACCACGCCCTGGGCGACCTCGCAGACGATCATCACCCGCTTGAGGTCGAAACGGTCGCTGATCGCGCCGGCGATCGGGCTGAGCAGGGAAGGAACGAAATCCCCGACGAGCAGGAGCAAGGAGACCGCGATCGCCTGCCCCGTCGTGTCGGCCACGTGAAGCATCAGCGCGACGAGGCTGAGTGCGTCGCCGCCGACGGAGATGACCCGCGACGACCACAGTGGCAGAAACCCCGGGTTGCCGCGCAACAGGCTCAGCGCGCTCGTTCCCTTCCCGCCGGTTCCCGTACCGGTGTCAGAGGCTGACATGCTCTTCCCCCTCCGCCTGTCGTGGAGAAAAAGAATGTCGTACGGCACCATGCGCCGGTGACAAAACACGGCAGAGACGCGGCGAAGATGGCGAAGACGGCGAAGACGGCGAAGGCGACGAAGGCGACGAAGGCGCGGAAGGCGGAGTCGCGCACCGCCGAACCGGGTGCGGCGCCCGCCCTGAACGCCGCGTGCGGGGCGGGCTCCGGCGTCAGCTCCCCCGGGTGGAGATCGCCTCGGTGGTGCGCGGGCATGTGATCACCGGCAAGCCGGAGGTGCGCGTTTCCCCGGCACGGGCCCGGGTCATGCCGGAGCGCCGCGCCCGGCTCACGATCGTCCGGCATCCGATGCCGCCCCCGCGGGCCCGGGCACTGGAATGACGAAACGACCTCGCCGCCTACGACGGTGTGTACGTGGTCCTCGCCGAGCTGCTGGGCGTGCCGCTGCTCACCGACGACACCACGTGCGGCCATGAAGCGATGTCGCACATCTTGCCTCGGCGAGGAAGGCGAGGTCACACGGGGCACCTTGTTTCGGGCCGATCATCGACGTCCGGCCACCGTGCCGTACGGCCCACGGAAGCCGTACGGCACGGTGAGCGGGATCAAGTGGCCGGGTGGAGGCGTGGCGTCGCCGATGTCGAACGCTTGCCGCCGTCCGGACCGCGGAACGTCACCCCATGTGCGGGTAGCGGTGGTCGGTCGGCGGGACGAACGTCTCCTTGATCGTGCGGGCGTTGACCCAGCGGATCAGGTTCAGGATGGACCCGGCCTTGTCGTTGGTGCCCGAGGCGCGGGCACCGCCGAAGGGCTGCTGGCCGACGACCGCGCCGGTCGGCTTGTCGTTGACGTAGAAGTTGCCCGCCGCGAAACGCAGCCGCTCCGACGCCAGGGCGACCGCGTGCCGGTCCCTGGCGATGATCGAACCGGTCAGCGCGTACGGCGAGGCGTCGTTCACCCCGTCCATGACCGCCTCGAAGTCCGCGTCGTCGTAGACGTGCACCCCGAGGATCGGCCCGAAGTACTCCTTGGAGAAGATCTCGTCGGTGGGGTCGGACGACTCCAGGATCGTCGGCCTCACGAAGTAGCCGGTGGAGTCGTCGTAGGAGCCGGTCAGCACGTCGATCGAGTCCAGCGAGCGGGCCCGGTCGATCGCCTCCCTGTGCTTGGCGAACGCCCGCGCGTCGATGACCGCGCCCATGAACGCCGACAGGTCCGCGGCCACGTCCCCCACGGTCAGCGACTCGGCGGTGGCCACCAGGTCGTCGCGGATCGCCGACCACAGCGAGCGCGGCACGTAGGCGCGCGAGGCGGCCGAGCACTTCTGCCCCTGGTACTCGAACGCGCCCCGGACCAGCGCGGTGACCAGCACGGCCGGGTCGGCCGAGGGGTGGGCCAGCACGAAGTCCTTGCCGCCGGTCTCGCCGACCAGCCGGGGGTAGGACCGGTAGGAGGAGATGTTCGCGCCGACCGTGGACCACAGGTGCTGGAACGTCGCGGTGGAGCCGGTGAAGTGGATGCCCGCCAGGTCCGGGTGCGTCGTCGCGACCTCCGAGACGGCCTTGCCGTTGCCGGTCACCATGTTGATGACGCCCGGCGGCAGCCCGGCCTCCTCCAGCAGGCGCATGGTGAAGTGCGCGGCGAACTGCTGGGTGGGGGAGGGCTTCCAGACGACCACGTTGCCCATCAGGGCCGGGGCCGAGGGCAGGTTCCCGGCGATGGCGGTGAAGTTGAACGGCGTGATCGCCAGGACGAAGCCCTCCAGCGGCCGGTACTCCATCCGGTTCCACACCCCGGGAGAGGAGATCGGCTGGTCGGCCTGCAGGCGGCGCGCGAAGTCCACGTTGAAGCGCAGGAAGTCGATCAGCTCGCAGGCGGCGTCGATCTCCGCCTGCTGCGCCGACTTGGACTGCCCCAGGATCGTCGCGGCGTTCAGCGTCTGCCGGTACGGCCCGGCCAGCAGGTCGGCGGCACGCAGGAAGATCGCGGCCCGCTCGTCGAAGGGCAGTGCCCGCCAGGAGGGCGCCGCCCGCAGGGCCGCGTCGATCGCCGCCCGCACGTCGCCGGCACCGGCGTCGGCGGTGCGGCCCAGCACCGAGGCGTGGTTGTGCGGCTGCACCACGTCGATCGAGGCGCCCGCGGCCATCCGCCGCTCGCCGCCGATCGTCATCGTCAGGTCGAGCTGCGTCCCGGACAGCTCCTTGACGCGGGCCTCCAGCGCGGCACGCTCGGCGCTGCCGGGCGCGTAGCCGAGCACCGGCTCGTTGACCGGGGCGGGAACGGTGGAGATGGCATCCATCACTTGCCTCCAAGGGCACGCAGAAAGAAGGCGATGTTCGCCGGGCGCTCGGCCAGCCGGCGCATGAAGTAGCCGTACCAGTCGTCGCCGTAGGGGACGTAGACGCGCACGGTGTGACCGGCTCCGGCCAGGGCCCGCTGCTTGTCGGCCCTGATCCCGTACAGCATCTGGTACTCGTAGTCGCCGATCGACCGGGCGAACCGGTCGGCGAGGATCTCGGTGATGGAGATCAGCCGGTCGTCGTGCGTGGCGACCATCGGGTAGCCCGCGCCCGACATCAGGATCCGCAGGCAGCGCACGTAGGCCAGGTCGACCTCGTTCCCGCTCTGGTGCGCCACCGAGGCCGGCTCGGCATAGGCGCCCTTGACCAGGCGGACCCGCGAGCCCGCGTGCGCCAGGTCGCGGCAGTCGGCCTCGCTGCGGAACAGGTAGGACTGCACGGCGACGCCGACCGAGGGGAAGTCCTCGCGCAGGGTCCGCAGCGTCTCCAGGGTGGAGTCGACCGTGGTGTGGTCCTCCATGTCCAGGGTCACGGTCGCCCCGCAGGCGCGGGCGGCCTCGCAGACGTGCCGCGCGTTCTCCGTCGCGATCTTGGCGCCGTCGGCCCCGAGGGCCTGGCCGACCGCCGAGAGCTTCACCGACACCTCGGCGCGGTCGCCGAGGTCCAGCTCGGTCAGGGCGCCGAGCAGCGTGGCGTACGCCCCGGCCGTGCGGGCGGCGGCGTCGGCGTCCCGCGTCTCCTCACCCAGATGGTCGACGGTGACGGTCAGGCCGGCGGCGGTCAGGCCGCGGATCGCCTCGACCGCGTCGGCGGGCGTCTCACCCGCCACGAAGCGGTCGACGACCTTGCGGGTCACCGGCACGCCGGACACCGCGCGCCGTACCAGGGGTGACCGGGAGGCACCGAGAAGCAGGGAACCGAGCATGTCCCCACCCTAGAACCCGCCCCCGACCGGCCGTCATGTGCATCTGCCACGACCGGCGACGAGAGCGTTCATACATGTGTACGACAATGGTGGGGTGCTGCAGGACACGGTGGACGAGATCGCCGCGAGGCTCGGCGCGTCCGCGACCCTGGAGGACCGCTCCTTCCAGCTCCTGGCGTACGCGGCGCAGAGCGGCGACATCGACGTGGTGCGCCAGGAGTCCATCCTGCGGCGCCGCGCCACGGACCAGGTCCGGGCCTACTTCGAGGGGTACGGCATCGCCGCCGCCCCCGGGCCCGTGCGCATCCCCGCCGACGCCGACCTGGGGGTGCTCGCCCGGGTCTGCGTGCCGCTGCGGCACCACCGGGTGACCTACGGCTACCTGTGGCTCCTCGACGACGGCACCCTCGGCGACGACGCGCTGGCCTCCGTCGCCGACCTGGTCTCCCGGGCCGCCGCCGCCCTCGCCCAGGAGGCACGCAGCCGCCAGGACCTGGGCGCCGGCCTGCGCGAGCTGTTCTCCGCCGACGCCGAGGAACGTTCCGGCGCCCTGTCCCGGCTGGACGTGCGCGGCCCGGTGGCGGCGATCGCCGTGCGCGGCGCGCCGGACCGGGTCGCGGCCCTGTGGACGCTGCCGCGCGGCGTGCTCGCCGACCCGGCGTTCCCCGGCCGGGACGGCGGGGACCGGCAGGGCGAGCCGATGGTCGCCCTGCTGGTCCCGGCGGGCCAGGCGCGGGAGCTGGCCGGGCGGGTCCAGGCCATGTACGGCACGGCGGCGGGCCTCGGCGGGCCCCGCGAGCAGGCGGGGAAAGCCTGGCGGAGCTGGGAGGAGGCCGTGCACGCGCTTCGCGTGGCCGTCCGCGTGCCCGCGCTGGCGCCCGTGGCCGCCTGGCCGGAGCTGGGCGTCTACCGGCTGCTCGCCCGGATGTCCCGGGAGCGGCTGCGGGAGCTGGCCGGGGAGGTCGGCCGGCTGGCCGAGGACCCGGAGCTCGCCAGGACCGTGGAGGGCTACCTGGACCGGGCCGGTCACGCCCAGGAGAGCGCGGCGGCCCTGGGCGTGCACCGCCAGACGCTCTACTACCGGCTGGCCAAGGCCGAACGGCTCACCGGCCGCGACCTGGCCGACGGCCAGGAACGCCTGCTGGTCCACCTCGCCCTCAAGGCGGCCCACCTGCTCTGAGGGCGATCAGGGCGGTCCAGGGCGATCGGGGCCGGTCCGGAGCGCGACCAGGTGGCCCAGGCGCGGACGGCCCTGGAGACCAGGGTGGTCCAGGTGGTCCAGGGAGGTCCGGGCACGGACGACCCGGGCGGTCCCGACGGCTCCGCCGGGCGGTCAGACGTTCGCCCGGTAGATCTTCACCCAGTCCACGTACATGCTGACCGTCGCCGGAGTGGACCCGTTGCGGCACGGCGACCACTGGTTGCACGTGACGTCGTTCTGGAGCGTCAGGTGCATGGAGCGGCTCCTGGGCACGTTCGGCCCCCGGTAGTCCCACACCTTCCTGCCGTCCAGCCAGAACGTCAGCCGACCGGGCAGCCAGTCGACCGCGACCGTGTGCCAGCGGGTGAAGTCGGCCCGCATCTGCCGCTGGGCCTGGGGCCGCTCGCCGCGGTGCACGAAGATCCCGCCCGACCTGCGGGAGGGGTCGATGATCTCGGCGAAGTCGACCTCCGCGTACTCACCGCCCCCCTGGTCGGACGGCCACAGCAGGGCCACCGGCGTGTACCCGGCGCCGCGCTCGGCGCGCAGCCGTACCTCCCAGCGTCCGTAGCGCTGCGCGGACCGGGTCGCGATGCCCCCGGACAGGTCCCTGCCGCCCACGAAGCCCCCCTTGAGCCGCAGGGCGCCGCCGCTCACGGTGGTGGCCCGGCTGGTACGGGGGTTGGTCTCGGCGTTGGGGGAGTGGTAGACGACCCACCTGCGGCCGTCGACCCGGCCACCGTTGAAGTTCTCCACCAGGACGGGCGCGCCCCAGGCCCGCCCGGCGGACGTGCCGGCACCGGCGGAGGCGCCCGTACGGGTGGAGGTGCCGGTGAGGGCGCCCGTAGCGGCGGGTGTGCTCAGGCCGGCGGGCGTGCCCGGTGCGGCGGTGACGGCCGCCCCCGTGGACGCGTACGCCGGGGGCAGGGCGGAGAGCGCCAGGGCCGCGGCCAGGACACCCAGGAACGTGCCACGAATCGACATGCGCCCATCAAAGCAACGATTGCACTCCAGTAACAGAGGTATCGCGATTTCGCATCCGTCCCTCACCTTCCTCCGCGAGCGGCAAAGGCAGGGAGAGGGGGCACAACGAGAAGACCGGGGACCCCGACGGGGTCCCCGGTCTCGATGCCGGTCGGTCGGCGGCGCCGCACGGGCGCCGCGGGCGGTAGGGCTAGTGGGCGACGGTGACGGCGGAGCCGGACAGCGCGGTCTCGTAGACGTGGACGAGTTCCTGGCTGATCCGCTCCCACGAGTAGCGGGACCGGGCGCGGTCGGCGCCGGCGAAGCCCAGGGCGGTACGCCGGGTCGGGTCGGCGAGCAGCTCGCGGGTGAGGCGGGAGGTCTGGGCCGGGCGGTCGGCCGGGACCAGCAGGCCGGTCACGCCGTCCACCACGGAGTCGAGGTGGGCACCCACCGCGGAGGCGATGATCGGCACGCCGCAGGCCATGGCCTCCAGCGCGACGACGCCGGCCGGAGCCTCGCGGGGCAGCGAGAAGACCACGTCGGCGCTGCGCATCAGCTTGGCCACCGAGGTGTGCTGGACGTGGCCGAGGACGGTGATGCGGTCCTCGACGCCGATCTCCTTGGCCAGCAGCATCATGCGGTGCGCGTCGGCGTCGTGCTCCAGGTCCGTGGCCGCGGGACCACCGGCGATGATCAGCTCGGCGTCCGGGACGCCCTCCAGGGCGCGGATCGCGGTGTGCACGCCCTTGTCGGCCGTGAGCGGGCCGACGTGCAGCAGCCGGGGACGGGTGCCGCGGGCGGCGGCCGGACCCTGGCGGCGGAAGCGCTCGACGTCGACGCCGCACGGGATGACCGAGATGTTGCGGCGCGGCACGCCGAGGCGGATCAGCGAGTTCTCCTCGTCGCCGCATCCGGCGATCACCGCGCTGGCCCGGCGGCCGATGGCCCGCTGCACGCGTACCTTCTTGGCGTCCTTGGCGTCGCGGGAGCTCTCGCTGCTGAAGGTCTGGGTGAACGGGACGTTGAGCCCGTTGGCGCCGGCGATGGCGGCCAGCCCGCCCGTCCAGGAGTGGGCGTGGATGACGTCCGGGCGGTCCTGGTCCCAGCGGTCCATCAGCTGGTCGCCCAGGTCGGACAGGAAGGGAAGGACGCTGTCCTCGGGAAGGTCCTTGGCGGGACCCGCGGTCAGGTGCTCCAGCGTGACGCCCTGCGACACGCGGACCCGGGACTTCTCCGAGTCGGAGTTCCTGCGGGTGTAGATGGTGACCTTGTGGTCCCGGCCGAGCTCACGGGCGACGGCCATCAGGTGAGCGCGCTGAGCTGCGAGGTCGGACTCGTCCTGGGTGGAGGAGAGAGCCTCGGAGGAGACGAATGCAATGTTCACGGCACACCTCTGGGAGGAGATAGGCATGGAAAGCCTGTGATTCCTTCAGGGGTGCCTGCGTCTTAGGCACACGTCTGTATGGGGACAACCATACCCTGATCCGCGCCGAAGCCAAACCCTCCTACCCAGGAGCGGGCGTTCGATACGTCCTTCTCCGCCCCGTCTTCTCGGCCCCCGCGCGACCGGGCCGCACATCCGCCCAGGTCACGGTGGACGAGGGGCCGACGGAAAATTCCCGGCTCGTCTCCGCGGCCGCTACACGACACGGAAGGCGAGGATCACGATCTCGTCCCACACCCTCCCGCCGGAGAACGCGTGCCGGTCCTCCTCCACGGTCTTGACGACCGTGGCCGGGCTCTGCGCCACGCAGCGCGCCAGCACGTCGGCCAGCCGGGTCTCTCCGTAGGACTCGCCCAGCTCGTTCTGCGAGGCGACCAGGCCGTCCGAGTAGAAGACCAGGGTCTGCCCGGAGGTCAGCGAGATCTCCTCGGTGAACATCTCGGCCTCAGGGGCGATGCCCAGCGGCACGCCGCCGCCCGCGGTGAACCGCACCCCGCCGTCGGGCTGCAGCAGCGCGGCGGGATGGTGACCCGCGCTGGCCAGCCTGATCTTCCGCGCCCGGATGAACCCGGTCACGGCCATCACGAACATGCCGTTGTTCTGCGCGGTCAGGGCCTGGTTCAGCTTGCGCATCACCTCGCCGGGGTCGGACTCCCACACGCTGAGCACGCGCAGGCCGTTGCGGACCATGGCGCTGACCGACGCGGCCTCCTCGCCCTTGCCCGCGGCGCCGCCCAGGGCGAACCCCCACCCGTCGCGGGAGGGGAAGACGTCGTAGAACTCGGCGCCGACCGGGCTGGACCCGGCGTTGTAGATCGCCGCCGCCTCGAACCCGGGGATGTCGGGCAGGCTGCGCGGCACCACGCTGGTACGCAGCGCGTCGGCCGCCCGCGAGCGGGTCTGGAAGCTCCGCCGGGCCCGCACCGCGAGCCCCAGGTGCGCGCCGATCTCCTCCATCAGCCCCAGGTCGGCCAGGGTGAACGGCTCGCGGTCGCGGAGCCGTACCAGCGTCAGGGAGCCCAGCACGTCGCTCCCGCCGCCGCCGATCGGCACGATCAGCACCGACGCGGCGCCCATCACCCGCAGCAGCGGCGGCCCGCCCGGGACGTCGCCGAGCAGCCCGTCGTCCTCCAGCATCTCGTGCACCACGCCCGAACCGCCGGTCAGCACGTGCGCGACGCCCGGCGCGGTCAGCGGGTTCATCTGCTCGGCGAGGCGGACGAGCTGGGTCACCGGCCTGTCGCTCGGTCCGAGCACGCTGGCCCGCTTGGGCATGCCGTCCCGGATCATGTCGGCGAACACCCAGTCGGCCCACTCGGCGGCCAGCAGCCGCGCGGCCCTGGTCACGGTCACCGGCTGGCGCAGGCTCTCCTCGTCCAGCAGCAGCCGGGTCATCCTGGACAGCAGCTCCTGCCGGCGCGCGGCGGCCATCACCAGGACGCCGTCGGAGCGGTCGGCCGGACCCGGGGGAGGCCCGGGGACCTGAGCCTCCAGCGGCAGGATCATCACCGCGACCATCTCCTGCGGCTCGCCCGGCATCGTCAGGCGGGTGACGGCGAGCTGCACCGTGTGCGCCCGGCCCTGGTGGGCCAGGCGCGTCTGCAGGGTCGCGGTCTGGCCGCCCTGCTGGACCGCGGTCAGGTGCGAGCGGAACGCCGCCCGCCGGGAGACGTCCACGAAGAGCGGGAACGAGCGGCCGATCAGGTATCCCGCCGGGCTGCCCAGCATCCGGGAGGTCTCGGCGCTGATCCGCCGCACCACCCCCGAGGCGTCCAGCACCACCACCGGGATGGGGAAGGTGCGGAACACCTGCCGCAGCAGCTTGAGCTCCCGCTGGGACCCGCTCTCGCGCTCGCCGGAGCGTTTGGGCGCCTTGCGCAGCTCGCGCACGGAGGCGTCCAGCAGCTCCCGCGCGGTGTCGAGCTCCGCGAGCGCCGCGTCGAGTGTGGACCGGGGGTCCGCGGGGTAGGCGGACTTCGCCTCACGCAGGGAGGAGACCCTGGCGGTCAGGGCGCTCAGCGCCTGCTCCAGGGTCTGAAGGCCAATACCGTCGGTCAATGCTCGTCCTCGTCAGGGGGCAGGGATGGGGCTTATCCCGTCGTAGACGGTACGCCACCCGGCGCCCGGTCGGGGTGCGGTCGGTAGTGGTTAGGGTGACGGCACAGGAAAGGGGACCCGCGAGATGGACATGGTCACTCCCGTCCTCGCCAGGGACCTCGCGGTCCTCGGCAGGGTCAGCGAGGAGACATCCAGCGAGAGCGTGCTGCGCGGGCTCACGGCCACCCTCGCCGGTGGCGTCCCCGGCTGCGCGGGCGGCTCCGCCGAGCTCTGGCGCGAGGAGCGGATGGTCGTCTCGGCCTCCCACAGCGAGCTCATCGTCCTGGCCGACAGCGGGGAGCGGCTCGGCGAGGGACCCTCGGCCGAGGCCCGCGCCACCGGGCGCCCCGTGATCGTCCAGGACGTCCTGCGCGAGTCACGCTGGCCGGGCTACGTCGCCATGGCCGTCCGCTGCGGCGTCCGCTCGATCCTGACGATGCCGATCACCGTCGAGCGCGCCGTCCTGGTGCTCGGCATGTACGGCGTGCGCCCCGGGGTCTTCGCCGCCAGGAACGTCCGCCCGCTGGCCGACATGCTCGCCGAGCAGGTGGGCGTCGCGCTCGCCAACATGTGGGACTACGACGAGGTGCGCACCGACGCCGCGCAGATGCAGGAGGCGCTCGCCGGCCGGGCGATCATCGACCAGGCCAAGGGCATCATCATGAAGTCCAGCGGCTGCTCGGCGGAGGCCGCCTTCGACGAGCTGCGCCGGATCTCCCAGCACCACCAGGTGAAGGTCGCCGACCTGGCCCGGCTGCTGGTCGACGAGCACCAGCGCAACCGCGAGGCCAAGGAGGGCTCCACGGGGGAGTCCCCCGAGGGCCTGGGAGGGCTCCGCGAGGGCTTCCCCGAGGGCTGAGGCCCGGCCCCCCGGGGCGGGACACCCTCAGCGGCCGCCGGCCCCCGCGGGGTCGTCGAAGGCCGCCAGGGCGGCCTCGATCGTGTCGTACAGCGGCAGCCGCTGGGCCAGGCCGGTGATCCACATCACCTTGGTCTTGGCGTACTCCACCCCGATGAGGGCGAACTTCGCATCGGCGGTGGTGCTGACCTGCCAGTGGTGGACGATGAGCCCGAGCGCGCGCGAGTCCATGAAGGTCACGCCGCTCAGGTCGATCGCCATGTCCGGACCGTGCTCGCCGGTCTCCGCCGCCAGGTAGTCGGCGAACTGGTCTCTCGTCGTCGCGTCCAGCAGACCCGTCACGTGGATCACGTTGATCCCACCGACGAGCGCCGACGTGAGAGTCAGGGCCGCCGATCTCTCGCCGTTCTCCGACACCGTCACTCAGGGCCTCCTCGCGCCGTTCGATTAGCAACCTTACTGTTACCTGGGAGCGAGTAATACTCCGGGATTCATGGCAATATTAGATGCAGAGGTCCAGCAGAGGGCCTCGCCTCGAAACGTGAGTCGAGGCGATGCCGTCTGCCCGGATGTTGCTTCCGTGGTCGGCTCGCCCGACAGTAATACCAGGGAGCAGCAATGTCTGTTCAGGCACTCGAAATCACCGACATGACCGCCGAGGACCTCCTCGCCGAAATGTCACTGCCTGAGATCTCCGACTACCGTGCCGAGCGTCTGCGTGAGCGCATCGTCGAGATGCACCGCCACCTCGCCATGGAGATCGCCCGCCGCTACCGCTACCGCGGCGAGCCGATGGAGGACCTCCTGCAGGCCGCGTACGTCGGCCTGATGAAGGCGATCAACGGCTTCGACCCCTCCCTCGGTCACCCCTTCCGCGGCTACGCCGTGGTCACCATGACCGGTGAGGTCAAGCGCCACTTCCGCGACCGCACCTGGGCCATCCGCGTCCCCCGTGTCTTCCAGGAGCGCCGGGCCGAGCTGAACCGCCTGGTCGCCGACCTCAGCCAGGACCTCGGCCGCGCCCCCACGGTCTCCGAGCTGGCCGTCAAGATGAAGATCTCCGAAGAGGACGTCCTGCTCACCCTGGACGCCTCCGCCGCCTACAGCGCGCTCTCGCTGGACGCCCCCCTCGGCGCCGACGACGACGCCGCCGCCCTCGGTGACGTCATCCCCGACGAGGACGACGCGCTGGGCACCCTCGTGGACCGCGAGGCGGTCAAGCCGCTGATCGACAAGCTCCCGGACCGGGAGAAGAACATCCTCCTGCTCCGCTTCTTCGGCAACATGACCCAGGCCGAGATCGCGGCCGAATTCGGGATCTCCCAGATGCACGTCTCCCGTATCCTGCGGAAGGTACTCGATCAGCTTCGTGAGGAACTTGTCGCCGAATGCTGAATACATCGCCCGCTACAGGGCACCCCAGTCGGCGACAACGGACGTGGCGTAAGGTGCGTTTGAATGGACCCCGGATGCTGATAACGAGGGCGGACTGGGACAGGGGAGGCGGGTCTCGGGTGAACGAGGACGGTGCTCGTCCGGCTCCCTTCGTGGCGAGCGGCGACCGTTCCCGGATTCCTTCCGCAGGTGCCGCCGTGGCAGAACTGGCGTTCTGCCTGCCCGACCTGCCCGACGTGCGTGACTTCGCCGCCGCCCAGGCCGTGCGGAGCGGTATGTCGCAGGAGGGCCTGGCCGACTTCCTGGTCGCGCTGAACGAGGTGGCCACCAACGCGGTCACCCACGGACACGCCACCGCCAAGGCCGTCCTGCGCATGTGGACGGTCGGCCGGTCCCTCGTCGTGGAGATCCACGACGAGGGCCGGTGGGACCCCGGTCCCACGCCGGGGGAGACGCCTCCCGGGCCCCATGCGACCAGTGGCATGGGGCTGTGGGTCGCCCGGATGGTCAGCTCGGACATCAAGTTCGAGACCGGCGTCTCGGGCACCTTCATCACCATGTCGTTCGCTTTCTGATCCACCTCTCCCTGATCCACCGTTTTTGGCTCACCCCGCAGGCCCGCCGTCCCCTCCGGCGGCCCGCACGACGACGGGTGAGCCGCCTCACGCATCCGGCACGCGCCCCGCCGGCACGAGGCCGCGGATCCGTACCCCGGAGTGAACTCGAGGCCGTTCTTTCTGCTCGTCGCCGTGGGGCCGGGCGTCGGCCTCGCCCAGCCCGTGACATCGCACCGGGCCCTCTCCGCGGACGCACCGCTCTTCCTGCGGACATACCGTCCCGTCCGGCCGGCACGGATCGCATCCTTCGTTTCACCGGGCACCGCCCCGTACGACGCCGCTCCGGCTCACACGCCGTTCAGAGCGCTCCGTGGCGGGCCGGGTAGCTCTCTGGGGCCTTCGCCGTCCTTCGCGGCTGTTCGTGACGCCTCACGGCCCTTGTGGCTCTTGTGGTCTTCGTGGTCCTCACGGCGCCGTGTCGTCGATCTCCACCTGTCCGCGAACGGCAGAGGACCCCGGCCCTGGCCGGGGTCCTCTGCCGTTCGTACGACGGTCCGCCTTCGGGGACGATCCTCCTCGGCGCTGCCGCCTTCGGAGGATCGTCCCGGAGATCAGCGCCTGCGGCGCCAGCCCCCGCCCCCGCCGCCGGTACGCGGGCCCGCCGAGCCGATACCGGCCTGGTGCAGCGCGAGGAGCAGGAGACCGAGCAGAAGGAAGGACGTACCGCTGAGTCCGGGGACACTGACGTTGATCAGATCGAGCAGGAGCCCAAGACCGAAAACGATGGCGGCGGCGATTGCAAGCATTGTTACCTCGTCCCAGCGGAGATGTTCAGGAGTTGTTCCAGGGTCGCCCGGTAGTCGCGCAGGGCGGTCCGGAGATCCTCGGTGTCGTTCTTCTCATTGTTCTTCCAGCGCCCCTGGAGCTCGGCGGTGCGAGCCTCCAGGGCACTCCGGAAGGAGTTCGTCACCTCGTCGAGGAGGGAGTCGGCGCGTTCCACCGCCTCGCGAGGGTCGTCGACGAAGCTCGCCTGGACCACCTGCCAGCGCCGTCGTATCCCGTCGGAGTCCTGCTCGAACAGGGTCGCGGCCTCGGCGGTGGACGTGGCGGGCGGTGCGGCGTGCGCGGCGGACGTGGCGGGCGGCTCGGCGCCGGTGAAGCCCGTACCCTCGTCGAGCACGTCGTCCGGCCTGCCCGCGGTGCTGTCCGGGAAACCGGTACCGGCCGGGGGAACGACGCCACCCGAAGGAGCGATCTCACCCGGGGGAACCGTGCCGCCCGGGGGAACGGCGTCCGTCGTCCGGTCGTGCGCCGTGGAGGCGGCGGCCCGCGTGTCCAGGTCGTGCGTGTCCGAGTCCGAGTCCGTGCCGTGCGCGCTCGCGACCGGCCTGCTCGCGGCCGCGTCCCGGGGGGGCGTACCGTCGTCGGGGTCCTCCCGCACGTCGCGCCTGCCGGCGCTCAGCGGGGCGTCGTGATCGCTGATCAGGTCGTCGTCGGCGGTGTGCCGGTCGCGCGGCCCGTCGTCGGCGACGTCCTTCCCGTCCCCGGCCTCCGGGCCGGTGCGGGGGGTCTCGTGCCGGGCCCCGGGAGTGTCGTCCGGACGCGGGTCCAGGGACTCGTGGCTCGCGTTCTGGGCGTGCCGCGAGGCGTTCAGGTCGTCCTCGTCGAACTTCCGCACCGTGCGGTCGTCGTTCTCGGCAGCCTTGTGAACCAGGCGATCGCCGTCAGGAGAAGATCGATCGTTCATCGGGGTCACCGTCCTTCGGTGTCGCTGCGGGGGGTCTGGTCGTCGTCGGCGGCGGCGTTACGGGCGGTGGTGTCGTCCGAGCCGGACCGCCGGGAATCCCGGTCACCCACGGCGGGACTGGCCGAGGCGGCGAGCAGCTCCTCGAAAAGTGCGCGGTAGTGCACCATGGCCTGCCGGAGCTCCTCGGTGGAGGCCTCCTTGCGGGCCGCGCGGCTGCTGATCTCGTGAGCCTGCCGGTAGTGGTCGAGGGTGCGGCCGTGCGCGACCGACAGGTCGGACAGCCGCTGCTCGAAGTTCTCCGTCGGATAGCCGCGCTCGGCCATCACCGAGGTCACCAGGTGGTCGGCCTCGGTCACCGAGAAGCCGGGAGCGTCCACGAAACGCTCCTGGACCTCCATCCACTTCTTGCTGTAGATCTCCCGGGTCCCGGCGTCCAGAGCGCGGATGTCGAGGGAGCTGAAACGCTGCTCACGGGCGATGAGCTCCTGCTCGGCCTCACGCCTGTTCTCCCGTTCCTGCACCGTACGTTCGTACTCGGGGCCGAAACGGTCGCGCAGCCGGTGACGGCGCTGCTGTTGCACGAGGAGATAGCCGACTGCGGCGATCACCACCACCGCGACCACGACGACGGCCACCCAGCTCACGGTGGTCATGTCTGCCTCCGGTTGTTTAGGCGCTTGTTCCGGTGCGCTGCCCCAGGTACAGGGCTCGAAACCGGCCGCCGACATTTACGGATTCCCGTTCCGTGGCCTATATGTAACGTTTTCTCACCTTTTGTCGGTTATTTAATCTTCTCGACCCTGACGTGCGGGTCGTCGCGGATCCGGTGGCGGGCGACCACTCTCCCTTTCCACTCCCGGCGGCCCGGTCCTCGCCTCGGTGTCAGGCGAGTCCGGGCCGCGGGCCGGGTTCCGTGGACGACGCCTGTTCCCCTGGCCGTTCGGATCCTCGCTCCCCGCCGGGGACGGTGCCCGGAAGGTGCCCGGACGGTGCCCGCCTCATTCCCCGGGGTGTTCCCCGGTGCTCTCGACGGCCCGCCGGGCCTCGGCGAGCACCCGCGCGACCAGCCAGTCCTGCGGCGAGGCGGGAACCTCCGTGAACCCGCGGCCGGGCTCGTAGGAGACGTCCAGTCCGCCGACCACCAGCCGGGTGGCCCAGCGCAGCGCGGTGTTCAGCTTCTCGGCGGGAATGGCCCGTCCCTGGGCCACGGCCGACAGGTTCCGCAGGTTCGTCGCGGGCCCGGTCTGGTTGTGCGGGCGGTCCAGCTTCCACGGGACGGCCCGGGAGTGATCGAGCATGGGCTTCGAGAGGCCGGCGGCCCGCTTCGCCTGCAGGATCCCCGACTCGCTGACCCCGAACCGCGAGGCCAGTTCCGCGTTCGACAACCCCTGCCCGGCCAGCCGCCGGAGCTCCTCGGGGTCGATCAACGCCTTACGTCCCACCTGTCCCTCACCCTCCGCCATCGCCTGCTCCTGCGGGCATCATCGTGTGCGCAAGCCCGCTGGATCTGCGCTAAGGTTATGACGTCCCGCCCGAGAGGGCGCAGGACAACCGGGACGTAGCGCAGCTTGGTAGCGCACTTGACTGGGGGTCAAGGGGTCGCAGGTTCAAATCCTGTCGTCCCGACGGTTGAAGAGCAGGTCAGGGCCTCGTATCACTTCGGTGAGACGGGGCCTTTCTGCTGTCCGTCTCACAATTTCTCACATTCGCTTTTTGATCACCCGAACAGCTCGTCGAGCTGCTTCGTGGCCGCCTGCAGGTGACTCAGGTCCGGGTGGATGTACACCCGCTTGGCCAGCGTGCCGCCGTCCGAGTGTCCGGCCCAGGCCGCGAGGATCACGTCCGGCACCCCGGTGCCAGCCAGGAAGGTCAGGCAGGAGTGGCGGCAGTCGTACAACCGCACCTCCCCCTTCCCGCGAACCCCGACCTTCGCCATGAGCTCGTAGGCCCGGCGCCGCAGCCAGTCGGTGCGCTGCGGTGCGCCGAGCTCGTCGACCAGGACGTAACCGCTCGCCGCGTACGCATCGCCGGCCGCCAGACGCTCAGCGGTCTGCGTCTTCTTGAACGCTTTCAGGGCGGCGAGCGCGACCGGGGGAGCGGGCAGGCCACGGTCACCCGCCGCGCTCTTTGCCCCCTTCTCCTCGATCGCGCCGTCGGCCAGGGTCCGGGTGTTCTTCCCCGCGGCGATCGTGGCCGCGTCGAAGTCGATGTCATCCCAACGAAGCCCGCACACCTCGGCCGGCCGCAACCCCATGAGGGACAGCAGCATCACGGCGTGCAGCCGCTCATTGCGGATCCCGGCCAGGAAGGTCTTCACCTCCTCGGTCGTCCACGGCGTGCGCTTGGCCTTTGCTTCGGTCTCGGCCTTCGTGGCGGTCCGGGGGATCGTGACGAACAGCGCGACGTTGCGCACCACCAGCTGCTGACGCACCGCCACGTTGAGGGCGGTGCGCAGCCGGCCGAGGGTGAGCCGCACCGCGCGCACTGATAGGCCCGTGCCCGGCTTCCCGCCGCGCTTGCGCCCGCTGGTCAGCATCCAATCCACCAGGGCCTCGATGTCGGCTTCGGCCACGCCCTGGACCGGCCGCGCGCCGAGGCGCTCGCGCACCGGGAGCAGGGCGTCCCGGTAGTTCGCGGCCGTGGCCTTCTCGACGTCGCGGGTGGCCGACGTCAACCACTGGTCGAGGAAGGCGTCCATCGTGACCTTGCTCGGCCGGACGTACGTGCCCCGGTCGGTCTCGTGCTTGATGCGCGCGTACTCGGCCTTGGCCTCACGCTTCGTGTTGAACGTGTGGGTGGCCTGCTTGCGCTTCCCGGTGTCCGGGTCGCGCCCGATGTCGATCACGAACCGGTAGCGGGTGCTGCCGTCTTTCAGCTCAATCTTCTTGATCGGATCCGCCATCGTCCTCACCTTCGTCGTCGGTCGGCTCGATCACAGGGACGTACTCGGGGCGCTCAAGCCAGCCTGTCGCGATCATCTGGTCAACCCATCGCCGCGCGACTGCTGGCGGCTGAACACCAACGTCAATCAGCGTTTCGATAAGCAGCGCGGCCGCCTGAACCTTCACGTCGCGCATACGGAAGGCTTCTTCCGCCGCCGACTCGTCGCCGCCGGCCTGGGAGCGATACGCCGATCTCTCCTGGGCGGTGGCCTGCGTCAACGTTTCTGAGATGAGGCCGTAGTTCCGCAGTGGCGCGGCGGCGCGGATGAAGCCCACGGTGGGCAAAGGCTGACCTGGCTGGCTCTTCCCCTCAAACCAAACGACCAGGTCCATCGCCGAGACTGAAAGCCCTGGAGTGACCGCGACCTGTGAGCCGTCGAGCGGCACCAGGAGTGCAAGCGGTGGCACATCAAGCGCAACGGCCAGGCACGCGAACTCGTCGAGGGTCACACGCCGGCTGGCATTCTCGATCTTGCTGATGGCTTGCCGGGACAACTGCCCTTGCGTGCGATCCGCGAGTTGCTGCGCCGTCAGCCCGCGCAGTTCCCTCCACCGACGCAATTCGCGTATCAGCACCTGCTCAAGGCTTGAGGGTTCCGCCACGCCCACTCCTATGCTCGATTTTCGATCACGGTACCACCTTTCCTTGCACACGGTCCACGATGTCCCCTAGAGTCTCTCCATGCTCGAAAATCGAGCTTCAGTCTCTAAGATAGGAATCGGTGGTCGAAATGGCCGCAGGACTCAAGGTGCAGCCGACGCTGACCGAGATTCGTGAGTGGCCCGCCACGGTGGACGTGACACCTGCGGCCCTCGCTGTCGGCGTCTCCAGGGCTCATCTGTACGAGGCGATCAAGCAGGGCACCGCGCCCGTCCGCACGATTCAGGTGGGCAAGCGAATCAAGGTCGTCACCAGCTCGATCCTCGCCCTTCTCGAGGGCAACGACAGCGGAGCGGTCGTGTGAGACGGCGTGAGACGGCCCCACATATCGCCAGGTCAGAGGCGCGTAAATCG
Source organism: Streptosporangium sp. DT93 (assembly GCF_049844535.1). NCBI lineage: Bacteria > Bacillati > Actinomycetota > Actinomycetes > Streptosporangiales > Streptosporangiaceae > Streptosporangium > Streptosporangium sp. DT93. The sequence goes on from NZ_JBNCLF010000008.1 coordinate 199,820, forward strand.
CTCGTACTTGATCCGATATCAAGGGGGAAAAGCGATGCCGCCGCCTGAGAACGAGCAGGGCGGGCCTGGTCGCCACCAGAGCCCGCCCCCAAGATCAACGCTCACCAGCGTCATCACCGCCTCGATCGTAAGCCCTCGCGGCATCGGTGTCACCGCGGTCGCCTACGCGCCCGCCGGCCGCCGAACCTGCTGGCTGTCGGTCGTCGAGACCTGCCCGTACTGCAGGGGTAGCCACGTTCACAGGGGCGACACCCAGCAGCCCGCCGCCGACCTGCGCACCGCCGGATGCGGGCGCGGCGACTACTACCTCGAGGCCCCGGCCCGGGTCGAGGTGGCGTCGTGAGCGGCCAGCGCGGGCGCCTCGCCCCCTACAGCGCGGCGTACACCGCGTGCCGGACCGGCATCACCAGCCGGGCGCGCGCCGCCGCCGAGCTCGCCGCCACCCCGGTCGGCGCGATCGAAAACCTTGAACTGCTCCGCCTCACCCTCCACCGGGAGGTCGACCACCTGCTCGACGTCGAAGCCGACCGGTACGGGTTCCTCCTGACCATGATCCCCCCGCCCCGAGACGAGACCAGACGGTGACCGCCATCACCTCCGCCACCCCGAAGCTTGAAGCCGCGCTCGCCTACGTGGCTCACGGCTGGCACGCGTTCATCCTTTCCAGCTCCAAGTCACCTCTGCGCAACTGCGAGATGTGCGCCACGGAGCACGTCACCACCGAACAGCGCGAAGCCTGTACCTGCCTGACTTGTCACGGCTTCTATGCCGCCACGCCCGATCCCGCCCGGATCGCCGAGATGCTGCGACGCCACCCCAACGGCCTCATCGCCGTCAGGACCGGCGCCGTCTCTGGCATCGCCGTCGTCGACATCGACCCGCCCGCCGGGACCGCTACCTCTGCCCGCCTCGACGAGGCCGGGGTCCTTCCCGGCACTGTTACGGCGGCCACCGGGCGCGGCGCCCAGCTCGTGTACGCCCACCCCGGCGGGAAGATCAAGTCAGGGGCGGGACTCCTTGGGCCCGGCGTCGACTCCAAGGCCGACGGCGGATACATCGTCGTCGCACCCAGCATCCACCCCAAGAGCCGCAGCCCATACAGGTGGATCGGAGACCGCTTCGACCTCGAGTTGACTCCGCTCCACCCGCGCATCGTCGCGCACCTGCGAGAGAAACCCCCGGCCGCCCCGTCCGTCACTTCGCCCCGTCGAGGTGACGACAACGTTCACGGGCGACTGCGTGGCCTCGTCGACGTGGTGTTGCGCAGCACCGAGGGCGGCCGCAACAGCGCGCTCAACTGGGCGGCACACAAGGCCGGCGAGATGGTCGCCCGCGGCGAGCTCGACGAACGCACCGCCTTCGACGTCTTGCACGACGCAGCCACCTACGTCGGGCTCACACCGTCCGAGATCGGTCGCGACAGCGGACACGGAACCATCGGCTCGGGTCTCCGCGCCGGGATGAGGGCATGTTGACGAGCGCCGACGACATCCTGTTCAAGAACAACGTCCCGGGTTCCCGGGACGAGCAAGGCCGGCGGCGCATCGACATCACCCTGGAAGACAGGGCCGCGCTGCTGATCAGCGATGCCATCAACCACCAGGTGATCCCCGGCCTGTACACGCGCAACGGCGGCATCTGCCAGGTGATCGAACTCGACGACGGCACCGGCGCCCGCCTGGCTATCCAGCCGGTAGACGCCGACGGGCTGCGCATGCTCCTCGCCCGTCACGCCGCATGCTTCCGAACCCGGGACGGCCGGGGCGGACCCATCGAGACGTCCGGGCTGCCCTCGGTCGCCGTCTCCAAGGCTGTTCTCTCCCAAACTGTGTGGGAGGGCGTTCCCGGCCTGGCCGGGGTGGTGTCCGCCCCGGTCATCCGCCGAGACGGAACCCTCCTACAGGATCCCGGCTACGACCAGGCGACGAAGCTGTATTACCGGCCCGCCTTCAAGGTCGACCACGTGGACGGCGTGCCCTCCCTGGCGGATGTCGTGGCCGCCCGACGGTTCATCTTCAACTACGTCTTGGCCGACTTCGCATGGGACTCCCACGCCAGCCGCGCGAACTTCATCGGCCTGCTGGCGACTCCGCTGCTGCGCCTGTACGTCGGCGGCCTACCGCCGCTCGGCGTCATCAGCGCCACCACCCGCGGATCCGGGAAGTCGCTGCTGACAGAGATCCTCAATGCGCTGTACGGCATGCGGATGAACCCGTGGCCGAGCAAGGAGGAGGAGATGGCCAAGTCCATCACCGCCATCCTGCGCGACACCTCCGAGCCGGTCATCGTCTGGGACAACGTCGGCCCGTTCGACACCGTCGACCACGCCTCCCTCGCCATGCTGCTCACCTCCACCCACTGGAGCTCCCGGGTGCTGGGCGTCTCGTCGCTGTTCACCGGCCTCAACGACCGGGTGTGGTGCGTGACCGGCAACAACGTCGCAGTCGGGGGCGACATCGCCTCGAGGTCGATCCTGGTGCGCCTGGACCCGGAGATGGAGCGGCCCGACCTGCGCACGGGCTTCGTGATCAACGACCTGTGGTCCTGGCTGCGCGACGACACCAACCGGGCCGAACTCCTGCACGCCCTGCTCGTGCTCGCCGGGGCGTGGCTGGCGGCCGGGGCGCCGCGACGCGACGACCTGCAGATGCGGAACTTCTCCGCTTGGGCGCAGGTCATGGGCGGATTCACCGCCTACCACGGCGCCATGGGCTTCCTCGACAACCGGGGCGAGATGGAGCAGGCCGACGACGAGGAGACGAGCACGATCGCCTTCCTGTCGAAGTGGCACGAGAAGATCGGCAACGAGCCCAGAAGCGCCGCGCAGCTCATCGAGAGCGCCCAGGTCAACAGCTTCAACGGGCACAGCATCGACCCATGGGACGGCGTGTTCCCGACCAAGCCCGACGGCAAGCCCTTCACCGCGAAGGGTCTCGGCAAGTTCCTCACCAGCCGCCGGGGACGCATCTTCGCCGGGTGGCGGCTCATCGGCGAGCAGTCCCGTACCGGGGTCTGGCAGTACCGGGTGGCCCCTGTCGAGCAGGCCCGGGCGGGTGTGGCGTGACCAGCGTGCAGGGTTTGGCTCGCCGTCTGCAGGGTTTGGATCCGCGTTTGCAGGGTTTGGGAACGTCGCTCGACGCCAAACCCTGCACGCGTTTCCCCAGTTCAGGCCCCATGAAGCAGGGTGTTGCAGGGTTTAGCAGGGTTTGTTTTGAGGTCTTACACATGCGCATGCACACGCGCACGCACATGAGCGTGATTTCTCAACAAACCCTGCAAAGCCAGCTAAAGCCTGCAAGGAGGCTTCTACCTGCGGAGACGCGTGCAGGGTTTAGCGCCGAGACGCCACCCCAAACCCTGCACTCAAACCCTGCAAACCCTGCAGCCCCTGGAGACACCCCGTGAATCTCGCCCTCGCTCTCGACGACCTGCTCGGCCACCCCGACCTCGCCCGCGTCGTGGAAGACGCCCGCACCCACACCGAAGCCGCCGGGTACGGGTGGCTCCTCGACCAGGCCGGCGCCGCCACCCAGCACACCCAGCGCATCCTCGCCGCCATCGCCGCCGAAGGAGGCGGCGACCTCCTGCCCGTCACCTTCACCCAGCACCCCGACTGGGTGCGGCTCGGACTCCTCGACAGCCTCGCCACCTGGATCACCGGCCAGAGCAGCACCTGCCTTCACGGCCCGGACCCCATGCGGCCGCAACCCGTCGTGGCCGCCGCGTGGAAGCCGGGCCTGATCGTGTGTACGGCGTGCGTCCGCCTGCTGAGCCTGCGCAAGGGGTCGCCGAAGGATCGGACGTGCGACGGCTGCGGGACGGTCGTCCCCGACACGGGTGACATCTGGGCGAACGCCACCAGCTACGGCGAGTTCGTCTACCGGTTCGGCGTCTGCGACGGCTGCCGGTACTGGCCCGTCCCGGCCGCCGCGTGACCGTCAACGCCGCGATGGCCGGCCGCGCCTACCTGATCGCCGAGCAGGCCCGCCCCGGCACCCTCGCCCGGCGGGCCGCCGGATCGGTCTCCATCGCCTACGCCACCACCCGCACCCCCGACCACGCCCGCCAGATCCTGGCCAGCCTCGGCGCCGAACTCCGACAGGAGTGCCTCGACCTGGCCGACCAGCTCACCACCCAGATACAGGAAGAAGGATCATGACCAGCTTCGCGAACAGCACCCCCGTGGCCGCACAGGATCTGTCCTGCCAAGGCCTCGCCCTCGTCGACGCCGACGGCGGCCGGCCCGGCGCCGGAACCCCCACCTTCCACGGCCAGCTCGTCGACGGCTACCCGCAGGAGATGGAGCGCCGCGGCAAGGCTCACGTCTTCGGCTGCGAGGCGATCGGACACCGCGCCGCCCCCCAGGTCGAGCAGCCGGGTGAAGGGCCGGCCAGGTGACGACGCGGCCAGGCCCGGCGCATCCAACCTGCGCCGGGCCCGGCCACCCCCACCATCCCACAACCCGCCGCGGCGCCCATGAGGTCTCAACGCCCATGAGGTCCCGCCCCGACGACCCGCCCAACAGGCCCGCACTGGGTGTGCGAGCCGCTGATGATGCCCGTTTCTGATGTGGAGGAGAGCTATGAATATCGGCCCGCGGTTGAAGGGTGAGCAGTGTACGGCGACGAGTAAGTCGACCGGTGAGCGGTGTCAGCGCCGGACGGTGGGGGGCGGGGTGTGCCGCTATCACGGTGGCGCGGCGTCTCAGGTGGCGGCGGCCCGGGAGGCGCGTGTCGTGGTGTTGCAGGCGAATGCGGGGGCGCCGTCGGTGGCGGTGCGGGATCCGGCGGCGGCCTTGTTCGGTGCCGCTCAGGATGCTGATGAGGTCGTGCAGCGGCTCAAGCTGACGATCGCCGAGCTGGGCCAGTTGGACGCGGCGTCGTTGGAGGCGTTCGGTGCTTGGTTGGATCGGGTCAGCCGCTTGTCGAAGGCTGTGCTGGATTCGGGTGCTCATAAGCATCAGGTGTCGATCAGCGAGCAGCAGGGCGTGATGTTGGCCGAGGTGATCCGCCGCTCCTTGGACGCGCACCGCGGCCGGGTGTTGGAGGTGCTTGGCGACTCATCGGAGGCCGACACGATCCGCCGTCGGTGGCCGAGATGGACGGAGGAGATTGTTCCGGCGGCGATCGAGGCGGTTGCGGGAGTTCAGCCGTGACCGGTGAGCCGCTGTCGAGCGCTGAGGTTCTTGACCGGGCGGTGTTCGCCCTCGAGCTGGCGGCTCACGCCCATGTGCCGGATCTGGCGTTGAGTACGATCCGCGCCGGGTTGCAGGACCTGGACTCCGTCGACGTGGCCCGGGTTGCCGCCTGCCTGGCGTTGCAGGCGGTGCGGGGCCGGGCGCCGGCGGAGGTCGCCGCCTGGTTGGAGACCCTCACCCTTGAGCACCTGGCCCTGCTCGACGCGCCGCCGGGGGCGGGGTCTGGTGGCTGAGGTGCGGCGGCTGGTGGGCCGGAACGTGGACGGCGAGGACGTCTTCCACGACGGCCGCGGCCGGGTGGTGGCGGTCGGGGGGACGCGGGCGGTGGCCCGGGTGCGTCCGATGGCGCTGCTCGCCCCGGTGCCGTCTTGGGCTCGCCTGCTGCAGCCGCACGTCGAGGTTGCGCAGGGCGAGGACGGACGGCTGCTGTGTGAGTCGCATTGCGGCCGGTGGCGGTCGCGGGCGGAGCTGGTCGCGTTTGAGAACGCGTGTCCGATCGGGTTGACGTTGCGGCCGGGCGCGCTGCGTCCGCTGCCGGATTCGGGGCCGCCGGCGGGGAGGTCGTGGTGAGCGAGGCGGGCCGGCCGTGGGTGGAGCTGCCGGGCGGCGGCGTGTTCATCACGGGCCCGGCGCTGGCGTTCACCGCCCGCGCGGTTCGGGCCCAGATTCGGGCGGCGGCGCTGGACGGGATCGCGCCGCCGCCGATGCTGCGGGAGTACCTGCAAGCCCTCATCCACCAGGCGGCTTCCGTAGCCGGAAGTGCGGAAGTTCCGGCTGATGCTGCCGTGTCACCTTCGGCGCGGGTTGGGCCCATCGCAGCACCTCAGGATGCTCCTCCTTCGCATCTTGTCGGTGCCGGCTCTGCGGCGGCGTACCTCGAGATCACGACTCGCGGCGTGCGGGATCTGTGCTCTCGGGGTGCGTTGCAGGCCACGCGGGTTGCGGGCTGCTGGGTGATCGATTGGGCCGACCTCGAGGAGTACGCGGAGCGCCGCTCCGCCCGACGGGTTGGCAGGTCGCATGACGGAGAAGCCGAAGACCGGTAACGCAGGTTCCGCCCCCCAGATGCCAGCGGGGGAGGTTGCGAAGGTCGCCGCTCGCCTCAACGTCGACATGTCGAAGATCCCCGGCACGGGCCCGGGCGGCGCGGTGCGGTACGTGGACGTGCTGCAGGCCAGCCGCCAGGCCGCGGCGAAGCTGGCGGATCAGGCTCGGCTGCTGAACGTGGATATGGCGACGGTGCAGGGCACCGGGCCGAACGGGCAGATCGTGTACGAGGACATCATCCGGGCCCGCGCCGCCCGCCCGGCGAACCCGCAGGCGGCGAGCACTCCGAAGGCGACGGCGAAGCGTCGGCTTCCCCGGGTGGACGCGTCCCGTAACCCGCTGGTGGCCGCCGCCCAGGCCGGGGCGGGCGCCGCCCACCTGGACGCGTACGCGCAGATGCCGCCCACCTTGTTCGCGTCGGGGGACCTGCCGCCGTTTACCTCGAGCGGCATCGACCCCTCCGCGCTGCTGAGCGTGCCCTGGTATGCCCGGCATGCGATCGCCGGGGAGACAGACCGGGGTAAGGCTGCGGAGCTTCTGGAGGCGTACAGCGGCCCGGATGGGGACGTTGCCGCGCAGGCCGACGCGGTCAGCAGCCATGCCGGCAACCACGACTACCGGTTGCGGGTCGACGAGTGGCAGATGGCCGCCGGTCAGCTCTCCTCGTCGGCGGAGTGGGAGAAGTACCACCAGCAGGTTGCGGCCGCATCCGCCCCGGATCCGCGGCCGGTGGACGAGCTGTCCGGTGATGAGGTGTACGACCGGCTGTTCGATCCGGTGGAGCAGTGGAAGCAGCAGGTTCAGGCGAACCGTGGCGGCCCGGCCCGGCCGGGAGGGCGTCGATGAGCGGGCCGCGGCGTGACGTGGCCGGCGCGTACATCAGCCTGATCGCCGAAGTCTGAGCCGGGGGCGATCGTGGTCGCGCTGGCGGAGGCTTTCGTCCGCGTGCGCGCCGACACCAGCGGTGTTCGCGGCGACGTACGCAAGGGTTTCGATGACGCCGGGTCGGCTGCCGGCAACGACTTCGGCCAGGCTTTCTCCCGCGACGCGCGGGGGCGGCTGCGCGATGAGCAGGGCCGGTTCATCGCTGAGGGGCGCAGCCTGGGCGGCGGTGCCGGTGAGGGCTTCACCGATGGTTTCGCCCGGTCGGCGAAGGCAGACCCGGGGCGGCTCGGATCCATGCCCGACTTCTTCGGCGAGGGCTTCCGACTGGGGGATGCCGCCGGTGATGGGTTCGGCAAGGGGTTCGGTGACCGGCTCAGCGGTGTTGGTGCTGTCGCGGCCCGCGCCCTCGACGCGATCACCCCCCGCCTCGGCGGCCTGGTCGGCGGCCTGGGGTCGGCGACCGGCGCGGTGGGCGGCCTGGTATCTGGGATCGGCCGGCTCGCGGCCACGGCTGGCGTGTTCTCCACCCTGGCCGCTGGTGCGGGTGCCGCTTCCGTTCAGATCGCTGGTCTGGTGTCTGCGCTGGCCCCGGCCGCGGGTGCGCTCGCGGCTCTGCCGGGCGGCATCCTGCTGGGCGCCGCCGCGATGGGCACCCTCAAAGTCGCCTTGGCCGGGGTGGCGGACGGCTTCGCCGCCGCTCTGACCGGCGACGTCGACAAGTTTTTGGACGCGATCGTCGACATGACTCCGGCCGCCGCCAACGTGGCCTACGAGCTGTTCCAGATGAGCGGCGCTTTCCAAGGCTTGAAGAACGACGTGCAGTCTGCGCTGTTCACGCCGCTGATCGGCCAGCTGTGGAACCTCCTGCCCGCGATCGGCGCGGTCCGGGAGGGCATGGTCGGCGTGGCCGGCGAGTTCAGCCGGGGCGCACTGGAGCTCATCGACTTTGCACGGCAGGGCGAAACGCTGTGGGCGATTGAGTCGATCTTCATCTCTCTGCGTGAGTCGCTCGCCGCCATGCTGCCCGCCCTGCAGCCGCTCCTGGAGGGGTTCCGCGACTTGGGCGTGGTCGGCGCGGGCTGGTTGGCCCGCCTGGCGCCCGGCATCGCCGAGGCCACCGAGCGCTTCGGCCGGTTCATGTTCCACGCCGCGGCCAGCGGCCAGGCGCTGGAATGGATGAACAACGCGCTGGCCGTGTTCAAGCAGCTGGGCGCGATCCTCGCCGACCTGGGCGGCATCATCTCCGGCGTCTTCGGCACGATGGCCACCGCCGGCGTCAACACGCTCGGCGTGCTCGGCCAGCTGCTGGACGCAGCCAACGCGTGGGTGCATTCGGCGGCCGGTCAGAGCGCGCTGATCGCCGTGTTTCAGGCGCTGGCGGACACGGGCCGGGCCCTGGTGCCCGTCATCCAGGCCATCGCCGAAGGCATCGGCGCGCTGGCGCCGACCGTGGCGTCTCTGGCGACCGCGGTCGGCCCGATTCTCACCTCCGCCATTCAGGCGCTCGTGCCCGCTCTGCTCGCGGTCGTGCCGGGCGTGTCCGCTGTCATCTCGGCCATCGGCTCCGCGGTGCAGGCCATCGGGCCTGCTCTGGTGCCGCTCGCGCAGACCGTTGCCGCTGCGCTGGGCGCGGTTGCTCCGCTGTTCGCGGCGATCGGTGCCGCCGCGGTGGCCATGCTGCCGGGCATCTCCGCTGCCATCAGCGGTATCAGCGCTGCGGTCGGCGGGTTGGCACCTGCTTTGGCGCCGCTGGGGGCGACGATCGGCTCCGCGCTGTCGTTGATCACACCGCTGTTTACCGGGGTTGGTCAGGCGGTGTCGGCGCTGCTGCCAGGCATTTCGTACGCGGTTGAGGGGATCGGCGCCACGGTGGGTGCTCTGGCGCCCGCTCTTGCTCCGGTAGGTGCGGCGATCGGTGCCGCCCTGTCGACGGTCACCCCGCTGTTCGCCGCGATCGGGCAGGCGGTCACGGCGCTGCTGCCCGGCGTTGGTGCAGCCATCGGCGGTATCGCCGCCGCCGTCAGCCGCCTGGCACCCGCCTTGAAGCCGATCGGCGCCGCGATCGGCAACCTCCTCGACACGCTCGCACCGGTGTTCGCTCAGCTCGGTTCGGCGATCGCCGCGATTCTGCCCGGCGTCACCGCCGTCATCGGCGGTATCGCCCGCTCCGCGTCCGCTGTGGGGCCCGCCCTGGTGATGCTCGGCCAGACCGTCGGCGCCGCCTTCCAGGCTCTCACTCCGCTGATCGCGCAGGTCGGTCCGGCGATTGCTGCGCTGGCGCCGGGTATCGCCGCGATGATCACCGGGTTTTCGCAAGCGTTCGCCGCGCTGACTCCGGCGCTGGTGCCGATCGGCCAGGCCATCTCTTCCATCCTGGTGGCGGTGTCACCGCTGCTGCCGGTGATTGGCCAGCTCGCCGCCCTGATCGCCACCAGCCTCGCTGCTGGGGTGCAGGCGGTTCTGCCGTCTCTGCAGGGGCTGGTCGCCTCCATCGGTCAGGCGCTGCTGGCGCTGGCGCCCGTCGTCCCGCTGATCGCGCAGCTCGCCGCCACCGTGATCAACTCCCTGGTGCCCGCCCTGGCGCCGCTGCTGCCGCAGCTCGCGGTTTTGATCACCAGCCTGGTGCAGGGGCTGATGCCCGTGTGGACGCCGATGATCGCGCTGATCGGGCAACTCGCCGGGCAGATCGGCCAACAGCTCGTCGGGGCGCTGTCGCAGCTACTGGGCTCCCTGCTGCCGGTGCTGCCGGTGCTGGCCGGTTTCGCCCAGCAGCTGATCACCAACCTGGCGCCGATCCTGCCGACGCTGGCGACCGCGATCCTGCAGGTGGTTCAGGCGCTGCTGCCGCTGCTGCCCGCGGTGGCTCAGGTCGCGGTCGTCATCGCCGGTCAGCTTACGGCGGCGATTCAGCAGATCGCCCCCTACCTGCCGGAGCTGGTGGCCTCGTTCGGCAATCTCCTCGTGCAGCTGCTGCCGCTGGTTCCCCCCCTGCTGGAGCTGGCCATTGCGTTGCTGCCGCTGATCCCGGTGGTGACGGACATCATCCGGCTGCTGGGTGATCTGGTGAAGGCGGTGATGCCCGCCCTGATCGCCGGTCTCAAGCTGCTCGTCGAGGACGTCGTGAAGCGGGTCGCAGCATTCAAGGCTTCGTGGGACGACTTCTACAAGGCGGCCAAGGACGCGCTCAAGTGGGTCACGGAGAAGATCGAAGAATTCGTGGCCTGGCTGCCTTCCTTCGCTGCGCGCGCGGAGAAGTGGATTCGCGAGACCAGAGACGGGGTGATCGCCCGGTTCAACGACATGGTCGACTGGATCAAGGGCCTGCCCGGCAAGGTCTTCGGCGCGGTGTCTGACCTCGGCGGTTTGCCTGCCCGGGTGAGCGGTTGGTTCGGCGAGATGAAGGACTCCGCGATCCGCAAGGCGGGTGAGCTGGTCGACTGGCTGCGCAGCCTGCCCGGCACGATCATGGGCGTCTTCAACAGCCTGGGCGGGCAGCTCGGCACGATCGGCCACAACATGGTCATCGGCCTGTGGAACGGGTTCGTCAACACGTGGAACTCGTTCATGGGGATGCTGGGAAACCTGTTCTCCGGCATGGTCGGCTGGCTGCGCAGCATCCTCGGCATCGCCAGCCCCAGCAAGGTGTTCGCCGCGATCGGCAAGGAGTTGCCCGCCGGCATGGCGGTCGGCATGGACGGCGCCGCCGGCCTGGTGACGGCGGCTGCCGGGCGGCTCGCTGACGCCGCGCACCTCGACCTGACCGGCGGGTCACTGGCGCTGTCCCCGTCCTACAGCGCGCCGACGTTCGCCGGGGCGTTCAGCGGCCCCGCCGGCGGCCAGGCCGGAAGGTCGGCGGCTGAACCGCGCACCCTGGTGATCGAGAACCTGCATATCAACGGGGTGCTCGACTTCTCCGAACCGAGCAGCGCGCGGCGGACCGTGCAGCGGCTGCGCGAAGAGCTGCGCAACCTGGACCGGGAGACATACTCATGACCGCCGCCCTTTCCACCGTCACCTTTGACGTGCGCGCCGGCGTGCTGGGGGTGGACGGTGCGCGGGTCGCCTGCCCGCACTGCGGGGAGCGGGACCGGTTCACCATCCGCGTCGTCCCCGACGATGCCGGCGAGGCGCCGGTGTACGTGCGCTGCTGGCGGGATCACCTGTGGGCGGAGTCGGCGCTGCCGCGCCGCGTGTTCGCCGAGCTGCTGGCCCGGGTGGCGGCGGAGGATCCGGCAGCGTGGGCGGAGCTCAACCGGGTGTTGGCCGAGCGGGGCTCGTTCACGGTGGGCATGTAGGGGATCGAGGCGCCGGGCCGGTGTTGAGGGTGTCACCGCTGACACCCTCAAACCGGCTACTCGTTCCCGCAGCTCACAGGAGGGGGAACGAAACGTTCCCCCTCTCTGACCTGGGCGGAGGGACAGCCTGTCCCTCCGCGGCCGGACCGGCAGAGGGGCGCGGCGACCCTCCGCGTCCTGCGTCAACCACGGGTCTCCGGCCCGTGGTTGCCCACAACCTGCGCTGCCCTCTGGGCAGTCCAGGCCGACGACCTGCCTTCCCTCGCAACCGTGGCAGTCCCGGCCACCGTTGCCCGTCCTCGTCGAGGTGGTTTGCGATCTTCAGGGTGACGGTCGCAGATCGGTGCCCGCGATGAAACACTCGCCGCTCATGGGTGCGGCGGAAGTGTCACATCCGCCGCCGACGTGCGCCGCGGTGCGCATGCCCCCGCGTCCGTAGACACGACCGACGTGGCCGGCGTCTCAGAACTGAGACACGGCGGCCAGCGTGTCAGGCCTGACACGCGTGGAAGAGGTGCCAACTGTCCGATCTGCCCGACTTCCCGGATCCGGGAAACCGCGTCGACCAGCGCAGTCCCGGGAGAGCGTGAACATGCTGGCGGCCCGCACCCCTCCGGATGCGGGCCGCCACCACGGCCGGTGATGCGACGACGCCAGGCCGAGACGCCGCCCCGGTCGCATCTACCCCCGCGGGCGGTTGGCCTGTCCCTCAACGGCCGGTCGCCTCCACGGGGGAGCCAGCAGCGTCAGGTCACCGTCGTCTTCGCGCACAGGGTTGGAGGGATCGGCAAGGGTCAAGGCATTACCGTCCGTTCGCGTATCGAGCCGGGATCCTGGTCGATGTAGTGGCCTGGGCCGTGCAATTCGGCCTCGGTGAGCCGTTCGGCGATCAGCGGGTGAAGCTGCGCGGTCGCACGATGCGCGGGGGCGAGCTGCCAGGCGTCGACTTCGCTGGTCTGCAGGGTGATCGCTCTCAAGTCCTGCCAACGGACGGTGCGGGTGCTGAACACGAAAGCGATCCGGTCGCGGCGGCCGGTGTTGCCGGCCGGTACCCATGCGACGGTGATGAGGCGTTCGACGTGCAAGCTCAGACCGGTCTCCTCGCGAGCTTCGCGGGTCGCGGCGGCGGCCGGGCTCTCGCCGTGGTGGGCGCGCCCTCCGGGGAGTTGCCAGCGGTCGCGGTCGCGGGTGGTCCGCAGGATGAGCCACCGGCCCACCTCGTCGAGCACGAGGAGGTGGGCGGTCACAGCACAACCGTACGGATCGTCTGCGGGGACGGGCCGTGGGTCCGGGCCGGTCACTTCCGGGTGGCGGTGATCAGGTTGCGGGCGCCCTGGTGGAGCAGGTCGGCGGCGACGCGGGCGCCGAGGGTGGCGGGGTCGGAGTGGTCTCCCCAGGCGTGGGAGCGGGCGAAGGCGCTGCCGTCGCGGTTGAACACCATGCCGAACAGGCTCATCTTGCCGTCGGGGGTGGTGGAGGCGTGTCCGGCGATGGGGCTGTTGCAGTGGCCGAACAGCATGTGGAGCATGGTCCGCTCGGCGAGGATGTGGCGGGCGGTCGGCGGGTGGTTGAGCTCGTCCAGGACCCGCATGACGGGGGTGTCACTGCTGCGGGCCTGGATGCCGATGACGCCGGCGCCGATGGGCGGCACCATCGACACGACGTTCTCGTCTGCGGTGTGGAACTCCAGGGGAAGGGTCTCGTGATGCCGGTCGAGCAAGCCGAGACGGATCAGGCTGGTGCGGCCAAGGATCAGTGCGGCGTACTTGCTGCCGTCCTCGTCGAGTTTGGCCAGGCGGGTGTCGACGTTGCCGCGGATGCGTTCGGTGCGCAGGTCGGGCCGGTGGATGCTGAGCTGGGCGCGGCGTCGTACGGAGCTGGTGCCGATGAGTGATCCGGCGGGCAGGTCGGCCAGGGGGACGCCGTCGCGGGTGACGACGACGTCGTGGACGTCGTCGCGGGGCAGGTAGGCGCCGAAGGAGGTGCCTTCGGCCAGGGGTACATCGCCGGGGACGTCCTTCATGCAGTGCACGGCGATGTCGATCCGGCCTCCGGTCAGGGCACGGTCGATCTCCTTGCTGAAGGCGCCTTTGCCGCCGATCTCGGCGAGGTCGCCGGGCCACAGGTCGGCGGTGACCTGGATGGGCGTGATCTCGATGGGGACCCCGGGGGCGAGCCGGGCGATCAGGGCGGCGACGTGGTCGGCCTGGGTTCTGGCCATGGTGGAGGTGCGGGTGCCGATCCGCAGCGGGGTTTCGGTGAAGCGGTTGTGGAGGATCTCGGTCAGAGCACTCACGTTGACTCCTCAGTAAGGGGGTTACTACACGCGGTAGTCGCTTATCGGTGGGCAGCGCCCTGGAGGAAGGCGCTGGCAGAGGGCATCATTCTCGCGATCGGTGCCCGCGCCCCGGATTTTGGGGCGGCCGGGTGGGGCTTAACCCCGCGGGCGGCCCCCAGTGCCACCACACCACCGCCCGCGGGGAGCTCAGTCCCGGCCCGCCGTCTGGAGGTCATACACCCGGACGATGAGCTGGGTGGCCAACGCGTAGGGGATCAGCGCCTCCTCGCTCAGGCCGACCTCGACGCTGTACTCACCCGTCGGCACCGCCCGCCCGCCCTGGCCAGGCACGAACATGTCGGCCAGCACCGCGGCGGGTTCGGCGCGGGCGACGGTGCACACCGTCGAGGAGATGTGCAGCTGCGGGCACGTGGCCAGCGCTTCGGGAATGCACGCCGAGCAGGTGGGCGGGGCGCTGGTGAGGCCGCCGGCGGAATCGTCGGGGAGGGTGCGGAACGCGGTGGCGGTCATGATCCACGGGATGCGGCCGGTGGCCGGATCGGTGGCCACCCCGCCGCACACCTGGCACAGCAGCCGCTCCATGCACCGCCACTGGCGCAGCGTGTTGAGCTTGCGCCACTGCGGGGCCCCGCGCCGGTTGTTCAGCACCCGGGCGCGCAGCACGCCGCGCACCACGTCGCCGCGGCGCGGATCGTCGTAGGCGAGCCGCGGCCCTGCGAGGGGGCGCTGGGTGAACCACAGGGGTTGGGGTGCGGCCTCGTCGGCGTGGGCGATGACGTAGGGGACGCGCAGCGCCGTCGGCGCGGCGGCCGTCACCGTGCCGTCCCCTGTTCGGCGGTCTCGTCCGCCCAGGAGATGCCGGCGAGCATCAGGTACGCGTCTTCGATCGTCGGCTCACGGTCTCCGCGCTGCTGCCGTCCGGCCTGTTCCACCGCCTCGAGCTGCTGACACAACCCGGCCGGGTCGGGGGCGTGCAGGGTGCGCGAGCACGAGCATCCCGAGATGCGGCACGGGCCGGTGCCGTACCACCACACGCCCGCCCGCCAGATGCGCCACGGCGGAAACTTCCGGCCGATGTGCAGCGCGAGGGCGCGGGCCTGCTCATCGGTCAGCAACAGCGGCGAGGCCAGGCTGTCGTACGGTGGAGCATCCAACATGGTCTTCGACCTCCCACAGTCGCGTCACGTTCGGTGGCGTGACGGACACGGTAGGTCTGGGTGACAGGCGTGTTGTTTCCGTTCGGAAACCCTTGTCAGATCAGGTTCATGCGCCATGCCAGGCCGCGCAGATCACGACCTCCCGCCCGGTCGAGCATGGCCGCGACCAGCTCGCGGATCAGCGGATGGTTGTGGACCTGCGTCGGGGAGAGCCGCTCGGCCTTCTTCAACTCCTGCACAGCGTCGGCGCCCCGGTCGAGCATCGCGTGGGCGCGCGCCTTCTCCACATGCAGGGCGGCCCGCCTGTTGTCCGACGCCAGCGCCCGCGGGTTGACGTTCTTCGCGTACTCCAGAGCGTTGCCCGGCTTCCCGGCTTCCACGGCCAGGGAGGTGCGCCACACGCCCACGTTGGCGATGCCGAACAGCTCGAAGGCGTCGGAGGCGTCGCCCAGCGGCTGGGCGAGCCGGGCGGCTTCCCGCGCCTGGTCGTCGGCGCCTCGGTGGTCGCCCTGGATCTCGCAGGAGAGGGCGGCGCTCAGCCTCAGCATCCCGTGCACCTGGTGGGCGAACGGGTCATCGCCGATGTGCGGCTCCACCTCGTCGGCGATCCGGGGAGCAATCATGAGGGGTTTCGGCTTGTTCGCCGAGCTGCGGGCGTGCGCCCGACCGTAGGCGGCGGCTCCACGCCAGATCGGATCGCCGAGGAGGTCGGCTGCCTGCTGCCCGCGTTCGCCGCTGATGTAGGCGAGGTTCGTCTCGCCCAGGTGGCGGAGCATGCACGCCCCGTCGGATCCGCAGGCCAGCACGAGTAGTTTCAGAGCTTCGCTCTTGTCGGGCTCGGTGTCGGCGGCTGCGTGGACGTACAGCTCACCAATCAGCGCGGGCAGCAGGCGGGACATGGTCGCGTAGTCGCCATGGCGGAGGGCCATATCCGCCTGGTCCAGGTCGGCGCGCAGGAGTTCGACGGGCCGGGCCGGGATGTCCGGCGGGTCGTCGGGGGCGGCGTCCATGAGGATCCGCTGCAGCGGCACGAGGTTGTAGTGACGTCGTTCCGGTCGCACCTCGGGGGCGGGCCCGCCGAGCAGGAAGTCCGCGGACACCTGCAGCGCCTCGGCGAGCGCTGCGATGTCCGAGCGGCGCTCCAGCCGGACCCGGCCGTTCTCGATTTTGCTGAGCCACCCTTTGGACCGGCCGACGAGTCCGGCGAGCGCTTCCAGGCTGATGCCCCTGGCGCGGCGGGCGGCGCGGACGTTCTCGCCGATGGTCATATCCGGACGAAGGTCCATCGTGTTACCGTCCTGATCAGGCTCTGCACGGTTTCTGAGGCGTCGACACCCTCAGGCTACGGTGCAGGGCCTTCATCATGCGAGGAACGCAGCAGAGAGCCCCGGCGCCGGGCGGCGACCGGGGCTCTTCGCGTGCTGGCACATCCCTTATGGCAGGCATGCCGGATACGAGTCGCCGATCGAACAGGCGTTGCGCTGGGCGTTGCTCGCGTCCACGTAGACACGTGGCCCGTTCTTCGGCTTCACCACGAGCCTCCACCCTTGCCGGTCGACGACCTTCCCGGACGGGCCGTTCGGGGCGTCGTAGTAGCGGTTGCCGCGGTCGTCGACCACGGTCGGCGTGTCACAGCCGGTGGCTACCAGGGCGGCGGCGAGGGCGAGCGCGGCGACGATGAGACGTCGATTGATCATGTGTTCTCCCATAGCGGGTCGTAGCGTGCGAATGGGTCTGGCACCCCTCGCGGAGGGGTGGGGGTGCCGCGTGTGAGGGGGTTACAGGTCAGAGGGGGTGCCACACGTCGTGGCACCCCTGCGTTGCACCCCCGTGGCACCCGGCGTGGCAGGGGGTGGCACCCGGGGCGTGGCACCCCGTGGCGGCAAGATCAAAAACCTTTCGGGCTTCTCCCCGCGCGCAGCCGTACGAGGGAGGGCCCGACCCCGGCCGGGCCCCGCCGGCGGCTACCCGATGTTCGGCCGCTCCGCCATCACATACCGCTGCTCGCCCTCGTCGTAGCCCAGCACCCCGGCCTCCACCAGACGCTTCAACTGCTTCTGCGCCCACGCCCGGCTCATGTCCGTCGACTCCCACAACGGCCTCAGATCCCGTGTGGCGAAGTCCCGGGCACCCTCATCCCACAGACCGTGCAAATGCGCCAGGAGAGCCGCTCCGCGCTCCGCAGCCGTCATCGACACGGCAGGCGGGGTGAACTCCCACTCCGGGTCGTCCGGGTCGTCACGGATCGGGTCGTCGAGCCCGGCCTGGACGGTCGGGTCAGGGTCGTCGATGGTCTGATACTCGGCCGCCACGTTGCGCACCTCCTCATCATCGTCTTCGCCGTCCTGGCCGTCGACGGCCGCCGCGGGCTGCTCCACGTCGCCCTCGAGCGCCTGGCCGCCGCCGGGCAGCCGGGACAGGGCGGCCGTCCCTGCGTCGACCTTCTTCGCTGCGGCCGGCCACGCGGCGGCGTGCGCCCGCATCTCGGCGTTCGCCCGCTCGTCGTCGATCTGCTCGCCGACGCACCCCCACGCGTAGGTGCGGTTCGGCATCGCGATCCGCTCGTCCGGGATGCTGGGCGCGTCCAGGTAGGCCATGCCGGGCTGCTTGTTCGACCACAGCTCCGGGCGGGCGTTCGCGTCCTGCTGCGCGTCCGACAGGCCGAACGACGCGTCGGCCGAGTTCTCGACGCCGAAACACATCTTCGCGAGCTGGCCGCGCGCGAGGGTCGGCATCTGCGTGTAGTCCGAGCGCTGCAGCGACAGGACGACGGTGCCGCCCGCGCTCCGGATGGCCTTGAGCAGGCTCAGGAAGTCGTCCATCTCCTTGTCGCTGAGCAGGTCGAGGATGTCGGGGCACTCCTCCAGCCACAGCACCCAGTACGTGAGGCCGCATCCCTCCTTCCACTTCTGCAGGCCCATCGCGGCGAGCTGGTCGGTGCGCTCCTTGACCTTGGCCTGCATCTCCCGGATCAGCGCCTTCGCCCCGGCCTTCGACGTTTCGAAGCGGTGCAGGGATTCGGCGAGCGGGCCGAGCGTCTGCTCGCCCTTCGTGACGTCGATCGCGAACACCGCCGCGTCGTGCCGGGTGACGATCTCGGCGATGTAGTTCCACGCCCCGCCGATGCTCTTGCCCGATCCGGTCTGCCCCATGACCTGCACGTGGTGACCCACGATGATGTGCGCCACCTCGTCGAGGTCCTGCCACAGGCCGGGCCGCAGCGGCTTGGCGATCGACTCACCCGGCCGGGACGGGCCCGGCCACGGGATCGGGCGCTTCATCACCCGCGGATCGGAGACGGTGATCTTCGCCTTCGACGCGTCGTCGGGGTCGATCGAGGCGGTGATGGAGCCGGGCGGCAGGCCGATCCCCGATTCGATGTACGGCACCTTGCGCTGCAGATCCTCGGCCGTCTGCTTGCCCTGTTCGAGCTGGACGGCGCCCTCGACCTTGTGCGCGGTCGCCGCGGTGGTCTTGGCCTCGATCGCCATCCCAGCCCGCTCCGCACCCTGGCCGAACAGGGCACTCAGCGGGTCGGCGGCCACCGCGGCGACGTCGATGCCCTTTAGGCGGATGACGGAGCGGATGTTCCACGTCAACGCGAGGGTGAAGCCGCCGATGAGCATCAGCCGGCCGGTCACCACCGTCATGGGCCCGTTGATCGTGGCCGCGGTCACCCACAGGCCGCACAGCAGCATCGTCAGCGTGGTGTGGACGCGCCCCCAGGTGCCGCGGGCGTGCGACTGCCCGTAGGTGACCGCGGTCAGCACCAGCACCGCCGCGGCGAGGAGGAACACCGTCCAGGCGACGACGTCGGGGTCGTCGCTGTCGAGGATGAAGTGGAACGCGGAGCCGACGCCGAGGGTGAGCAGCCCGACCAGCCACGGCCCGCCCAGCACGATCGCCTTCGACACCTCCCGGGCGGCGACCTTCGCCATGCTGGATTCGTCGACGACGGCGAGTTCCTTCGTGCTCGCACGGCCGGCCATCAGACGTCATCCCAACGGAACTCCGAGCGCTTCTCTGGCTTCGCCTGCGGCAGCACGTCGATGAACTCCTTGCGGAACTGGGCGTGGAACTTCACCAGCTCGACCCCGGCCGCGCGCTCGAGCTCGGCGGCGCGCTTCAACCGACGGACGACGCGGCGGGCCCGCATGCGGACGTCGGGGGCGCCGAGCACGGCGAGCAGCGGGTTGCCCTTGAACGACCGGATGAGCACCGCGTACAGCTCGTCAGCGCCCATCTGGAACTCGCCGTGCATGTCTCGGCACAGCGCCCGCCCGACTTGGGCGTACTCGGTGATGGCCTTCGGCCCGCCCCAGGGGATGTTGGACAGTTCGGGGATCCGGGCCCGTCCCGGCCTGTCGGTGGTCATCGCTGGTCTTCCTCGTCTTCGGTGTCTTCGATGACGTCGCCCTCGGCGACGTGGTTTTTGCCGGTGCGGTAGGCGTCGCCGATGATTCGGGCGACGTCGCGGGCGTCGTGGCGGAGCGGCCGGGCGCCGACGGCCGCGGCGAGCAGGTCGTCGGCGGCGGCCAGCAGCAGGCGGAGTACGGCCCACAGCCCCGCCCAGATGCTGGGGCGGGGCGGGGTGCTTTGGATGGTCACCGGCCACCTCCGGCGGCGAACCGGGTGGGGCGGTAGTCGTCTGCCCAGCGACCGCCATCACTTCGGGAGATGCCACAGTGATGGGCGGCCTGGCCCGCCCCTGTCCTCCGGAGCATTTTCGGGACTTGCCGAAAATGATCGTGAGCTGCGAACTCTCTCCGGGCGGGGGCGAGTCGCGGGGGCTCGCCGGGGCGGCGGTTGTGGTGGATCATGGGGTTCTCCACTTCGGTTGGAGACCCGCCCCCGGACCTGCTTTCGACGGTTGATCCGGGGGCGGACCTGGTTTCAGAGGGCGGCGGGACGCCGGCGGATCGTCACAGTCCCGGCCGCTTGAGGTAGTGGATGGTGAGCATGCGGTTGACGTGGTAGATCGCGGAGACGAGCTCCCAGCCGTCGGCGCCGAGCGTGGTCAGCTCCGACTCGGTGAGGCTTTCTCGGACGAGGTACTCCCAGCGGGTCATGCCGCACCTCCGGCGATGATCAGGGCAGCCACGAAGAGCCACAGGTGGTGCCATGCCTGGTCGAGGGCGTGAGCGCCGGATCCGAGGTGGTCGGCGCCGAGCCGGTAGAAGTCGCCCTTGCCGATGCGCTCGGCGAGGCGGGCCAGCGTGGTGCGCCGGTCGGCCCAGTAGTGCGAGGCGGCGTCGACGAGCAGGCCGGCGCACAGCCACGCCCCGTCGAGGCGCAGGCCGGTGGCGAGCATGACCGCGCCGATGGCGACCGCCTTGGTGAGGGTGAGGGTGGCCACGTGCTTGGCGCACGCCCACCGTCCGGCCCGGCCGGGGGCGCCCTTGGTGAGCGCCTGGTGGTGGGTCTGCACCCAGATGTCGCCCACCGAGTGTGCGGCGAACAGGGCGATGAACACCGCGGCGAACGCGGTGAGCGCTCCGATGGGCTCGACCGTCATGCCGCACCGCCCGCCGGGCCGCGGCCGTTCGTCGAACCGTTGACGGCCCAGCCCTGCACCGCCTCGGGGGTCATCAGCGCCTCGTGGCGCATCGCGGTGATCCGCCGGCGGAGCGCCTCGTCGGCCTGCTCGTCGTCGTCGGCCGACTGCTGCGGGTCGGGCATGTCCCACACCCTGCGGATGAGGAACTTGCCCGTCTCGGTGAGCCTGGCCGCGTCCAGGTCGGCCTCGGTCGGCGGGTTGTCCTTCGTGAACTCGCCAGCGAGCGACAGCGCGTTCCGCGCCTTCTCCTCGTCGGTCATCTTCGCCGCGGGCGGCACGGCGGGCGCCTCCGGGACGGGCGCGGGCGCCTCCGGCGGGGCGGGCGGAGCGAACTCCTGTGCCACCGCGTCGAGGATCTCCACCGCCTCCCGAATCTCGATGCCCCACCGGTCCGCCAGCGCCCGCCGACCCGGCACCCGCCGACCCACCCGGTGAGCGTCCTCAACCACCAGCCGTGCCGCCTCGAACCGGTCGGCCGCCAGCACCGGCACCTCGACCTCAACGGGCACTTCGACCGGCACGTCCCGGTACACCACCCGCTCCACCACCTCCGGCGCGGCCGGTTCCGCGTCGCGGCGGGCGTTGCGCACCAGCCACATCAGCAGCTCGTACGCGCCGACGAAAGCGACCGGTGCCAGCGCGCTGAGCAGGCGTGATCCGGTGCCGCCGTCCCAGCCGTGTGCCACGTTGGAGGCGAGGGTCACCAGGCCGCCCAACGCGAGCGCGACCTTGGCCAGGACCGGCACAGGCAGGCCGCGGCGTGAGCAGTAGAGGATCACCAGGGAGGCCATGACGATCACCCCGTCGGACATGGCCGGGTACAGCATCGCCTCGACACGCTTCTCTCCGAGGTCGATGGCCAGGCCGTAGAAATGCTGGTACGACACGTAGGCCGCGGCGGCGGCGACGAGCAGCAGCACGGCCACCGCGACGCCGAGGATGACCCGCTCCCCGCCCGCCGGTGTGCCGGTGCTCGGCGCCGCCTTCGGGACCGTCTTCGGGGCCGGCACGGGTCGGGGGCTGCGGCGGGTCAGGCGGGCGGTGAGGCGCTCCCGGAAGCGGCGCTGCGGCGGCTGCTGTGCCGTCTCCCGCGTCGTCTCGGCGGCCGGTGTGGAAGGGTGCTTCATCAGATCCTTCTCCTGTTCGTGCAGGGGCGGGGTTGAGGCCCCGGGCCGGCGGTGAGGTCGCCTGGCCCGGGGCCGGTTCATGAGGGTCAGGTACGGCTGTGCGGCGTCACCGCTCCGGCAGGAGGGTGAAGGCGGCGGCGCGGGCCTCCCTCCCGCGGCGGATCTGCTCGAGCCGCTCCCGCGTGTAGGGCTGGTCGTCCGCCTTGGTGGGGTCGGGGTGGTAGAGCTGCGACTCGAGGTAGGTCCGGGCGGTGGCCTCGTCGGGGGTTCGGACGGTGCGCTCGCCCTTGTCCGTGGCGAAGGTGTAGCGGGGCATCAGTTGCCTCCCTGAGGGGTGCTGGTCTGGAGCTGCTCGGCGGGGTTCACAGGGTGCGTCCGAGCTCGTCGAACGAGGTGGACAAGCGGGCCGCGACGGCGGCCAGGTCCTGGACGTCGATGGCGGCGAGCAGGTCGCCGACGTCCGCCGCCGCCTCCGGCCGCCACTCCAACGTGCGCTTGCCGGTGCCGGTCGAGTGGATGACGCACACCCTCGGGTTCTCCACCACGCCGCCCCGCTCGGTCTGCAACCAGACGATGGAGAGGTTGGTGAAGTCGGTTTGCGCGCCGTGCACGATCGGCTGCACGCCGGGCGTGTGCGTCTGGGTGCACCAGGGCGGGCACGGCTTCGGCTGGCCGCTCATCGGTCGCCTCCCGCCAGCCAGAACAGGCTGATCAGGGTGGCGGTGAAGTCGGCGCGGCGCTCCCCGATCAGCGCGGTGATCAGATCGCCGATGTCGGCGGCGTCCGAGGGCGGCATCTCCCACACCCGCACCCGGCCGGCCGCGGTGAAGCGGATCCGCACCAGCGGTTCGCCAAGGATCCCGCCGTCCTCGGACTGCAGCAGGGAGACGCGGATCGTGGCCGGGGTGGCGGCCTCGTCGAGGGCGGGCCCGTCGAACGGTTTGAGGTCGAGGCGGTGACCCACCGCCGGGGCGTCGTGGGTCTGCTGGCACCAGGCGGGGCAGGAGGTGGTCACGACTCACCGCCCAGGGTGGCGGCGCCGCGGGTGAGGGCGGCGATGAAGTCGGCCATGGTGTGGGTGGTGAGCATCGCGAGCACGTCGGCGAGCTGGGCGGCCTGCACGTGGGGGATGTCGAGGATGGTGTCCGGGCCCGGGTTGGTCGACGGCCCGTAGTGGATGCGCAGCACGGCCGGGCCGAACACGTCGGCGTCTTCGATCTGCAGCAGGTTGACGGCGATGAAGGCGGCGCCCAGGTCGATGGTGTCGACGTCGGCGGCGTGCGCGCGCCGGATGCTGTCGGGGTGGCTGTTGCGGCACCAGACGACGGGGCACCGCCGGGGGGCGGGGTTGGGTACGGTCGCTTCCACGATCACATCTCCTGTGTGAGCAGGGGCGGATGGTCGAGGCGCCGGGGGGGGGGGTGCCCCCCCGGGGTGGGCCCCCCCCCCCCGCGCCCCCCGGCCCCCGGCCCCCCGCGGCGGGGGCCCCCCGGCCGCGCCGAGCTGCCGGGACACCCGCGCCTCACCAC
>NZ_JBNCLF010000008.1:222922-256654 GCF_049844535.1 Streptosporangium sp. DT93
GTGGGCGCGGGGGGGGCGTCCGTGAGTCCTTGTGGGGGGGGGGGGGGGGGGGGGGGCGGGGGGGGGGGGGGGGGCGCCCCCCCCCCGCCGGGCGCCGCTTCGGCGGTCAGGCGGGCTTGCAGATGCGGCAGCCCGGGTTCGGGCATGCGCCGTCGACGTCGGCCAGCACCATCGGCGCCGGGCTGGCCGGGGTCGTGGTGCGGGCCAGGGCGACCCGCTCGAGGATGGTGTGGGCGAAGTGCTCGGCCTCGGCGAGGGTGAGCACGGCGTCGCTGTCGTTGCTCACCTGGATCAGGGCGCCGTCCACGCCGTCATAGGTGAGCTCCACCACCCCGCCCACGCCGCCCCGTCCGCCGGGCAGCAGGGCGTGGCCGGCCCGACACATGCCGCCGGGCGGGTCGGCGGGGTGGTGGCCACCGCCGGTGCAGTCGTCGTGCTCCACACACCACGGGCGGCAGCCGGTCGCCGCCGGGCCGGACTGGTTGCCGCGGGCGGCCTCCAACAGGGCGCCCAGTCGGGCGTGATGCTGGGCGGCCTCGGCGAGCGTCATCGTCACGAGCTGCTCGGTGAGACCGCCGCGGCCTGCCCGCACCACCGGGGTCGCCTCCCGCTCGTCTTGGATGAGGAACAGGTGCAGCTCGTCGGGCTCCCACACGCCGGGCGCGGTCTGGACGGGCCGGTGCTGGGCGAGCGGGGTGGTGTGCAGTTCGCTGTAGTGGCCGCGGTCGTCGGGGTGGTCCTTGTCCTGGTGGAGGGCTTCACACCAGTCCGGGCACGGCATGGTCTGCCAGAACGGGCGCCCGTCGGCCGGGGCGGGGGTCGGGGTGTGGCCGGTGCGGAGCTGCGCGGTGAGGTCGCGCAGCCGGTGGGCGAGCTGGTCGGCTTCGGCCGGGGTGAGGTGGCGCTCCCACTTCTGCCAGGTCTCGCTCAGCGTGATGTGCGGGCCGCGGGCGTCGCCGTCGATGAGGACCAGGTCGGCGAGCAGGGTGACGGCGGGGCCGGTGGTGTTCTCGTCTGCGGTCTCGAGGGAGAGGGGCAGGTCGGGGCTGGACGTCCAGTGGGCTTGGGTGCCGGGGGCGTCGTCGCCGTGGTCGAGGCCTTCACACCAGGCGGGGCAGGCGGGGGCGGGGCGGGCGGCCGGCGGCTCAACAGCCGGGGCGGGCTGGAACTTCGCCTGCTGCTTGAGGCAGGACCGGCAGGTGACCGGCTCGCTGGTCTCGTCGTATCGACCGACGGCGGCGGAGGCGTCGGGGCGGGCCGGGCACAGCGGGTTGCCGGGGGTGGTGCTGGCGTGGACGGTGCCGGTGGAGCGGGTGCGCAGGTTCGCGGCGCTGCTGGCGGTGGCGGGGCTGGTGATCGTACGGTTGTCCATCAGGTGAGGGACCTTCCTGGTTTGGTTCTGATCCAGGGCCCGTTCCGGTGTTCGTAGCACTGGGCGGGCCCGCATTGCGTTGTGCGGGTGGAGCGGTCAGGCTGCGGTGCGGGCGGTGCGGGCGGCGAGCAGGATCCGCACCGCGGCGACGTGGTAGCAGCGGCGGCTCTTCACTCCGGCCGGGCAGGTGCAGGACTGCGCCGCGACCAGGTAGGTGGTGGAGCCGTCGCCGCTGACGGCGGTGTAGAGGTTGGGGCGCTTGGTCGGGAGGATCGCGCCCTGCTCGATCGCCTCGTGCGCCTTGTCGATCTGGAAGGGCTTGAAGTCGTCCAGGCCGGTCGCGGTGAGGGTGATGACCCAGCGGCCCGCAGCGTCCTTCGTGGCGGCGAGCTTGCCCGTCTTCGCCCACCGCTGAGCCGTGCGGAGGGAGACGTTCAGAGCGGCAGCGGCCTCACGGGTGGTGACCTGGATAGTGGTGCTCATCTGCGTTTTCTCCCGTTCGCCTTGCCTCTGCTGTGTACACAGCTAAGCATATGCTGTGTACACAACACAAGAGGGTTGACGAAACATCCCGTACGCTGTTGTCTACACAGCAGAGAGGGAGGCCGAAGTGGCTGCACGCACGGGACGAGGCGAAACGCCTATCCAGCACATCCGCATGGAGGATGACCTCTGGGATGCCATCAAGGCTCGAGCGAAAGAGGTCGACGGCATCACCGGCCCCGAGGCGATGCGGCGGCTCGGCATCCGCTACGTCAACGGCGAGATCAAGGCCGGACCGAAGCGAGCATGGCCGCTGGCGGTCAAGGCCGGCGCAGAGGAGGAACCCGCCGCAGAGGGGGCGTGAGCGCTCATTGAACTGGCGGTTTCGGAACACGTGGTCGGCCTCCCTGTCTCACAGCCGTCTCACAGACCCGCCCGGATCGGACGGAAAGCGTGGACGCTATGGACTACTTGGGGGCCCTGACCTGCACTGCCTGGACTACATGGAACCTGTAGACGCCCGTTAGATCACTGGGGGTCAAGGGGTCGCAGGTTCAAATCCTGTCGTCCCGACCAGGTTTTAGCTGGTCGGCAAGGGTGTCACCCGAAAGGGCGGCACCCTTTCCTCGTTCTGGGTGACTACCTGAGTGACTATCGCTCTCGTCATGTGAAGATCCGGTCCATCGCCTCCGCCCCGCCGAGCAGGACTGGGCGGATCTGCTTCCGGTAGACCGCCTCTGTTACCGCTGTCCCGCTGTGGCCGACGAGTCGCGCGATGTCCTCCAGGGGTACGCCGGAGTCGAACAGCAGCGAGACGAAGCTGTACCGCATCTCCCGAGGCGTCCAGTCCTTCGCGGGCAGCCCGGCGTCTTTCACGATCTTCCGGAACGCCCGCCGTGCGTTGTGGGAGTCCAGGGGAGTGCCGACGAGGGAGGCGAAGACGAGATCGTTCTCCGTCCACCTCGCGCCCCCCGCCCCCCGCTCCCTGTCCTGTTGGGTCCGGTGCTCCCGGAGGGCTTCGACGCAGCGACGAGGCAGCGCGAGAGATCTACGCGACTTCCGGGTCTTGGTGTCGCCGCCCTCCCGCACGGAGCGCCACACGGCGATCCACGGGGGAGTACCGGTGCCCGGCTTGCCGTCGAGATTCACCTCCGACCAGACGGGCGCCCGCAGCTCTTCCGTACGGGCACCGATGAGGAGGGAGAGCACGACGTAGGCGTACATCCGGGTGTCGCTCGCGGCCTTGAGGATGGCTTCCGCCTGGTCGAGAGCGAGCGCCTTGGACGGTCGCCCTTCCTTCCCCTCGGGGACCTCGCAGAGACCCACCACGTTGCGCTTCACCTTGTCGCGGGACTGGGCGAACCTCACCGCCCGGTTCAGGCACGAGTGGAGGAGGCGGACCGTTCGAGCGCTGAGTGTCCTGGCCTTCTCCGTGAGCCACCGGTCCACGTCCTCCGCGTACGGCAACGCGACTACGGGAAGGCGTGTTTCCGTTGCTGTGCCGCCGGAGTGACCTCTGATCGGCTTGGCCACCGCCGAAGGGTGAGTGCTGGAGTGTTCGTCCATTCGGCCGTGATGACCAGGAGTTCTGGGCCGGGATCGAGTTCGGACAGCATGGTGTGGTGGCGGTTGAGCACGATGGCGTATTCCGCCTCATCGTCCGGGTAGCGCTTTGACTCCGGCAGGCTGTGAAATCTGATCCAGCGGTCTGGGTAGTGACCGCGAAGCCAGTAGGCGACCGGTGGGCACTCGGGCCACTGCCGCTCCCAGAGCCGGCTCAGTGCTTGCGGATCGAAGTCGGCATCGGGAATCACCGCGCCGTTCTATCCGGTGGCCCGGTGGGTGGCCAAACGGTTTGATCGGCGGGGCAGCCACCGGGGGCCATGACGGGTGCTCCGGCAGGATGGGGGCCTGGGGGTTTTTGTTCCCCTGACCTACCGCTGAACAGCCTGGGAGAGCAGCGAATCCGGTAGCTGCCGTACATGTCAGCGGAAAATCTGCAAGCCGGCCGGCAGGGAAAAGACGTCCACCCCTATGTCCTGGAGGTACGGAATCGCAGGCCCGTCTTCTCTGCGGTTCCCTCTAGCTTTCCCTGGTGAGTTTCACCAACTTCGCACGCAAGGTACGTGACCCCGCGCTTCCTCATCGACACCGGGTGTCGGCGCTGCGCTCGTGCGTCCAGTTGTACCGTCCTCTGGGTTTTCACGCGACGCTGAGTTTTCTCGAACTACGGGCAGGAAGATTTCAGAACGACGAGACGGCGCTACTCGGTGCTCTCGAGGTGATCGAGGCGAGCCGGGCGGCTCGGCAGGACGAGATCACGGCTTACGCGACGATGCGCCGGGAAGCCAAGCGGCAAGGCCGGCGAAACCCACACGAAGGAGATCCCAACCCGCACACGCAGAGCCGCTGGTACCGGTACGGCGCTCCCCGGGAGGCCGCGCGTCACGCATTGTCGTTCTGGCTCCGGCGACGGCCGACCGGACCGCAACCCCTGATGACCGACCCGGCTCTCGCGGAGCTCCGCTGGTGTGTCAGCTCGTGTCTGGAGTTTGGCGGTGAGCCGACGGCGATGGAGGGGCACATCCTGGCCCTCCGGATGAAGGAGCTTGAGCGGCACCTGCAGTCGTGGGATCTTCTGCACGTCGTTCGGCACATCGAGGTCGCGGCCGGCCTGAGATGAGAGCGGTCGAGTTCAGCGCGGAAGATGCGGAGCGCTGACGAGGCCGCCAACCGCTTGTCGTTCACGACGGGCGGCCACGGCCGGGTTTTCTTCGGTCCCGGGCGATGAGCACGCCCGGGGCCTCGGCCGCTGCCGGACCCGGGGGTCGGCACGGACGGTGGAAAGGTTCCGGCTTACGTGCCGGGTTATCGGCGGACGATCGACCAGGGACCATTGGCCTTGACCGACGCGTACCGGGTGCCCGGGGGCAGCGAGACGGTGCCGTTGTAGGCGCCGACCTTGTTCGCGACCAGGTTGTGGGTCCGGCCGTTCGCGTCCAGCGTCCACACCGCGAAGTGACCGTCGCCGCTGTGACGGATCTTCAGGCGGTGCAGGCCGCGGCTGGTGCTGCTCAGCCGGAGCACGTCGTCGCCGGTGCCGCGGCTGGTGATCGACCAGGAACGCGCCTTCGCCAGGGGCAGCACCTGCAGGGTCCAGGCGCCCTCGGCCTTGACGCTGAACGCCGCCGTCTTGTTGGACGTGTTGGTGTTGAACGGGGAGGTTCCCCTGTAGGCACCGATCTCGTTGGCGAGGAGATCGTCCTCTCTGCCCGACGGGGTGAGGGTCCACACGGCGAAGTGGCCTTCCCCGTTGTGGGTGATCTTCACGATGCCGGGCTTGGTCGTCACCCGGACGCGCAGGAGCTGATCGCCCTCCCCGCGGTAGGTCGTCGCGGCCGACGTCCGTACGGTCGCCGGAGCCGACGGCCGTACGGTCGTCGCGGCCTGGGCGGGGGGAGCGAGCGGGGCGGCGAACGCCAGCGCGGCGAGAACGGCGAGGGCGTGAAGAGGGCGCATACAGGTACTCCAGGGGCAGAAGATGCGAGCGAGAGAGGACGCCGCCGAACACGCCCCGGTTGCCCGCTCGTACTGGCCAGATTGGGCCACCAGGTTTTCCCCCGGTGACGGGGAGGCCGCTCGACCCGGTGGGCGGGAACGCGAGGAAGCCCTCGCCGTCCGATGACGACAGGGGCTTCCGCCTGCTCCCGGGGGCGGCGGCGCGCACGATCCTCCCCGCGAGGGGACCGGGCTCCGGAGGAGCGACGAGTACGGCCGGCCCGCACGGTCATCGGCTCGCCCGGGCGATGACCTCCTCGGTCGTCAGCGGTGCCCTGGGGTGATGGGTCAGGCACAGGGGGGTACGTACCTTCGTGAACCTCGCGCCCTCGGGGGCGACGTAGAACTGGCCGCTGCGGAGCGAACCGATGTCATCGGCCCTGCCGCCCTTGACGCGGGCCATCGCCTTCGCGGCCTCGATCTGTACGTCCGCGTTGAGCAGGCCGTAGAACTGTGTCGAGGTGTTGCCCGGGATCCGGTTGTGCAGGCCCTTGGGTGCCTGGGTCGCGAACACCAGCCCGAGCCCGTACTTGCGGGCCTGGGAGGCCAGCGCGAGTGTGCTCTGCGTGCACGCGGTCATGGCGCCCGAGGGGGCGAAGGTCTGGGCCTCGTCCATCACGAAGAGCCCGCCCAGGGGCAGGTCGCCGGCGGGGTTCTTCCTGATCCAGGCGAACAGTGCCATCTGCAGCTGGTTCACGAAGGACTGCCGCTCGGAGTCGCCCTGGAGTCCCACGAAACTGATGACCGAGACCCGGGCACGCTTTCCCGCGGCCGGGGTGAGCAGCCGCCCCGGATCGACCGGCTCGCCTCTTCCCGCGAACAGCGGGTCGGTCACGGCGGCGGCCCGGAGCACCTGGGCGAGCCCGTCCGCGATCTTCGCCGCCCCACTGATCTGGCTGATGTCCTCGGGGAAGTCCGCGAGCAGGTGTATCAGCCCGTCGAGGCCGTTGTTCCTGTACGTGCCGAAGTGGACGACCGCCTCCATGAGCACCGCCCGGGCGAGCTGGGACCTGCTGCTGGCGCCCTCCGCCTTCGCCCGTGGGGTGAGCGCCGCCATGGTGGCGTGAACGGCCTCGTTGAACTCGTCGACGTCGTCCCGGACGCCGGCGAAGTCGGGCAGCGGCTGGAAGGCCAGCGGACGGCCCTTCTCCCTGCGCGGTGTCCAGACCACGACATCGGTGTCCGCGATGTAGCGAGCCGCCCGCTCCCCGTCCCCCGGGCCCCAGGCGGGAGGTTCCTGTGGCCATGGGTCGCCGAGACGGGCGAGGTCGTTGTTCGGGTCGAGCACGATCGAGGACACGCCCTGAAGAGCGCACTCCTCGACGATCCGCCTGATCAGGACCGTCTTCCCCGAGCCGGATCCCGCGAAGATCGCGACGTGCCTGCGGAGCGCCTCCAGGTCGACGGAGACCGGGTGCCCGCCGTCGTCCGAGCGCCCCACGGTCAGCGACGGCACCCCGGACGGCCTGTTTTCCGGGGAGCCGGCCGAGGGAGCCGGAAGTGACTTCGCCCGTCCGGACGGCTCCTCGGGGGCCGTCGGGGGGCGGGGATCCTGCGGAGCGGTCGGATCCGGCCAGTCACCCAGGGCGTCCTTGAGGAATCTGAGGTCGGCGGCGGGTCTCCTGCTGGCGATCCACTGGTCGAGGTGCGAGACGCTCTCCGCGAAGAGGTCCCGCAGGGCGCACATCACCTTGAGGTCCTCTTCGTCGGCCGTGACCACCCGGCCGCCCCTGGCGTGGAAGTCGGCGACCGCCGCCTGGGTGACCGGCCCGGAGTTCCACGGAATGTTCCGGACGATGATCAACCGGCGCTTGGGACTCTCCTCCGCGAGACCGGCCTTGAGCGCGGCCTTCCGGAGCCGGGTCAGCGCCGCCAGATGGTGCGTGGCGGCGATGCCGCGGAACGCCCAGTGGATCTCGTCCTCGGTCGCCTCGTTCAGGACCTGCTTGAGACCGGCGTGAAGGGAGGTCTTGCGGCCCATCGGCGGGTCGACCCGGTAGCGCGCCGACGTCCCGCGCTGCTCCACGATCCACGCCTGGAGGCCCGCCGAGATCAGGCCGGGAAGGACGGTGTCCTCCAGTTCGGTGTCCAGCGCTCCGCTGACGTCGGCCGAATCGGCCAGCATCGCGAACTTGATGTCGATCGCCTGGAGCACGTCCTCTCTGGGGTCGGCTTTCGCAGAACTACCGCCCATGTTCGCGAGCGCGTCGAGGCTGGCCAGCTCGGTGATCTCGCCGTCGTGGTGCAGGCACTTCTGGATGTGCTCGTGGAGACGTGCCAGGACCTGACGCGGGGTGTAGAACGGAGCCCGCGCGAACGCCTCCGGCTTGACCGGCCACGTCGGATACGGCCGGTCGAAGCCGATGTCCTTGAAGTGCTCCGCGAGCCGCACGGTGACGAGCTCCGCCCCGACCTCGGGGGTCGGGATGCGCCGAAGGAACGTGGCCCTGCGAAAGCGGTCCTTGAAACTTCTGACGGCCAGGTCCTCAAGGATCGTCCACGTCTCCGGCAGGCAGGAGAGAACCGTCAGGGTGCGGCTGGACACCTCACGGAGGCTGGTCAGCCCGTGAGCGAACTGGAGAATCGCCGAGGTCGCCGAACTGGTGGAGTCGTCCTCGGCGAAGAGGCTGCTCTGCGCGATGAACGTGTCGAGCTGGTCGAAGGCCATGACGCTCGGGCCGGTCAGCGCCAGCAGCCGCGAGATGTCACGGACGATCTCCTGCGGGGATTTGCGGACCTTCCGGAATCCCCACTCCTGCCGGTAGCTCTCACCGTCCTCGATCGAGCAGATGTAGGACTCGCCGATGTCCACCAGGGTGTTGTCACCGGCCGCCAGGAGCACGAGGGCGCGGGCGGCGTCCTGTGTGTCTCTGCCGACCCGGCGATCGATCCCGTACAGGGCCTCGATGAACAGGTCGAGATCTTCGCGGGTGACCGGCTGGTTGCCGATGATCGTCTTCTGGGTCTTTCGCGGGAGCTGCATCAGGCCCGTCAGACTGCGGAGAAATCGCTTGAGCTGGGTCTCCTCGTCCGCGCCCACCCGGGCCAGCCCGTCCTGGATGGACACGACGGCGCTCTCCCAGAAGTTGCGGGCGTCGAGAACGTCCATCAGGAAGAAGTAGCCTTCGCGCTGGACGGTCTGCTCACGCAGCCAGCTCATCAGGTGCGTCTTCCCGCTTCCGGCGCCACCTTCGAGGATCACCCCGACCGGGCTGGTCACGGGGGAGTCGGCGGCGGCGTCCAGTCCCGAGCGAAGAGCGAGGGAAGCCTCCGGGTGCATCCCGGGCACGTGGAACGGAACCGGCTGCCAGACGTCCTCGCTGGCGTTGACGGTCGAGAAGAGCTTGAGACTGCTCAGCGCGTACCATTCGGTGACCATCGTCACGCTCCGACGCGGAACTGATGGTTGGGTGTGCTGCCGATGACGATCGCGGCGGCGTGGTCCTCGGGCTTCAGGTCGCCCACGATCGCTACGGGCTCGATGTCCGCACGCCCGTTCAGCATCATGGCGCGCATGACGTCGTCCTGGAGATCCCGATCGATGTCGGTCAGGAGGGCTCGCAGCTTGGTCATCGAGACCCACCGGCCGACACCGGGTGTGAGCTTCGCATAGGCCTCGCGGATCCGGCCCTCCACCTCCTCCGGTGAAACCGTCGTCACGGGTGTCCGAGCGGGTTCCTCGACGACCGAGGTCGCTGCCTTGGGCGCCACGAGGGACCGCAGGTACAGAAGAGCCAGGGCTTTGCCCGACCGGGAGGACACGGGGATTCCCTTGCGTACCTCCTCGATCGCGCGATCTTCACCGGCCGGTGTGATCGTGTACCACAGAGCTCGTTTCCTGGACTCCGACTCGATCAACTTGGCGTCGACGAGACCTGCACGGTTCTTGGTATCGAGATCCAGGCCCCATTCAGCCTTCAGCTCCTTGTGGGGCAATGCGGTTCCGAGCTCCCTCAGTACGAGCAGAGCTGCGACCTGCCGGTACGTGAGTCTTTCTTCGGACATCAGCCTGCTCTTTCGCTCGTTCCGAGGCGTCGTGCCCGGAGGAATTCATTGATGTGGTGCAGAACTCCCGGTAGGTCGCTCATCACCTGCCGGTTGGTGAATCGCAACACCGTGAACCCGTCACGTTCCAGGTGCCGGTCACGAATCCGGTCGCGCTCCATGTGGGCGGACGTCGCGTGTTCCGGTCCGTCGAGTTCCACGACGCACTTCTCCCGGACCCAGATCAGGTCCGTGCGAATCATGATGAACAACGGGTCCTTGGATCGGTACGTCTGGTTCCAGGTCCGGCCATGAGCCCAGTCGCATTCCGCCAGGGCCGCCTCCAGCGCCTGTTCCACCGGGCTCCCGGGGTGCGGCCTTCCGGCGATCGGGGGCATTCCCACCGTCGCGGTGAGCGGCGGTGCCGTCATCGTCCCGGCCAGTCTCCTGACCGCGGCGGGTACCTCCAGGTGGAGGGTTTCGACGCGGCGCAGTTCGGGGCCGACGAGCCAGATCCCCATGCCGCTCCGGTGCGCCAGCCATTCGCACCCGGCGACCAGGAGCTTCTCTCCATGGGAGGTCGGCTTCTCCGGCACGTAGACGACCAGCGCCGCCGATTCGCGGCCGAACGTGGAGGCGATGACCCGGGCCAGACCGGCCGCCCGCGACTCCGGGGGGAACGATCGCCCCTTCGGGCCGCGCCTCCCGGGAACCAGCGGGCCGCGGTGCTGGACGGACCGGGCGGCGAGGTCGGCCAGGAACGGTCCGAAATGACGGGTGCCTGACGCGAGACGCATCGCGAGGATCCTCGCCGCCGCCACCCCGCCACCGCCGGGGCCGGAGAGCTTCTCCCCTCCGGGTAACCAGGCCGGGAAAAGCCCGATGGCCAGTATTTCCAGATCGCGGAGGATGGATTCCACCACTCCCGATACCGAATTACCTTCGGTCGCCGTGTAGGTGACGACGGCGGGGCCGGTCTCGGGTAAGGGATTCAGCAACAATTCCATCACATTGGCGTCAATGGCGGAATCGACTCCCGCGAGGCGGAACAGCCTCCCGACCGGGAGATCGCCCCACGACAATGGCACGCCGATCTCCCCCCGGACACTCCTCCGAAAATGTGACTTTGCGAAGGGTATAGGGCACAGGAGGTGACGAGTGAGAAATCCCGAAGATGTCGCCCGTTTCGGAGATCACAAAATCGCTTAAACGGTCATCCTGTGCCGGCGTGTTCCGCCTGGTCGCCCGAGGACGCTTTGACTTCGGCGGGCTGCGAAATCCGATCCGGCGATCCGGAGGGTGAACCGGGGGCGGACGAGGACACCTTTGACCGGCCGGTCATATCGAGGGGCGTGGCCGGCGGGACGGGGGCCGGTGTTTTCGTCCGCGGGCAACCGGCTGTGGCGGTGAGCCGCCTGTTTCCGGGCGCCTGCCCCGGTGGTGACCGGCACGAATTCCACGTTCGCCGACAGGAAGGTGTTCGGCGGCGGGCGCGACCGGGGCTCGTCGTGTCAGCGGTGCTGCCGCGCCCAGCGGCGGAGGACGAAGCCCGCGGCGACGAGGAAGAGGAGGACCAGCGCGATGTCCAAGGGGTTCACCATGCGCACCCCCCTGCCCCGCCGCGAGGGAACATCACCGGGGCGGGAGATTTTTACGGGCCGGACCGGCCGCGGAGGTATTACCTACTATTCCTGTAGGAATAGTTGACATTAGCCTTCCCCTGGCACACGCTGTGATACGACCCACCGCATCGCCCACCGAGAGGTGTCAGGGAAATGACCCAGCTCCACGACCACGCGTCCCCTGCCGTCACCGACGGCTCCTACCGGCACATCGACGTCACCCAGGTCGGCGGCGTGATCGGCGCGGTCGTCGGCGGCCTCAGGGTGGGCGGCGACGCCGACCCGGAGGCGGTCGCCGAACTGCGCGCCGCGCTGCTGCGCCACCGGGTGGTCTTCCTGCGCGACCAGCAGCACGCCACCGACGCCGACCAGCACGCGTTCACCAGGCTGCTCGGCATCGTGACCAGGCCGCACCCGACGGTGACCGGCGACGGTGAGGCCGTGCTCCCGATCGACTCCGAGCGGGGCAAGGCCAACAGCTGGCACACCGACGTGACCTTCGTCGACCGGATCCCGGCGATCAGCGTGCTGCGCGCCGTCACGCTGCCGCCCTACGGCGGGACCACGGTGTGGGCCAACACGGTGGAGGCGTACCGCAACCTGCACCCCGGCCTGCAGGCGCTGGTGGGCCGGCTGCGCGCGGTGCACTCGAACCTGTACGACTACGCGGCGCAGGCCCCGAGGATCGGCGGGGTCGACGTCAAGGAACAGGAGTACCGCGAGCAGTTCCGGAGCGACGAGTTCGAGACCGAGCACCCCGTCGTCCGCGTCCACCCCGAGACCGGCGAGCCGTCCCTGCTGCTCGGCCACTTCGTCAGGTCGTTCGGCGGCCTGAGCGCTACCGACTTCCAGGAGCTGTTCTCCCTGCTGCAGCGGCACGTCACCCGCCTGGAGAACACGGTGCGGTGGAACTGGCGCGAGGGGGACATCGCCATCTGGGACAACCGGGCCACCCAGCACTACGCCGTCGCGGACTACGACGACCTGCCGCGGCGTCTGCACCGCATCACGCTGGCCGGTGACATTCCCATCGGCGTCAACGGCGACACCAGCGTGGTCCGCAAGGGCGACGCCGGCGCCTTCTCGCCCGTCGCGGCCTGAGCGGGGAGCGTCCGCGGACACCCTCCGCGGACGCGCGCCGGGCACGCCCCTCCGGGGGACGCCTTCTCCGGGCACGCCCCTTCGAGGGACGCCTTCTCCGGGGACGCCACGAGCCGTCCCCTCACGGACACCCCCGGCGGACGCTCGCCGGGGACGTCGCGAGCCGTCCCCCTGTTGGCCGGACCGGTCAGAATTCGAGAAGCGTCGTTCACCGAGCCGTGGATAACGTGACGGTCATGGACATCACGATTCATACGAGCTTCCTGCCGCACGCCGACCCGGACGCCTCGCTGGTCTTCTACCGCGACACCCTCGGCTTCGAGGTACGCAGCGACGTCGGGCACGGCAAGATGCGATGGATCACCGTGGGACCCGCCGGCCAGCCCGGCACGTCCATCCTCCTGGCCCCGCCGGCCGCCGATCCCGGCATCACCGACGACGAGCGCCGCGTCATCGCCGAGATGATGGCCAAGGGCACCTACGGCTGGATCCTGCTGGCCAGCCGGAGCCTCGACGCCACCTTCGAGAAGCTGCGGGCCGGCGGCGCCGAGGTGGTCCAGGAGCCGACGGACCAGCCGTACGGCATCCGTGACTGCGCCTTCCGCGACCCCGCGGGCAACATGGTGCGCATCCAGGAGATTCACTGAGCCGTCCGGTCGCCGGCCCGGCCCTCCGCGTCGGCGAGCACCTCGCCGCGGAGCCCGGGTGCCCGCGGACATCGACCGAAGGAGATCTCTCATGTGTCGTCCCGCATGGGGGCGCGCGCTCACCGCGGCCCGGCAGCTGGAGGACCTCGCGCGACTGCGCCGCGTCCGCGACCGCATCGACCGCGAGTACGCGCGGCCGCTGAACGTCGAGGCGCTCGCCCGCGGCGCGGACATGTCGGCCGGGCACCTCGGCCACCGGTTCCGGCTCGCCTACGGTGAGCCGCCCTCCGACTACCTGATGACCCGTCGCGTCGAGCGCGCGATGGCGCTGCTGCGCGACGGCGACCTCAGCGTCTCCGAGGTCCGCCTCGCGGTCGGCTGCCCGTCGCCGGACCCCTTCGGCGCCCGCTTCACCGAGCTGGCCGGAATGTCACCCGGCGACTACCGGCGTCGTACGAGGGTGCGGCGGCGGCGCTGACGCCGACGTGATCGTTCGCTCCCGGGCGGAGACCGGTCAGTTTCGGAGAAGCCGTGACCTGGGCGGATCCCTAGCATGAGAGCGTCCAGATCACGCTTGACCGCAGAGGAGATCCACCATGACGAAGACGCGGCCGTCCGCCGGGGACACCGGCGCGAAGGAGACGTACGAGGGGTTCACGGACGAGGAACGGGACGCGATGAAGGAGCGCGCCCGGGAGCTGAAGACGTCCGCGCGGCGCGGCTCGCGCGGGGCCAAGGCGGACGTGGAGGGCGAGGTGCTCGCGAAGATCACCGAGATGGAGGAGGACGACCGCGTCATCGCCCAGAGGCTCCACGACATCATCAGGGCCGAGGCGCCGGACCTCTCACCGAAGCTCTGGTACGGGATGCCCGCGTACGCCAGGGACGGCAAGGTCGTCTGCTTCTTCCAGAGCGCGCACAAGTTCAAGACCAGGTACGCCGTCCTCGGCTTCAACGACCTGGCGAACCTCGACGAGGGCACCATGTGGCCGACCGCCTTCGCCCTGACGGAGCTGACCGCCGACGACGAGGCGCGGATCGGGGAGCTCGTCAGGAAGGCCGTGGGCTGAGGCGGTCCTCCCACGGGCGCGTCGCCCACCGCCCCCCCGGACCCGGACGGGGCCGGGAGGCCGAGGCGTCAGCCGGTCCAGGGACGGGTGTGGATCGCGCGGTAGCGCGACGGCGGAATCCCGTACCGGCTCACGAACGCCTGGCGGAGCGCCTCGGCCGTGCCGAACCCGCACCGTGCCGCCACGCTCGCCATCGGCAGGGACGTGGTGACGACCAGGTGGGTGGCCGCCTCGATGCGGGCGTTCCGGACGAAACGCCCCGGTGACCGCCCCAGGTTCGCCAGCAGCAGCCGGGTGAGGTGCCGCGGGCTCACCCCGGCCACGTCCGCCAGGGCGGTCGTGGTGAGGTCGCCGTCCAGGTTCGCGCTGACATGGTCGGTCAGCCGGCGGACCAGGTCGCTCTCGGGGGGAGGGGCGGCGGTGAACATGCTCATCTGCGACTGGTTGCCCGGCCGCTGAAGATAGGTCACCAGGATGCGCGAGATCAACCGGGCGAGCTTGGCGCCGTGGTCCTCCTCGATGAAGGCCAGCGTCAGGTCCAGGGCGCTGGTGACGCCCGCCGACGTGGTCACGGCGCCGTCGCGGATGTAGATGGGGTCGGGGTCCACGTCGATCGCGGGATGGCGGGAGGCGAGCTCGCCGGCGAACCACCAGTGCGTGGTGGCGCGCCTGCCGTCCAGCAGGCCCGCGGCCGCCAGGATGCTCGCTCCGGTACAGACCGACGCGACCCGGCGGCTCTCCCGCGCCAGCCGCCGGACGTGGCCGACGATCAGCGGGTCGGCGGCCGCCCGCAGGTGACCCCAGCCGCCGGAGACGATCAGCGTGTCGATCGGCCCGGTGAGCCGTTCGAGCGACTGGTGGCTCTGCAGCGTCATGCCGCCGCTGCACGTGATCGGGTGCCCTCCGGGGCTGACCATCCTCGTGCGGTACGGGGGGCGTACCTTCCCTGCCACGTTCGCCGTCGACAGGGTCGTGGTGACGCATGCGATGTCGAGGAGTTCCGCGTCGTCGTACCCGACCACCACGACCTGGCGCTCGTCCATCGTCCAAGCCTAGACCGAAAGGACGTGGTATCTCACCCAGGTTCTGGGACGTCCCGCGGCGGGTTCGCGGAGCGGACCGTCGGCCGGGACCTCGTGCCCGCGTCCCGCCCGGCCACGATCGTGGCCGGAGCCGGCCGGAGCCGACAGGCCGGCGGCTGACAGCCCGTTCGAGACCGTATATAAAACCTTTTGGTTGTTGGACGAGGAGGTTGTGTACATGAGCCCGGACCTGCTCGACGCGACGGTCTCCGGCCCGAGAACCGGCCGTGAGGCCGTCAGGACATGACGATCCCCGGGCCGGAACCGGCCCGGGGCAGGCGAGAAGAAGGTAGACGATCATGAATTGGACGCTGGAAGTGGTGGTGGTCCCCGTCTCGGACGTGGACCG
The DNA here is from genome assembly GCF_049844535.1 of Streptosporangium sp. DT93. Taxonomy (NCBI): domain Bacteria; kingdom Bacillati; phylum Actinomycetota; class Actinomycetes; order Streptosporangiales; family Streptosporangiaceae; genus Streptosporangium; species Streptosporangium sp. DT93. Next base: position 238,191 of record NZ_JBNCLF010000008.1, read on the forward strand.
CGCGAAGACCTTCTACGCCGAACGGCTCGGCTTCACCGTCGACCACGACACCAGGGTCGGCGACGAGGTGCGCATCGTGCAACTGACCCCTCCGGGGTCGGGCTGCTCGGTCGTCATCGGAAAGGGGGCCGTCCCGGACATGCCGCCGGGCTCGCTCAGGGGGTTGCAGCTGGTGGTCCCGGACATCCACAGGGCGCGTGCCGAGCTCGTCGAGCGCGGGGTGGAGGTCGGCGAGGTCCAGATCCTGGGCGAGAACCCGAGGCCCGTACCGGACCCCCTCGACAACGTCGGGTTCTTCTTCTTCAGCGACCCCGACGGCAACGGCTGGGCCGTGCAGCAGATATCCGGCCGCGGTCAGGGCGTCCCGCGATCCTGAGGGGCGGTCAGCCGCCATCGCAGCGGACGCCTCTGACACCTCCGCCGGGCAGCGCCCAGACCCGGTCGCAGCCGTAGGTGCCCGAGGGGATGGTGATGACTCCCGGCTCGTCGGTGCCCGACCCGGTGCAGCCGTCGGCGGTGATCTCGTAGGGGCCGAGGACCTGGATGGGGGAGAGGTAGGCGTACCCGCTGCCGCAGGTGTAGGAGGCGCTCGCGTGCGCGGCGGCCGGGATCAGCAGCGGGGTGACGAGAGCGGAGAGGAGCACGGCGGGGAGCACGGTGAGGCGGACGCGGGGGAGGGTCACGACGATCCTTTCGCGGGGGCGGTCGAGCGTGCCCTGCCGGTGTGCCCCGGATGGGTGTTCGGCACCCCCGCGTGTCCGATACCGGTCGCCGGAGGGATCAGGCGTACAGGAACCAGAAGCCGTGTTCGGGGTTGCAGGTGTACGAGCTCCACCAGCCGCTGGCGATGCCGAGGTTCCCCACCCGGTGGCAGTCCCAGTCGTAGTAGTAGACGTTCCTGAGGGTGGCGGCCTCGGCGGGGGCGGCACCGAGGGCGACCGTCATGCCACCGGCCAGGATCACCGAGGCGAGCAGGGTGCGTACTTTGGCCATGAGTCCTTCTTTCGCGGGGTGAAGGGCGTTCCGCGGGAAACCCACGTCCGCCCCTCGGGGGCGGGCACCGGAAGTATCACATCGGTGATCACCCCGGTACAGGTCACGCCCCCCGGCCCGGCCGCGGGCGAGGATGTGCCCAGGTGGGGGAGGGCGGCGGCGCGCGGCGGGCTGAAACGTTCATCGGCCGGACGTCGCGCGCGGCGAAGCGGTCAGGGCGGTCGGGGGGCCCGGGCGGTCAGGGGGTCCGTACGCGGCGCAGTTCCAGCAGCTCGCTGCGGTAGTCGGGGCCGTTCGGCAGGAAGGAGGGCAGGATGAGCCCGAGGGCCGTCAGCGTGCGGCCGTGCCGGCGCGAACCCACCGGCGCGGTCGCGCCGGCCTCGCTCGTCACGACCTCGTAGACGGCCTCGGGGTCGAGCCCGGCCAGGCGCAGCCGCCTCGGTGCCCGCCGGTCCGGCGAGAACGGGTTGTAGGCGAGCACCACGACCCGGTCGTCCAGGACGTACTGCACGGCCGAGGCGGTCAGGCCGGGCGTGCCCCCCAGGCGGTGCAGGCGGCCGTGCTGCACCACCGGGCGGATCGCCTTGTACGCCTCGACGAGTCCGGCGGCCTCGTCGAACTCCTCGGCGCTCCACGCGGTCAGGTTCCCGCCGAGACCGAGGACCCCGGCCATCGCGACGTGGAAGCGGTAGCGCAGCGGCACCCGCCTGCGGGTGTGCGGATTGGGGCTGTCGGTCACCCAGGCCGACATCGTCCCGGCCGGGTACAGGTACGAGAAGCCGTGCTGGATCGCCTGCCGGTCGCGGGCGTCGGTGTTGTCGGAGGTCCACACCTGGTCGGTACGGCGCAGCACGCCCAGGTCGACCCGGCCGCCGCCGCCCGAGCACGACTCGATCCGCAGCCCGGGACGGCGCCGGCGCAGCTCGTCCATGACCGCGTAGACGCCGTCGGTGTGCTCGCTCCAGAGCATGTCCGCGCGTTCTCCCGCCTCCGGCCAGCCCGCCTGGCTGAAGCTGCGGTTCATGTCCCACTTCAGGTAGGCCAGGTGGTACTCGCCGACCAGCGCGTCGAGCCAGCCGATCGCCCACTCGCGCACGTCGGTGCGGGCGAAGTTGAGCACGAGCTGGTTGCGCATGGTGTCGCGGCGCCGCCCGGGGTGGTGCAGCACCCAGTCCGGGCGGTCGCGGTACAGGTCGCTGTCGGGGTTGACCATCTCCGGCTCGACCCAGAGCCCGGCGGCCATGCCGAGGGCGCGGACCCCGTCGAAGAGGCGGGTGAGCCCGTCGGGGAAACGGCCCGGGTTGGGCCACCAGTCCCCGAGGCCGCGCGAGTCGCGGTCACGGGTGCCGAACCAGCCGTCGTCCACCACGAACAGCTCGGCGCCCACCTCGGCGGCCCTGGCGGCCAGTTCGAGCTGGCCGGACTCGGAGACGTCGAAGCCGGTGGCCTCCCAGGAGTTGTAGAGCACCGGCCGCTCCTCCCGCGGCGCGGGCAGGACATGGCCTCTGGTGTACGCGTGCCAGGCCCGGCTCGCGGCACCGTACCCGCCGTCGCCGTAGAGGCCCAGCGCGGACGGGGTGCGCAGGCGCTCGCCGGGCGCCAGGTGCACGGAAGGCCCGTCGTGGCCGAAACCGCAGGTCACGGCGAGGTCGCCCTCGGGCCGGTGCTGCGCGGTGAGCCGCCAGGAGCCGCTCCAGGCGAGCGCCACGGCCCACACCTCGCCGCTCTCCTCGGTGGCGTCGCCCGCGTCGACCATGATCCACGGGTTGGCGCGGTGGCTCGTGGTCCCGGTCCTGCTGGTGAACGTCGTCTCCCCGACGGGCAGCTCTGCCCGCTGGAGCTGCGTCTCGTACGCCCAGGCGCCGTAGACCCCGGTACAGCGGTAGGCGGACCGCTCGGGAACGGCCCAGCTGCCGGAGTCGAGCCTGCCGAACCGCACGGGGGCCGCGCCCTCGTTGGCCACGGTGACCCACCGTTCGACGACGTCGGTGCCGTCGGCGCAGCGCACGTGCACCCCGACCCTCAGGCCGTACGTCTCGTCGCGCAGGACCAGCTCGATCTCGTCGGTCCCCGCGACGGCCTCCGCGAAGGAGAGCTCGACCGACCGCACCCCGCCCTCGTAGAAGGCCTGCAACGACGGCACCCCCCACCGCCGCCCGCCGTCCACCGGCAGCAGCTCGTGGATGTCGCGCGGGTCGTGGAACCCCGACCTCTGCCGGGGCGTCGGGGGCAGCGCGGCCTCGGCCAGTGCCGCCTCCGGCAGCCGGGGCCCCCAGTACCACTGCACGAGGCGGACGTCGCCGGCGTCGGTGTCGGGGGCGGTGCCGGTGTCGGTCTCCACGCCGAACAGGTAGGTGGAGGCCGGGGTGACGGCCGCCCAGGTGCGTTCTGCCACCGGGATGATGGGCATGCTCTGCTCCGGTCGTGAGAGGACGCGGCCGGCGGTGAAGCCGGTGCTCTCCGCCAGGAAAGCAGATCGGTCTCCCCCTCGCACGGGCAGGCGGCCCCGCCTCGGCAGGCGGGCACCGTTCCGGCAGGCGGGCACCGTTCTGCCGGGCGGCACCGTTCCGGTGGGTGGCCGTTCTGTCGGGCGGTACCCTTCTGTCGGGCGGTCAGTTCGGTGGGGCCTCCGCGCGACCCTCCCGGGAACCCTCGTACGCCCGTCGCCGGAAGCGTGCCAGCCAGCCGGGCAGGCGGAGCTCGGGGTGGGCGTTCAGGACCGGGTCGAAGGAGACGTCCGGGAGCGGGGGCCCGCCGTCGACCGTCAGCGTCGCCAGGGGCCAGGACCGCCCGCGCGAGGGCAGCGCGGTCAGGTGGAAGACGAGACGGCCGCCGGTCAGCGAGGCCGGGTCCGGCGGCACCGGGGGCCCCGACGGGTCGGCGACCAGGCGGAGCCCTCCCCTGCGGTGCCGGTAGGCGACCAGGGTGGAGTATCGCCCGGCGGTGAAACCGGAACGCGGCCAGGGCAGCCGGTCCAGCACCGGCAGCGGGCAGCAGGTGGAGAAGAGCAGGTCCAGGTCGTCACCGGGGCCGTCGTCACCGGAGCCGGCGCCGTTGTTGCCAGGGTCGTCGTGTCCAGAACCGGCGCCGTCGTTGCCGGGACCGGCGTGTCCGGGGACGGCGCCGCCGGGGACGCGTACGGCCAGGCCGAGCACGTCGGGCAGGACGCCGGGCAGCGAGGTCGCCTTGGACAGGCGGACGACGACCTCCGTCCGCCCCGGACGGTCGAGGACGGCGACCCCCAGCGGCCTGGACGTCTCCCTCTCGACGGCCAGGACCCCTCGCAGGGTGACGCCGGCGGGGTGCAGCGCCCTTCCCCGGCGTGTCCTGGCCACCGTACGGGCGAGACGGTAGGTCGTGGTGTCACCGTGCCGGGGCACGGCCGAAGGCGGTGATGACATGCACGACCCGTGCCCGCCGACGTGGCCGTGACACCTTCCGGCCATGGGCCGTCGTCCGTGGCCTTTCCCCGTCATCCGGCGCGGGCGCCTTCCGGTCTGGAGGTGTCCTCCGGACGCCGCGCGAGGTCCCGGCCCTCCCCGTCGGAGCCGGGACCCGGCCGCTCAGCCGGTGGCGAGCCGCTCGGCCTCGCTGTGCAGCACCTCGACCAGGATCAGCTCCAGGTGAAGGTCCCGATCCGCGAGGGCGTCCGACGGTGTCATCGCATACCTCCAGACTCGCAGGTGGGGACGCCTCACCCTCCCTCGCGGTTATCCGTCATAGCGGGCCGGTATGGAGACGCGCGTCCCGGCCACCCGGCTCCCACCGCCCCGCCCCGGCTTTCCCGTCCTGGAGAGCCCGTCGGCGACGTCCGGGAGTTCTCCGGCGGGAGGCGGGAGGCGGGAGCGGGAAGCCGGGGGCGGGTCAGTCGGTGCCCGGCTCCGCCCAGAAGACCGTTCCGGAGCCGCGCAGCTCGACCGGTCCCGCCGAGGCGGGGACGAACGCCGACTCGCCGGGCCGCAGGGTGTGCCCGCCGCCCTCGACCTCACCGGCGGTGCAGAGCAGGATGCGCGGCACCCCGCCCTGGAGGGTGAGGCCGGAGCCGGGCACGGCCGTGCCGAGCCGGAACTCGGGCGCGGGCGTACGGTAGAGGCCGCCCTCCGGTTCGACCCGCACCGCCGGGACCGTGGGGTCGGTGACCCGCAGCAGCTCCTCCACGTCCATCGGCTTACCGGTCAGCCCGGCGCGCAGCACGTTGTCGGAGCCTCCCATGATCTCCACGCCGAAGCCGCTCAGGTAGCAGTGCAGCACCCCCGCCCCGAGGAAGATCGCCTCACCCGGATTCAGCTCGTGACGCCGCAGGAACAGCGGCGCCAGGCAGGCCGGGTCCTCGGGATGGATCCCGGCCAGCCGTACGACCAGCTCGTGGTCGGGGCCGCCGTCGGCCGCGGCGGCCCGCGCGATCGCGTCCAGCAGCTCGGCCCGGCCCTCCCTGGGCCACTCCACCAGGACGCGCAGCGCGGCGGAGGCGTCCCCGGACGCCAGCGGCGCGACGACCGGCTCCAGCGCCGGCAGGCCCAGGCCGCCGATGAGCTTCGCGGCCTCCTCCGGTGGCCGGAAACCGGCCAGCGCGGTGAACGGGGTCAGCGCGCAGATCAGCTCGGGCTTGGGGAACGGGTCGACGTAGGTGCCTCGCGCGAACCCCTCCTCGGCCTGCTCGCGCGAGGGGTGCACCTGGAGCGAGAGCGGCAGGTCCACCGCGATCAGCTTCAGCAGGTACGGCAGCCGGGAGCCGAACCGCTCGACGGTCCGCGGGCCCAGCTCACCCGCAGGGTCGGCGGCGACCGTCTCGGCCAGGGAGTGCCACGTCCCGTCCCGCAGCACCGACGAGGAGCCCGACGGGTGGGTGCCGAACCACATCTCCGCCTCGGGACGTTCGGCGGGCGAGGGCCGGCCGGTCAGCGTGGCGATGGCCGTGTGCGAGCCCCAGTCGTAGTTCTTCACGGGGTTGCGCAGGAGGCCGGTCATGACGCCTCCGCCGGGACGGGCGCGGTGGCGCCGGGTCCGCCGGCGCGGGCCTCCGGCCGAAGGGACCGCGGCCCGGCGGGGGCACCGACCGGCCCGAGCGGCCTGAGCGGCCCGGCCGGGCCGGTCGCCGCGCGGGCGGCGGGGATCAAGGAGTCGTTCATTTTCGTCTTGTGTCCCTGGGTCCGTGAGGGGATCCGAATGAGTAGCGCAGAACGCCGATGCTACGCGCCTCGCTCTTCACCGGTTCCTCCGGTGACCGCGAAGACCGGCGACGGAAGCAGGACGATCCCTCGGAGACCGGAGACCGGAGACCGGAGACCGGAGACCGGAGACCGGAGACCGGACCGGGGACCGGGACAGGACGGGAACCGAGGACGGGGACCGGGACAGGACGGGAACCGAGGACGGAGACCGGAACAGCACGGGGACCGGGGACGGGAATGGGGGAGGGGGCCGGGGACCGGGACAGGACGGGAACCGGAGATCGGGGACCGGGACGAGAGGGGGAAGGTCGCGGCGTGTGGGGTCAGCCGGTCCGGGGGCTCGCCTTGAGCGGTTCCCACCAGGCGCGGTTGTCGCGGTACCAGGCCACGGTCTCGGACAGGCCGGTGGTGAAATCCTTCGCCGGGCGGTAGCCGAGCTCTCTCTCGATCTTGCTCCAGTCGACCGAGTAGCGCCGGTCGTGGCCCTTGCGGTCCTCCACGTAGGCGATGCTGCTCTCGTCCGCGCCCAGTGCCGCCAGCAGCAGGTCGGTGAGCTCCCTGTTGCTCAGTTCGGTGCCGCCGCCGATGTTGTAGACCTCACCGGGGCGGCCCGCCGTGCGGACCAGCTCGATGCCCCTGACGTGGTCGTCGACGTGCAGCCAGTCGCGCACGTTGAGGCCGTCGCCGTACAGCGGGACCTTCAGCCCGTCGAGCAGGTTGGTGATGAACAGCGGGATGACCTTCTCCGGGAAGTGGTGGGGCCCGTAGTTGTTGGAGCAGCGCGTCACCCGCACGTCCAGGTCGTGGGTGCGGTGGTAGGAGAGCGCCAGCAGGTCGGAGGCCGCCTTGGAGGCGGCGTAGGGGGAGTTGGGGCACAGCGGGTCGGTCTCCGGCCAGGATCCCTCGGCGATCGACCCGTAGACCTCGTCGGTGGAGACGTGCACGAACGTGACCCCCTCGCGCAGCGCCGCGTCCAGCAGCGTCTGGGTGCCCACCACGTTGGTCCGTACGAACTCGGCGGCACCGAGGATCGACCGGTCGACATGGGACTCGGCGGCGAAGTGCACCACCTGGTCGTGCCCGGCGACGAGGTGGCCGACGAGCGCGGGGTCGCAGATGTCCCCCTGGACAAAGGAGAAACGGTCGTCGTCCCAAATCGGGGCAAGATTAACTAGATTTCCGGCATATGTAAGTTTGTCCAGTACGGTGAGGCTTTCCGGGCCGTTCGTGCCAAGAAGGGTACGCGCGTAGTGGGAGCCGATGAATCCGGCGCCCCCGGTGACGAGAATTCTCAACGGAGATGTACCTCGATGTGATCGCTGACGGGAGATCCGGTCCGGGTTCGCGGGCGTCGCGGGCAGGACACTCCTCGGAAATGCGTGACCACCCGAATCGCGGCATATCACCCGCCCCTTTTTCCGCCGCGTTTCATCGTCGGACCATTCCCGGTCCGCGCTTCCGACTGTAGGACGTGGGGTCCGGTGTGAGAACCCCTGCCTTTGGAAAAACGCGTGGCACGCCGGGAAACAGGGGGGGAGGATGAGGGGGAACCGGCGGTCCGGGCACCGGCCGGCCCTGACCGGTCGCGTTCCCGCCCGATCGGTCCGCGCCGGCCGGATTCGCGGTGACGTGCCTTTTCGTGAAAGGAATCAATTTCGCGGCGGCCGTGACGCGGGGACACATTCTCCGGGACGCGCCGCGTCGAAACGGATTCCGCCGTCGGACGACAGGGCGGTGATCCGCCGTTCGCCGTCGGCGCCCCTACCCGCGCGCCTGCGTCGCCGGATCGCGCACCGATTCCGCTCCTCTGTCGCGCACCGCCGCTCCGGTGTCGCGTACCGTCGTCCCGGTGGCGCGTACCGGAGCGGAACCGGTGTCGCGTACCGGCCCCCCGCCCGCCCCGTCGATCAGAACGGCGAGACCGTCGAGAAGGCGGCGCAGGCCGAACTCGAACCACGCGCCGATGTCCATCGCGTCGCCCTGCTCCGCGTGGAGCCCGGACAGCATCGGGAACCGCCCGGACCCGAGGATCTCCAGGAGCGCCGGCGTCCTCGAGGCGCGCCACTGCCCGCTGGTGACGCCGGTGCGCCGTTCGGCCTCGATCTCGTTCACCAGCAGCAGCGCCGCTCCCTGGACCTGGGCGCTGACCGTCATCGCGATCCAGTGCATCGTCGTCGGCTCCAGGCCGTGCCCGTCCACGGCGCTCATCGCCCACTCCACGTCGGCCATCACGTTCGGCCCGATCGGAGGCCGGGGCGTGGCGATGACCCGCAGCGTCCACGGATGCCGGGAGTACATCGCCCACTCCCTCCTGGCCGCGGCCTCCAGCCGGGCACGCCAGTCGCCCGCTGGGGTGGCGGGGTGGGGGCTCTCGCCGAACACGGCGTCGACCATCAGCTCGACGAGCGCGTCCTTGCCCGGCACGTAGCGGTACAGCGACATCGTGCCGGCGCCCAGTTCGGCCGCCACGCGCCGCATCGACAGCGCGTCCAGTCCCTCGTCGTCGGCGATCCCGATCGCGGCGCGCACGATCCGGTCGGTGCTCAGGCCGGCCGGTGGCTCGTGGCGCTCCGCCGTCTCCCCCCGGTCGCGCCGCGGCGCGCCGTGCTCACCGGCGGACCCGTTCCCGTCCCGTACGGCGGGAGGATCGGCCCGGGGGACGGGCGTCCCGGCCCGCTCCGCGGTACGGGTCCGATACGCCCGGGCCTGACAGGACCGTGAGCAGTACCGCGGTCGTCGTCCCCGGGCGGGAGCCTGCAACGGCTTGCCGCACTGCGCGCACGTCAGCATGTGGTCCTCGTCCGGTCCCTGGGCGTCCCTGGTGTGTGACGAAACTCTAGCACGGCTCCTCCGTGACGTAATGAACGATGGCAATGTGACGATTCACGACCACCGAAGCCGACGACGAGAGGTATCATTTTTTTCCACTCTTTGAGCTCTTCGAGTGAGGAAAAACGAGCCGGATCCCCGTCATTGCCGCCCGCCGGAAACTGTGCGTACGATGTATGCGCGAATTGCACGTACATCGTACTCAAGGAGTCGTGACCGTGAGACAGGACGCAGCCGTGGCGGGGCGGAGGGAGTGGCTCGGGCTCGCGGTCCTCGTCCTGCCCGTCCTGCTCGTCTCGGTGACCGTGACCGTGCTGTACCTCGCGCTGCCCCTCCTGAGCGCGGACCTCGCGCCGAGCGGTCCCCGGCTGCTGTGGATCGTGGACGTCTACGCCTTCCTGCTGGCGGGCCTGCTGATCCCCATGGGCGCGCTGGCGGACAGGATCGGCCGCCGGAAGCTGCTGCTGATCGGCGCGGCCGCGTTCGGCGTCACCTCGGTCCTCGCCGCCTACGCCCCCGGCGCCGACCCGCTGATCGCGGCCCGCGCGCTGCAGGGCGCGGCGGCGGCGACCCTGATGCCGCCCACCCTCGCGCTGATCCGCACCATGTTCCGCGATCCGCGGCAGCGCAGGATGGCCGTCGCCGTCTGGGCCGCCGGTTTCGCCGGGGGGAGCGTGCTGGGGCCGATCGCCGGAGGCTGGCTGCTGGAGCGGTTCTGGTGGGGGTCGGTGTTCATGATCAACGTGCCGGTGATGATCCTGCTGCTGGTCCTGGGGCCGTTCCTGCTGCCCGAGTACCGCGACCCCCGCCCGGGGCCGTTCGACGTCGCCGGCGCCGTGCTCTCGCTGGCCGCCGTGCTGCCCGTGGTCTACGGCGTCAAGCAGTTCGCCTCCGGCGGCGCCGGCCCCCCGGCGCTGCTCGCCGTCGCCTCGGGCGTCCTCGCCGGTGCCGTGTTCCTGCGCCGGCAGCGGAGGCGGGCCCACCCGATGCTGGACCCGCGCCTGTTCTCCGACCGGGGTTTCGGGGTGTCCCTGGTCACGAGCACGCTCGCGGTCTTCGCCCTGGTGGGGCTGTTCTACTTCGTCGCGCAGTACCTGCAGCTGGTGCTCGGGTTGCGCCCGCTCGTCGCGGGACTGCTCACCCTGCCAGCCGCCGGGAGCGCCCTCGCCGGTTCGGCACTGGCCGCCGTGATCGCGCAACGGGTGCGTCCCGGGTACGTCATGGGGGGCGGCATGTCCCTCGCGGCCTGCGGTTTCGCGGTGATGAGCGGGCTCGACGTCTCCTCCGGCCGGTGGGTCCTCATCGCCGGGCTGCTCCTGCTGGGGTCCGGGATCGGGGCCGTGCAGGCGGTCGCCTCCGACGTGATCGTCGCGCTCGCCCCGCCGGAGCGGGCCGGCTCGGCCTCCGCGGTGATGGAGGCCGCCACCGAGCTGGGCGGCGCGCTCGGCGTCGCCGTCCTGGGCAGCATGGGGCTGGCCGTCTACACCGGGGAGTTCGCCGCGGCGGGCGGTCACGCCGGGCTGTCCGCCGAGGACGCCCTGGTGGCGGGCGAGACCCTGGGCGGCGCGGTGGCGGTGGCGGGGCGGCTGCCGGACCGGGAGGCGGCGGCCCTGCTGCTCGACGTCGCGCGGTCGGCCTTCACCGGCGGCCTTCGGACGGCCGCCGTCCTGGGGGCCGTCGTCCTGGCGCTGGCGGCGGTCCTGGTCGCGGTCCTGCTGCGGGACGTGCGGGTCGACGCCGCGACGGCGGACGGCCGCACCGACTGAATCCGCCCGCCCGCCCGCCCGCTCGCCTGTCCGCTCGCTCGCCCGGCCGGAAAACGGAAAGACCGCCGGCATCCCTGGGGATGCCGGCGGCCGCTCGACCTGCTCAGTCCATGATCGTCATGGACGCTGGTGGACGATACAGGGATTGAACCTGTGACCTCTTCCGTGTCAGGGAAGCGCTCTCCCGCTGAGCTAATCGTCCTCGTCGAAACCAGAGGTGGAGACGGGATTTGAACCCGTGTAGACGGCTTTGCAGGCCGTTGCCTCGCCTCTCGGCCACTCCACCGAGTGGGGGGCCGGAGCCCCTTTCCGAGCGGAAGACGGGATTCGAACCCGCGACCCTCACCTTGGCAAGGTGATGCTCTACCACTGAGCCACTTCCGCGTGTCTCCGGGCCGGGCCCGGACTCACGATGAGAACTCTAGCGAATACCCGGCGACTCCCCAAACCGAATAGGTCGCTATCGTGAGATGTAAGGAGCGGAGACCGCTTTCACCGGTTACCATCGCTTCACCTACGCGAGAGAGCAGACAGCATGAGCGGCAACCGCGACAACGACGTCGTGAACATCGGACCCGATCCGCTGAGCTTCGAGGAGGTCGTCGGGGTCGCCCGCCACGGCCTCCCGGTGCGCCTCACCGACGACGCCGTGGCGGCCATGGCCGCGGCCCGCACCCGGGTGGACGAGCTGGCCGAGAGCCCCGTCCCCGCCTACGGCGTCTCGACCGGGTTCGGCGCCCTGGCCACCCGGCACATCGACCCCTCGCTCCGCGCCAGGCTGCAGCGCTCCCTGGTCCGCTCGCACGCCGCGGGATCGGGCCCGGAGGTGGAGGCCGAGGTCACCCGGGCGATGATGCTGCTGCGCCTGCACACCCTGGCCACCGGGCACACCGGTGTACGCCCCAAGACGGCCAGGGTGCTCCAGGACCTGCTGAACGCGCGCATCACCCCGGTCGTGCACGAGTACGGCAGCCTCGGCTGCTCCGGCGATCTCGCGCCGCTCTCCCACGTGGCCCTCACGATCATGGGGGAGGGGGTGGTGCGGGACGCCGCCGGGGAGCGCGCCGACGCCGCCGAGGCGCTCAAGCGGGCGGGCATCGAGCCCGTCGAGCTGGCCGCCAAGGAGGGGCTCGCGCTCATCAACGGCACCGACGGCATGCTCGGCATGCTCATCCTGGCCATGGACGACCTCACCCGCCTGTTCAAGACCGCCGACATCGGCGCGGCCATGAGCGTGGAGGCCCTGCTCGGCACCGACCGCGTCTTCGCCGCCGACCTGCAGGGGCTGCGCCCGCACCCCGGGCAGGCGGCCAGCGCCGCCAACCTCAGGGCCCTGCTGGCGGGCTCGCAGATCATGGAGTCGCACCGGGACGGCACCTGCACCCGCGTCCAGGACGCGTACTCCCTCAGGTGCGCCCCGCAGGTCGCCGGGGCCGCCCGCGACACCCTGGCGCACGCCGCCGCGGTCGCCGGGCGGGAGCTGGCCTCGGCGATCGACAACCCGGTGGTCCTGCCCGACGGCCGGGTGGAGTCCAACGGCAACTTCCACGGCGCCCCCGTCGGCTACGTGCTCGACTTCCTGGCCATCGCGGCCGCCGACCTGGCGAGCATCTCCGAGCGCCGCACCGACCGCATGCTGGACGTGGCCCGCAACCACGGCCTGCCCGCCTTCCTCGCCGACGACCCGGGTGTCGACTCCGGCCACATGATCGCCCAGTACACCCAGGCCGCGGTGGTCTCCGAGCTCAAGCGCCTGGCCGTGCCCGCGAGCGTCGACTCCATCCCCAGCTCCGCCATGCAGGAGGACCACGTCTCCATGGGCTGGTCGGCCGCGCGCAAGCTGCGCCGCTCGGTGGACGGCCTGACCCGGGTGCTCGCGGTGGAGATCCTCACCGCCGCACGCGCCCTGGACCTGCGCGGCCCGCTCCGGCCCGCCCCGGCGACCGGCGCCGTGGTGGAGGCCCTGCGCCAGGCCGTCGCGGGTCCCGGACCGGACCGGTTCCTCGCCCCGGAGATCGAGGCGGCGGTCCAGCTCGCCGCGGGCGACGCGCTCGTCGCCGCCGCCGAGACCGTCACCGGCCCCCTGGCCTGACCCGGCCGACCTCCGGCCCGTACGGCGGGGCCGCCGAGTCGTGAGGCCGGGCCGCCACCGGACCCCCTGCCGCACGGCTTGGCTCTGTGGCCCGTACGGCCGGGCCGCCGGGGCGTCACGCGAGTGGCGCCGCCGCCTCGCGGTCAGCGGCCCGCCGGGACGGCGGCGACCACCTCCACCTCGACGACCAGGCCGGGCCGGAACAGCCGGGACACCTCCACGGTCGTGCTGGCAGGCGGCTCGCCGGTGATGTGGCGCACGCGCGCGGCGGCGTACTCCGGTATCCGCGACATGTCGGTGAGGAAGGTCCGGATGTGGGTCACGTCGTCGAACGTGCAGCCCTGATCGGCCAGGACGCGCGCGACCAGGTCCATCACGTACGCGGACTGGCGTGCCATGTCCCCCTCGGCGACCACGTTCCCGTCCTCGTCCACCGCCACCTGCCCGGAGACGAACAGCAGGTCCCCGCTCCTGGTCGCGTGGGAGTAGTAACCGTTGGTGGCGGGCACCGAGGCCGGGTTCAGCCTGCGCACCCCGCCCCGCGCGGCCCGGCCCGTCCGGCCCGCCCCCGCGGGACCGGACGGGGCGATGTGGGCGAAGATCGACGTCAGGTCCGCGCCGCCCAGCCCGGCCGCCACCGCGCCCGCCAGCCTCGCCCCGGCGGCCGCGGCGATCGTCTGTGTCCCGTGCGAGGCCAGCGCCACGTCCTTGGCCGCCAGCTCCAGGGCGTAGCGCGTCTCGTACGGGCCGTTCTCGACGGCCGGGCGGATCTGCTCGGCGAGCGGCCCCAGCGGCGTGGCACCCAGCACGCCCAGCAGGGCCGCGGTGTCCACGCCGGTCGCCCGCGCGTACGCCAGGGTCTCGGCGAGCAGCACCTGGGCGGGCACCAGCGCGCCCATCACCGCCACCTTCATCGCCGCCCCGGCCCCGGGCCCGCCGAGCTCCAGCACCCGGCCGAACACCCCCAGCACCTTCCGGCAGCGGGCCAGGTCCTCGGGCAGGCCGCCCGCCAGCACGGCCAGCGGGCCCCCGGCCGCCGCTTCCACGCCGCCCAGGACCGGCGCGTCGACCAGCCCCACCCCCGGGGGAAGCAGGTCGCGCAGCCCGGCCACCGCCTCGGGCCCGATCGTTGACATCTCCGCGACCACCGTCCCGGCCCGCAGCCCCGGCGCCGCGTCCGCCAGCACCCTCCGCACCGCCGCCGGGTGGCTCAGCATCGTGACGACCACCTCCGCGCCCGCGACGGCCTCGGCGGGCGACGCCGCAGAGACGGCCCCCTCGACCGCGCGGGGGGTGCGGTTCCACGTCGTCACCTCGCACCCGGCCTCCACGAGCCGCCGGGCCATCGGGGCGCCCATGCGCCCCAGACCAAGAAAGGAAATCATGCCTGCCACGCTAGGCACCGCCAAGGCATTCCACCAGCGACTAGATTGCATGTGAGCCATGCGTGGAGGGAATGTGTTCGACGTCGAAGGGCTGCGCCTGCTGGACACCGTGGCCCGCACCGGGTCGTTCACCGCCGCCGCGGCCGCCCTCGACTACACCCAGTCGGCGGTCTCCCGGCGTATCGCCGTCCTCGAACAGCGCGCCGGGGGCCCGCTGTTCGAGCGGCTGCCGCGCGGGGTGCGGCTGACCCCCGCCGGTGAGGCGCTCCACCACCACGCCCGGGTGGTCCTGAACCGGCTGACCAGGGCCGAGGAGGAGCTGGCCGGCATCCACGGGGGTTATCGGGGGCGGCTGCGGGTGGGCGCGTTCGCCACCGCCAACGTCGCGCTCGTGCCCGGTGCCCTGCGCGCGTTCCGCGAGGACTTCCCCGACGTCGAACTGGTCCCCGTCGAGGGCCCCAGCCGCAGCCTGCTGCGCCGCATGCGCGAGGGCGGCCTGGACGTCGCGGTGGTCAGCGACTACCCGGCCGAGCTGCCCGACGAGGAGGGGGCGGAGATGATCGAGCTGGCCTGTGACGAGCTGCTCGTCGCGCTGCCCCGCGACCACCGGCTGGCGGGGCAGGAGATCGTCGACCTGCGCGAGCTGCGGGAGGAGACCTGGATCGAGGCGCCCCCGCCGGGGCGGGCCACGGCCCTGGCCGCCGCCTGCGCCCGCGCCGGGTTCACCCCCCGCGCCTCGGTCAGGATCGGCGAGTGGACGGGCAAGTTCGGGTTCGTCGCGGCCGGCCTCGGCATCACGCTCGTGCCCGCCATCGCCGCGCAGGCCGTGCCCTTCGACCTGGTGCTCCGCTCCCTCGGCGACCTCGCCCCCCGCCGGACCGTCTACGCCGCCCTGCCGCCCGCGCCCCTGCCCGCCGCCCGCACCCTGGTGAGGCTTTTGTCCGGGCAGGCGGGACAATGGGGCGGTGCATGACTCCTTCGCGCACGTCACCGGCCACCCGGCCAGGGGCCTCCTGGCCACCGGCCTGCGCGACGTCACCACCGACCTGGGCGCCCTGGACGGCGAGGGCTGGTGGGCCGTCGTGGTCGACTACGAGGGCAAGACGACCTGCGCCCGGTTCGACCGCGTCCGCCCCGCCCCGCCCCCCGCGCCGCGCCGCCCCTGGCGCGGGCCGCACCCCTCGGCGTGGCGCAGCTCCCTGGACCGGGCCGGCTACGAGGACCGGGTCCGCGAGATCCGCTCCCTGATCGAGCGGGGCGAGGTCTACCAGGCCAACCTGTGCCGGGTGCTGAGCGCGTCCCTGCCCGCCGGGCGGGAGGCGGACCTGCCGGCGCTGGCCCTGAGACTGGCGCGGGGCAACCCCGCGCCCTACGCCGCGACCGTGAGCCTGCCGGGGGTGAGCGTGGTCTCGGCCTCGCCGGAGCTGTACCTGTCCAGGGACGGCGACGTGGTCGAGTCCAGGCCGATCAAGGGGACCGCGGCCACCCCGTCCGGCCTGCGGGAGAAGGACCACGCCGAGAACGTGATGATCGTCGACCTGGTCCGCAACGACCTGGGCAGGGTCGCCGAGGTCGGCTCGGTGAGCGTGCCCGCCCTGTGCGAGATCGAGGAGCACCCCGGCCTGGTGCACCTGGTCTCCACGGTCCGGGCACGGCTCGCGCGGGAATACGGCTGGCCCGAGCTGTTCGCCGCGACCTTCCCGCCGGGCTCGGTGACCGGGGCCCCCAAATCCTCGGCGCTGCGTATCATCGACCGGCTCGAACCCACCCCCCGCGGGCCCTACTGTGGAACCGTGGGCTGGGTCGACGCCGATCGGGGGCGCGCGTCGCTGGCCGTGGCGATCCGTACGTTCTGGCTGTCGGACGGTGAGATCCGCTTCGGCACGGGCGCGGGCATAACCTGGGGGAGCGACCCGCGGCAGGAGTGGGACGAGACCGAGCTGAAGGCATCCCGGCTCATCGCGCTCGCATCGACATCAGGCTCAGGGGGAGTCGCATGAACGTACCCGTATGGCTCAATGGAGCGCTTCTCGCTCCGGACCGGGCCCTCGTCTCTGTCTTCGATCACGGCCTGATGGTCGGGGACGGGGTGTTCGAAACGATCAAGTGCGTGAACGGCGCCCCGTTCGCGCTCACCCGCCACCTGGAGCGGCTCACGCTCTCGGCGCGGCGGATGGACCTGCCCGACCCGGACCTCGACGCGATCGCCGGGGGCATCCGCGCCTGCCTGGCCGAGGCCCCGCCCTGGCGGCTCGGCCGCGTCCGCGTCACCTACACCAGCGGTCCGGGGCCGCTCGGCTCCGACCGGGGCGACCAGGGGTGCACGACCGCGGTGATCGTGGACGAGCAGAAGCCGTTCCCGCCCGTCTCCGACGTCGTCGTGGTGCCCTGGCCGCGCAACGAGCGCGGCGCGCTCGCCGGGGTGAAGAGCACCTCCTACGGCGAGAACGCCAAGGCGCTCTTCCACGCCAAGGCCAGGGGCGGCGGCGAGGCGATCTTCCGGAACACCGTGGGCGACCTCTGCGAGGGGACCGGCAGCAACGTCTTCGTCGTACGCGGAGGCCGTCCGGTCACCCCCACGCTCGCCTCGGGCTGCCTGGCCGGGGTCACCCGCTCGCTCGCGCTGGAGTGGTGCGGGGCGGTGGAGGAGGACCTCCCGCTCTCGGCCCTGTACGAGGCCGAGGAGGCGTTCCTGACCTCCACCACCCGGGACGTGCAGCCGATCCGCTCGGTCGACGGGACCGTGCTGCCCGCGGCCCCCGGGCCGGTCACGACCAAGGCGATGCGGATCTTCGCCGAGCGCGCGGCCGCGGACATCGATCCCTGAGGGTCCCTGAAGGGCCCTGAGGTTCTCCGAGGATCTCCGGGAGATCCCCGGGACCGGCACGTCAGCCGTTGGGCCCCGCGGGCCGCCTGGCGGGAAGCAGGGTGAGCAGGGCGAGCCCGCACCCGATCCACAGGACGCTCGTCAGGGCCAGGAAGTCCACCGCCAGGCCGCCGAACAGGGCGCCCAGGGCGATGGACAGGTTGAAGGCGGACACGTACAGCGAGGAGGCGGCCTCCGTGGCCACGGGAGCCGCCCGGGTGATCCAGGTCTGGAGGGTCACCGGGACGGCGCCGTAGCCCATGCCCCACACGGCCAGCAGGCAGGCCGACACGACCGGGCCGGAGGGGACCAGCGCCAGCAGCGCCATGGCCACGGTCAGGGCCACGGCGACGGCCGTGACGGTCCGCCGCAGGTGCCGGGCGACGAAGGCCCCGGCGACGAAGTTGCCGCAGATCCCGGCCACGCCGAAGACCATCAGCAGCGGGCTGACCAGGGCGTCCTCGACGCCACGGCCCTGCAGCAGGGGGCGTACGAAGGTGTAGGCGATGAAATGGCCGGTGATCACCAGGAACGTGAGCGCGAGGCCCGCGCGCAGGGCGGCGTTGGCCCGGAACAGCCTCGGCGGGTCGGCGAGCGTGATGACGCGCACCGGCGGGAGAGCGGGCATCAGGAGGACCAGACCGGTCAGGGCGAGCAGGCCCAGGGCACCGACCGCCGCGAACGCGACGCGCCAGCCGCTGAGGTCACCGATGAACGTACCGGCCGGAACCCCCAGGACCGAGGCGGTCTCGACGCCGCCGAAGATCAGGGCCATGGCCCGGGGGACATGCCGTTCCGGGACGAGCCGCAGCGCGATGCCGCCCGCGATCGACCAGAATCCGCCCACGCTGACGCCGACGAGGAAGCGGGCCACCAGGACCAGGGTGAAGGAGGTGGCGAACGCCGAGGCCAGGTTCGCCGCCGCGACCAATCCGACGAGCAGCACCAGGACGAGCCGGCGGTCCACCCGGCCCGTGGCCACGGTGATCAGCGGCGCCGAGACCGCGGCGACCAGGCCGGGCACCGTCACCATGAGCCCGGCGGTGCCCGCGGACACCTCCAGGTCACCTCCGACCGGGCTGAGCAGGCCCACGGGGAGCAGTTCGGAGGTCATCAACGAGAAGATGCCCAGCGTCACCGCGAGCACGGCGAGCCAGCCCCGCAGGGGGGAGGGCTCCGTGGCGGTGGACGGGCCGGTGGTGGCCGCGCTCATGCGCTGTCCGTCCGTTCGGGTAGGGGATGGGGGGACATGCCCCGGGCGGTGGCCGGCCTGCGGGCCGGCCACCGCCCGGGGGGGGCGGGGGCGGGAGGATCCGGCGACCGGGGGGGGGGTGGGCGCGGCGGGTGCCACCGTGATGCGCT
>NZ_JBNCLF010000008.1:256663-271567 GCF_049844535.1 Streptosporangium sp. DT93
GGGGGGGGGGGGCGGGGGGGGGGGGGGGCCGGGGGGGGGGGGGGGGGGGGGGGTGGGGGGGGGGGGGGGCGCCCCCGGGGGGGGGGGGGGCGGCGCGCGCCCCCCCCCCCCCCCCGGGGGTGTGAGGGGGAGGGAGGATCCGGCTACCGGGTGCCGGGTGCGCGCGAGGTCTTCCACGGTGATCCGCTCACGGGTGTGAGAGGAGATCAGGTCACCGGGTGCCCGGGGTCTTGCGGGTGGTGACGTTCATGCGGTTCCAGGCGTTGACGGTGAAGATCAACGCGATGAGCCGGGCCAGTTCCCCCTCCTCGAAGTGCCGGGCGGCCTCGTCGTACACCTCGTCGGAGACCCCTTCGGGCAGCCGCGTGACCGCCTCGGTCAGGGCGAGCGCGGCGCGCTCCCTCGCGGTGTAGAGGCTGGACTCCTCCCAGGCGGAGAGCTGGTAGATCCGTTCCTCGCTCTCGCCCGCCTTGCGGGCGTCGCCGGTGTGGTAGTCGATGCAGTACGCGCACCGGTTGATCTGCGAGGCGCGGATCTGCACCAGCTCGACCAGGACCGGGTCGAGGCCCCGGCGGGCCGCGGCGTCGAGGGCGAACACGGCCTTGAAGACGGCCGGGGCCGCGGTGGTGAAGTTCATGCGCTGGGAGATCTCGACTGCTGTCATGTCCAGAAACCTACGATGACATTGGCCCCGGGGTATGGTGCATTTCCATGTCGGATCGATGGGGCAATTTCCCCGAGGGCCCCGGTGTGCCCGCCCCGTGCCCGGACACGAACGGGGACACGGGCTCGGACACGAACGGGGACACGGGCTCGGGCCTGAGCCCGGACGCGGGTCCGGAGCCGGACCCGAAGACGGACCCGAACCGGGACGCGGGACCGAACACGAGCCCGGACCCGGACGAGAACCCGGACCCGGACGAGGAACCGGACGTGATCACGGGTGCGGACATCCACCTGGAGCTCACCGGCGAGGGGCCCCTGCGCGAGCGGCTCATGCGGGCGTTGCGCGAGGCGATCGCCTCGGGCCGGCTGGCCCCCGGCGTCCGTCTCCCCCCGTACCGGAGCCTGGCCGGGGATCTGGGTGTCGCCCCCAACACGGCCGCCGCGGCCTACGGCGAGCTGGTGGCGGAGGGGTGGCTGACGGCGCGGCAGGGCTCGGGCACCCGCGTCGCCCGGCGCAGCTCCCCGCTCGCGTCCGAGCCTCCCCGCCGCCCGGCGCCTCCCGTGCGCCGCCCCTCCTACGACCTGATGCCCACGTCCCCGGACGCCTCGGCGTTCCCCCGGCGGGCCTGGCAGTCCTCGGCGCGCCGCGCGCTCACCGCCGCCCCCGGCGACGCCTTCGGCGTGGGCGACCCGCGTGGCCGCGTCGAGCTGCGCGTCGCGCTCACCGAGTACCTCGCCCGCGCCCGGGGGGTGCGGACCGCGCCCCACAGGATCGTCGTCTGCGCCGGGTTCGCCCACGCCCTGGGCATGCTGGGCCAGGTGCTGGAGGGGACGGTGGCGGTCGAGTCGTACGGCCTGGACTTCCACCGGTCCCTCCTCGCCGCGGCGGGGCGGGACACGGTGCCCCTGCGGCTGGACGCGCGCGGCGCCAGGATCGACGAGCTGCCCGGCACCGGGGCCGGGGCCGTCCTGCTCACCCCGGCCAACCAGTTCCCCACCGGAGGGCCCCTGCACTCCGAGCGCCGGGCGGCCGTCGTCGACTGGGCCCGCGCCTCGGGCGGGCTGGTCCTGGAGGACGACTACGACGGCGAGTTCCGCTACGACCGCCAGCCGATCGGCGCGGTGCAGGGCCTCGACCCCGATCGCGTGGTCTACCTGGGATCTGCCAGCAAGAGCCTGTCTCCCGCGCTCCGCCTGGGCTGGATGGCCCTGCCCGAGCACCTCGTCGACGCCGTCCTCGCGGTCAAGGGCCCTCGCGAGCTGTGGTCGGGGTCGCCGGACCAGCTCACCCTCGCCGACCTCATCGCCTGCGGAGCCTACGACCGGCACCTGCGGCGCATGAGGCCGGTCTACCGGCGCCGCCGCGACCAGCTCGTCGCCGTCCTCGCCGCGCGGGCCCCGCACATCAGGGTCGGCGGGATCTCCGCCGGCCTGCACGCCGTGCTCGACCTGCCGCCCGGCACAGAACGGGACGCGCTGCGGGCGGCGGGACACCGGGGACTGGCCCTCGACGGGCTCGCCTCCTACCGCCATCCCCGCAGCGTCATGCCGGCCCGCGACGGGCTCGTCATCGGCTACGGCACCCCGCCCGAGCACTCCTTCGCCGGAGCGCTGCACGCCCTGTGCCTGTCCCTGCCCCCGGCGCCGTAGAGGGGGTCGGGCCCCGCGTGCGGGCCGGACTCACGTCCCGCGTGCGCGCCGTGCCCTCCCGCGGTGCCGGCCGGCTCACGTCCCGCGTGCGCGCCGTGCCCTCCCGCCGTGCGCGGCCCGGCCGTTCCAGGGCCTTCCGCGCACGACGTCACACCGGCCTTGCATATCAGGCATACCATTTTTCCCATGACGCAAGACATGGGAGATCTGGACGGTCTCGTCCGCAAGCGCATCCGTGCCCTGCGGGTCGCGCAGGGCTGGTCCCTGGAGGAGCTGGCCGGCCGCGCCAACCTCAGCCAGTCCTCGCTGAGCCGTATCGAGAACGGCCGGCGTCGCCTGGCACTGGATCAGCTCGTCACCCTCGCCCGTGCCCTGGACACCACCCTCGACCAGCTCGTCGAGACCGCCACCGACGACGTCGTCACCAGCCCGACGATCGACGGCCCCCACGGCCGGATGCGCTGGCCCGTCAGGGCCGACCCCGGCATGAGCGTCATCCGCCAGCGCGTGACCGAGCCGCCGCCCGACAACCCCTCCCGCATGCGTGCCCACCCCGGCCGGGAATGGCTGGTCGTGCTCTCCGGCACCGCGATCCTCATGCTGGGACATCAGCGCTTCCGTCTCGAGACCAACCAGGCCGCCGAGTTCCCGACCATGATGCCGCACGCCATCGGCGCCGAGGGCGGGCCGTGCGAGCTCCTGGGCATCTTCGACCGCGACGCCCGCCGAGGGCACCAGCGCGACGGCGGCGACGGGAGTGATGGTGGTGACCGCGACACCCCCGGCGTCCGCGAATGACGGCACCGTACGCCCCGCTGGAGGTACGTCTTGCGCGCCGGGCCCCTCAGGACACCGGTATCTTGCGCGTTCCGGGATCGATCGTGCTCCACAGGCAAGCCCGCCGTACGGTGAGGCCATGACCGAAACACACCCGCACACCCACGATCACGGCACGCGACACGATCACCACGAGCAGGACGACGCCGGCCAGATGGAGATCCTCGAACTGGACGCGGAGGTCCTGGGCGAGCACATCGCCTCCATCATCGAGTGGCTGCCGCTGACGGCCGGCCCGCGCCACATCGTGGACCTGGGTGCCGGCACCGGAACGGGCACCTTCGCCCTCCTCGACCGCTTCCCCGAGGCGCACGTCACGGCCGTCGACGCCTCCCCCGGACACCTGCGGCGTCTGAGGGAGAAGGCCTGCGCCCGGAACGTGGACGACCGCGTGCGCACGGTACTGGCCGACCTCGACGCCGACGGCTGGCCCGGCCTCGGCACGCCGGACCTGGTGTGGGCCTCGGCCTCGATGCACCACCTGGCCGACCCCGAACGCGTACTGCGCACCCTCCGCGGCCTGCTCGCGCCCGGCGGCCTGCTCGCCGTCGTCGAGCTGGCCGGGTTCCCCCGTTTCCTGCCCGAGGACGCCCCGCGGGAGCGGCCGGGCCTGGAGGAGCGCTGCCACGCCGCGACCGAGCGCTTCCACGCCGAGCACATGCCCCACCGCGGCGCCGACTGGGGGCCGATGCTGACCGCCGCCGGGTTCACCCTCGCGGGCGAGCGCACCGTCACCGTGGACATCGAGGGCTCCCGCCACGAGGCCATCGGCCGCTACGCGCTCAGCGGCCTGCTCCGCATCCGCGAGGCCGTCGCGCGGACGCTTCCGGCCGAGGACCTCGCCGCGCTCGACCGGCTGCTCGACACGGACGGCCCCCACAGCATCCTGCGCCGCGACGACCTCTCGGTACGCACCGAACGCACCGTCTGGGCGGCACGTCCCCGCTGACCGGCGATCTCCACGCGGGCCGCCCGCCGGGCGGCTCCCAGGAGGACACCTGGGTCGCGACCTGCGGCGTGTCCAGGAAGACGGCGAGCGCCGCCGGGCGGTCTAGTAGGACACCTGGGTCTGCGCGTTCAGCTCCTTGAGCGTGACCTTGGCCGCCGGGTCGGTCAGCGGGTCGTCGATGCGGAGCACGTCCAGGCCCCGGGTGATGTCGCTGGAGTAGATGTGGCCGTTGTAGTAGTACGCCGACCAGGAGCCGCCGACGCCCTGGACCGGTCCCCGCTCGAAGAAGCCGATCTCCTTGGGCGCGGTGGCGTCGGTGAAGTCCCAGACGGACACCCCGCCCTGGTACCAGGCCTGCACCATGATGTCCTTGCCCGGGACGGGCAGCAGCGAGCCGTTGTGCGCGACGCAGTTCTCGTCGGCCGCCTGCTCCCGGGGGATCTTGAAGTAGCCGCGCCGTTCGAGCTTGCGCGCGGAGGTGAGGTCGTACACGGCGTTGGCGCCCTTGGTCTTCGGGGTGCCGGAGTCGCAGGTCGCGGACACGCCGCCGCCCAGCTCGTCCCCGAAGACGACCTTGGTGGCGTCGTTGTTGAACGTCGCCGAGTGCCAGATGGCGAAGTTCTCCTCGTCGCTCACGTGCTGGAGGACCTTGGGGTTGACCCGGTCGCTGATGTCCAGCAGGATCCCGTCGCCGAAGCAGGCGGCGGCGGCGAGGTCCTTCTCCGGGTAGGCCGTGATGTCGTGGCAGCCGCCGATGCCGCTCGTGGAGGGCTTGTCGGAGAGCGCGGGCGTGGAGACCACCTTGGCGGTCTCCGGAGCCGCGACCGGCACCTCGACCACGGAGATCTTGTTGTGCGGGGAGGGGCAGGTCGTCGTCATGGGCTCGGGCCCGGGGGAGGAGATGTAGAGGTAGAGCCGGTCGGGCTTCTCACCGGGGACGAGGGTGTGGGTGTGGGAGCCGCAGTCGGTGCGGACCGCCGAGACGAACTTCGGGTGGGCCTTGTCCTTGATGTCGAAGATCCGGATGCCCTCCCAGCCGTCGGACTCGGGCTCGCCGCGCTGTTCCTCGCATCCGGGACCGTTCCGGGCGGAGTCGATCGACAGGAACAGCAGGTCCCCGCTCACCGAGATGTCGTTCTGCTCACCCGGGCAGAGCACCTGGCTGGTCACCGAGGGATGGGCCGGGTCGGAGATGTCGAAGACGCTGAAGCCGTCGAAGTTGCCGACGAACGCGTGGTTCCCCTGGAAGGCCAGGTCGGTGCCCCAGGACTGCGGGCCGTCGAGCGGCGCGCTGAGCGGAACATTGGCCAGGTGGGTGACGTTGTCGCTGTGGGTGCCGTCGCCGGAGACGCCCCCGGACGAGGTCTCGGAGGGGGTCTCGGAGGCCTGCCCGGCCGGGCTCGGGCTTCCCGCGGAGCCCGCCGCCGTGGACGAGCCCGCCGTGGCCGGTGGAGCCGAGGGGGCCGGATCGGCCCCGCATCCGCCCACCAGAAGGAGTGCCGTCAGTCCCCATGCCACGGTCGGTCGCACGATGCCCCCATTACGTCGGTCCACTTGCCCCATTATTGAAGCTATGTGGAGGATGCGTGTGCCGAGTCAGATTATCGCGGTGATCATGCTGATTTCGGCACTCGTGGGCTGCACGGGGGAGGGGGCCGGGGGCCCGGCCTCGTTCGTCGCCGAGAGCGGCGCCCCCGTGATCGTTCCAGGTGGGCCCGGCGAGGCCGGGCGTACGGCCAGGCCGGGGGAGAACCTCGGCGAGTCCGAGGCGCGGGTCACCGCGGCCGACGTGAGGTTCGCCGAGGGCATGATCCCGCACCACCGGCAGGCGCTGGAGATGGCCGGGCTGGTGCCCTCCCGGGCCTCCTCGCCCGCCGTGCGCGGGATGGCCGAGCGCATCGTCGCCGCGCAGCGACCGGAGATCGCGGCCATGACGTCGTGGCTCAGGGCGGCCGGACGCCCGCCGGGCGACCAGGCGGGCGGGCACGCCGGGCAGGGAGGTCACGGCGACGTCGTCACGCTGGAGCAGATGAACCGGTTGCGGGCGGCAAGGGGGAAGGCCTTCGACACGCTTTTCCTGAACCTCATGATCGTCCATCACGAGGCGGCGGTGACGATGGCGGGACTCCAGCTTCGCGAGGGCACCGACCGGATCATGCTGGCCACGGCCAAGGACGTCGTCTCCGGCCAGGGCATCGAGATCGCCAGGATGCGGAGGCTGCTGGCGGCCCCGGCCTGAGGCCGCGGCACGGGAACGGCCCCAGGACGGCATGGGGGCGGCACAGGGCGGCACGGCTCACGGGCCGAGCGGCACGATCCGGTGACGGCAGCGGGGCGGTTCAGGAGCTCCAGAGCATGTTGCTCAGCTCGGCGTCGAGATCCATGAAGTCGGTCTCGCGTCCCGCGGGGACCAGCTCGTAGGTCCGGTGCAGGAACTCCGTGAGAGGGGCCAGCGGCACCTCGAACAGGGCCTGGCCGAACGGCGACGTGAGGCTGATGTGCAGGTTGCGCTCGCCCTCGGCGCGGGCCGGCCACACCTGCACGTCCCCGTCGCCCACCCGCCGCACGATGCCGACCGTCAGCAGCTCGCGAGCGAAGATCCACTCGACCGGCTCGTCGTTCCCCACGTGGAAGGCCATGCGGATCGCGTAGGGATCGCCGGCCGTGTAGCCCAGTCCGGCGAGAAGAGGGACGGTGGTACGGTCGGGGACCACAAGCCGAAGGCCTAGCTCGGCAGAGACGGTGGCGCTGTTCATCGTCAGCCAAACCTTTTTCGTCGTCGGTCCCCTCTACGGGGCTTTCACTGCTCTGAACGGCATCGTTCCGCATGAGACATCACGCGGAACGAAGGAACCTGTAGGAAAGATTCCGCCTCCACGCCCTTCTGTAACACAGATCACAGCGAGACATTTGGGCATCTACCTGGCTAAACATCACCAACAGGGCCGTATTTGCAAGGGTTTTGCGTATCGTTTTGGTCACCGTCGACGCCCTGGCGGGGCGTCTCGGGTGATTCGGGTCGAGCCTGGGTCGTTCGGTGCTTCTGCGGATCAGGACGATGCTATGACACGGTAGCCCCCCGCCGGATGCAACCTGGGACCTTTGGCTCCCGGCCATGTCGTTTTCAAGATCGTTCTTCCGGCGGGAACCGCTTCGCGAGTACTCCCGGATTGCTGTATGGTTTTTCACGTCGGCACCGTGAGGCGCCGCACAGGGCGGGCGATTAGCTCAGCGGGAGAGCGCTTCGTTCACACCGAAGAGGTCACTGGTTCGATCCCAGTATCGCCCACACTAGCAAGGCCCAGGTCAAGGCCCCCCGGCGGACGTCCGCCGGGGGGTCTTGCGTTTCCGGGAAGCGGCCGTCCGCCCCCGCTGACGCCCGTGACGGGTGCGCCACATCTCTGATCTACGTCGTAAAGGGCGATGGGCGGCGTACGCACCGATGTCGGTGGGCGGTGGCATCCTGGGGGCGTGAGAGCCCACGCGGTAAGCCCCCTGTTCATCGGGCGCACGAACGAGCTGGCCGTCCTGGAGGGCGCCCTCGGCGGGGCCCGCGCCGGATCGGCCTCGACGGTGTTCGTGGGCGGTGAGGCCGGGGTGGGCAAGACCCGTCTCGTGCGCGAGTTCGCCCGGCGCTCCGGCGACGCCACGGTCCTCATCGGCGGGTGCCTGGAGCTCGGCACCGAGGGCCTGCCCTTCGCCCCCTTCACCGCCGTGCTCCGCTCGCTCGCCCGCGACCTGGGGCACGACGGGGTCGCCGCGCTGCTGCCTGGCGGGACGACCCGGGGGCTGGCCCGGCTGCTGCCGGAGTTCGGCGAGCCGGAGAGGGAGGGCGCCGAGGCGCGCGCCCGGCTCTTCGAGCACGTCCTGGGGCTGCTGGAGGGGCTCGCCGCGCGCCGGCCCACGGTGCTGGTCATCGAGGACGCCCACTGGGCCGACCGCTCCACCCGCGACCTGCTGTCGTTCCTGGTCCGCTACCAGCGCGCCGACACCCGCCTGCTGACCCTGGTCACCTACCGGATCGACGAGATCCACCGCACGCATCCGCTGCGCCCCCTGCTGGCCGAGCTGGGCCGGGTCGACTGGGTCACCCGCCTGGAGCTGGGCAGGCTGAGCCGCCGGGAGGTCGACGAGCAGGCCGAGAGCATCCTGGGCGCCGAGCCGGGCGCCGTCCCCGAGGCCGACATGGACCTGGTGTACGCGCGCAGCGAGGGCAACCCCCTCTTCGTCGAGGCCCTGCTGAGCGGGGACGGGAGCGAGGCCCTGCCCGAATCGCTGCGCGACCTGCTGCTGGCCAGCGTCGAGCGCCTGCCCGAGGAGACCCAGGAGCTGCTGCGCCTGGCCTCCGCCGGCGGGGCGAGGGTCGAGCACGCGATGCTCGCGGCGGTCGCCGGCGCGGACGAGGGCGAGCTCTCCGGCCTGCTGCGACCGGCCGTGGCGGGCAACGTCCTGGTGGTGGAGGGCGAGGCGTACGCGTTCAGGCACGCGCTGATCCACGAGGCGGTCCACGACGACCTGCTGCCCGGCGAGCGCGTCCGCCTGCACACCCGTTTCGCCGAGGCGCTGGAGAAGGACCCCGGCCTCCTGCCGGCCCCGCGCGGGGCGATCGAGCTGGCCCACCACTGGCACGCCGCGCGCGACCACCGGTGGGCGCTGATGAGCGCGTGGCACGCGGCCTCGGCGGCCAGGAGGGCGGCCGCCTACGACGAGCAGCTGAGGATGCTCGACAGGGTGCTGGAGCTGTGGGAGAGGGTGCCCGACGCCGCGGAGCGGATCGGGGCCGACCATGTCGAGGTGCTCCGGCAGGCCGTCACCGTGGCGCACCTGGCGGGGGAGTTCGAGCGGGGCCTCTCGCTGGCCAGGGCGGCACTGCGCGAGATCGACACCGAGGCCGACCCGGTCCGCGCGGCCCGGCTGCTGCGGCAGCGGGGGCTGGTCAGGTACGACCTGGGGCGGGCCGGTTCCCGCGACGACCTGCGGGCCGCCGTCGCGCTGGTCCCGGCGGAGCCGCCGACGCCCCTGCGCGCCCAGGTCGTGGAGAACCTGGCGCGGGTGCTCAGCTACTCGAAGCACTGGGCGGAGAAGGAGGCCCTGGCCGAGGAGGCGATGAGCATCGCCCGCCAGGTGGGCGACATCGACACCGAGGCCCACGCGCTGGTCACCCTCACCTGGGGCAGGTGCCACTACGCGCGGATGGAGACCCAGATCGAGGCCTTCGCGCGGGCTCGGGAGCTCGCCGGACGGGCCAGCACCTACGCGGCGCTGATGCGCGTCGTCATCTCCGAGTCCGACGCCTTCGAGGGGGCCGGCTGGCACGAGCGGGCCGCCGAGGTCGCCCGCCAGGGCATGGCGGACGCCGAGGCGTACGGCCTGGCCCGCACCTCGGGCGCCTTCCTGGCGATCAACCTGGCCGAGCCCCTGGTCTCCCTGGGGCGCTGGGACGAGGCGCTGGAGGTGGTCGAGCACGCCCTGGAGGTCGCACCGCCGGCGCCGTTCCGCGCGGCCCTGCAGGGGATGGTCACCGACATCGCGCTGGCCAGGGGCGACCTGGACCGGGCCGGCGCGCTCGTGGCGTCCGCGCGGGCGGTGTTCCGCCACGGGGCGCACAAGGACCAGGCGGTCCTGCCCAACCTGCGCAGGGAGATCGAGCTGCTGGTCGCCCGCGGCCGGGGCGGCGAGGCGGCCGATCTGGTCGAGCGGAACCTGGACCAGCGTGACCTGACCGTCTCGCCCCGCTACACCTGGCCCCTGCTGCTGGCCTTCCTGCGCGTGACCGGCGTGACCGGCGTGACCGGCGTGACCGGGACGGCCGGGACGGCCGGGCTGGCCGGGGCGATCGGGGCGGGTGGAGGGGGCGGGGCGATCAGGGCCCGGTTGCGGGGGCTGGCGGAGAAGCTCGCCGTGGAGGGCGATCTCCAGCGGGCGTACGGCCTGCACTTCGCCGCCGAGGCGGCCCGTCTCGACGGCGTGCGGGACCCGGAGGCGTGGCACGCGGTGGCCTCTGCGTGGGCGGCGCTGCGCCAGCCCCATTCCGAGGCCGGTGCGCTGCTCGGCGCCGCCGAGGTCGCGGCGGCGGTGGGCGAGCGCGGCGCGGCGGCCCGGAGCCTGGCCAGGGCGGCCGGGCTCGCGGCGGAGCTGGGCGCGACGCCGCTGGTCACGGCGATCGACGCCCTGGCCAGGCGGGGGCGGATCGCGATCACCGAGGAGCCGGCAGCGGCGCAAGAGGCTCCGGTCGCCCGGGGGGCGGGGTTCGGGCTCACCGCGCGCGAGCGGGAGGTGCTGGCCCTGGTGGCGGCCGGGCGCAGCAACCGGGAGATAGCCGGTGAGCTGTTCATCTCGGCGAAGACCGTCAGCGTGCACGTCTCCAACATCCTGGCCAAGCTGGGTGCCGCCTCCCGCGGGGAGGCGGCGGCCACGGCGCACCGGCTGCGCCTGGTCGAACGGTAGGCGCCGCCGCTCCCGCGTGCCGGGCCGCACGGGGATCCGTACTCCCCCCCCGGTAGCCGGAGCGGCCCCCGGTTCCTGACAAGCCCCCGGTTCCCGGGGGCTTTTTTCGGCATGGCCCGACCGCCCGCCGCGTCGTTCCGGCACGGTCGCGCGGGCCCGGAACCGCGGGGGCGGCGAGGTCGCACACGGCGCCCGGGACGCCGGTAAGCGGCCCGTCCCGAACCGTTGACGCGCCCGTAGCACGTATGTAACATTTGGCCAGCGCAATGCAAAAATATTGCAAACTGCTGTTAAATTCTCTCCTTACTTCGCAACTTCTGTCAGCGTTGCGCTGCGCACCGCTCGTCCCGCCGACCGCCCCCCGCAGGCACCTCCGGCGTACACGGCGACCAGCACCCCCCGGCGACGAACGAGGCAAGGCCCGCGGGCAGGCCGCACGGCACGCGCGGCCGGCCCGCCCGCCGGATCCCGCGCACCAGGGATCCGCGCCTCGTGAACGGCACCCCGACCGGTGCCCGCCCCGTCGCGTGACGGAGGCCACGGCCTCCCGTCCCCGTCGTCCCCGTCGTTCCAGACGAGAGATAGAGGAACGCAATGAGAAAGCAGTACCTGGCGCTGAGGCTGGTGGCGGCGATGGCCGCGACCAGCCTGCTCGCCCTGGCCGGCGCGGTCGCGCCTGCCTCGGCGGCGGCCGCCCCCAACCTGGCGACGGGCAAGGCGGCCTCGGCCTCCGGCTCCAACGCCCCCTACGTGGCGGGCAACGTCACCGACGGGAACGCCTCCTCCTACTGGGAGAGCCCCAACAACGCCTTCCCGCAGTGGGTCCAGGTGGACCTCGGGGCCGCGGCCGGCGTGAACAAGGTGGTGCTGAAGCTGCCGCCGGCGACGGACTGGGCCACCAGGACCCAGACCCTGTCGGTGCAGGGCAGCACGAACGGCTCGTCCTTCTCCACCCTCGCCGCCTCCGCGGGCCGTACCTTCAACCCCGCGACCGGCAACACGGTGACGATCGACTTCACCACGACCAGCACCCGGTACGTGCGGCTGAACATCACCGCCAACACCGGATGGCCGGCCGGGCAGCTCTCGGAGGTCGAGATCTACGGGCCGGAGGGCGGCGGCGGTGACACCACGGCGCCGACCGCACCGGGGAACCTGGCCTACACCCAGCCCGCCTCGGGGCAGATCAGGCTGACCTGGAGCGCCTCCACCGACGCCGTCGGCGTGACCGGCTACGAGGTGTACGCCAACGGCACCCTGCGCGCCGGCGTGGCGGGCAACGTGCTGACCTACACCGACAGCCAGCCCGACACCGCGACCGTGTCCTACCACGTCAGGGCCAGGGACGCCGCGGGCAACCTGTCGGGCGACAGCAACACCGTGACCCGTACCGGCTCCAACCCGCCGGGCGGCACCAACCTGGCCCTGGGCAAGCCGATCAGCGCCTCCTCCTCGATCTTCACGTTCGTGGCCGCCAACGCCAACGACAACAGCACGGCCACCTACTGGGAGGGCAACGGGTATCCGGCCACCCTCACGGTGAACCTGGGCGCGAACGCCGCCCTCGGCTCGGTCGTGGTGAAGCTCAACCCGGACAGCGCCTGGGGCACGCGTACCCAGACCATCGAGGTCCTCGGCCGCGGCCAGGGCGCGAGCGGGTACAGCGGCCTGTCACCGGCGGCGCAGTACACCTTCAACCCGGCCACGGGCAACACCGTGACGATCCCCGTCTCCGGCACCGCCGCCGACGTCCAGCTTAAGATCACCTCCAACTCCGGTGCCCCGTCCGGCCAGGTCGCGGAGTTCCAGGTCATCGGCACCCCGGCGCCGAACCCGGACCTGACGATCACCGGCCTGACCGCGTCCCCGGCGAGCCCGGTCGAGACCGACTCCGTCACGCTCTCGGCGACGGTCAGGAACGGCGGCACCGCCGCCTCCGGCGCGACGAACGTCACCTTCTACCTCGGCACCACCAAGGTCGGCACCGCCGCGGTCGGCGCGCTGGCCGCGGGCGCGTCCGTCACGGTCTCGGCGAGCGCCGGTCCCCGTGACGCGGGCAGCTACCCGCTGAGCGCCAAGGTCGACGAGGCCGGGAGCGTCAACGAGCAGAACGAGTCCAACAACACCTTCTCGGCCTCCTCCCCGCTCGTCGTCAGGCCCGTCGACACCGCCGACCTGGTCGCGACGACGAGCTGGACCCCGAGCAACCCGGCGGCCGGCAACGTCGTCACCTTCTCCGTGGCGATCAAGAACCAGGGCACCGCGGCCTCCGCGGGCGGCGCGCACGGCATCACGCTGACCGTGCTCAACGAGTCCGGCACGGCCGTGCGGACGCTGACCGGCTCCCACACCGGCGTGATCGCCGCGGGCGCCACCGCCGGCACGGTCACCCTGGGCACCTGGACGGCGGGCAACGGCAGGTACACCGTCAGGACGGTCCTGGCCGACGACGCCAACGAACTGCCGGTCAAGCGCGCCAACAACACCTCCACCCGGCCGTTCTTCGTCGGCCGGGGCGCCAACATGCCGTACGACATGCTGGAGGCCGAGGACGCCGCGACCGGCGGCGGGGCGGCCGTGGTCGGACCGAACCGCACCATCGGCGACGTGGCGGGCGAGGCGTCGGGCCGCAGGGCGGTGACGCTGAACACCACCGGCAGCTACGTCGAGTTCACCACCAAGGCCAGCACCAACACCCTGGTCACCCGCTTCTCCATCCCCGACGCCCCGGGCGGCGGCGGCATCGACTCCACGCTGAACGTCTACGTCAACAACACCTTCCTCAAGGCGATCAACCTGACCTCCAGGTACGCCTGGCTGTACGGCGCCGAGGCCTCCCCCGGCAACTCGCCCGGCTCCGGCTCGCCGCGTCACATCTACGACGAGGCCAACCTCATGCTCGGGACCACCGTCCCGGCCGGCAGCAAGATCAAGCTGCAGAAGGACGCCGCCAACACCACCACGTACGCGATCGACTTCGTCAACACCGAGCAGGTCGCGCCGGTCGCCAACCCCGACCCCGCCAGGTACGCCGTCCCGGCCGGATTCACCCACCAGGACGTGCAGAACGCGCTGGACAGGGTCCGGATGGACACCACCGGCGCCCTGGTCGGCGTCTACCTGCCGGCGGGCACCTACCAGACCTCGAACAAGTTCCAGGTCTACGGCAAGGCCGTCAAGGTGGTCGGCGCGGGCCCCTGGTACACCCAGTTCCGCGCTCCCGCCAACCAGGACAACACCGACATCGGGTTCCGTGCCGAGGGCACCGCGAACGGCTCGTCGTTCGTGAACTTCGCCTACTTCGGCAACTACACCTCGCGCATCGACGGCCCCGGCAAGGTGTTCGACTTCGCGAACGTCGCCGACATCGTGATCGACAACATCTGGAACGAGCACATGGTCTGCCTCTACTGGGGCGCCAACACCGACCGGGTGACGATCAAGAACTCCCGGATCCGGAACATGTTCGCCGACGGCATCAACATGACCAACGGCAGCACCGACAACCTGGTCAGCAACAACGAGGCCCGGGCGACCGGCGACGACAGCTTCGCGCTGTTCTCGGCCATCGACGCCGGCGGGGCCGACATGAAGGGCAACGTCTACGAGAACCTGACCTCCATCCTGACCTGGCGGGCTGCGGGCGTCGCGGTCTACGGCGGGTACGACAACGTCTTCCGCAACATCTACATCGCCGACACGCTGGTCTACTCGGGCATCACGATCAGCTCGCTGGACTTCGGCTACCCGATGAACGGCTTCGGCGCCAGCCCGCCGACCCGGTTCGAGAACATCTCGATCGTCCGCGCCGGCGGCCACTTCTGGGGCCAGCAGGTCTTCCCGGCGATCTGGGTGTTCTCCGCCTCCAAGGTCTTCCAGGGCATCCGCGTCAGCAACGTGGACATCGTGGACCCGACCTACGGCGGCATCATGTTCCAGACCAACTACGTCGGGAACCAGCCGCAGAACCCGGTCAAGGACACGATCTTCACGAACATCTCGATCACCGGTGCCCGCAAGAGCGGCGACGCCTTCGACGCCAAGTCCGGCTGGGCCATCTGGGCCAACGAGCTGCCCGAGCCCAACCAGGGCCCGGCGGTCGGCTCGGTGACCTTCAACAACCTCCAGATGAGCAACAACGTCCAGAACATCAGGAACACCACGTCCACCTTCACGATCAACGTCAACCCGTGACCACCGTCGACCGGTGATCACCGGTCGGAGGCCGGTGCCCCGCGGGAGACCGCGGGGCCGGTGACGACCCGGCGCCGCCGGGAGGCCACGCCTCCCCCGGGCGCGCGCCCGCGGGCGCCGGGGGGCGGCCGGGCGGGGGCCGGGGGGGGCGGGGGGGGGGG
>NZ_JBNCLF010000008.1:271577-346987 GCF_049844535.1 Streptosporangium sp. DT93
CCCCCCCCCGCCCCCCCCCGCGGCGGCCCCCCCCCCCCCCCCCCGGCCCCCCCCCCCCCCCCCCCCCCGCCGCACGTCCCGGCCGGGCCGTGTCCCGCGTCTCCCCGTCCGGCCGCGTCGCACCTCCGCGCCTCTCCGCCCGGCCAGGCCGCGCTTCCCGCTTTCTCCGCCCGGCCGGGTCGCTCCCACCGCGAACGCGCGTCCGATCGCGTCCGGTCCCGGCCTTCGGGGCCGTTCCACCTCGGGTTCCTCGTCGCCGGGGGGAGGATCCCTCGTACACTGATTCGATGATCTCCCCCGAGAACGACCCCGAGGTGAGCGACGCGTCGAGGGTCCTGCAACGCGTCTTCGGCTACGACACGTTCCGGGCCGGGCAGCAGGAGATCATCGACCACGTGGTGGCCGGTGGCGACGCGCTGGTGCTCATGCCGACCGGCGGCGGCAAGTCGCTGTGCTACCAGATCCCCGCGCTGGTCCGGAAGGGCGTCGGAGTGGTGATCTCACCGCTCATCGCGCTCATGCAGGACCAGGTGGACGCCCTGACCGCGCTCGGCGTACGGGCCGGCTTCCTCAACTCCACCCAGGACTTCGACGAGCGCCGCCGGGTGGAGTCGGCCTTCCTCGCCGGTGAGCTGGACCTGCTCTACCTGGCCCCGGAGCGGCTGAGGGTCGACGCGACGCTGCGGCTGCTGGACAGCGGGGTGATCTCGCTGTTCGCCATCGACGAGGCGCACTGCGTGGCCCAGTGGGGGCACGACTTCAGGCCGGACTACCTGGCGCTGTCGGCGCTGCACGAGCGCTGGCCCGACGTGCCGCGCATCGCGCTGACCGCGACCGCCACCAGGGCCACCCACGCCGAGATCGCCTCCCGGCTCAACCTGGAGCGGGCCCGCCACTTCGTGGCCAGCTTCGACCGCCCCAACATCCAGTACCGCATCGTGCCCAAGAACGAGCCCAAGCGGCAGTTGCTGGAGCTGCTGCGCGCCGAGCACGCCGGGGACGCGGGCATCGTCTACTGCCTGTCGCGCAACTCGGTCGAGAAGATCGCCGAGTTCCTGGTGGCGAACGGCATCCCGGCGCTGCCGTACCACGCCGGGCTCGACGCCCGCGTGCGGGCCGCCAACCAGGCGCGGTTCCTGCGCGAGGACGGCCTCGTCATGGTCGCCACGATCGCGTTCGGCATGGGCATCGACAAGCCCGACGTGCGGTTCGTCGCCCACCTGGACCTGCCCAAGTCCATCGAGGGCTACTACCAGGAGACCGGCAGGGCCGGACGCGACGGCCTGCCCTCGACCGCCTGGCTCGCCTACGGCCTGCAGGACGTCGTCCAGCAGCGCAAGATGATCGACACCTCCGAGGGCGACGACGTCCACCGCCGCCGCCTGGGCACCCACCTGGACGCCATGCTCGCGCTCTGCGAGGCGGTCGAGTGCCGCCGCTCGCGCCTGCTGGCCTACTTCGGCCAGGAGGGCACCGCCTGCGGCAACTGCGACACCTGCCTGTCGCCGCCGGAGGCGTGGGACGGCACGGTCGCCGCGCAGAAGGTCCTCTCGACGGTGTTCCGCCTCATGCGCGAGCGCCGCCAGAAGTTCGGCGCGGGCCAGATCATCGACATCCTGCTCGGGAAGAAGACCGCCAAGGTCATCCAGCACGACCACGACGGCCTGACGGTGTTCGGCATCGGCACCGAGCTGAGCGAGGCCGAATGGCGCGGCGTGGTACGCCAGTTGCTGGCCCAGGGGCTGCTGACCGTCGAGGGCGACTACGGCACGCTGGTGCTGACCGAGGCGAGCGCCGAGGTTCTGGGCCGCCGGCGCCAGGTCCCGCTCCGGCGCGAGCCGGAGCGGCCGGCCCGTGCCGCGAAGGCCGCGAAGGCGGCGAAGACCGCCACCGGACGCCGGGCCGACCCGGTCGAGCTGTCCGAGGAGGCGACCGGCGTGTTCGAGCTGCTCCGCTCCTGGCGCGGCGCCACCGCCAAGGAGCAGGGCGTGCCCGCGTACGTGATCTTCCATGACGCGACCCTGCGCGAGATCGCCGCCCGGCTGCCCGCGTCCCTGGAGGAGCTCGGCACGATCAGCGGGATAGGCGAGAACAAGCTCGCCAAGTACGGCGAGCAGGTGCTGGAGACCCTCGCCGGTGTCGGTGGTGACGGGAAGACCGGCGGTGACGGGAAGAGCGGCGGTGGCGGTGAGGAGATCGGCGGCGGTGGTCCCAGGGAGGACGCCTGGGAGGGAGGCTTCAGCCGGGAGCCCCAGGAGGACGACGACGATCCGGAGGCGTTCTCCTGAGGTAGAATCGGGGCAATCCGGGTCTTGAGGCCCGAGCGGTACGCGGTTGGGAGCCTGGAAGCGGATGTCCGCCTCCGGGCTTCTCGCGTTGACGGACGGATTCCCGCGGCTGCGGGCTCCCCGGAAGAGGACGGTCGTTGGCTGACAGAAGGAACGACCCGGTGGTGGTCGTCGGGCTCGGCCGTTTCGGCGGCTCCCTGGCGATCGAGCTGTGCCGCAGGGGGACCGAGGTGCTCGCCATCGACAACCGTCCCAAGGTGGTGCAGAGCATGGCGACCAAGCTCACCCACGTGGTCGTGGCCGACTCCACCGACATCGAGGCGCTGCGGCAGATCGGGGTGCCCGACTTCTACCGGGCGGTCGTCGCCATCGGCACCGACCTGGAGGCCAGCATCCTGACCACGTCCCTGCTCGTCGAGCTGGAGATCGAGGACGTGTGGGCCAAGGCGACCAGCCGCGACCACGGCCGCATCCTGGAGCGGGTCGGCGCCCACCACGTGATCCTGCCCGAGCACGACATGGGGGAGCGGCTGGCCCACCTGCTCAACGGGCGGATGCTCGACTACATGGAGATCGACGGGGACTACGCGCTGGTCAAGACCCGCCCTCCCCGCGAGTACGTCGGCGTGCCCCTGGGCGAGTCCAACCTCCGCCGCAAGTACGGGGTGACCGTGGTCTGCGTGAAGGGCGAGCACGAGGAGTTCACCTACGCCGACGCCGGGACCGTGCTGGGCTACGGGGACGTGATCGTGATCGCCGGCAGGATCGAGAAGGTCGAGCGCTTCACCGAGCTCCCCTGACGCCCCCTGCCTCCCGGCGCCCTCCGTGATCTCCTCCCCGGATGCCGCGTTCCCCGGCGCCGCCCGGGAGGGGGCCGTCCCGGCGTTGTCGTGGCCGGGTGGTGTGCGGCCGCCGCCCTCGACCTACACTGGGCGAACCCAAATAGAATGGAGTTCGGTAGCGATGCGATTCGGACTGATGCTCAACGAGCCCAAGGGTCCCGACGTCTTCGAAGGACTGCGGGAGCGCATCGCCCGCGCGGCCGGCGACGGCTTCTCCTCGTTGTGGATGTCGCACATCTTCGGCCTCGACACCCTGACCGCGCTGGCCGTGGCCGGTGGCCAGGTGCCCGGCATCGAGCTGGGGACCGCCGTCGTCCCGACCTACCCGCGCCACCCGGCGGCCCTGGCCCAGCAGGCCCTCACCGTCAACGCCGCCCTCGGCGGACGCCTCGCGCTCGGCATCGGGCTCTCGCACCAGATCGTGATCGAGGGCATGTACGGCTACAGCTTCGACAAGCCCGCCCGTCACATGCGCGAGTACCTGTCCATCCTGATGCCGCTGGTCCGGGGCGAGAGCGCCGACTTCGAGGGCGAGACCCTGACCGGCAAGCTCGGCCTGAGCACGCCCGCCCCGCACGACATGCCCGTGCTCATCGCCGCGCTGGCCCCCAGGATGCTCAAGCTGGCCGGTGAGGTGGCCGACGGCACCGTGCTGTGGATGACCGGACCCAAGACCGTGGCCGAGCACGTGGCGCCCGCCGTCACCGAGGCGGCACAGGCGGCGGGACGACCGGCGCCGAGGATCGTGTGCGCGCTGCCCGTCTGCGTCACCGACGACGTCGACGCGGCCAGGGCGCTGGCCGCCGAGCGGTTCGAGATCTACGGCCAGTTGCCGTCGTACCGGGCGGTGCTCGACCGGGAGGGCGCGGCCGGACCCGGGGACGTGGCGATCGTCGGCGACGAGGACGCGGTGTCCGCGCAGATCGAGACGCTCGCCAAGGCCGGGGTCACCGACTTCGTCGCCGCCGAGTACTCCTCCGGCGACCGCAGGACGCGGGACTTCCTCAAGGGCCTGCTCTGACGCGAAGGCTCGCGGGGCGGTCCTTCGCGAGGTGAGGACCGGCCGGGAACCCGCCGTGACACGGCGCGGTTCCCGGCCTTCCTGCCGTGAGGCGGCTTTTCCGTAGGCGGCCGGACCGGCCCCGTTCAGAGGCCGAAGGCGCTCAGCGCGGCCCAGGCCGTCCCGGTGCCGACGGCGGCTCCCGCGACCACCTGGGCGGGCGTGTGATGGGTCACCCGGACCCGCGCCCAGCAGATCGCCGCCACCAGCAGTGCGCCCGCGGCCAGGGTGGGCGCGGCGGGCAGCACCTGGGCGAGCACCACCACCGTGCCCGCCGACACGGCCGCGTGGAAGGAGATCTTCCACCTGAGGGTGATCGGGACCGTCACCGCGAGCGCGGCGAGCATCGCCGTCACCGTGGCCACCAGCAGCCGGGGGGCTCCCAGCACGACCAGCAGCACCAGCGCGACGACCACCGCGGCGACCGCCACCAGCAGCGGCCCGGTCCGGCTCGCCCGGTCGACCAGGTGATGGGAGTCCAGGCGCCCTGAGCGGACCCCGGCCAGGATCACCGCGGCCGGCACGCCGCCGCACAGGGCCGAGGCCAGCAGCCCCCAGGCCGCTCCGGCCGGGCCGTCGGCCATCAGCCCCACCAGCGGGGGCAGCGCGATCACCAGCACCTGCGGCGCGAACAGCCCGGTCAGCAACCGGGCCGCCGCGTCCGCCCCCCGCCCGGCCTCGGCGTCGGCTCCCTGCCCGGCCTCGGTGTCTGTGCCGCGTCCCTCCTCGGCGTCCGCCCTCTGCCCGCCCTCGGTGTCCGCGCCGCGTTCGCCCTCGGTGCCCGCCCTCGGTCGCCCCTCGGCGCTCCGTCCACTCTCAGCGTCCGTTCCCCGTCCACTCTCAGCGTCCGTTCCCCGTCCGCCCTCGGCGTCCGGGGTGGTCTGCCGACCGGTCATCGCGTCCTCCCGGCGTTCCGTGCGACGTCGCGGTCGCTCAGTCGTTGGCGTGCAGGACGCTGTTGAGCTCCACGCCCGTGCCCTGGCGGGGGACGACCTCGACCGCGCCGGAGGTGGAGTTGCGCCGGAACAGCAGGCCCGAGGCGCCGGAGAGCTCGGCGGCCTTGACCGCACGCCCCTCGGGCAGGGTCACCTTGGTCCCGGCGGTCACGTACAGGCCCGCCTCCACGACGCAGTCGTCGCCCAGGGAGATGCCGATGCCGCTGTTGGCGCCCAGCAGGCAGCGCCGCCCGATGGAGATGACCTGCTTGCCGCCGCCGGACAGGGTGCCCATGATCGAGGCGCCGCCGCCCACGTCCGAGCCGTCGCCCACGACGACGCCCGCCGAGATGCGGCCCTCGACCATGGAGCCGCCGAGCGTCCCGGCGTTGAAGTTGACGAACCCCTCGTGCATCACGGTCGTGCCGCTCGCCAGGTGCGCGCCGAGACGGACCCGGTCGGCCTCGGCGATCCGGACGCCGGTGGGCACCACGTAGTCGACCATGCGGGGGAACTTGTCCACGCCGTAGACGGTCACCTGGCCCCGGGCGCGCAGCCGGAGCCGTACCCGCTCGAAGTCCTCCACCGCGCACGGGCCGTGGCTGGTCCACACGACGTTGCTCAGCAGGCCGAACAGCCCGTCCAGGTTCTGGCCGTGCGGCCGGACGAGGCGGGCCGAGAGCAGGTGCAGGCGCAGGTAGGCGTCGTGCGCGTCGGCGGGGGCCTCCGACAGCGCGGTGATGCCGGTCCGTACCGCGACCACCTCCACGCCGCGGTCCTCGTCGGGGCCGAGCAGGGCGGCGACCCCCTCGCCGAGCTCCTCGGCGGCCTCCTGCCCGGTCAGCCGCCTGGTGCCGGGGGAGGGGGGCTCACCCAGCTGCGGGGACGGGAACCACGTGTCGAGCACGGTCCCGCCGGAGGTGATGGTCGCGATGCCGGCCGCGTGCGCGCCGGAGGTCTGGGCTGCTGCGTTCACACCGGCCAAGCCTAGCCAGAGCGGTCACGCCCGCGGTACGCCGAGGGAGACCCGAGGGGTTCCGCTGGCGGTACGGCCCCAAGCGCCGCCGACGGAGCCGCGAGAGCGGACCCGGGCCGTGCCGTGGGGGAGCCGCGAGAGCGGGCCGTGCCGTGGGGGCGGAGCCGCGCGGGCGATGCGTGCCGTGAGGGCGGGGCGTGCCGTGAGGGCGGGCCGCGCGGGCCGGGCGGGGTCGCGAAAAGGCGTCCCCGGCACCGGTAGCATCGACTCCCTACAGCTTTCGTCACATCCGACGACGTCTTCCCGGGAGCAACCGTGTCCGCCGTGCCAGAACTTCAGATCACCCTCGCCGGAACCGCGCGTGTGGTGGCGGAGGGCACGACGTACGGCCAGGCGCTGGAGGCCGACGGGCGCTCGGTCGTCGCCGCCCGCGCCAACGGCGAGCTCAGGGACCTCGCGGCCCCGGTGGCCGCCGGCGACGTGGTCGAGCCGGTCGAGGCGGGCAGCCCGGACGGGCGCGCCATCGTCCGCCACTCCGCCGCGCACGTCATGGCCCAGGCCGTCCAGGAGATCTTCCCCGAGGCCAGGCTGGGCATCGGCCCGCCGGTGGAGAACGGCTTCTACTACGACTTCGACGTCAAGGACCCGTTCACCCCCGAGGACCTCAAGCGCATCGAGAAGCGCATGCGCGAGATCGTCAAGCAGGGGCAGCTCTTCTCCCGCAGGCCCGTCTCCGACGAGGAGGCCGTCGCCGAGCTCGCCGCCGAGCCGTACAAGCTGGAGCTGATCGGCCTCAAGGGCGGGGCGGCCGACGAGGAGAGCGTCGAGGTGGGCGGCGCGGAGCTGACCATCTACGACAACCTCGACGCGAAAAGCGGCGAGCTGCGCTGGAAGGACCTGTGCCGCGGCCCGCACGTGCCGACCACCCGCTCCATCCCGGCGTTCAAGCTGATGCGCTCCGGCGGCGCCTACTGGCGCGGCAGCGAGAAGAACCCGCAGCTCCAGCGGATCTACGGCACCGCCTGGGAGTCGCGCGAGAAGCAGGACGAGTACCTGCACCTGCTGGAGGAGGCCGAGAAGCGCGACCACCGCAAGCTGGGCGCCGAGCTCGACCTGTTCTCCTTCCCCGACGAGCTGGGCTCGGGCCTGCCGGTCTTCCACCCCAAGGGCGGCGTGATCCGCCGCGCGATGGAGGACTACTCGCGCAGACGCCACGAGGAGGCCGGGTACTCCTTCGTCAACACCCCGCACATCACCAAGCAGAAGCTGTACGAGACCTCCGGCCACCTGGAGTGGTACGCCGACGGCATGTTCCCTCCCATGGAGCTGGAAGGCGCCAAGTACTACCTCAAGCCGATGAACTGCCCGATGCACAACCTGGTCTTCAAGGCGCGCGGGCGTTCCTACCGTGAGCTGCCGCTGCGGCTGTTCGAGTTCGGCACGG
This sequence comes from Streptosporangium sp. DT93, assembly GCF_049844535.1. Lineage (NCBI taxonomy): Bacteria > Bacillati > Actinomycetota > Actinomycetes > Streptosporangiales > Streptosporangiaceae > Streptosporangium > Streptosporangium sp. DT93. The sequence goes on from NZ_JBNCLF010000008.1 coordinate 279,123, forward strand.
TCTACCGCTACGAGAAGTCCGGCGTGATCCACGGCCTGACCCGGGTGCGCGGTCTCACCCAGGACGACGCGCACATCTACTGCACCCGCGAGCAGATGCGCGACGAGCTGACGTCGCTGCTGCGCTTCGTGCTGGATCTGCTCCGCGACTACGGCCTGGACGACTTCTACCTGGAGCTGTCGACCAAGGACCCGGTCAAGTTCGTCGGCAGCGACGAGGACTGGGAGGAGGCGACCGAGACCCTGCGCGAGGTCGCCGAGGCGGAGAGGCTGGAGCTGGTCCTCGACCCGGGCGGCGCGGCCTTCTACGGGCCGAAGATCTCCGTCCAGGCCCGGGACGCGATCGGCAGGACCTGGCAGATGTCGACGATTCAGCTCGACTTCAACCTGCCGCAGCGCTTCGACCTGGAGTTCCAGGCAGCCGACGGGTCCCGGCAGCAGCCCGTGATGATCCACCGGGCGCTGTTCGGCTCGATCGAGCGCTTCTTCGGCGTCCTGGTCGAGCACTACGCGGGCGCGTTCCCCCCCTGGCTCGCGCCGGTCCAGGTGGTCGGCATCCCGATCGCCGAGGCCCACGTGTCCTACCTCCAGGAGCTCGCGGCCAAGGCCCGCGCCAAGGGGATCAGGATCGAGGTGGACGCCTCCGACGACCGGATGCAGAAGAAGATCCGCAACGCGCAGAAGTCCAAGGTGCCCTTCATGCTGCTGGCCGGCGACGAGGACATCGCGGCCGGCGCGGTCTCCTTCCGCTTCCGCAACGGCGAGCAGAAGAACGGCGTGCCGGTCGACGAGGCGCTCGCGGAGATCGTCGGCGCGATCGAGCGCCGCGCCCAGGTCTGAGGCCCCCTGCGTCCTTGATGAGAGCCCTCGGTGAGAGCCCCCGGTGAGACCTCGCCCGGTCCCGCCGGGGGTCCGCGTCCCGCCGGGGCCCGCCCGATCGGCGACGTCCCGGGAGTCCTGGTCCGCGGACGGATCACTCGGGCGATCCGCCGCCCTCACCAGGCCCTAACGTTGGCCCATGTCCGAAATGCCATCACGGGTCGAGTTGTGCCCGCTCACCCTCTCCGACCAGGACGAGTTCTGCTCGCTCGTACGGGCCAGCGCTGATCTGCACCGGCCGTGGATGCAACTGCCCGCGACCGCGGAGGAGTTCCGGGTCTGGATGCGTCGCTTCGACGGCGACGTCAACCTGGGCTTCCTGATCCGCGTCCGGGAGACCGGCGCGGCCGCCGGCATGGTCAACGTCAACTCGATCATCCGGGGCCGCTACCAGGGCGCGTCCCTCGGCTACGCGGCCTTCGCCCCGTCCGCGGGGCAGGGGTACATGACCGACGGCCTCACCGCCACCCTGCGGCACGCCTTCACCGGCCTGCGGCTCCACCGGCTGGAGGCCAACATCCAGCCGGAGAACGAGGCGTCCCTGGCCCTGGCCCGGCGCCTGGGGTTCCGTTACGAAGGGCTGTCTCCGGCCTACCTCTACATCGACGGGGCCTGGCGCGACCATGAACGCTGGGCCGTCACCGCACCCCACCCCTGGAGGCCCGACCCCTCCCTTCCGGAGGTGTGAGCCGCACGGCGCCGCTCGTGGGACACGTCCCGGCGCCGCGTCCCGACGTGATCGGGGGACATCGGCCGATCAGGTGACGGTGGGACCCGCGGCCCCCGCGGATCGCACGCGGCGTCAGGCCGCCCGGCCGTTTCCGGACGGCTCAGCCGTTCTCGCCGGGCAGGCGGACGTCGTCCACGTTGACGTTGACCTCGACGACCCGCATGCCCAGCATCAGGCTGATGGTCCGGGCCACGTTGGTCTTGACCTCGTTGGCCACGTCCATCACCACGTGCCCGTACTCGGTCACGATCGTCACGTCCACCGCGGCCGTGCGGTCCTGGACGTGCGCGCTGACGCCCCGCGGGCCTCGCCTGGTCCCGCCGGAGCCGGAGCCGGAGCCGAAACCAGAACCCGAACCGGAATCGGAACCGGCGCGGAGGCGTGACGGCTCCGCGGCCCTGGAGGAGTCGTCGCGGAGTTCGGCCACGCCCGCCACCTCCAGCGCGGCGAGGGCCGCCACCTTCTCCACCACCTCGTCGGCCACCTTGATCCGGCCCTTCACCACGGCCCCGGCCGCCGGGGAGGACACGGGCGGAGCCGGGGGGATCACCGAGATCGGCCGCGGCGCGGGCTCCGGCCGGTCGGGCGCGTCCTCGGCGGGGGACGCGGGGAGCGGCCCGTCCGACGGGGAGGGCGCCGGGGAGGGGTCCACCTCGACCACGGTCAGGACGGGCTCGTCCGCGAAGGACTCCGGCGTGTCCCGGAAGGTCGCGGGCTCGTCCCGCAGGGACTCCGGCTGTTCCCGGAAAAGATCGGCCTCGTCCGAGGAGGGCTCGGGCTCGTCCCGGAGGGACCCGGGCTCGTCCGGGGAGGGCGTGTACCCCTCCGGAGAGGGAGCGGACCCCTCCGGGGAGGGAGCCGGCTCGCCCAGGGACGGCAGCGGAGGCTCCACGGTGGACAGGGACAGGCTCAGGGAGAACGGGCGGGCGGGCCTGCCGCTCGCCTCGGAGGGAGACGCGGTCTCCTCGGTCGGTCGCTCGACGGAGACGTCGGTCATGGGGGCTCCTTGGCTGTCGTTGCTCGTGCAGGGGGATTCTGCCGGAAATCTGCCTTATTCGTCCGGCGATACGGTGACATGCGGGGAGAGGCCCCGGCGGGCCGGGGCCCGAGCCCGGCGGGATCGGCGGGACGGGCGTGGCAATATGCTGGCGGCCATGAGCAACGAGCCGGAGGCGCAGCACGGGGCGGGGACACCGGACGCGTTCCAGAGACTCTGGACTCCTCACCGGATGGCCTACATCAAGGGAGCCAGCAAACCGACCGGCTCCGGCCCCGAGGACGGCTGCCCGTTCTGCGAGATCCCCCGGATGAGCGACGAGGACGGCCTGATCGTCGCCCGGGGCGAGTCGGTCTTCGCGCTGCTCAACCTCTACCCGTACAACTCGGGGCACCTGATGGTCTGCCCCTACCGGCACGTCCCGGACTACACGGACCTGGACGGGCCCGAGACCGCCGAGCTGGCCGACTTCACCCGGCGGGCCCTGGTCGCCCTGCGCAAGGCCAGCGGCGCGCAGGGCTTCAACGTGGGCATGAACCTCGGCGGCGTGGCCGGCGCCGGTATCGCCGCCCACCTGCACCAGCACGTGGTGCCCAGGTGGGGCGGGGACACCAACTTCATGCCCGTGGTCGGCCAGACCAAGGTCCTTCCTCAGCTGCTGCGCGACACCAGGGAACTGCTCGCCGGCTCCTGGCCCGCCTCCGCGTAGGGGCGGGCTCCGGCCTGCAGGGCCCTGATCCCCACCGCGAGCGTCAGCGGCACCGCGAGCGCCAGCGCCATGGACAGCACCGCGGCGCCCGAGTCGTTGACCAGCATGCCGACCACGCCGCTGACCAGCGTGCCGACCAGTCCGGCCCGCAGCGCGGGGGAGTGCGTGAACGCCGCGGGCAGCACCCCGGCGGTCGCCTGCTCGGGCCGCAGCAGCGCGTACACCAGGAAGGCCACGGCGGCGATCACGACCGGCATCAGGTTGGGGCTGAGCAGGGTGCCGATCATCGCGCCGAACTTGCGGCCGATGACCTCCAGGGCCTCGCCGGTGAACACCTGGCCGACGAAGCGTCCCAGGTGGGTGCGCGAGCCCGGCGGGCGCAGGTAGTCCAGGTAGGCGATGGCCATCACGACGACGCCGCCCGCCACGCAGAACGCGCCCAGCTTGACGATCGAGACCCGCCTGCCCGCGATCAGCAGCGCGGTCACCGCGATGCCCGGCACGAACGCGATCACGCCGCCGAAGTCGCTGCCCACCCCGGGCCAGCCGCCCAGGATCATCGCGAACCCCCCCAGCCCCGCCACCACGGCGACCGCGGCGGTCGTGCGGCCCCCGCGCGTCAGCCGGTGCGCGATCGTGGCCGCCAGCAGCAGCACCGAGGTCGCGAAGAGCGCGAAGGGGATGTTGCCCAGCCCGTAGTAGCGGGCCCCGACCACCGCGCTGTAGCCCATCACGCTGTTGAGCTGCAACGTCGTCCCGGTCAGCAGGTCGCCCGCCAGGACCGCCGCGGTCGCCCCCGCCACCACCGCCAGGGGGCCGAGCGGGGCACGCCGCCAGGGACCGGCCAGCGCCAGTGCGGTCAGCAGCAGCGCCGAGACGACGATCCCGCCGACCAGCGCCACGAGCGGGGTCCCCGTGCGGTGCCAGCCGACGAGGTTGACCAGGTACGTCGAGACCGGCAGCGAGGCCAGCGCCACCGCGGCCACCCGGATGCCGGTGAGGCCGCGCCTGCGGCGCAGCAGCAGGAAGGCGGTCAGGTAGAAGGCGACCTGGAGCACGGCGACCGTGGTGAAGAACACCCCGCCCGCCTGCCGGATCGTCTGCCCGGCCACGTCGGCCCGGTCCAGCTCCAGCCTGGCCGCCTCGACGCCGCCGGTGCGCCGCCCGCTCGCCTGCCAGGGCACCCCGATCACCTCCTGCGGGGTCGCCACGCCGGCCAGGGAGAGCACGGTCGCGGTGATGTCCGGCAGGATCGTGGTGTCGTCGCGGTGGGTGGAGGCCGCCCCCAGGAAGCGGCCGGACGCCTGCCCGCCGCTCAGCATGGCCACCCGCAGGTGCGGGTCGCCGGCGTGGTCGGACAGGCCCGCCAGCAGCACGCGCGCGTTCTCGGGCAGGGCCCCCAGCACCGCCCCGGCCCTGGTGTCGGCCAGCCGCAGCCCGGCCGCCCGCTGCGGCTCCGTGAGCGGCTCGGGGTCGGCCGACAGCCGCCCGCCGGTCACGTACGGCCTGATCAGGTCGTCGATGTCGACGGCGGCCACCGGGCACCTGGCCAGCAGGGCGGGGTCGGCCTGGGCGGGGGAGGGGGCGTACACGTCGACCCGGCCCGACCGGTCGGCCAGGGCCAGCGCGGCGCCGGGGCCGATCGCCAGCGTGCACCGCCCCGCGGCGCGCAGGGCCTGGCCGAGGGCGCCCGCGTTGCGCTGCCGGGCGACGTCGTGCAGGTAGGAGTAGTCGGGGATGACCGCGCCGGTGCCGGAGGGCTCGGGCGTCGGCGGCAGCCCGCAGCCGTAGCCGACCGCCGACCTCACCCCGGCCGAGACCGTCAGCCACCCGTCGTAGGGGCAGGCGGTCCGGCCCACCGTGCGCACCGACAGCGAGCCGACGGCGCTGCGGCCGGCCAGCCGCCACAGGTTCGGGGTGGCCGCCGGGCCGAGATCGCTCCACCGCAGGCCGGGGATGCCGATCAGCACCACCTGTTCGTCCGCCTGCGTGGTGGCGGCGTGCGCGGCACCCGGCCACAGCAAGCCCAATACCACCGCAAACGCGACAAGCGTCCGCTTCACGAACGACCTCCCCTTCAGCTTCGGTCAAGGCTGGCACCGTAGGGGAAGATCGCGTCCGGGTCCAGCCGGCCCCCGGGCCGGCCCGCCGGTCGATCGGCAGGCCGGTGGCCGGCGCGCCGTACGGGATCAGGTCCCGCCCGGCGCGCTCTCGTTCTGCAGCCGGTCCAGCGCGGTGACGAGGTAGGTGCCCCCGCCGGGAGCGGTGAAGGCCTGGCGGTCCCCGGCGGCGGCCGGGACGATCGCGACGAGGTTGCGGGCGTCGGCGGTGGCGCACTCGCCGGGTCTGCCGGAGGCGATCCGGTAGACCGCGTAGGAGCGCGCGTCCGCCGACCCCCTCCAGCTGAGCGAGGTGCCCTGAAGGCGCACGTCGGCGGGCGTGGCCGGTGCCCGGCCGCCGCGGTCCTTCATCAGGGGCAGCAGCGCCGGGCGCGCGTAGTGGTTCTTGACGAGGCGGTCCAGCACCCCCAGCGGGTTGGTGGAGAGCTGCTTGGCGCTGAAGTAGACGTCGCCGGAGATCTGCGGGTAGGCGCGGTTGCGCTGCAGGTGGGAGGGCAGCTCGCCGGGCCTGGTCCAGGCGGGGGTGGCGGTGGTGCCGACCTGGTAGAGGGCCTGGCCGATGTAGAGCTGCACATCGGTGCCCTTGACCTCGTTCGCCCACCAGGGCATCAGCACGTCGTAGTCGGCGACCGCGAAGGCCCGGGGCCAGTACAGCTGCGGGATGACGTAGTCGACCGTGCCCTTGCGGATCCAGTGCCGGGCGTCGGCGTAGATCGCGTCGTAGGCGGACATGCCGCCGGTGGCCGAGCCGGTCGGGTCCTGGGCCTTGTTGCGCCAGATCCCGAACGGGCTGACGCCGAACTTCACGCTGTTCCTGGTCGCGTGCACGGCCTTGTCGACCTGGGCGATCAGCGTGTTGACGTTGGAACGGCGCCAGGCGGCCAGCTTCCTGTCCTTGCCGTACTTGGCGAAGGCGGCGCGGTCGTCGAACGTGGCGCCCGCGACGGGGTAGGGGTAGAAGTAGTCGTCGAAGTGGACGCCGTCGACGTCGTAGCGGCTCACCACGTCGGTGACGACCTTGGTGACGTGCTCGCGGACCGAGGGCAGGCCGGGGTTGTAGTAGGCCAGGCCGTTGTACCTGACGATCCAGCCCGGGTGCTGCCGGGCGGGGTGGCCTGGGGGCAGCGCGGCCAGGTTCCCGTCGGAGGAGGCCCGGTAGGGGTTGAACCAGGCGTGGAACTCCAGGCCGCGCCGGTGGGCCTCGGCCACGAGGAAGGGGAGCGGGTCCCAGCCCGGGTCCTTGCCCGCGACGCCGGTCAGGTACTGCGACCACGGCTCCAGCGACGACCGGTACAGCGCGTCGGAGGCGGGGCGGATCTGGACGAACACCGCGTTGAACCGCCGCTTGACCGCGCTGTCGAGGATCCTGACGTACTCGGCCTGCTGGCGGGCGACCGGCAGGCCGGTCCGCGAGGGCCAGTCGATGTTCTTGACCGTGGCGATCCAGATCCCGCGCAGCTGGCGCTTGGGGTATCTCGGGTCCACGTCGCAGCGCGCCGAGGCGGCGGTCGTCGCGCCGTCGGTGCCGCCCGCGCCCGTGGCGGCGTCCCCGGCGCCGGTACGGGCCGGGGCGCTCTCGGCGCTTCCGGCGCTCCTGGGACGGCCGGGCGCGGTGTCGGGGCCGAAGGTGTAGGCGGCGCCGGTGGTCAGAACGGCGAGTGCGGTAGCGGCCAGCAGAGGGCGTCCGTTTCGCATGATTCCTCAGTCTGGCATCCGGGCCGGTGTGCTCCGGCCAGAAAAAAGAAATCGTTTCGTGATGACTCCGTTACGGAAGGGCCGCAGGTGAGGCGTGTGCCCGGCGGGACGTCTCCCCCGCCGGGCGCGTGCCTCGCGGGCGGCCTCAGGTGGTGACCTTCTCCACCAGGTGCGAGGGGAGCGGCTCGTAGCGCAGGAAGACACGGCGGAAGGTGCCCGTACCGTGTGACATCGACCTCAGGTCGATCGAGTAGCGGGTGATCTCCAGCTCGGGCACCTCGGCCCTGACCAGGGTGCGGCCCACGCCCACCGGCTCGGTGCCCAGCACCCGTCCCCGGCGCGAGGACAGGTCGGACATCACCGCGCCCACGTGCTCGTCGGCGACCAGCACGGAGACCTCGTCGACCGGCTCCAGCAGCAGCGTGGGCACCTTGGCCGCGGCCTCCTTCAGCGCGAGCGCCCCGGCGATCTGGAAGGCCATGTCGGAGGAGTCGACCGAGTGGGCCTTGCCGTCGTAGAGGGTCACCCGCACGTCCACCATGGGATATCCGGCGACCACCCCGCGCTGCATCTGGGTGCGCACGCCCTTCTCCACCGAGGGGATGAACTGGCGCGGCACCACCCCGCCGACGATCTTGTCCACGAACTCGAAGCCCCCGCCGGACGGCAGGGGCTCGACCTCCAGGTGGCAGACCGCGAACTGGCCGTGACCGCCGCTCTGCTTGACGTTGCGGCCCAACGCCTGGCAGGTGCCGCCGAAGGTCTCCCGCAGCGGCACCCGCAGCTCGATCTTCTCCACCTCCACGCCGTGCCGCCTGCTCAGCCGGTCGAGCAGCACGTCGGCGTGGGCCTCGCCCAGGCACCACAGGACGAGCTGGCGGGTCTCGGGGTTGTTCTCCAGCCGCAGCGTCGGATCCTCGGCGACCAGCCGCTGCAGCGCCTGGCCCAGCTTGTCGTCGTCGGCCTTGGAACGGGGCTGGATCGCCACCGGCAGCAGGGGCTCCGGCATCGTCCAGGCCGTCATCAGCAGCGGGTTCTCCTTCTCGGAGAGGGTGTCGCCGGTCTCGGCGCGCGAGAGCTTGGCGACCGCGGCGATGTCCCCGGCCACGCACTTGGGAGCGGTGCGCTGGAGCTTGCCCAGCGGTGAGGACAGGGCGCCGATGCGCTCGTCCACGTCGTGGTCCTCGTGCCCGCGGTCGGCCAGGCCGTGCCCGGAGACGTGCACGGTCATGTCGGGGCGCAGCGTGCCGGAGAAGACGCGGACCAGGCTGATCCGGCCCACGTACGGGTCGCTGGTGGTCTTGACGATCTCGGCGACCAGCGGGCCCTCGGGGTCGCAGGACAGGCCGGGGACGGGCGCGCCGTCGATCGTGGTCACCTCGGGCAGCGGGTGTTCCAGGGGTGAGGGGAAGCCCTGGGTGACGAGCTCCAGGATCTCCAGCGCGCCCACCCCCGCCCCGGCGGCCAGCACCGGGTAGAAGCCGCCGCGCGCGACCGCCTTCTCCAGGTCCTCGATGAGGGCCTTGGTCTCGATCTCCTCGCCGGCGAGGTAGCGGTTCATCAGGGACTCGTCCTCGCTCTCCTGGATGACGCCCTCGATCAGGGCGCCCCGGTAGAGCTCGATCTGGTCGGCGTAGGCCGGTCCCGGCGCGTTCTCGGTGCGGCTGCCGGTGGCGTAGTTGTAGAACTTCTGGGTCAGCAGCCCGATCAGGCCGTTCACCCTGCCGTTGGTCACCACCGGCAGGTACAGCGGGGAGACCCCCTCGCCGAACGCCTCCTGGCAGGCGGCCAGGGCCGACTCGAAGTCGGCCCGCTGGTGGTCCATCTTGGTGATCACCACCGCGCGGGGCATCCCGACCGAGGCGCACTCCTCCCAGAGCATCCTGGTCAGGCCGTCCACGCCGTCGGTGGCCGGGACGACGAACAGCGCCGCGTCGGCCGCACGCAGCCCGGCGCGCAGGTCACCGACGAAGTCGGCGTAGCCGGGCGTGTCCAGAAGGTTGATCTTGATGCTGTCGTGCACCACCGGGGACAGGGTGAGGTTCACCGAGCGCTGCTGGCGCACCTCGACCTCGTCGAAGTCGCTCACGGTGGTGCCGTCCTCGACCCGGCCGGGCCGCGAGACGGTCCGCGTCGCCTCCAGCAGGGCCTCGACCAGCGTGGTCTTCCCGGCGCCGGAATGGCCGACCAGTACGACATTTCTAATCATGTCCGGCTGGTCGGCCGCGGGTGCCCTCCCCGCGGCTCCCGCTGCTCCGCCGGTCGTTCTGTCCGCCACATCGCCTCCCGCGTCGTTGCCGAAGGAGCGCGGCCCGATGGGACCGCACTCCGGGGGGTCCGCCGCCGCACCCGTACGCCGACGGACGCGGTCTGTTCACCAAATACCCATGTGGCGAATATCACAAGAGGGATAAGGCGATCCTCTTGCGAGATGAAGATCGAATCGCTAACGACGAACGCGGGACGCGCGGTCGCGGGTCGCGTGCGGGCCGCGCCCCGCCGCCCGCCGGCCGCCCGCCGGCCGCCCGTACGCCGCCCGTACGCCGCTTGTCGGCCGATCGTCCGCCGGCCGTCCGCCGACCCGGCCGTCGCGCGCCCGCAGGCCGGTTGGCCTACGATCGGAGCGCGATGTTGAAACTCCTGCGCCCCGCCGTCACCCGAGTCCTGACCCCGCTGGGCCGTACGCTCGTCCGCCACGGGGTCAGCCCCAACGCGGTCACCGCCGCGGGCACCCTGGGAACGGTCGCCGCGGCCCTGTTCTTCTACCCCAGGGGCCAGCTGTTCGCCGGCACGGTGGTGATCACCTTCTTCGTGTTCGCCGACCTCCTGGACGGGGTGATGGCCAGGATGACGGGCCCCGGGAGCGTCTGGGGCGCCTTCCTCGACTCCACCCTCGACCGGGTCGGCGACGCCGGCATCTTCTCCGCGCTCGCGTGGTGGTTCGTCGTGAGCGACCAGCCGGTGCTGGCCGGGGTGGCGCTGTTCTGCCTCGTGGCGGGCGCGGTGGTCTCCTACATCAAGGCCAGGGCCGAGGCGCTGGGCATGACGTGCGACGTCGGCCTCGCCGAGCGGCCCGAACGCCTGGTCGTGGGCCTGGTCTCGGCCGGGCTCGGCGGCCTCGGCGTGCCGTACGTGCTGCCCGTGGGGCTGTGGCTGCTCGCCGTGGCCAGCGCGGTCACCGTGGTCCAGCGCCTGCTGAACGTGCGCCGGCAGGCCGTCTCCGCCTCGCCCCGCACCCTTCGCTGATCGGAAAGATGGATGACCGACACGCCCTCCCCCCAGGACCGTCTCGTCGCGGCCGCCTTCGGCGCCGGCTGGACGGTCGTGCCCCGCCTGCCAGAGCGGCTCACCGCCGCCGCCTTCCGCGCCGCGGCCGACCTGCTCTGGAGGCGCCGCGGGAAGTCCGTGCTCAGGCTGGAGGCCAACCTCGCCAGGGTCAAGGGCGCCTCGCCCGGCGATCCGGCGATCCGCGCGCTCTCCCGCGCCGGGATGCGCTCCTACTTCCGCTACTTCCACGAGGTGTTCCGGCTGCCCTCGATGTCCGTCGAGGAGATCGTCTCCCGGATGAGCGTGGCCGGGGCCGAACCGGTCTACGAGCACCTCGCCGCGGGCAGGGGAGTGGTCATGGCCCTGCCGCACACCGGCAACTGGGACCAGGCCGGCGCGTGGTTCGCCAAGACGGGCCACCCGTTCACCACGGTCGCCGAGCGGCTCAGGCCCGAGTCGCTGTTCCACCGCTACACCGCCTTCCGCGAGGGCCTGGGCATGGAGGTGCTCCCGCTCACCGGCGGGGACGGCCACACCTTCGGCACCCTGGCGCAGCGCCTGCGCGCCGGACTGCCGGTGGCGCTGCCGGCCGAGCGGGACCTGACCGCCAAGGGGGTCGAGGTGCAGTTCTTCGGCTCGGCCACCCGCATGCCCGCCGGACCCGGCCTGCTGGCCGTGCACACCGGGGCGCCGCTCATCCCGGCCCTGCCCTACTTCACCGAGTCCGGCTGGGGACTGCAGTTCTACGACGAGATCGAGATCCCCGCCGAGGGCGACAGGAAGGAGAGGGTGGCCGCGGCGATGCAGAGCCTGGCCACCGTCTTCGAGAAGGGCATCGCCGAGCACCCCGAGGACTGGCACATGCTGCAGCGCCTGTGGCTCGAGGACCTGGAGCCCAAGGCATGAGGATCGGCATCGTCTGCCCCTACACCTGGGACGTGCCCGGCGGCGTGCAGGTGCACATCCGCGACCTCGCCGAGGCGCTCATGGCCGACGGCCACCACGTCTCGGTGATCTCCCCGGCGGCGGACAACGCGCCGCTGCCCCCGTACGTGACCTCGGCCGGCCGCGCGATCCCGGTGCCCTTCAACGGGTCGGTGGCCAGGATGTCGTTCGGGTTCCTGTCGGCGAACCGGGTGCGGCGCTGGGTGCGCGAGGGCCGGTTCGACGTGCTGCACGTGCACGAGCCGGCCATCCCGTCGCTGGGCCTGCTCGCCTGCTGGGTGGCCAGGGGGCCGATCGTGGCGACCTTCCACGCCTCGTACGGCAACTCCCGCTCCTTCGCGGCCGGGGTGCCGCTCATCATGAGCGCGCTGGAGAAGATCACCGGCAGGATCGCGGTCTCCGACGCGGCCAGGAAGACGCTGGTCGAGTTCATGGGCGGCGACGCCGTGCTGATCCCCAACGGGGTGGCGGTCGGCCGCTACGCCGAGGGCGAGCCGCTGCCCGGGTGGGACGAGGGCGAGGTGATCGGCTTCCTGGGACGGATGGACGAGCCGCGCAAGGGCCTGCCGGTGCTGCTGGAGGCGTTCGCCCTGCTGGCCGCCGAGCGGCCCGCGCTGCGCCTGCTGCTGGCCGGCCCCGGCGACGCCGCCGAGGTGCTGGAGCGGGTCCCGGCCGCCCTCCACGACCGGATCGGCCTGCTCGGCATGGTCAGCGAGGAGGACAAGGTCCGCGCCTACCACACGGTGGACGTCTTCTGCGCGCCCAACCTGGGCGGGGAGAGCTTCGGCATCGTGCTGACCGAGGCGATGTCGGCGGGGGCGGCGATCCTGGCGAGCGACATCCCGGCCTTCGCCAAGGTGCTCGACGGGGGCAGGGCCGGGGCGCTGTTCGCCACCGGCGACGCGGTGTCGCTGGCCCGCGAGGCCGCCGCGCTGCTGGACGACCCCGCGCGCCGGGCGACGCTCTCCCAGGAGGCCCGGCGGGCCGTGCGCAAGTACGACTGGTCGACGGTCGCCCGCGACGTGCTGAGGGTCTACGAGACCGTCGCGAGCACGGCGAGCACGACCGGGGTCGAGGAGGACGACGACGGCGACCGGGACGCCCCCGACGATCGGGGCGACCGGGACGGCCGGGCCTCCGCGGCCGACGGGGCCGACGGGGGCGACGGGGCCGGAACGGCGAACGGGGCCGGCGGAGCCGGCGGCTCGGGCGGGGCCGGGAACGCCGGGACGGCCGGGAACGCCGGGAACGCCGCCCTGGTCGGCACGGCGGCCGAAGGGGACGGCCGGTCGTGACGACGACGATCCTGGTGGCGGTCGCGCTCGTCGTGCTCCTGGCCGTCTACGTCTCCTGGAGGGCAGGCCGGCTGGACCGGCTGCACATCCGGCTGGAGCTGGCCCGCGAGTCGCTGGACGCCGCGCTGGTGCGGCGGACGGCCGTCAGCCTGGAGCTGGCGGCCTCCCGGATGCTGGACCCGGCGACGAGCCTGGTGCTGGCCGCCGCCGCCCACGAGGCCCGTACGGCGGGTCCCGAGGAGCGCGAGCACGCCGAGAGCGACCTGTCGCGCACCCTGCGGGCGGTCGTGGACCAGGAGCGCTTCCGGGACCGGCTGGCCGGGACCAGGACCGGGCCGGACCTGCTGGAGGAGCTGGGCGCCGCGGTGGCGAAGGTCCTGTACGCCCGCCGGTTCTACAACAACGCGGTGGGCGTGACCCGTACGGCGCAGCGCCGCCCGCTGGCCCGCACGCTCCGGCTGGCCGGGCACACCGCGTACCCGGACTTTTTCGAGATCGACGACGCGCCCCCGGCCGCACTGGCCGCCGAATAGCGCATATATGCCGATTAAGGGGTGCATGAACCGGAGTATCTGACAAGTCGGACACCGGTAGGCTCTTGGCGTTCGTGCCGAGTGGCCTAGCTGGAGGAGACGCGTCGTGCGGGTGCGCCGGAGGATCACCGTCGTGGTGGCGGGAGTCGCGCTGCTGGCGCCGGCCGCCGCCTGCTCGTCCGACGAGCCCGCCCCTGCGGGCAACGCCCAGGGCGCGACCGGTGAGCCCAGCGCGGCCCCGACCCCGGCCCCGGAGCCCGAGCCGACGCACCCCTTCACCGGTATGCCGGGCTCGGCCCGAAAGCCCGTGCTCGCGGTGAAGATCGAGAACACCGCCGCCGGCAAGCCGCAGCTCGGCCTGAAGAGCGCGGACGTGGTCTACGTCGAGCAGGTCGAGGCGGGCCTGACCCGGCTGATGGCGATCTTCTCCTCGAAACTCCCGGCCAAGATCGGCCCGGTCCGCAGCGCCCGGATCTCCGACCTGCACATCGTCCCCCAGTTCGGCAGGCCCGCCTTCGCCTACTCGGGCGCGCAGACCAAGATGCTCCCCTTCATCGCCGAGGCACCGCTCTTCGACGTCTCCGACAGCCGCCAGCCGGGCGCGTACTTCCGCCAGCCGGGGCGTTTCGCCCCCTACAACCTCTTCGCCGAGACCCGGCGGCTGCTGGCCGGGGCGCCCAAGGCGACCAGGGCCAAGGACATCGGCTTCACCTTCGGCGACGCCCCCGAAGGGGGCACGCCGCGCAAGAGCTACACCGTGCGCTACCCGGCGGCGCGCTTCGCGTTCGTCTGGTCGGAGCCCGCGGGCAGATGGCTGATCTGGCAGGACGGCAAGAAGGACATGTCCGCCGAGGGCGGCCAGCTCGGCGCCCCCACGATCGTCGTCCAGTACACCAGGACCGAGCGCTCGCAGTTCCACGACAAGAACCAGAGCTACACCCCGCTGGTGCACACCACCGGCAAGGGCAGGGCCGTGGTGCTGCGCGACGGCCAGGCGTTCAAGGCCCGCTGGTCGCGGCCCTCGGAGAAGAAGGGCACCGTCTTCACCACCGAGGCGGGAGATCCGATGAACTTCGCCCCCGGCCAGGTCTGGGTCGTGCTGGCCTCGGCCAAACCCGTCATCCCCTGACCCGCGACCCTTACATGATGTCCAACGGGCAGCGTCAAGCGTGACAAGGTGGCATGTGAGGGGAAAGGCCGCCCTGCGCCTACGATGGAGGCGACAGCGGCCGTCCCCCGGGGCGGCCCGTGACCCGCAGCAGACGTCGTGAGGTAGAGCCCGTGTCCAGCAGCACGCCCGAAGTCAGCGAGACCACCGTCACCGGAACCGCCCGGGTCAAGCGCGGCATGGCAGAGATGCTCAAGGGCGGCGTCATCATGGACGTCGTGAACGCCGAGCAGGCGAAGATCGCCGAGGACGCCGGCGCCGTCGCCGTCATGGCCCTCGAGCGGGTGCCCGCCGACATCCGCGCCCAGGGCGGCGTCTCCCGGATGAGCGACCCCGACATGATCGACGGCATCATCGCCGCCGTCTCGATCCCGGTCATGGCCAAGGCCCGCATCGGCCACTTCGTCGAGGCCCAGGTCCTGCAGTCGCTCGGCGTCGACTACATCGACGAGTCCGAGGTCCTCACCCCGGCCGACTACGCCAACCACATCGACAAGTGGCGCTTCACCGTGCCCTTCGTCTGCGGCGCCACCAACCTGGGCGAGGCGCTGCGCCGCATCACCGAGGGCGCGGCGATGATCCGCTCCAAGGGCGAGGCCGGCACCGGCGACGTCTCCAACGCCACCATGCACATGCGCAAGATCCGCGGCGAGATCAAGCGGCTCTCCTCGCTGCCCGAGGACGAGCTGTTCGTCGCGGCCAAGGAGCTCCAGGCCCCGTACGAGCTGGTCGCCGAGGTCGCCAGGGCCGGGAAGCTGCCGGTGGTGCTGTTCACCGCCGGGGGCATCGCCACCCCGGCCGACGCCGCGATGATGATGCAGCTCGGCGCCGAGGGCGTGTTCGTCGGCTCGGGCATCTTCAAGTCCGGCAACCCGGCCGAGCGGGCCTCCGCGATCGTCAAGGCCACCACCTTCCACGACGACCCCGACGTGATCGCCAAGGTCTCCCGCGGCCTGGGCGAGGCCATGGTCGGGATCAACGTCGACGAGATCCCGGCCCCGCACCGGCTGGCCGACCGCGGCTGGTAGACGGTCCCGGCAGGCCGTGTCCCCTGCCCGCCGGGCCCCGGCGGGCCGGGGCCGACTCCGCGGGGAGAAATCGTTTTGGGATGATCCGGGCGAGGGTCATACCCTGAGGAGGACCCACTCGCCCGGAAAGGACCACCGGTGACCAACGCCCCCACGATCGGCGTGTTCGCGCTCCAAGGCGACGTGCGCGAGCACATGCGCGCCCTGGAGGCGGTGGGCGCCCGGGCGGTCGCCGTGCGGCGCCCCCGGGAGCTGGAGGCGGTCGACGGCCTCGTCGTGCCGGGCGGGGAGTCCACCACCATGTGGAAGCTCGCCGAGACCTTCGAGCTGCTGGAGCCGCTCCGCATGCGGATCAAGGCCGGCATGCCCGCCTACGGCTCCTGCGCCGGCATGATCATGCTGGCCGACCGGATCGAGGACGGGATCGAGGGCCAGCAGACGATCGGCGGCATCGACATGGTCGTCCGCCGCAACGCCTTCGGCCGCCAGGTCGACTCCTTCGAGGCCGACATCGACTTCGCCGGTCGCGGGGGGATGCGGGCGGTCTTCATCCGCGCTCCCTGGGTCGAATCCGTGGGTTCGGAGGTCGAAGTGCTGGCGCTGGCCGAACCTGGGGATAGGATCGTCGCGGTCCGTCAGGGACCGCTGCTCGCCACGTCCTTCCACCCGGAGATCACCGGGGATGTCGGTGTGCATTCATATTTCGCTGAGATGGTGAGGGAGCTCTAGGCGATGTCCGGCCACTCCAAATGGGCGACGACGAAGCACAAGAAGGCCGCGCTCGACTCCAAGCGCGGCAAGCTGTTCGCCAAGCTCATCAAGAACATCGAGGTGGCGGCACGGACGGGCGGCCCCGACCCCGACGGTAACCCGACGCTGTACGACGCCATCACCAAGGCGCGCAAGAACTCGGTGCCGATCGACAACATCGAGCGCGCCCGCAAGCGCGGCGGCGGCCTGGAGGCCGGCGGCGCCGACTGGCAGACCATCATGTACGAGGGGTACGCCCCCGGCGGTGTCGCCGTGCTGATCGAGTGCCTGACCGACAACCGCAACCGCGCCGCCTCCGAGGTCCGCGTCGCGCTGACCCGCAACGGCGGCTCGCTGGCCGACCCCGGCTCGGTGTCGTACATGTTCAACCGCAAGGGCGTCGTGCTCGTCCCCAAGGGCGAGCTGGGCGAGGACGACGTGCTGTCGGCGGTGCTGGACGCCGGCGCCGAGGAGGTCAACGACCTGGGCGACCAGTTCGAGGTGGTCTCCGAGGCCACCGACCTCGTCCCGGTCCGCAAGGCCCTGCAGGACGCCGGGATCGACTACGACTCGGCCGAGTCCGGGTTCATGCCGACGCTGAACGTCCCGCTCGACGAGGACGGCGCCCGCAAGGTCTTCAGGCTGATCGACGCCCTGGAGGACAGCGACGACGTCCAGAACGTCTGGGCCAACTTCGACGTCTCCGACGAGGTCATGGAGAAGCTGGACGCCTGACGGCCGCCGCCCGGCGATTTTCGGTTGATCTCATATTGCCTGCGAGGTTTGTCCGTCTGGCCAGGGGCATATCACGCGCACGATGGGCAATCCTGATCTGATCTTCGCCGTGGCGGGCGTCGCTGCGCTGCTCGCGGCCACCCTGCCGCAGCTCCTGAGCCGACGTCCCTTCTCCCTGCCGCTGGCCTGCCTGCTGTGCGGCCTGCTCCTGTACCTCCTGCCGCTGGAGCTCCCCGACGCCGACCCGATCGCCCACCGGGCCCTGGTCGAGCACGCCACCGAGATATGCGTGTTGATCTCCCTGATGGGCGCCGGGCTGGCCATCAACCGTCCCTTCGGCCGGCGCTCGTGGTCCTCGACCTGGCGCCTGCTGGGCTGGACGCTCCCGCTGACCGTCCTCGGCGTGGCCGCCGCCGCCTACGGCCTGCTCGGCTGGCCGCTGGCGGCGGCGCTGCTGCTGGGTGCCGTGCTCGCGCCGACCGACCCGGTCCTCGCCTCCGACGTACAGGTCGGCGAGCCCGTCGAGTCGGATGAGGCCGATGAGTCGGAGAAGCCCGACAAGCGGGAGGAGCCGGAGGAGTCCGTCGACTCGGACAAGGACGAGGCCCCGGAGGAGCCCGTCGACTCGAAGAAGGACGACGACCCCGACAAGGACGACGACTCGGAGAAGGACGACGAGGTCCGCTTCACCCTCACCTCCGAGGCCGGTCTCAACGACGGCCTGGCCTTCCCCCTGGTGTACGCCGCGATCGCGCTGGCCGTCAGCGGGGGAGCCGGCTGGCTGGGCGAGTGGGCGCTGGTCGACGTGCTCTACCGGTGCGGCGCCGGCGTGGTGGGCGGCCTGCTGATGGGCAAGCTGCTGGGGCGCCTGTTCTTCCGCGCCCGTGTCTCCGACCTGCGGCTGGCCGAGCACCGCGACGGGTTCGTGGCGCTGGCCGCGACGTTCCTGGCCTACGGCCTGACCGAGCTGGTACACGGGTACGGCTTCATCGCGGTGTTCGTGACCGCCTGCACGATCAGGGCCGCCGAGCGCCACCACGGCTACAACGGGGTGCTGCACGGCTTCATCGAGCAGATCGAGCGGCTGTTCACGGCGTGGCTGATCGTCCTGCTCGGCGGCTTCGTCGCCCTCGGCGGGCTGAACGCGCTCACCTGGCGGGGCGCCGCCGTCGGCCTGCTGCTGATCCTGGTGATCCGCCCGCTGACCGGATGGCTGGCCGAGCTGGGCGGCAGGGCCGGACCGCGCGAGCGCATCGCGACCGCGTTCTTCGGCATCCGCGGCATCGGCTCGCTGTTCTACCTCGCCTACGCCCTCGGCCAGGCCGACTTCGGCGTACCGGCCGAGGAGCTGTGGGCGGTGGTCGCCTTCACGGTGGTGGCCTCCCTGGTCGTGCACGGCATCTCGGCCACGCCGGTGATGACCCGCCTGGACCGGCTCCGCGACCGGGTCGGCCGCGCCCGGGACGTCGACCCCGCCACCCAGCACCTCTGACCGGCCCCCGGGGCGCCCCTGGGGGCCGGGGCCGCCCCGGCCACTCCGGCGGAGCCGCGAGAGCCGTGCGCGGCGCGCTTCCAGGCGGTAGAGTCTGCCACCGAACTGGTGTTCGGCGAGCGGAGGCGTGTCGGTGCGGGTGCCCGAGCTGCGGGTGATGGGGGTCGATCCCGGGCTTACCCGATGCGGGCTCGGCGCGGTCGAGGGCCGGCCAGGGGCGCCGCTGAGCCTGGTCAGGGTCGGGGTGGTCTACACCCCCGCCGACGACGAGATCGGCGCCCGGCTGGTGGCGATCGAGGCCGGCATCGAGCAGTGGCTCGACGAGGTCAGACCCGACGCGGTGGCCGTGGAGCGGGTCTTCGCCCAGCACAACCTCAGGACCGTGATGGGCACCGCGCAGGCCTCGGCCGTGGCCATCCTGTGCGCGTCCCGCAGGGGGCTGCCGGTGGCGCTGCACACGCCGTCCGAGGTCAAGGCCGCGATCACCGGCAGCGGCACGGCCGGCAAGCAGCAGGTCGGCGCGATGGTCACCCGCCTGCTCCGGCTGGACGCCATGCCCAAGCCCGCCGACGCCGCCGACGCGCTCGCCCTGGCGATCTGCCACGTCTGGCGGGGCGGCGCCCAGAACAGGCTGGCCCAGGCCGCGGCCCAGGCGGCCGACAGGGCGGCCGGCCGGGCCGCGGGCGCCCCGGGAACGACCGCCGCGGCCTACTTCCGCGACCGGGGCCGTGCCGGATACTCGAGAGGAACCACGAAGTGATCGCCTCGGTGCGGGGACAGGTGACCGCGATCGCGCCCGACGGGGCGGTCGTCGAGGTCGGGGGTGTCGGGGTCCGGGTGCACTGCACCCCCATGACGCTGGCGGCGCTCAGGCAGGGCGAGGAGGCCAGGCTGGCCACCTCGCTGGTGGTCCGCGAGGAGTCGCTGACGCTCTTCGGCTTCGCCACCGACGACGAGCGCGGCATCTTCGAGATGCTCCAGGCGGCCAGCGGGGTCGGCCCCAAGGTCGCGCTGGCCATGCTGGCCGTGCACACCCCCAACGCGCTCCGGATGGCCGTGGCCGCCGCCGACGTCAAGGCGCTGACCAGGGTTCCCGGGGTGGGCCCCAAGGGCGCCCAGCGGATCATCGTCGACCTCAAGGACAAGCTCGGCACCCCCGAGGAGGCCGTCGCCGCGGCGCTCAACGGCGACGCCCCGGTGCCCGCCTGGCGCGACCAGGTCCATTCCGGCCTGGTCGGGCTCGGCTACTCGGCCCGCGACGCCGACGAGGCCGTCGCCGCGGTCGCGCCCCAGGCCGACACCGCGCTCGCCGAGGGGCGTACCCCGCAGGTGGCGGCCCTGCTCAAGGCCGCGCTGCGGATGCTGAGCGTGCGATGAGGGTCCTGCGGGCGGCGAGGGAAGGCGGACGGGCGTGAGCGAGCGGGATCTGGTGTCGCCGGAGGCCGAGGGTGACGAGCAGAACATCGAGGCGGCCCTGCGGCCCAAGCGGCTGGACGAGTTCATCGGCCAGGCGCGGGTGCGCGAGCAGCTCTCGCTGGTGCTGCAGAGCGCGCTGCGGCGCAACCGGCCCCCCGACCACGTGCTGATGAGCGGCGGCCCCGGTCTCGGCAAGACGACCCTCTCCATGATCATCGCGACCGAGCTGTCGGTGCCGCTCAGGATCACCTCGGGACCGGCGCTGGAGCGGGCCGGCGATCTCGCGGCGATCCTGTCGACCCTGTCGGAGGGCGAGGTCCTGTTCATCGACGAGATCCACCGGATGGCCAGGCCGGCCGAGGAGATGCTCTACCTCGCCATGGAGGACTTCCGCGTCGACATCGTGGTGGGCAAGGGCCCCGGGGCGACCGCCATCCCCCTGGAGATCGCCCCGTTCACCCTGGTCGGCGCCACCACCCGGGCGGGCATGCTGCCCGCGCCGCTGCGCGACCGCTTCGGCTTCGTGGCGCACATGGACTTCTACGGGGTCGCCGAGCTGGAGCAGGTGCTGCACCGCTCCTCGCGGCTGCTGGGCGTCACCCTGCCGGCCGACGCCGCCCGCGAGATCGCCGGGCGTTCGCGCGGCACGCCCCGCATCGCCAACCGCCTGCTGCGCCGGGTCCGCGACTTCGCCGAGGTGCGGGCCGGCGGCGTGGTGACCAGGGACGTCGCCTCGGCCGCGCTCAACCTCTACGAGGTCGACGCCGAGGGGCTCGACCGGCTGGACCGGGCGGTGCTCGGGGCACTGCTGCGCAGGTTCGGCGGTGGCCCGGTGGGGTTGTCGACGCTGGCGGTCGCGGTGGGGGAGGAGCCGGAGACGGTCGAGGTGGTGGCCGAGCCGTTCCTGGTACGCCAGGGGTTGCTGGCCCGCACCCCCCGCGGCCGGGTCGCGACCGCCGCCGCCTGGACCCACCTCGGGCTGACCCCGCCGCCGGACGCCTTTGGCGCCTCGTTCCTCGTCGACCTGGGAGACGAACCGGGAAAGATATAACGTGGGAACCGTAGGGGAGACGTACGGAATCGATCACAGGTCGATGACGACGGTATCGAAACGGGAACTTCCTCGCGTGCCGAGACGTCACCTCGTTGCCGCGCTCCTAACAGCTCGCCTAAACTCCTAGGCTTGGTCGGCTGTGTAGGCTGACGTGCTGAGTGGCGTGGCCGTACAAGACGTCCGGCTTGAGCCGGCCATTCTCAAGAGAGGGAGCGGCCCCGTGGGCGACAGCTATTCGAGTTTGATCATGATCGCTCTCATGGTCGTGGTGTTCTACTTCCTGCTCATCCGCCCGCAGCGCAAGCGGCAGCAGGAGCAGGCCAAGATGCAGAACAGTCTCACCCCGGGCACCGGCGTGATGACCACGACGGGTCTGTTCGCGACCGTGGTGGCCATCGACGCCGACGACGTGATCCTGGAGATCGCCCCCGGGGTCGAGACCCGCTGGGTCAAGGCGGCCATCGGCCGCGTCCTGGTCCCCGTCGACGACGTGGAGCAGGACCTCAAGGCCACCACCGGCACACTCGGCACCAGCGACACTCTCGGTACCGCCGACCCGGCCGTCCACGACGTGCCGAAGACGGCCGAGCAGCACGGCGAGGGTCAGGACTCGACGAGCAGGAAACCGTGAGCAGGATCCCCACCCGTCCCCTATAGCCGAAAGAACTGACGACCAGTGGCCCGACCGACCAGCAGCCAGAGCAGACCGGGGCGCATGCTCCTGCTCCTCCTGGCGATCATCCTCGCCATGGGCGGTGTGATGCTCTTCAACAAGGCATACACCCCCGAGTACGGCCTCGACCTCGCCGGCGGCACGACAGTGACGCTGCAGCCCGTAACGGCGACCGGAGGCGCTCCCACCGAGGAGAGCCTCAACCTCGCCGTGAACATCATCCGGGACCGGGTGAACGGCACCGGCATCTCCGACGCCGAGGTCGCCAAGGCCGGTGACAACATCCTCATCTCCGTCCCCGGCGTGGGCCAGGAGGAGGTCGTCAAGCTGGTCGGCACCACCGCGGAGCTGAGGTTCCGCCAGGTGCTGGCGGTCGGGCCCGGGTCACCGGCACCCCCGGGACAGCTGTCCACCCAGGCGCCGACCCCGTCCCCGTCGCCCACGACGTCGGGCAAGGGCGGCAAGGGCGACAAGAAGGCCGAACCCGGAGAATCCGCGACCCCGAAGCCCGACGCGACCCCGAAGCCCGACGCGACCGCAGCCCCCGACACCGGGGCCACCCCGGCCGGCCGTGCCCTGTCGTCGGCGCTGACCCGGGCGGGCTCCGCCGCCACCCCGGCCCCCGCCGCCACCCCCTCGGCCGGGTCCGGCCAGGACGGGGCGTCGGCCAAGCCGGACGCGAGCGCCAGCCCCGGCGCCAGTGCCGCGCCCACCGCCCCGCCGAGCACCATGCCCACGGCGCCTGCGGCGCCCGAGGACCCGGCGGCCGGTATGAACACCACCGGCATCGACCCGGCCGCCCTGAAGCAGTTCGAGACGCTCGACTGCTCCAAGGACGCCGGCAAGGGAGCCCAGGACGCCCCGGACAAGCAGTACGTCGGCTGCAGCGCCGACGGCGCCGCCAAGTACGTCCTGGAGAAGGCGGCCGTCACCGGCACCTCGATCGACTCCGCCTCCTCGGGCGTCGACCAGACCACCGGCGAGTGGCTCGTGCAGCTCTCGTTCAAGGGCCAGGGCCCCGACCAGTGGTCGAAGGTCACCACCACCGCCTTCAACTCGCAGGCCCCGCGCAACCAGGTCGCCATGGTCCTCGACGGCGTGGTCATCTCCGCCCCCGTCATCCAGGAGCCCATCACCGGCGGCCGGGCGCAGATCTCCGGCAGCTTCACCCAGGCGACCGCCGACGAGCTGGCCAACCAGCTCAAGTACGGCGCGCTCCCGCTGAAGTTCAAGCAGGGCGCCATCGAGGAGGTCTCCTCCATCCTGGGCGCCGACCAGCTGCGCGGCGGCCTCATCGCGGGCGTGATCGGCCTGCTGCTGGTCGTGGTCTACTCGATGCTCTACTACCGCGGCCTGGGCGTCGTCTCGGTGCTGAGCCTGCTGGTCGCGTCGATCGTGACCTACCAGGCCGTGGTGCTGTTCGGCGCGTTCGCGGGCTTCCGCCTCTCGCTGCCGCACATCATCGGCCTCATCGTGTCGATCGGTATCACCGCGGACTCGTTCATCGTCTACTTCGAACGCATCCGTGACGAGATGAAGGAGGGCCGGCGCTCGCTGCGCACGGCCATCGAGGTCGCCTGGGTCCGTGCCCGGCGCACGATCCTCATCGCCGACGCGGTCATGTTCATCGCCGCCCTGGTGCTGTACTTCCTGGCGGTCGGCGGCGTGGCCGGGTTCGCCTTCGCGATGGGCCTGACCACCCTCATCGACATCGCGGTGGTGTTCATGTTCACCAAGCCGTTCATCGCGCTGCTGGCGAGGCTGAAGTTCTTCGCCAGGGGCCACAGGCTCTCCGGTCTCGACGCCGAGCGCATGAGCGAGACCGCCGTCGCACCCAAGACCGTTCCGCAGGAGGCATGATGTCCGGCATCGCGCGCCGGCTGTACCGGGGTGAGGTCAACGTCGACTTCGTCGGCCGCCAGAAACTCTGGTACAGCCTCTCCGGCATCCTGCTGGTGATCTCCATCGCCGGTCTGGTCTTCAACGGCCTCAACCTGGGCGTGGAGTTCAAGGGCGGGTCGGTCTTCTCGTTCAAGGCCCCGACCGCCACCATCGAGCAGGTACGCGGCACCTTCACCGAGTCCGGTGCCCACCAGGTCATCGCCCAGACGACCAACAACGGCTGGCGGGTCACCACCGAGACCCTCCCGGCCGAACAGGTCACCGCGACGCAGAAGGCGGTGGCGAACGAGTTCGGGATCAGGCAGAACGACGTCACCCTGCAGGTGATCGGCGGCTCCTGGGGTGGCCAGGTGGCCAACAAGGCCGTCATCGGACTGATCGTCTTCATGCTGGCGATCATCCTGTACCTGACGATGGCCTTCGAGTGGAAGATGGCGCTGGCCGCGGTCGTGGCCCTGCTGCACGACCTGGTGATCACCGCGGGTGTCTACGCCTGGTCCGGGTTCGAGGTCACCCCGTCCACGGTGCTGGGCTTCCTGACGATCCTCGGATACTCGCTCTACGATGCCGTCGTCGTGTTCGACATGATCAAGGAGGTCACCGCCAAGCTCGGCACGACCTCCAAGATGACCTACACCGAGGCCGCCAACAACGCGCTGAACCACACGCTGATCCGGTCGCTGAACACCACCCTGGTGGCGATCCTGCCGGTCGCGGCCATCCTGTTCATCGGCACCACGCTGTTCGGCGCCGGCACGCTGAAGGACCTGTCGCTCTCGCTGTTCGTCGGCATGCTCGTCGGCACCTACTCCTCGCTCTGCGTGGCGACGCCACTGCTGGTCACGCTGAAGGAGCGCGAGCCGCGCTACCAGGCGATCGCCCGCAGGCTCTCCTCGCACGGCGGCTCCGGGGTGAAGGCGGCCACGCGCCAGCCGGTCGCCGCGGGGGCCGGAGGTGGCGCCACGGCCACCGGCGGGGCCACCCGCACGGTCACGCCGTCCGCCGACAAGCGCAAGAAGAGGTAGCTCCGGGCACGTCCGCGCCTCCGCTCCCCGCCAGGGAGCGGAGGCGTTCGCCTTCCCGGCCCTCCCGCCGTCCCCGCCGTTCCCGTACCCCTCGGCGTTTCCGCCCCTCCCCTGCAAGGAGTTCACCGTGACCGAGCTGAGCAGCCTGATCCTCGGCCGTATCCGCGACGTGCCCGACTACCCCAAGCCCGGGGTGCTGTTCAAGGACATCACCCCGCTGCTCGCCGACCCGGTCGTGTTCGCCGCGGTGACCGACGAACTGGCCGGGATGTACGAGGTGGACAAGATCGTGGGCATCGAGGCGCGGGGGTTCATCCTGGCCGCTCCGGCCGCCCTGCGGGCGGGTGCGGGATTCGTCCCGGTACGCAAGAAAGGCAAACTGCCCTCTGAGACGCTTGAGGAGTCCTACGATCTGGAGTACGGCTCCGCCGTCATCGAGGTCCACCGGGACGCGTTCGTCCCCGGAGAGCGGGTCCTGATCGTCGACGACGTGCTCGCCACCGGCGGCACGGCACGGGCGGCGGTGGAGCTGGTCCGCAGGGCGGGCGCCGATGTCGTCGCCCTCGCCGTGCTCATGGAGCTGGCCTTCCTCAAGGGACGCGAGCGCCTGACCGACGTCGAGGTGCGCTCCTTGGTCGTCGTTTGACCCACCCGCGGACGAATGCGCACAAGTCGGTCTGGATACACTGAAGAATCTGGACTCGAACGTAGGGAGTCTGAGTGCCCCGTGATGTGGTCGTCCCCGACACGACCGCCGGCGGTGGTGGTCCCGAGACGGCCGCCCCCGCAGGCGACGCCGGTTCCGCCATGTCCGGAGCCGCCGAGGAGAAGCCGGCGGTAAGGCGAAGGCTCGCCCGTCTTGGGGGACAGTGGGGTGGCGGCATGAATCCGGTTCTGGAGCCGCTGTTCCGGACGGTCCGCGCGACCCATCCGAAGGCGGACCTGAGGCTCATCGAGCGCGCCTACGACGTTGCCGCCCACCACCACCGCGACCAGAAGCGCAAGAGCGGCGACCCGTACATCACCCACCCGCTGGCGGTGGCGACGATCCTCGCCGAGCTCGGCACCGACGACGAGACGCTCTGCGCCGCGCTGCTGCACGACACCGTCGAGGACACCGCCTACGGCCTGGACGAGCTGCGCTCGGACTTCGGCGACAACATCGCGCTGCTGGTCGACGGCGTCACCAAGCTCGACAAGGTCAAGTTCGGCGACGCGGCCGAGGCCGAGACCGTGCGCAAGATGGTCGTGGCGATGTCCCGCGACATCCGGGTGCTGGTGATCAAGCTCGCCGACCGGCTGCACAACATGCGCACCATGCGCTACCTGCCCGAGCACAAGCGTCACCAGAAGTCCCGCGAGACGCTGGAGATCTTCGCGCCGCTCGCCCACCGGCTGGGCATGAACACCATCAAGTGGGAGCTGGAGGACCTCGCGTTCGCCATGCTCTACCCCAAGCGCTACGACGAGATCGCCCGCATGGTGTCGGAGCGTGCCCCGCGCAGGGACCTGTTCCTGCAGGAGGTCATCGAGAAGGTCTCCGGCGACCTGCGCGACGCGAAGATCCGCGCGACCGTCAAGGGCCGCCCCAAGCACTACTACTCCGTCTACCAGAAGATGATCGCCAGGGACGTCGCCTTCGACGACATCTACGACCTGGTGGGCATCCGGGTCCTGGTCGACACGGTCCGCGACTGCTACGCGGCGCTGGGAACGATTCACGCGCGATGGAACCCGGTGCCCGGCCGGTTCAAGGACTACATCGCGATGCCCAAGTTCAACATGTACCAGTCGCTGCACACCACGGTCATCGGCCCCGAGGGCAAGCCCGTCGAGCTGCAGATCCGCACCAACGGCATGCACCACAGGGCCGAGTACGGCGTGGCCGCGCACTGGAAGTACAAGGAGGACACGACCACCTCCGGTCCCGCGGGGGCGAAGCTGAAGCCCGCCAGCGACATGGCCTGGCTGCGCCAGCTGCTCGACTGGCAGAAGGAGACCGCCGACCCGGGCGAGTTCCTGGAGTCGCTCCGGTTCGACCTGTCGGTCTCCGAGGTCTACGTCTTCACGCCCAGGGGCCAGGTGATCGCGCTGCCCGAGAACGCGACACCGGTCGACTTCGCCTACGCCGTTCACACCGAGGTCGGCCACCGCTGCATCGGCGCCCGGGTCAACGGCCGCCTGGTGCCCCTGGAGTCGCGGCTGAGCAACGGCGACACCGTGGAGATCTTCACCTCCAAGTCGCCCGACGCCGGCCCGTCGCGCGACTGGTTGAAGTTCGTCAAGTCCGGCCGGGCCCGCAACAAGATCCGTCAGTGGTTCTCCAAGGAGCGCCGCGAGACCGCGATCGAGGCGGGCAAGGAGGCCATCGGCCGCGCCATGCGCAAGCAGGGCCTGCCGCTGCAGCGCCTGATGTCGGGAGAGTCCCTTCTGGCCCTCGCCAGGGACCTGCGCTACCCGGACGTCTCCGCGCTGTACGCGGCCGTCGGGGAGGGCCACGTCGCCGCGCAGGCGATCGTGCAGAAGCTCGTGACGTCCTTCGGGGGGGTGGAGGGCGCCGAGGAGGACATCGCCGAGACCTCGGTCCCCACCAAGCTGCGCGGCCGCCCGCGCGGCAGCGGCGGCGCCGGGGTGGTCGTCGCGGGCGACTCCGACGTCTGGGTACGCCTGTCGCGCTGCTGCACCCCGGTCCCCGGCGACGAGATCGTGGGCTTCGTCACCCGCGGGCACGGGGTGTCGGTGCACCGCACCAACTGCCCGAACATGGACCAGCTCACCTCCGAGCCCGACCGCCTGGTCGAGGTCGCCTGGTCGGCCGCGGACGACTCGGTCTTCCTGGTGGCCCTGCAGGTCGAGGCGCTGGACCGGCCCCGCCTGCTCTCCGACGTGACCCGCACCCTCTCCGACCAGCACGTCAACATCCTGTCCGCGTCGGTGACGACGTCCAGGGACAGGGTCGCGATCAGCAGGTTCACCTTCGAGATGGGCGACCCCAAGCACCTGGGGCACGTGCTGAAGGCGGTCCGCAACATCCAGGGCGTGTACGACGTCTACCGGGTCAGCGGCGCCGGTTCCTGAGGGCACCGGCCGCCGGGCCGTTCCCCGATGACCCGGAACAGG
Source organism: Streptosporangium sp. DT93 (assembly GCF_049844535.1). Taxonomy (NCBI): domain Bacteria; kingdom Bacillati; phylum Actinomycetota; class Actinomycetes; order Streptosporangiales; family Streptosporangiaceae; genus Streptosporangium; species Streptosporangium sp. DT93. Next base: position 306,655 of record NZ_JBNCLF010000008.1, read on the forward strand.
AACGACGCCCCACCCGGTCCCTCCGGTGCCGCACCCGGCCGGGCGCGGCACCGAAGGGACGCCGGAGGGGCGCCGGAGGAATCAGGAGAACTCGGCGAGCGTGCGCTCGGCCTCCTCCAGCCAGGAACGGCGGGCGGTCAGGGCCTCCTCGGCGTCCTTGACGTCCTTGTCCCTGCCGGCCTCCTGCGCCTTGGCCAGGCGGGTCTCCAGCTGGCCGATGGACTTGCGCAACTGGTCGACGGTGGTCTGGGCGCGGGCGCGGGCCTCGGGGTTGGAGCGCTTCCACTCCGTCTCCTCGGCCTTGCGGACCGCCTCGTCGATCTTGCGCAGGCCGCCCTCCAGCCGGTCACGCTGCTCGCGCGGGACGGCACCGGCCGCCTCCCAGCGCTCCAGGAGAGCGCGCAGGGCACCGCGGGCCGCCCGGGCGTCGGTGACCGGGAGGATCTTCTCCGCCTCGGTCAGCAGCTGCTCCTTGACCTCCGCGTTGGCGGCCAGCGAGGCGTCGCGCTCGGCGAAGACGGCCGAGCGGGCCTGGAAGAACCGGTCCTGGGCGCCCTTGAAGCGGCCCCAGAGCTCGTCCTCCACCTCACGGGAGGCCCGCCCCGCGTTCTTCCACTGCTGCATCAGCTCGCGGTAGGCGGAGGCGGTGGTTCCCCAGTCGGTGGACGAGGCCAGCTCCTCGGCCTCGGCGACGATGCGCTCCTTGGACGAGCGCACCCCCTCGCGCTGCTCGTCCAGCCCGGCGAAGTAGACCTTGCGCCGCTTGGCGAAGGCCGTACGGGCCGCCGACAGGCGCTTCCACAGGGCCGCCTCGGTCACCCGGTCGATGCGCTCGGCGGCCTTCCACTCCTCGATCAGCTGGCGCAGCCGCTCACCCCCCGTCTTCCAGTGGGTGGTGTCCTCGGCGATGCGCTCGGCCTCGGCGACGATCCGCTCCTTGATGCCCTTGGCCTCCGCCCTGGCCACGTCGCGGGCGGCCTTGACCTCCTCCCGGCGCTGGGCGACCAGCTCGGTGAGGGCGCCCAGGCGGGTCAGCAGCGCGTCCAGGTCGCCGACCGCATGCGCGTCGGTGATCGCCTCACGGAGCTTGACGATGGTCGCCTCCGCCTGGGCGGGCGGCAGGTCGGTGCCGCGGACCCGCTGCTCCAGCAGGGTCACCTGCCCGGCCAGTTCGTCGAACTTGCGATGGAAGTAGGCCAGGGCCTCCTCCGGTTCGCCGGCCTGCCAGGACCCGACGGCCCGTTCGCCCTCGGCCGTACGTACGTAGACGGTGCCGTCGTCGTCTACCCGGCCCCACGGGTCGGTGCTCACCGTGTCCTCCCGCACTTTCATCAGCCTTTCGGGACTTACCGCCCCTTGTATGTATTACGTCAGCTCTTGCTGGACATTGTCACGTCTTTGATTTCGACAGTCTCCTTCGGCGCTCCGGTGCCGCCGTCTCCCGGCGGGATGAACCCGGCCTTGTTCACCTTGTCGAGGATCTCCAGACCCTTGGTGACCGTACCGAACGGCGTGTAGTCCGCGGGCAGCTGGGTGTCGCCGTAGACCAGGAAGAACTGGCTGCCGTTGGTGTCGGGTCCGCTGTTGGCCATGGCCGCGACGCCCCGGGTGTACTTGGCCCCCTCCAGGTTCTCGTTGACGAAGCGGTAGCCGGGACCGCCCTGGCCGTCGGTGGGGTTCTTGCCGTCGGCCTTGGCCAGCGGGTCGCCGCACTGCAGCATGGGGAACTGGTCGGAGCCCAGCCGGTGGCACTTGGAGCCGTTGAAGTACTTCTTCTGGGCCAGGTGGGCGAAGGAGTTGACCGTGCAGGGCGTCTTCTCCGCCGACACCTCGATCACGATGTCGCCGAGGTTGGTCTCGATGGTCATCTTCTTCGGGCTCTTGTCGACCTTCGCCGGGGGCAGGCCCACGTTCTTGACCGCGCCGTCGGGGGCGGCGGCGTAGCCACAGGTGCCGGCCGCCGGGTCGAACGCCGTCGGCGCGGGACCTGCGGCCTCCGACACGGACGAGCTCGGCGACGGGGCCGGCTCGGAGGTGGCGGTCGCCGTCGTGTCGGAGCCGCCGAGCAGGGTGGTCGCGGCGATCACGCCTCCCACGACGACCACGGCGGCCACGCTGGTACCGATGATCGCGTTGCGCTTTGACTTGGCCTCGCGTTCGAGACGCCGCTGCGTCTGCCGCTCGTAGTGCTCGCGCGCCAACTGCTTCTGACGGTCCTTGCCGCTCACCGCTTCGCCCTCCCGAGTGCCGAGTAGTACTTAATGAGGTGGGCGAATCGTATCGGCCAATGGGTAATGGTTCGCAGCCCGCCGACCCGCACCGGTACCCTTCGGTTACATTCCCATCCGCATTCTTGACGAGATCAGCTGAGGCAGATGCTCATCGCCGGCTTTCCCGCAGGGTCCTTCCAGACCAACTGCTACGTCGTCGCTCCCGCCGCGGGAGAGGAGTGCGTGGTCGTCGATCCCGGTCAGAACGCCGTCGGCGACCTCGACGACCTGCTGCGCGAGCACCGGCTCAAGCCGGTCGCGGTGCTGGTCACCCACGGGCACATCGATCACATGTGGTCGGTCGCCCCGGTCTGCGGCGCGCGTGACGTCCCCGCGTGGATCCACCCCGAGGACCGCGACCTGCTCTCCGACCCGGGCAAGGGCCTGTCGCTGTCGACGAAGCAGCAGATGTTCGGCGGTCTCACCTTCACCGAGCCCGACGACGTGCGCGAGCTCGCCGACGGCCAGGTGCTGCGTCTGGCGGGCCTGGAGCTCACCGTCGACCACGCCCCCGGCCATACCAGGGGGTCGGTGACGTTCAGGTTGCCCGCCACCGAGGAGATCCCGGACGTGATGTTCTCGGGCGACCTGCTGTTCGCCGGCTCCATCGGCCGCACAGACCTTCCGGGCGGCGACTACCCGACCATCCTGCGCAGCCTGGCGGCCAAGTGCCTGCCGCTGCCGGCGGAGACGGTCGTGCTGCCCGGCCACGGACCACAGACCACGATCGGCCAAGAGCGTGCCGGCAATCCCTACCTCGCGGAGGCGGAGAGGGCCGCGGGAGCCGATCCCGCGGACGTCCGGCACGACGGCGGCCCCGGCAGGGGACTTTAGACAATGACTTTGCAGGCGCCCAAGGGCACCTTCGACTGGCTCCCGCCGCGCTCCGAAAGGGCGCTGGCGGTGCGCGAGGCACTGACCGCACCCGCCCGCCGGGCGGGGTACGGCTACATCGAGACCCCGGTCTTCGAGGACACCGCGCTCTTCGTCCGCGGGGTCGGCGAGTCCACCGACATCGTCTCCAAGGAGATGTACACCTTCGAGGACAAGGGCGGCCGCTCCATCACGCTGCGCCCGGAGGGCACCGCCTCGGTGGTGCGGGCGGTGCTCCAGCACGGCCTGCACAACGGGCAGCTCCCGGTCAAGCTGTGGTACTCGGGCAGCCAGTTCCGCTACGAGCGGGCCCAGAAGGGCCGCTACCGCCACTTCTCGCAGGTCGGCGCCGAGGCGCTGGGCTCGGAGGATCCGGCGCTGGACGCCGAGCTGATCCTGCTGGCCGTCGACGGCTACGCCGCGCTGGGGCTCACCGGCGTCCGGCTGCTGGTCAACACGCTGGGCGACGCCGTGTGCCGCCCCGTCTACCGGGCCGCGCTCCAGGAGTTCCTGCGCGGCCTCGACCTCGACGAGCCCACCCGGCAGCGGATCGAGCTCAACCCGCTGCGCGTGCTCGACGACAAGCGCCCCGAGGTGCAGGCCCAGCTCAAGGAGGCGCCGCTGGTCGTCGACCACCTGTGCGGGGCGTGCGAGGCCTACCACGAGGAGGTCCGCTCCCTGCTGAGCGCCTCCGGCGTCGCCTACACCGACGACCCCCGGCTGGTGCGCGGCCTGGACTACTACACGCGCACCACGTTCGAGTTCGTCCACGACGGGCTCGGCTCGCAGTCGGCGGTCGGCGGCGGGGGACGCTACGACGGGCTGAGCGAGATGCTCGGCGGCCCGCCCCTGCCCAGCGTCGGCTGGGCGCTCGGCGTCGACCGCACGGTCCTGGCCATGGAGGCCGAGGGCCTGTTCGGGGCCGAGGACGCCGGGACACGCGTCCAGGTGTACGGTGTGCCGCTGGGCGAGCAGGCGCGCCGCCGGATGTTCCTCCTCGTCGCCGAGCTGCGCCGGGCCGGTCTGAGCGCCGACATGTCCTTCGGCGGCAGGGGCGTCAAGGGCGCCATGAAGGGCGCGGACCGCTCCGGGGCGAGCCACGCGGTGATCCTCGGCGAGCGGGACATCGCCGAAGGGGTCGCGCAGGTCAAGGACCTTCTCAGCGGGGACCAGGCCGCCGTGCCGCTCGCCGGGATCGTCACCACGTTGAAGGAGAGACTGGACAAATGATCCGCACGCACGAAGCGGGATCGCTGCGCGAGGAGCACGCCGGGCAGCAGGTGACGCTCGCCGGATGGGTGGCACGACGCCGTGACCACGGCGGCGTGGTCTTCATCGACCTGCGCGACGCCTCCGGCTCGGCGCAGGTGGTCTTCCGCGAGGAGGACGACGCCCACGGCCTGCGCGCCGAGTACTGCGTCAAGGTCGTCGGCGAGGTGCGGGTCCGCCCCGAGGGCAACGAGAACCCCGACCTGGCGACCGGCCGGATCGAGGTCGTCGCCTCCGAGGTCGAGGTGCTCAGCGAGTCGGCGCCGCTGCCGTTCCCCATCGAGGGCGGCGCGGGCGTCTCGGAGGAGGCCCGGCTCAAGTACCGCTACCTCGACATCCGCCGCCCGCAGGTCGCGCACGCCATGCGCATCCGCTCCCGGGCCACGTACCTGGCCCACGAGGTCATGAACGAGCACGGGTTCACCTACGTGGAGACCCCGACGCTGACCCGCTCGACCCCGGAGGGGGCCCGCGACTTCCTGGTCCCGGTCCGCCTGCAGCCGGGCAGCTGGTACGCCCTGCCCCAGTCGCCGCAGCTGTTCAAGCAGCTCCTGCAGGTGGCCGGCCTGGAGCGCTACTACCAGCTCGCCAAGTGCTACCGCGACGAGGACCTGCGCGCCGACCGGCAGCCGGAGTTCACCCAGATCGACGTTGAGATGTCCTTCGTCGACCAGGACGACGTCATCGCCCTGGGCGAGGCGCTGGTCGGGCGCATCTGGAAGGAGACCCTCGGCTACGAGCTGCCGCTGCCGCTGCCCAGGATGACCTACCACGAGGCCATGGCCCGCTACGGCTCGGACAAGCCCGACCTGCGCTTCGGCCAGGAGCTCGTGGAGATGACGCGGTTCTTCGCCGACACCACCTTCCGGGTCTTCCAGGCGCCGTACGTGGGCGCCGTGGTCATGCCGGGCGGCGCCTCGCAGACCCGCAAGGAGCTGGACGGCTGGCAGGAGTGGGCCAGGTCGCGCGGGGCCAAGGGCCTGGCGTACGTGCTGGTGGGCGAGGACGGCACGCTCGGCGGCCCGGTCGCCAAGAACCTGTCCGAGACCGAGGCGGCCGGTCTGGCCGCCGAGGTGGGCGCCGCGCCCGGTGACGCGATCTTCTTCGCGGCCGGTGCCGCCTCCGCCTCCCGCGACCTGCTCGGCGCGGCCCGCCTGGAGATCGGCCGCCGCCGCGGGCTGATCGACGAGTCGGCGTGGAACTTCCTGTGGATCGTCGACGCCCCCATGTTCGAGGAGGACGGCGAGGGCGGCTGGACCGCGGTCCACCACCCCTTCACCGGTCCCAAGCCCGAGTGGGCCGACACCTTCCAGGACCGTCCCGGCGAGGCCCTGGCCTACGCCTACGACATGGTCTGCAACGGCATGGAGATCGGCGGCGGCTCGATCCGTATCCACCGCGCCGAGATGCAGCAGCGCGTCTTCGACGTGCTCGGCATCTCCAAGGAGGAGGCGGAGAACAAGTTCGGCTTCCTGCTGGAGGCGTTCACCTTCGGCCCGCCGCCGCACGGCGGCATCGCCTACGGCTGGGACCGGATCTGCATGCTGCTCGCGGGCGGCGACTCCATCCGCGACGTCATCGCCTTCCCCAAGACGGCCTCCGGCTTCGACCCGCTGACCGGCGCGCCGACCCCGATCACGGCCGCGCAGCGCAAGGAGGCCGGCGTCGACGGCAGGCCCAAGTCCGGCGCCTGACCCGGCCTCTCCCATCCGGGGCCCGGCCCGTGATCGGGCCGGGCCCCGCGTGGTGCCGGGCGGTCAGAAGGAGACCGGCAGGTTCCGCAGACCGCGGATGATCGAGCCGTTCCCGCGCCAGGAGAGCTCGGAGGGCGGGCAGGCGAGGCGCAGGCCGGGCAGCCGGCGCAGCAGCGTCTCGAAGGCGATCCGGCCCTCCAGGCGGGCCAGGTGCGCGCCCATGCAGAGGTGGATGCCGTGCCCGAAGGCCAGGTGGTGGTTGTCGGCGCGGGTGACGTCCACGACGTCGGGGTCGGCGAAGACGCCCGGGTCCCTTCTCACGGAGCGCGGCGTAGGTCGCGTAGGGATTCCTGCCGAACTCGGGATCGAACACGAAATCGCCGCGCAGTCTCTCCGCCATCGATGACTCCCTCAAGAGGTGGACCGGACCTGTTTCGAGTCTGGCCGTGGGGAAGGGGACGGCGGGCGACTGTGGCGGTGATCACGGCCTTTCCGTGATCACGATTTTCTCAGGAACACGGTCCGGGCATCCCGCGCGGACCCCACATGGCCCGTCCGGGCGCTCAGGACGTCCCGGGCTCCCCGCGCGTGCGTCGTGGCCCCACTGTGCCCGGCAGACCCGGCCCGTGTCGTACGGGCGCTCTGAGCGCCCCGCCGGATCCTTGGCCCCGCGGAGCCTGAGCGTGGTCGCCTCGCCGGGAACCGAAGGGCGCGTGGGGAGGCCAGGGAGACGGGGAAGACGCGGGAGACGCGGGAGACGGGGCGGGCCCGTGAGGCCCGGACACGGAAACGCCCCGGGCAGGCCTTACGGCCTCCGGGGCGTTCACGGTGTCCGGTGACGCGGCGACGTCGCGATGCGGCGGTATCGCGACGCGGTGATCCGGCGACGTGGCGATGTGGTGATCCGTTCCGGTGACGCGTCGTCACCGGAAGCGCGTCAGGAGAGCTTCACGTCCTTGATGACCACCGGCAGCTTGGGGGCGGTGGAGCCGCCGTCGCCGGTGATGTCGTCGGGGTTCTGGATCCATCCGCCCGCGTAGATCTTCTCCAGGACGTCCATGCCCTTGCGGACGACGCCGAAGGGCGTGTAGGCCTTCTCCACCTGGTTGGTGTCGTCGGCCATCGAGATCCAGAACTGGCTGCCGTTCTGGTCGACGGCGTCGGGAGCCTGGGCCACGGCGACCACGCCCTTGGGGTACGCGGCCCCCTCCATGTTCTCGTTGGCGTAGACGTAGCCCGCGCTGCCCTGGCCGTCGGTGGGGTTCTTGCCGTCGGCCTTGGCCTGAGGGTCACCGCACTGCAGCAGGCCCACCCCGGAGTTCTCCGGCGTCGCCAGGCGGTGGCACTTGTTGCCGTCGAAGAAGTTCTTCTTGGCCAGGAAGGCGAAGGAGTTGACCGTGCACGGCGCCTGCGCGGTCGCCAGCTCGATCTCGACGACCCCGTGGTTGGTGGTGATCGTCATGGTCTTGAGCTTCAGGTTCGGCTTCTTCGGCGGCATGCCCACGAACTTCATCGGGCTGCCGCTGGTGTCCTTGGTGTAGGAGCAGGTCGTGTCGACCGGCGCGGCCGGGGCCGTCAGGCTCGGCGTCGGCGCCGCGGTGGGTGTGGTCGCCGGGGACGGCGAACCCGTGGCGGCGGCGGCCGGCTTGGCGTCGTCGTCGCCCCCCAGAAGGGTCACACCGGCCACCAGCCCGCCCGCCACAACGAGCGCGGCGACCGTTCCGATGACGGCGTTCCGCTTCGACGTGCCGGCCTGCTGCTCAGCACGCTTCGCCTGCCGCTCCCTGTGCTCCCGAGCCAACTGGCTCTGGCGGTCCTCGGCGCTCACCGCTATGTCCTCCAGGATTGCTGTTGCATGATGTGCGGACTGGCGAAAGAGTACCGGCCCCGTTATGTGCTTCACGTAAGTGGTGAAATTCACCGCGTGGTGACGGATGGTCGTAAGGGACGAAAAATGGCCCTTCACGCTCCCCATAGCCGGTTCATGGTGGGATCCATGCCTACCGACGACGAACCACGCACCACCGGAGCCTCCCATGTTCGACGAGATCCTCGGCCTGCCCCCGCACCCACTGATCGTCCACGCGGCGGTGGTCCTCACCCCGTTGCTCGCGGTGCTCGCCGTCGTGTACGCGCTGGCGCCCCGCACCCGGCCGGTGCTCACCTGGGCGGTGGCCGGGCTCGCCCCGATCGTGCCGGTGAGCGTGTTCGCGGCCCGGCAGAGCGGTGAGGCCCTGCAGGCGGGCCGTTTCTCCTCCGCGAGCGGCGAGCTGGGGGAGCGCATCACCGAGCACGCCGGTTTCGGCACCCCCCTGCTGCTCGTCACCCTCGGCCTGGGGGTCGCCTCGGCTGCCCTGGTCCACGTCTGCCGCGGCGACCGGTTCGGCCGTCCGGTCGTGACGGCGGTCTCGGTCCTGACCGTGATCCTGGCGGTCGCCGCCCTCTACTACGTGGTCCGGGCCGGGCACAGCGGCGCCGTCGCGGTCTGGGGGAGCTGAGCCCCACCGGGCGGCGGTACTGTCTCAGGCGTGGACAGCCTGTTCGACGCGGCGGCCGAGGAGGCCCATCGCGGCCAGGAGCCCCTGGCGGTGCGGATGCGCCCCCGGGGCCTGGACGAGGTGATCGGCCAGCGGCACCTGCTGGGCCCCGGCACGCCGTTGCGCCGCCTCGTCGAGGCCGAGGCGCCGATGTCGCTGTTCCTGTGGGGGCCGCCGGGCACCGGCAAGACCACCCTCGCCTACGTGGTGGCCGGTGCCACGAAGCGGCGCTTCGTCGAGGTGTCGGCGGTCTCGGCCGGGGTCAAGGAGGTCCGCGCGGCCATCGAGCAGGCCCGCAGGGACCTGGGCATGTCCGGCCGCCAGACCGTGCTGTTCGTCGACGAGGTCCACCGTTTCAACAAGGCGCAGCAGGACGCCCTGCTCCCCGCCGTGGAGAACCGCTGGGTCACCTTCATCGGCGCCACCACCGAGAACCCGTTCTTCTCCGTCATCTCCCCGCTGCTGTCGCGCTCGCTGCTGCTGACCCTCCAGGCCCTGTCGGAGGACGACGTCCGCGCGGTGCTGGAGCGCGCCGTCGCCGACCCGCGCGGCCTGGACGGGAAGGTCCGCCTGGCGCCCGAGGCCGCCGAGCACCTGGTCCGGCTGGCCGGCGGCGACGCCCGCAGGTCGCTCACCTACCTGGAGGCCGCCGCGCTGATCGCCGACGGCGAGGTCACGGTCGAGGTGGTGGAACGCGCGGTGGACAAGGCCGCCGTCCGCTACGACCGTCAGGGCGACCAGCACTACGACGTGATCAGCGGTTTCATCAAGAGCATGCGGGGCTCCGACGCCGACGCCGCGCTGCACTACCTGGCCCGGATGATCGAGGCGGGGGAGGATCCCCGGTTCATCGCCCGCAGGATCGTCATCTTCGCCTCCGAGGACGTGGGCATGGCCGACCCCACCTGCCTGCAGGTGGCGGTGGCCGCGGCCCAGGCGGTGGAGCTCATCGGCATGCCCGAGGGCAGGCTCAACCTGGCCCAGGCCGTCATCCACTGCGCGCTCGCCCCCAAGTCCAACGCGGTGATCACCGCCATCGGCGAGGCCTCGGCGGACGTGCGGCGCGGCGCCATCGGGCACGTCCCCGCGCACCTGCGCGACTCCCACTACGCCGGGGCCGGGAAGCTCGGGCACGGCGAGGGCTACCGCTACCCCCACGACTTCGAGCACGGCCTGGTCCGGCAGGAGTACGCGCCCGAGGAACTGCGGGACCGGCGCTACTACCGCCCCACCCGGCACGGCGCCGAGGCGGCCTTCGCCGACCGCTGGTCCAGGATCCGCGCCTTCCTGCGCGACGAGTGACCCGCCCCGTGCCCGGTGCGCGGTGAGCGAGGGGCGATGACCTCGGGCACGATAGGGTTTCGCCATTCCACCCGACCACGGCCGGGGTCACCTATGAGGGGACGGGTCCGCAATGCTCACCGCAGGAGAGGTCGCCGGGCTGATCGCCGCGATGGCCTGGGCGATCCTGGTCTGCTTCATGGCCGTCGCCCTGGTCAGGCTGATCCGTCTGCTGACCGAGACCACCAAGATGGTCTCCCAACTGGGCGACCGCGTCGTCCCGCTGCTGGAGGACGTCTCCTCGGCCGTCGGCGAGACCAACCGGCAGCTGGTGGCCCTGGAGGCCATCACCAAGGACGTCAAGCAGGTCAGCGGGCACGTCGCCCGGGTCAGTGACGTCACCCAGAACCTCGTCACCGGGCCGATGATCAAAGTCGCGGCGTTCACCCACGGCCTGCGCCGGGCACTGGGCGCCCGCCGCCGCCCGGCGGGCACCCGGCCGGCGCTGGAGAGGCGGCGGCGATGATCCGCAGGCTGTTCTACATGGGACTGGGCGCGTTCGGCGCCGTGTGGGTCATGCGCAGGCTCCAGGCGCTGCACCCCGACCACCTGGCCCGCCGGGCCGTGCACAACGCCGCCGGAGCCCTGGAGCAGGTGCGCGACCTGGCCGGGGAGACCCGGCGGGGCGCGGCCGAGCGGGAAACCGAGTTGCGCTCCAGGTTCGGGCTCGACACCGTAGAAGAATCCCTGGGAAACCCCTACCACTCCAACGTAAAGGACGGCCGCTGACATGGATTCGGCAGAGATCGCCCGCCGCTTCCTGCGCTTCTTCGAGGAGCGTGGGCACACCGTCGTGCCCTCGGCCAGCCTCATCGCGGAGGACCCGACCCTGCTCCTGGTCAACGCGGGCATGGTGCCCTTCAAGCCCTACTTCCTGGGCCAGCAGAAGCCGCCCTTCAAGCGGGCCGCCAGCGCGCAGAAGGTCGTACGGACCCTCGACATCGACGAGGTCGGCAAGACGACCCGGCACGCCAGCTTCTTCCAGATGCTCGGCAACTTCTCCTTCGGCGACTACTTCAAGGACCAGGCGATCCCCTTCGCCTGGGAGCTGCTGACCAGGCCCGAGTCCGAGGGCGGCTTCGGCTTCCCCGAGGACCGCCTGTGGGCCACCGTCTACCTCGACGACGACGAGGCCGCCGAGATCTGGAGGAAGGCCGGGGTCCCGGCCGAGCGCATCCAGCGCCGCGACCTGGCCGACAACTACTGGCACATGGGCGTGCCCGGCCCCGGCGGCCCGTGCAGCGAGATCTACTACGACCGCGGCCCCGAGTACGGGCGCGAGGGCGGCCCGGTCGCGGACGAGAACCGCTACCTCGAGGTGTGGAACAACGTCTTCATGCAGTTCCAGCTCAGCGCGGTCCGCAGCAAGATCGACTTCGACATCGCCGGGGAGCTGCCCGCCAAGAGCGTCGACACCGGCATGGGCCTGGAGCGCATGGCGGCGATCCTGCAGGGCGTCGACAACATCTACGAGATCGACACCACGTACAAGATCCTCGAACGGGCGGCGGAGCTCACCCGGACGCGCTACGGCCGCGACGGGCGCGCCGACGTGTCGCTGCGCGTGGTCGCCGACCACGTCAGGACCGGCGTCATGCTCGTCGCCGACGGGGTGCTGCCCTCCAACGAGGGCAGGGGCTACGTGCTGCGCCGCATCCTGCGCCGCGCCATCCGCAACCTGCGCCTGCTCGGCGCGGGCGAGGAGCGCTACATGCACGAGCTCACCGCGGTGACCGTCGAGGTGATGGGCCGGCAGTACGCCGAGCTCACGGCCGACGCCCCGCAGATCCACGGTGTCATCGACGCCGAGGAGGCGTCCTTCCTCGGCACCCTGCGCACCGGGACCGCGATCTTCGACGTGGCCGCCGAGGAGACCAAGCGCAAGGGCCGCGCCACGCTCGCCGCCGACCAGGCCTTCCAGCTCCACGACACCTACGGCTTCCCCATCGACCTGACCCTGGAGATGGCCTCCGAGCAGGGGCTGCAGGTCGACGAGGAGGGCTTCCGCCGGTTGATGAAGGAGCAGCGCGACCGCGCCAAGGCCGACGCCGCCGCCAAGAAGACCGGCAACGCCGACATCTCCATCTTCGGGACGATCCTGGAGAAGACCGGCAAGGTGGAGTTCCTGGGGTACGACCAGGTGACCGCCGAGGCCGAGGTCATCGGCCTGCTGGTGGACGGCGCCCCGGTGCCCGCGGCGGGCGCGGGCACCTCTGTCGAGGTCGTGCTGGGCCGCACCCCCTTCTACGCCGAGGGCGGCGGCCAGCTCTCCGACCAGGGCGTGATCCGCACCGGCGGCGCCGAGGTGGAGATCGTGGACGTGCAGTCCCCGGTCCCCGGGGTCGTCGTGCACCGGGGCAAGGTCCGCTCCGGCGAGATCCGGGTGGGCGACCAGGCCCAGGCCGAGATCGACGTCGAGCGGCGCCGGGCGATCTCCCGCAGCCACACCGCCACCCACCTGGTGCACCGCGGCTTCCGCAACGCGCTGGGCGAGACCGCCGCGCAGGCCGGCTCGGAGAACTCGCCGGGCCGCTTCCGCTTCGACTTCACCGCCGCGGGCGCGGTACCGCCCAGCGTGCTGCGCGACGTCGAGGACGAGGTCAACGCCGTCCTGATCAACGACCTGCGGGTCAACGCCTTCCACACCTCCCAGGCGGAGGCCCGCGCGATGGGCGCCCTTGCCCTGTTCGGCGAGAAGTACGGCGACACCGTCCGCATCGTCGAGGTCGGCGAGTACTCCCGGGAGCTGTGCGGCGGCACCCACGTGGCCAGCTCCGGCCAGCTCGGCCTGGTCAAGGTGCTGGGCGAGGCCTCGATCGGGGCGGGCGTGCGCCGGGTGGAGGCCCTGGTCGGGCTGGACGCCTTCCGCTTCCTGGCCAAGGAGAGCGTGCTCGTCGCCCAGCTCTCGGACCAGCTCAAGGCCCGCAGGGAGGAGCTGCCCGAGCGCATCGAGGGCATCGTCACCCGGCTGCGCTCGGCGGAGAAGGAGCTGGCCTCCCTGCGTTCGGCCCAGGCGCTCGCCGGAGCCGGGCAGATCGCGGAAAGTGCCCGTGATCTGCACGGAGCCGCCGTCGTGACACACCGCGCGCCTGATGGCACCTCTCCGGACGATCTGCGTAAGCTCGCCCTGGACGTCCGCGGCCGCCTGCCGGGCGATCGCGCCGCGGTCGTCGTCGTCGCCGGTGTTCCCGGTGACCGGCCGGTCGTCATCGCCGCGGTGAACGAGGCGGGACGCGACCGCGGCCTGAAGGCGGGGCCGCTGGTCGGCATCGCCGCGAAGGCGCTCGGAGGTGGTGGTGGCGGTAAGGACGACGTCGCGCAGGGAGGCGGGGTGCGCCCCGAGGACATCGGTGACGCACTCGCCGCCGTCGAGCGGTCGATCACGCAGACGCTCTCCTGACGAGGAACGGCACCCCGGTGCCGCGTCCGGCACGAGGGTGGGGACGATGATGAGAAACGGTGTCCGGCTCGGGGTCGACGTCGGCTCGGTCCGCATCGGCGTGGCGCGCAGCGACCCCTCGGGGTCGCTGGCCACGCCGGTGGAGACCGTCCGGCGCGGCAGGGGCGACCTCGACCGGCTCGCGGAGATCGCGGCCGAGTACGAGGTCGTCGAGGTGGTGGTCGGCCTGCCGACCTCGCTGTCGGGGCGTGAGGGGCCGGCGGCCGAGGCGGCCCGCGCGTTCGCGGGCAGGATCTCGGCGCGGCTGGCCCCCGTCCCGGTCCGGCTGTTCGACGAGCGGCTGACCACCGTCACCGCCCAGCAGGGCCTGCGGGCCAGCGGCGTGCGCGCGAAGAACCAGCGCGCCGTGGTCGACCAGGCCGCCGCGATCGTGCTGCTCCAGGCGGCGCTGGACGCCGAGCGCGCCACCGGCAGGCCTCCCGGCAGCCCGGTGACGCCGCCCGCGCGCGGGACCGGCGCGGGCCCGGCCCGCGGACCCGGCGGGACCGGCGAGAGCTCCGACGGCGCGCCGGCCGACGGGGGCGCCCGATGAGCCGCCCGCGGCCGCTGTGGCCGCTGCTGGCCGGGGCGTCCGCGCTCGTGGTCGCCGCGGGGGCCGCCGGGCTCATCGTGGTCCGCCCCTACCTGGCGCCCTCCGACTTCGAGGGGCCGGGGACGGGCACGGTCGTGGTGGAGATCCCCCCGGGGGCGAGCGCCGCCGAGATCGCGCGGACGCTGGCCGACGCCGGGGTCGTGGCGAGCGCCAGGGCGTTCGTCAGGCGGGCCGAGGAGCAGGCCAGGACCGACACCCTGCACCCGGGCCGCTTCAGGCTGCGCAGGGGCATGGACGCGGCCTCCGCGCTCGACCTGCTGGCGGCGCCCGGCACGCGGATGGTGCGCACGGTCACGATCCCCGAGGGACTGCGCCTGCCCGAGCTGCTCGACCGGCTCGCCGAGGGCACCGGCCTGCGCCGGGGCGACCTGGCCAGGGCCGCGGCCGACGAGGGGGCGCTGGACCTGCCCCGGTACGCCAGGAGCGCCGAGGGCTTCCTGTTCCCGGCCACCTACGAGATCGAGCCGGGCACCACCGCGCCCGGGCTGCTCGCCGCGATGGTGGAACGTTACAAACAGGTCGCCGACGCCCTCGACCTGGAGGGCAGGGCCGAGCGGAGGCGGCTGACGCCGCTGGAGGCGGTCACGGTGGCCAGCATCGTCCAGGCCGAGGGCGGGCGGGACCCGGACTATCCCAAGATCGCTAGAGTGATCTACAACCGGATCAGGGCCGGGACGCCCCTCCAGCTGGACACCACGGTGCTGTACGCGCAACGGCGCAGGACCCTGGAGGTGTCCCAGAAGGACACCGAGGTGAGGTCGCCGTACAACACCTACCTGCGTCCCGGTCTGCCGCCCGGGCCCATCGCGAATCCCGGGGAGAAGGCATTGATCGCGGCGCTCCAGCCAGATCAAGGTGATTGGTTCTGGTTTGTGACCACCAATCCGGAGCATAGAATCACGAAATTCACTGACAAAGAGAGTGAGTTTGTGAGATACCGGGAACAGCTGAACAGATACCTAGGGAAGCGTTGATGCCCGGCGGAACACCCCCCGTTCCGCCGCGAGCGGCGTCCCGCGTCCCCGGACCGGACGGCGACTCCCGCGACGGTGGGACGTCCGGCAGGATGCCCCCCTCCGGTTCGGCGGACCCGCTTGACGCGAGGCCGTCCTCAGCGGGAGATTGGCCAGCGTCTCTATGAACGATCTCGATATGGACTTCCTGGTCGGCTCCGACGACGAAGGTCGGTCGCGCCGAGGCTCCCGCGCGTCCTCGGGCCGCGACCCCGGCGAGCGCCGTGGCCGGCGGCGCAGGCGCCGCCGTGGCCGTGGCCGGTTCCTCGCCCCGATGCTCGCGATCATCGTGCTGGTGGGCGGCATCGGCGCCGCGGGCTTCTACGGCTACACCTGGGTGCGCGACGTGATGACCCCCGACGACTACACCGGCCAGGGGTCCGGCGAGGTCGTCGTGGAGATCAAGGACGGCCAGACCGCCTCCCAGATCGCGCAGACCATGCAGGACCAGGGCGTGGTGAAGAGCGCCAAGGCCTTCGTCGACGCCGTGGGCCAGGCGGGCAAGAGCTCCGCCCTGCAGCCCGGCGAGTACACCATGCGCAAGCAGATGTCGGCCGCCGAGGCCGTGAAGCTCCTCGACCCGGAGAAGCGGCTGCTGGAGCGGGTCACCCTCAAGGAGGGCCTGCGCCTGGTCGACACCCTCAAGCAACTGTCCCGGCAGACCGGCAAGCCGCTGAAGGAGTTCCAGCAGGCGGCCAGGGACGGCGAGGCGCTCGGCCTGCCGCCGTACGCCAGGGGCAGGCTGGAGGGCTACGCCTTCCCGGCCACCTACGAGATCAGGCCGAAGATGACGGCCTCGCAGATCCTGACCGAGATGGTCGACCGCTTCCACCAGACCGCCGAGAAGGACGAGCTGCAGGCCAAGGCCAAGGAGCTCGGCCACACCCCGCACGAGATCATGACGGTCGCCAGCATCGTGCAGGCCGAGTCCGGCACCAAGGAGGACATGGGCAAGGTGGCCCGCGTCATCTACAACCGGCTCGACCGGGACCCGCCCCGCCTGCTGGAGATGGACAGCACCGTGATGTACGGGCTGAACAAGTACGGCATCGAGTCCTCCAACAAGGACCTGAACAGCACCTCGCCCTACAACACCTACAGGCGCCTTGGCCTGCCCCCCGGCCCGATCGCCAACCCCGGCGACGACGCCATCCAGGCGGCCCTCAACCCCACCAAGGGCGACTGGGTGTGGTTCGTCACCACCTGTCCCAGCAAGCGCCTCACCAAGTTCGCCTCCCTGGAGTCCGACTTCGTCGCGCTCAAGGCCGAGTACGAGCGGAACAAGGGGAACGGGTGCTGAAGGCGGCGGTGCTCGGATCGCCGATCGTCCACTCGCTCTCCCCGTACCTGCACCGCGCGGCCCACCGGGCCATGGGACTGCACGACTGGCACTACGAGGCGATCGAGTGCGACGAGGACGCCCTGCCCGCCCTGATCGGCGGGCTGGACGGCACCTGGCGCGGGCTGTCGCTGACCATGCCGCTCAAGCGGGCCGTGCTGCCGCTGCTCGACACCGTCTCCGAGCTCGCCCTCCAGGTGGGCGCGGTCAACACCGTGATCCTCTCCGGCGGCGGGCGGCACGGCGACAACACCGACGTGCACGGAATCGTCGAGGCCCTGGCCGAGGCCGGGGTGACCGCGCCGGCCTCGGCGACGATCCTGGGCGGCGGCGCGACCGCCGCCTCCGCGCTGGCCGCCCTGCGCGACCTCGGCCTGGGGGAGGCGACCCTCGTGGTCCGCGACCCGGCCAGGGCCTCCACGACCGCCGAGGCGGCCGAGCGGCTGGGCGTGAACCTGTCCGTGCAGACCCTCGACAAGCTCGAGGCGGCGCTGGAGGTCGACCTGGTCGTCTCGACCCTGCCCTCCGGCGCCGCCGACGACCTGGCCGGCACGCTGGCCGGGGTGCCCGCCCTCTTCGACGTGACCTACGCGCCCTGGCCCACCCGGCCGGCGGCGGCGGTGGCCGGACGGGGCGGGACCGTCGTCGGAGGGTTCCCGATGCTCCTGCACCAGGCGGCCAGGCAGGTCGAGCTGATGACCGGCCGGGCGGACGTGCCGGTGGAGGCCATGCGCGAGGCGGGCAAGGCCGAGATCGTCAGGCGCGCCGCACCGGCCGAATGACCGGCCCGGCCGCGCCCGTGGCGTTCCCGGGCCCGTCGGCGTCTCCGTCGTCTCCGGCTGTCTCCGCGTTCCCGGCCTCGCGGCGCGGTGCGGGATGATTCTGAGTGAGCACGCCGTTGTGGTAGAGTAACGACTCGATCGGTCCGGCGTGCCTGCTGGACGCGCAAGCGGAGGTCGCCCTCCCACCTCGTCGACCGCAAGGACGACAGGTCAGGATCACACCGGGTGACTCCCGGAGAGCTTACGGCGTAAAGCCCTCGGTTCATGTGGCCCCGCATGCGTGACGTGCGGGGCATTCTGCGTTCGACACCCTGTCGAGGGGTGCGCGTGCGCGACCTTCCCGGCACGATCGAGCATGTTGCGGCCCCCTGACGGGGGCCGTGGATCGCAAACCTAGGAGGCCCCATCAGCGCCGAGCCCCGCATCAATGACCGCATTCGCGTGCCCGAGGTCCGCCTCGTCGGCCCGAACGGCGAGCAGGTGGGCATCGTCTCCATCGGCGATGCCTTGAAGCTGGCTCAAGAATCCGACCTCGACCTGGTCGAGGTCGCGGCAACGGCTCGTCCGCCAGTGTGCAAGCTCATGGACTACGGCAAGTTCAAGTACGAGTCCGCGATGAAGGCACGCGAGGCGCGCCGCAACCAGGCGTACACCATCATCAAGGAGATCAAGCTCCGGCCGAAGATCGACCCGCACGACTACGAGACCAAGAAGGGTCACGTGGTGCGGTTCCTCAAGGCCGGGGACAAGGTCAAGGTCACCATCATGTTCCGTGGCCGGGAGCAGTCCCGGCCCGAGCTGGGCTTCCGGCTCCTGCAGCGGCTGGCCGAGGACGTGACGGAGCTCGGCTTCGTCGAGTCCCAGCCCAAGCAGGACGGCCGTAACATGATCATGGTGATCGGCCCGCACAAGAAGAAGGCAGAGGCCAAGGCCGAGAAGGCGGCGGCCAAGGCGCGGCATGACGAGGACGCCTCCGGTGACGCGTCCCGGTCCGCCGACGAGACGCACACCGACGACGTCGACGGTGTCGACAACGTCGACGAGCAGGTCTCCGTCGGTGGAGCGGTGGCGGCCCCGCAGGAGTAACTCGCATAGCCTGGATCCTCAGGTAGTCGCGAGATCAAGCCGAGACCGGGTCCGGTCTCGCAGTCAGGCATGCCCTTGACTCGGGTTACCGGCCCGGGACATCGGCGCGATCGAGGGAGAGACGGCCGAGATGCCGAAGATGAAGACGCACAGCGGTGCGAAGAAGCGGTTCAGGCTCACGGGCACGGGCAAGCTCGTGCGCCGTCGCGCCAACCGCGCGCACTACAACGAGCACAAGGCGTCCACCCTGACGCGTCGTCTCAAGCCCGAGGTCGTGCTTTCCGACGCCGACTCCAAGAAGATCAAGAAGCTGCTCGCTAAGTAACCGCCCCCGGGGAGATAGATACACATGGCACGCGTGAAGCGGGCGATCAACGCCAAGAAGAAGCGCAAGGTCGTTCTCGAGCGGGCGAAGGGCTACCGGGGTCAGCGTTCCAGGCTGTACCGCAAGGCCAAGGAGCAGATGCTCCACTCGATGACGTACGCCTACCGCGACCGCAAGGACCGCAAGGGCACCTTCCGCCGTCTCTGGATCCAGCGGATCAACGCCGCTGCCCGCCAGAACGGCATCACCTACAACAGGCTCATCCAGGGCCTGCGGCTCGCCTCCATCGAGGTCGACCGCAAGATCCTCGCCGACCTGGCGGTCAACGACGCCGCCACGTTCGCGACGCTGGTCGAGGCCGCCAAGAAGGCGCTCCCGGCCGACGTGAACGCGCCGGTCGCCGGCTGAACGAGCCGGACGGACGAGGTACCGACGACGACGCGGCCCGCAGCTTCGAAGCTGCGGGCCGCGTTCGCATTCTTGGGGGACGGGCATGGCCGGGTCTGAACTGACCAACATCAAGTCACCGCGGGTCAAGGCCGCGCGGCGGCTGACCAAGCGGGCCTTCCGGGACCGCGACCGTTCCTTCCTGGCCGAGGGGCCGCAGGCGGTCCGCGAGGCGCTGGCGCTGGACGGCGTGGTGGTGGAGTTGTTCGCCACCGCCGAGGCCGAGGCGCGCCACGCCGACCTGGTCGCCGCCGCCGGCGCCGCCGGGGTGCCGCTGCTGCGCGCCAGCGGCGAGGTCATGGCCGAGCTGGCCCAGACCGTCACCCCGCAGGGGCTGCTGGCGGTGTGCCGCTTCGTGCACGTGCCGCTGGAGACCGCGGTGACGGACGGCGCCACGCTGGTGGCCGTGCTCGCCCACGTCCGCGACCCCGGCAACGCCGGCACCGTGCTGCGCACGGCCGACGCCGCCGGCGCCGACGCGGTCGTCTTCACCGACGCCTCGGTCGACCCCTACAACGGCAAGTGCGTGCGCGCCAGCGCGGGCAGCCTGTTCCACCTGCCGGTCACCACCGGCGCCGGGGCCGGCCACGTCGCCGCCCACCTGAAGGCCTCGGGGCTGCGCGTGCTGGCCGCCGACGGCGCGGGCGAGCTCACCCTGGACGAGGTGGACCTGTCCGGCCCCACGGCCTGGATCTTCGGCAACGAGGCGTGGGGGCTGCCGCCGGACATCCTGGCCCTGGCCGACGAGGTCGTCAGGGTGCCGATCCACGGGCGGGCCGAGAGCCTGAACCTGGCGACCGCCGCCGCGGTCTGTCTGTACGCATCTGCCCGGTCTCAGCGCACCGATCCCGCCGGTGCCCGGCGGCCGGCGCCCGCGAGCTGACCGGCCGTGCGGGAAACCCGCTATTGTCGGCCATGTAGCGTCGAGGAGGCGGGGTCGTTGCACGGCGAACACACCGGTGGGCGGAGCGCCGACCCCGTTCCCATGATCGACGCCGACGAGCTGCCCGACGGCCTCGTGGTCGCCGACGGCGACGGGCACGTGCTCACCGTCAACCGCGCCGCGACCCTCCTCACCGGAGTCACCCGCGAACGGGCCGCCGGACGCCACCTGCGCGACGTCTTCTCCTTCCGCGACCAGGACGGGCGCGACTGGTGGAAGTGGCTCGACACCTACGGCGGCCTGCCCGGCCGCTCCCGCCAGCCCGAGCTGCCGCTGCGCACCCCGGGCGGGCAGGAGATGCTGGTGGCCGCCCGCCTGGTGCGCCGGCCCGAGCGGGGCGGCAGGGTCGTCCGGGTGGTCATCACCCTCCGCGACGCCGGGGCCCGCGCCCGCCTGGAACGCAGCCGCGCCGACCTGGTCTCCACCGTCGCCCACGAGCTGCGCTCCCCGCTGACCAGCGTCAAGGGCTTCACCGCGACCCTGCTGGCCAAGTGGACGCGCTTCACCGACGACCAGAAGCTGGTCATGCTGGAGACGGTGAACGCCGACGCCGACCGGGTGACCCGGCTGATCACCGAGCTGCTGGACGTCTCGCGCATCGAGTCGGGACGGCTGGAGATCCACCGCCAGGTGGTCGACATCCCGGCCAGGATCTCCAGGATCATCGCGGGCCGGGTGGCCGCGGGCGAGCCCGGGGACCGCTTCGTGCTCGACGTGCGCGGCGAGCTGCCCGAGACCTGGCTCGATCAGGACAAGATCGATCAAGTGCTCGCCAACCTGATGGAAAACGCGGTGCGTCACGGGCGCGGTACGGTGACAATAGTGGTCGAACCGAGCGAATGGGGAGTTGCCGTGTCCGTCCGTGACCAGGGAGAGGGCATTCCGCCCGAGCTGGTCACGCGCGTCTTCCGGCAGTTCTGGCGGGGCAACGCCCGCCGCCGTGGCGGCACCGGGCTCGGCCTGTTCATCGTCAAGGGGCTGATCGAGGCGCACGGCGGCACCATCTCCGTGCAGCGCGGGCCCGAAGGCGGCGCCGAGTTCCGATTTATGGTGCCCACCGGCACCCCGGACTTCGCCTGAGCGCGGATGTCGGCCCGGTGGGCTCACCCGACTAGACTCATGGCCGCTCAAGCCCTGGATTCGGAGCCCTCTTGTGTCAAACTACGACCCGGTCGAGGTGACCCCGCTGCACGCCGACGAGATGGCGCGCATGCAGGCCGACGCGCTGGAGGCCGTCAAGGCCGCGCGTGACCTCGAAGAACTGAAGCGGGTGCGCCTCGCGCACGCCGGTGACCGCTCGCCGATCGCCCTGGCCAACCGCGAGATCGGCGTGCTGCCCCCGGCGGCCCGCGCCGAGGCGGGCAAGCGCATCGGCCGTGCCCGCAAGGCCGTCGCCGAGGCCCTGGCGCTGCGGCAGGCCGAGCTGGAGGCCGAACGCGACGAGCGGGTCCTCGTCGAGGAGACCGTCGACGTCACGCTGCCCACCGGCCGCGCCTCCCGGGGTGCCAGGCACCCGCTGACCACCCTGCAGGAGCGCATCGCCGACACCTTCGTGGCGATGGGCTACGAGGTGGCCGAGGGGCCGGAGCTGGAGGGGGAGTGGTTCAACTTCGACGCCCTCAACATCTCCACCGACCACCCGGCGCGCTCGGATCACGACACCTTCTTCGTGGAGTCCGTCGACTCCGGCAAGGTGCTGCGCACCCAGACCTCCCCGGTCCAGATCAGGGCGCTGCTGGGCAGGCCGCTCCCGGTCTACGTGATCTCCCCCGGCAAGGTGTTCCGCACCGACGAGCTCGACGCCACCCACACCCCGGTCTTCCACCAGATCGAGGGGCTGGCGATCGACGAGGGCCTGACCATGGCCCACCTCAAGGGCACCCTGGACCGGTTCGCCGAGGTCATGTTCGGCGAGGGCATCACCACCCGGTTCCGGCCCAACTACTTCCCGTTCACCGAGCCCTCCGCCGAGATGGACCTGCGCTGCTTCGTCTGCCGCGGCGCCTCGGCGACGCCCGGCAACCCGCCCTGCCGCACGTGCAGGTCCGAGGGATGGATCGAGTGGGGCGGCTGCGGCATGGTCAACCCGCGGGTGCTCGTCGCCTGCGGCGTCGACCCGGCCCGCTACAGCGGCTTCGCCTTCGGCATGGGCGTCGAGCGCACCCTGATGTTCCGCCACAACGCCGAGGACATGCGCGACATGGTCGAGGGAGACGTCCGCTTCACGCTCCCGTTCGGAATGGAGGTCTGATGAAGGTCCCGCTTTCATGGCTGCGGGAGTACGTCGATCTCCCCGCCGTCACGGCGCACGAGATCGCCGAGAAGCTCACCGCCGCCGGGCTCAAACTGGAGTCCGTCGTCTCCTACGGCCACGACATCAAGAACGTCGTCGTGGGCGAGGTCGTCGCCGTCGAGACGCTGGAGGGCTTCAAGAAGCCCATCCGCCACTGCCGGGTCGAGGTGGGCGAGGCAGCCCCCCGCGAGATCGTCTGCGGCGCGACCAACTTCGCGACCGGCGACCGCGTCCCGGTCGCGCTTCCCGGCGCGGTGCTGCCCGGCGGCTTCGAGATCGCCTCGCGCAAGACGTACGGGCGGCTGTCGGACGGCATGATCTGCTCCGAGGCCGAGCTCGGCGTGGCCGACTCCTCGCCCGGCATCCTCGTGCTGCCCGAGGGCACCCCGATCGGCGCCGACGTGGTCGAACTGCTCGGCCTGCGCGACGACGTCATCGAGCTGGAGATCACCCCCGACATCGGCTACGCGCTCTCCGTGCGGGGCGTCGCCAGGGAGGCCGCCACCGCCTTCGGCGCGGCGTTCGCCGACCCGGCCGACGTCTTCCCGCCGGAGCGGGCCGGGGAGCCCGTCGGCACCGCCCACCCGGCCTCGATCGCCGACCCCTCGGCCTGCGACCGGTTCGTGCTGCGGGAGATCCGCGGGTTCGACCCGTCGGCGCCGAGCCCGCTGTGGATGCGCGCGCGGCTGGCCCGCGCCGGCATGCGCCCGGTCTCGCTCGCGGTCGACGTCACCAACTACGTCATGCTGGAGCTCGGCCAGCCGCTGCACGCCTTCGACGCGGCCAGGCTGACCGGCGAGATCGTGGTACGGCGGGCCGAGCCCGGCGAGACGCTGGAGACGCTCGACCACGTGACCCGCGCGCTCCACCCGGACGACGTCCTGATCACCGACGCCTCCGGCGCGATCTCGATGGCCGGCACCATGGGCGGCCTGCACACCGAGATCTCCGACGCCACCGTCGACATCGTCATCGAGGCCGCCCACTTCGCCCCCAGCGGCGTCGCGCGCATGTCGCGCCGGCACAACCTGGTCAGCGAGGCCTCCAAGCGCTTCGAGCGGGGCGTCGACCGGGAGCTTCCGCTGCGGGCCTCCTGGCGCGCGGCCCGGCTGCTGGCCGAGCTGGGCGGCGGCACGATCGAGCCGGGCGTCACCCACGCCGAGGTGGACGTCGCGCCGGTCGCCATCGCCCTGCCGGCCACCTACCCGGGCAGGGTCGCGGGCGTCGGCTACGACCGCGACACCGTGATCCGCAGGCTGGAGCAGGTCGGCTGCACGGTGGAGAGCCTCGCCCCCGGCTCCACGCCTGACGCCCCGGACGGGGGCGTCCAGGCCGGTGGCACCGCCGCCACCGGCGACGTCGCCGACGGCGGGATCGCCGCGAAGCTCGCGGTCACCGGCGACGACATGCTGTGGGTCACCCCGCCCTCGTGGCGGCCCGACCTGACCGACCCCAGCGACCTCGCCGAGGAGGTCATCCGGCTGGAGGGCTACGAGAACCTGCCCTCGATCCTGCCCACCGCCCCGGCGGGCGCCGGCCTCACCGAGGGCCAGCGCCTGCGCCGCCGGGTCGGCCGCGCCCTGGCCGCCGCGGGATACGTCGAGATCCTCTCCTACCCGTTCAACGGGGAGCGCGACCTCGACGCCCTGCAGCTGCCCGCGGACGACGCGCGGCGGGTGGCCGTACGGCTGGCCAACCCGCTCAGCGAGGACGAGCCGCTGATGCGCACCACGCTGCTGCCCGGCCTGCTCAGGACGCTGGTCCGCAACGTGGGCCGGGGCACGGGCGACGTGGCGATCTTCGAGGCGGGGCTGGTCTACCGGCCCTCCCCGGACGCGCCCGCGACCGCCCCGGTGCTGGGCGTCGACCGCAGGCCCACGCCCGAGGAGCTGGCCTCGATCGAGGCGGCGCTGCCGGCCCAGCCGTTCCGGGTCGGGGTCGTGCTGGCCGGGGAGTTCGCGCCGTCCGGCTGGTGGGGCAGGGGACGGCCGGCCGACTGGGCGGACGCCGTGGAGGCGGCCCGCGTGGTGGCCGCCGAGGCGGGCATCACCCTGGAGGTCCGCGCGGACCGGCACGAGCCCTGGCACCCGGGCCGCTGCGCCGCCCTGTACGCCGCCGGAGAGCTCGTCGGTCACGCCGGGGAGCTGCACCCGCGCGTGGTCGAGGCCTACGGCCTGCCCGCGCGCACGTGCGCGATGGAGCTGGAGCTGACGCGGCTGGAGCCGCTGATGTCCGGTCCGCCGCAGACCCCGGCCATCTCCGGCTACCCGGTCGCGAGCCAGGACGTCGCGCTCGTCGTGGAGGCGTCCACCCCGGTGGCCCCGGTGGAGGCGGCGCTGCGCGAGGGCGCGGGCGAGCTGCTGGAGTCGATCCGGCTGTTCGACGTCTACACCGGCGCCCAGGTCGGCGAGGGTCACAAGTCCCTCGCCTACTCCCTGCGCTTCCGTGCACCCGACCGGACGCTCACGGTGGAGGAGACCACCGCGGCCCGCGACGCGGCCGTGGCCCTGGCCGCCGAGCGCACCGGCGCCCGGATGCGCGGCGCCTGACCGGTTCACCCCGGGAGGTCGCCGGATGTTTCACGCATCACCAGGGGCCGGCGCCGCGACGCGCGGCGCCTGACCGGTTCACCGGGGCCCGGGATCCGTCCCGGGCCCCTTCCGCCGTGCCTGGTCCGGTTCGGGAGGGGACGATGAGACATCTGCTGGTCTTCGCGGAGCGCGACGACGCCGAGGAGGTCGCCGAGACCGTGGCCGGGGAGTTCCCGGCGCTGGGCGTGCCCGCGGTGGTCAGGGAGACCCTCGCGGGCGAGGACGACGCCGAGGACGCCCAGTGGCTCGTGGTCGTCGAGGACCCCTCCGGCGCGCTGCGGGCGGAGGGCGTGGCCCGCCTGGACGCGCTGGCCGAGGAGTACGAGGGCTGGCGCGAGACCGGCTGAGCGCCCCGGAGCTCTAGAGCCGGTCGATCTCCGTCAGGTCGATGTCGATCTCGAAGGAGGATTCCGCTCGGTGAGAACACGTGCCGGTGCCGGTGTCAGGTGGTGGCGGTCTCCTCCGCGTGGACGCGGCGGGCGCGTTCCCTGACGGCGTGCTCGTCGGTGCGGGAGTCGTAGTGGCGGAAGGCGGGCAGCAGCGCGGCCATCGCGGCCACCGCGCCCACGCAGAGCAGGCCGCCGACGCCCAGGGAGAAGCGGGTCCCGCCGAGGTTGGCCATCAGGCCCGCCCTGGCGTTGCCCAGCATCGGCCCGCTGGTGTAGGAGAGCAGCTCGATGCCGGCCAGGCGCCCCCGGTACTCGTCGGGGATGGTCTGGTTCCAGATCGTGGAGCGGAACACGCCGCTGATCATGTCGGCGGCCCCGGCCACCGCCAGGAAGGCGAAGATGCCCCAGACGGTGGGCATCATCGCCGCCAGCGCCACCGCGACCCCCCACACGGCCGCCGCGACGATCACGCCGAGGCCGTGCCGGTGCACGTACCTGGTCCAGCCGGAGGTCACCGAGGCGATCATCGAGCCGACGGCCGAGGCGGAGAAGAACAGGCCCAGGGCCTCCGGGGCGCCCAGCTCGTCGGCGAGGAAGGGGTAGAGCGCGGTGGAGAAGGCGAAGACCATCGCGGCGATGTCGACCAGGTAGGTGCCCATCAGGTCGGGGCGGCTCACCGCGTAGCGGACCCCGTCCACCAGCGCGCCGATCGAGGCCGGGGGAGCCTCCTCGGAGCGGGGCTGGGCCCGCACCGCCCAGAGCAGGACCAGGGAGAGCGCGAAGGTCAGCACGTTGATCCCGTACGCCACCGCGACGCCGAACCAGGACGCGATCAGGCCGCTGAGGCCCGGGGCGACGATGGCGCCCAGGTTCCACCGGAAGGCCGACAGGGCGGCCGCGGCGGTGAGCTGGTCGTGCCTGACCACGCGCACCAGCAGCGACTCCAGGCTGGGCCGCTGCAGGCTGCCCAGGCCCGCCGACAGCGCGCCGACCACGTACAGCACCCAGACCTGCGGCTTCGGGAGCAGCGCGTTGACGGTGAGGATCGCGACGGTGAGGCAGAGGCCCATCTCGGTGAAAAGGATGATCTTGCGCCGGTCGAGCGCGTCGGCGATCGCCCCGCCCCAGAGCCCGCAGACCACCATCGGGACGAACTCGGCCACGCTGACCAGGCCGACCGCGAGGTAGGAGCCGGTGAGCTCCTTCATCTGCAGCGGGACGGCGACCAGCGTCAGGAAGGTGCCGAACATCGTGATCAGTCCGGAGCCGAAGAGCAGGCGGAAGTCACGGGAGTCGCGCAACGGGCTGAGATCCATCGACAGATGGCGCAGAAGGGTTTTCAGCGATCGATCAGGTTTTTCCGACACGGACATTCAGTTTCGACACCGACCGGCCGGGACGCAAACGATTTACCACCGGCCGCCCGCCCCGGGGGGCGGGCGGCACGCGGGCCTCAGGGGCCGAGCACCTCCCTGCGCAGGCTGGTCTTGAGGATCTTGCCGCCGGGGTTGCGGGGCAGCTCCGTCTCGCGTATCCAGAACCTGACCGGCACCTTGAACGGCGCGATCCGCTCGCGCAGGAACGCCTGGAGCTCCTCGGGCGCCACCGGCGACGACAGGCGCACCACCGCGCCGACCTCCTCGCCCAGCTCGTCGTGGGGAATGCCGATCACGGCGGCGTCCTGCACGGCCGGGTGCTCGAACAGGGCGGCCTCCACCTCGGCGCAGTAGACGTTCTCGCCGCCGCGGATGACCATGTCCTTGGCGCGGTCCACGATGAAGACGAAGCCCTCCTCGTCCGTCTTCGCCAGGTCGCCGGTGTGCAGCCAGCCGTCGACGAAGGTCTCCGCGGTGGCCTCGGGGCGGTTCCAGTAGCCCAGGATGACGTTGGGGCCGCGCACGCAGAGCTCGCCGACCGCGCCGGGAGGCAGCTCGGCGCCGAGCGGGTCGGCGATCTTCACCTCGACCACGGCCATGGGCAGGCCGATGCTGTCGGGCTTGGCGAGGTAGTCCGCGCCGGCGTTGCTGATGGCGAGCGCGGTGGTCTCGGTCATGCCGTACCCGTTGGAGGGGGCGCGGCTGGGGAGCTGCTCGGTGATGCGCTCCAGCAGCCTCGGCGGGGCGGGGGCGCCGCCGTAGCCGAGGGCGCTGAGGCTGGAGATGTCGTACTTCTCCAGGTCGGGGTGGGACAGGAGCTGCCAGACGTTGGTCGGCACCCCGGTGAGGCCGGTGATCCGCTCGCGCTCGATCAGCTGCAGCGCGCGGCCCGCGTCCCACTTGTACATCAGCACCAGGCCGCCCCCGGTGAACATGGTGGTGGTCATCACCGCGAAGCAGCCGGTGACGTGGAAGAGCGGCACGGTGAGCAGGGTGACGCGGCGCTGGCCCGTCGCCGCGCCCGGGTCCATGCCCGCCTTGAGCATGACGCGGTACATCCCGTAGGCGACGGTCATGGGGGACTGGCCGAGGTTGCGGTGGCTGCCCAGGGCGCCCTTGGGGCGGCCGGTGGTCCCAGAGGTGTAGAAGATCGTGGCGGGGTCCTCGGGGGAGAGCTCCACCGGCGGCGGCGTGGCGTCCGCCGCCACCTCGCCCAGGACGTCCGCGAACGAGCGGGCGCCCTCGGGCACCTCGCCCCGGGTCACGATCAGCGCGGGCGCCGGGCCGGGCAGGCCGGGCAGGCCGGCCAGGCCGGCCGCCCGCTCGGCGTCGGCGATCAGCACCTTGGCGCCGGAGTCGGTCAGGCCGTACTCCAGCTCCTGGGGGGTCCACCAGGCGTTGAGCGGCACCGCGATCGCCCCGGCGGCCAGCACGGCCGAGAAGGAGATCACCCACTCGGGGTAGTTGCGCATGGCGATGGCCACCCGGTCGCCCTTGGCCACGCCGTACTCGACGGTCAGGCGCCGGGCCAGGGTGGCGGCCCGCCGGTAGTGCTCCTCGTAGGTGATGTGCTCGTCCTCGTAGGTGAGGAAGACCTTGTCGCCGTGGAGCCTGCTGATCTCCAGCAGCGCCCGGAAGTCCCTGGGGGCGTGTTTCCAGGTCTTGACGGTCCCGCCGTGGCTCGCGACCTCGTCCAGCTCGAAGAGCTGCCCGGGACCGGTGAGCTGCGTCCTGACGTGGTCATGGCTGATGGTCATGGTTTCTACTCCCCGAAGCGGAGGGACCGGTGACGTCACGATACCGACCGGTAGGTACGTGCAACAGGGCCGAAACATCACCGGCCCCTCCTAGACTCGGATCGCGCTGGGAAAAACCGCCTTTTTGAGTGTTTTATGCCGTTTATGAAACCATAGGCGCGCGTCGTTCCCCGCAGAGTTGCATGAAGATCCTAAGACATGCATAATCTCTCTAGTAACTTCATGAGCTTCAGTGCATGAACATGCAGTCACCGGGGGGACGGATGAGAGCGGCGATCGCGGGTGCCAGCGGCTACGCCGGAGGTGAGCTCCTGCGCCTGCTGCTGTCCCACCCCGGCATCGAGATCGGCGCACTGACCGCGGCCTCCAGCGCCGGCACCGCCCTGGGCGCCCACCAGCCGCACCTGACCCCGCTGGCCGGCCGGATCCTGCTGGAGACCACCCCCGAGCACCTCGCCGGCCACGACCTGGTCTTCCTGGCCCTGCCGCACGGGGCGTCGGCCGCGGTCGCCGAACGGCTCGGCGAGAACACCCTGGTCGTCGACTGCGGCGCCGACTTCCGCCTCTCCGACCCCGCCGCCTGGGAGCACTTCTACGGCGGCGTCCACGCCGGCACCTGGCCCTACGGCCTGCCCGAGCTGCCCGGCCGCCGCGAGGAGCTGCGCGGGGCCCGGCGGATCGCCGTCCCCGGCTGCTACCCGACGGCCGTCACCCTGGCGATGTTCCCGGCGTTCGCCGCCGGGATCGTCGAGCCCGACGTGGTGGTGGTCGCCGCCAGCGGCACCAGCGGAGCCGGCCGGGCGCCCAAGGCGAACCTGCTGGGCAGCGAGGTGATGGGCGCGGCCAGCGCGTACGGCGTCGGCGGAGTCCACCGGCACACCCCCGAGATGGAGCAGAACCTCTCCCTGCTGACCGGCGGCCCCGTCACGGTCTCCTTCACCCCCGTGCTGGCCCCGATGAGCCGCGGCATCCTCGCCACCTGCACCGCGCCCGCCGCCGACGGCCTCACCCCCGCCGTGCTGCGCGAGGCCTACGAGACCGCCACCAAGGACGAGCCGTTCCTGAGGCTCCTGCCCGAGGGCCAGTGGCCCTCGACCTCGATGACGCTCGGCGCCAACACCGCCGCCCTCCAGGTCGTCCTGGACGAGCGCGCCGGCCGCGTCGTCGCCGTCGTCGCCATCGACAACCTGACCAAGGGCACGGCCGGTGGCGCGATCCAGAGCGCCAACCTCGCCCTCGGCCTGCCGGAAGAGCTCGGCCTTCCTCTCAACGGAGTCGCCCCATGAGCGTGACCGCACCCCTCGGCTTCCGGGCCACGGGCATCGCCGCCGGAATCAAGTCCGGCGGCGCCCGCGACCTGGCACTGATCGTCAACGACGGCCCCTCGCGCGCCGCCGCGGGCGTCTTCACCGTCAACCGCGTGAAGGCCGCCCCCGTCCTGTGGTCGCAGCAGGTGCTGTCCGGAGGGCGGGTGCACGCGGTCGTCCTCAACTCCGGCGGCGCCAACGCCTGCACCGGCCCGCTCGGCTTCCAGGACACCCACGCCACCGCCGAGAGGGTCGCCGCCGCCCTGGGCGACTCCGCCGGAGAGGTCGCGGTGTGCTCCACCGGCCTGATCGGCGACCGGCTGCCGATGGACCCGCTGCTGGCCGGCGTCGACCTCGCGGTCTCCCAGCTCGCCAGGGACGGCGGGCTGAACGCCGCCGACGCGATCCGCACCACCGACACCGTCTCGAAGATCTCCTTCCGCAAGGGCGCGGGCGGCTACATGGTCGGCGGCATGGCCAAGGGCGCGGGCATGCTCGCCCCCGGCCTCGCCACCATGCTCTCGGTGATCACCACCGACGCCGACCTGCCCGCCGGGCTGCTCGACGAGGTGCTGCGCAAGGTCACCCGGGTCACCTTCGACCGCCTCGACGCCGACGGCTGCATGTCCACCAACGACACCGTGCTCCTGCTGGCCAGCGGCGCCAGCGGCACCGTCCCCGACCTCGCCGAGTTCGAGCAGGTCCTGTTCGCCGTCTGCGCCGACCTCGCCCGCCAGTTGATCCTGGACGCCGAGGGCGCCTCCAAGGCGATCGCCGTCGAGGTCGTCGGCGCCGCCTCCGAGGACGACGCCGTGACCGTCGGCCGCGCCGTCGCCCGCTCCAACCTCCTCAAGTGCGCCATCCACGGCGAGGACCCCAACTGGGGCCGGGTGCTCTCGGCCGTCGGCACCACCGACGCCGCCTTCGAGCCCGACCGGCTCAACGTGGCCATCAACGGCATCTGGATCTGCCGGGCGGGCTCCGTGGGCGACGACCGCTCCAAGGTCGACCTGAGCCCGCGCGACGTGACGATCACCGTCGACCTGTCCGCGGGACCGCACACCGCCACCGTCCACACCACCGACCTCACCGCCGCCTACGTCCACGAGAACTCGGCGTACTCCTCATGAGACGCGACGACGCCCTGGCGAAGGCCGCCACGCTGATCGAGGCGCTGCCGTGGCTGGCGACCTTCCACGGCGCGACCGTCGTCATCAAGTACGGCGGCAACGCCATGACCGACGAGGGACTGCGCGAGCGGTTCGCCGAGGACGTCGTCTTCCTGCGCTACGCCGGGCTCAAGCCGGTGATCGTGCACGGCGGGGGCCCGCAGATCAACGCCCAGCTCGACCTGCTCGGCATCTCCTCCACCTTCACCGCCGGCCTGCGCGTCACCACCCCCGAGGCCATGCGGGTCGTCAGGATGGTCCTCGTCGGCGAGGTCAACCGCGACGTGGTCGGCCTGATCAACCGGCACGGGCCGTTCGCGATCGGCATGTCCGGCGAGGACGCCCACCTGCTCACCGCGGTGCGCAAGCACGCCCTCGTCGACGGCGCCGCCGTCGACATCGGCCAGGTCGGCGAGATCGTCGCCGTCCAGGCCGGCGCGGTGCGGGCCCTGCTGGACGACGGGCGCATCCCGGTGATCTCCTCGGTGGCGCGCAGCGACGACGGCACCGTCTACAACGTCAACGCCGACACCGCCGCCGCCGCGCTCGCCGTGGCGCTGGGGGCGTCCAAGCTGATCGTCCTGACCGACGTCGCCGGCCTGTACCGCGACTGGCGCCCCGACGCGGGCGAGGACGAGGTCATCGCCCGCCTCTCCGCGGGCGAGCTGGAGAAGCTCCTGCCCACCCTGTCCAGCGGCATGATCCCCAAGATGGAGGCGTGCCTGACCGCGGTGCGCGGCGGCGTGCCCCGGGCCCACGTGCTCGACGGCAGGGTGCCCCACTCGGTGCTGCTGGAGATCTTCACCGACGAGGGCGTGGGAACCATGGTCCTGCCCGACACCCCCGGCCCGCCGGCCACGCACGGACAGCCCGGAGCGCGGACGACGGCCGCCGCCACACCGAAGGGGAACGACCAGTGAGCCCGCAGCACGAGACCGCCACCCCGAGCGTCACCGGGACCGTCACGGCGACCGTCCCCGAGACCGTCGCCGAGACCGCCGGTGAGGCGCTCGCCAGGCGCTTCGAGGCCGCCTTCATGCCCAACTACGGGGTGCCCCCGCTGGCACTGGCCCGGGGCGAGGGCACGCGGGTCTGGGACGCCGACGGACGCGAGTACCTCGACCTGATCGGCGGCATCGCGGTCAGCTCGCTCGGCCACGCCCACCCGGCCCTGGTGGAGGCCGTCACCCGCCAGGTCGCCACCCTCGCCCACACCAGCAACCTCTTCCTGCACGAGCCCGAGGTGCTGCTCGCCGAGCGCCTGCTCGGCCTGCTCGGCGCCCCGGCCAGGGTCTTCCTGTCCAACTCCGGCACCGAGGCCAACGAGGCGGCCCTCAAGCTCGCCCTCAAGTACGGCAAGGCGAACGACCGCCCCCGCTTCGTGGCCGCCGAGAACGGCTTCCACGGCCGCAGCCTCGGCGCGCTCTCGCTGACCGGCAAGCCCGCCATCCGCGACCCGTTCGGTCCCTTCCCCATCGACGTCACCTTCGTCCCCTACGGCGACGCCGGCGCCCTCAAGAACGCGGTCGACGACCGCTGCGCCGCGCTCTTCCTCGAACCCACCCAGGGCGAGGCCGGGGTCGTCCCGCCGCCCGAGGGGTACTTCCGCGCCGCCAGGGACATCTGCGACGCCACCGGCACGCTGCTGGTCGCCGACGAGATCCAGTCGGCCGTCGGACGCACCGGCCACTGGTTCGCCCACCAGCACGAGGGCGTGCTGCCCGACGTGCTCACCCTGGCCAAGGGCCTGGGCGGCGGCCTGCCGATCGGCGCCTGCGTCGGCTTCGGCGACGCGGCCACCCTCTTCGCCAAGGGCGACCACGGCTCCACCTTCGGCGGCAACCCCGTCGCCGCCGCCGCGGCGCTCGCCGTGCTCGACACCGTCGACCGCGACGGCCTGCTGGAGCACGTCCGCACCGTCGGCGCCGAACTCGCCGCCGGCATCGCCGCGATCGACCACCCGCTGCTGGCCGGCGTACGCGGCCGGGGACTGTGGCTCGCGCTCGTGCTGACCGCCGACCGCTCCGCCGCCGTCCAGGCCGCCGCGCAGCGGGCCGGGTTCCTGGTCAACGCCCTGCAGCCCGACGCGGTACGGCTCGCGCCCCCGCTGGTCATCACCTCCGCCGAGGTCGCCGCCTTCACCGCCGCGCTCCCGGCCATCCTGGACGGCGCCTCCGATGACCGCTGACGCCACCGGAGGGCCGCTCGTCGCGCACGCCCCCGTCAGGCACTTCCTGCGGGACGACGACCTCACGCCCGCCGAGCAGGAACAGGTCCTCGACCTGGCCGAGGCGATGAAGAAGGACCGCCACGGCTACCGGCCCTTCGCCGGCCCGCAGACCGTCGCCGTCCTGTTCGACAAGCACTCCACCCGCACCCGGGTCTCCTTCGCGGTCGGCATCGGCGAGCTCGGCGGGCTCCCGCTGACCCTCGACGCGGGCTCCTCCCAGATGGGCCGGGGCGAGTCGATCGAGGACACCGCCCGGGTACTGGAGCGCCAGGTGGGCGCCATCGTCTGGCGCACCTCCGGCCAGCACCGGATCGAGGCCATGGCCTCGGCCAGCTCGGTGCCGGTGGTCAACGCCCTCACCGACGAGTTCCACCCCTGCCAGATCCTCGCCGACCTGCAGACGGTCAGGGAGCACTTCGGCGCGACCGCCGGGGTGACCCTGGCCTACTTCGGGGACGGGGCCAACAACATGGCCCACTCCTACCTGATCGGCGGGGCGCTGGCCGGCATGCACGTGCGCGTCGCCGCCCCCGCCGGCTACCTGCCCGACCCGGAGATCCTCCGCCGGGCCACCGAGATCGCCGAGGGGACCGGCGGGTCGGCCGTCGTCGTCGCCGACCCGGCCGAGGCCGCCGACGGCGCCGACGTGCTCGCCACCGACACCTGGGTCTCGATGGGCCAGGACGGCAGGGAACAGCGGATCGCCGACCTGATGCCGTACCAGGTCAACGCCGCGCTGCTCGACCGGGCGGCCCCCGGCGCCGTCGTCCTGCACTGCCTGCCCGCCTACCGCGACCTGGAGATCACCGGCGAGGTCCTCGACGGCCCGCGGAGCCTGGTCTGGGACCAGGCAGAGAACCGGCTGCACGCCCAGAAGGCCCTGCTGTACTGGCTGGTCGCGGTGGCCGGCCGGGACGCGCCCGCGGACGGCCTCGCAGCCGGAGGCGGTTCCGGCGGCGGGGGCGGGGGACCGGCGTGAAGATCCCGATGACCAAGGTCGCCCGCCAGGCGCGCATCACCGACCTGCTCCAGCGGCAGCCGATCAGATCCCAGCCGGAACTGGCCAAGCTCCTGCTGGAGAGCGGGGTGGAGGTCACCCAGGCCACCCTCTCGCGCGACCTGGACGAGCTCGGCGCCCTCAAGCTGCGCGCCGAGGACGGCTCCCTGGTCTACGCCCTGCCCGGTGAGGGCGGCGACCGGATACGGCGTGCCAGGCTCGGCACCGGGGAGTCCCCGGCCGCGCGGCTCGGCAGACTCGCCGAGGAACTCCTCGTCTCCGCCGAGGCCTCCGCCAACCTGGTCATCGTCCGCACGCCCCCCGGGGCGGCGCAGTTCCTCGCCTCCGCCATCGACCACGCCGACTGGGAGTCCATCCTCGGCACGGTGGCCGGGGACGACACCATCCTCGTCATCAGCCGGGATCCCACGGGCGGGGTGTCGGTCGCCGAGGCGCTGCTCAGGCACGCCGACCGACGTATTCAGCCCGCTCACGCGGGCGGTCCCTGGCAGCATCTGACACCTGTGACGAACGAACAGCTTGGAGATATCAATCATGACTGACCGGGTCGTACTCGCCTTCTCCGGCGGCCTCGACACATCCGTGGCCATCCCCTTCCTCGCCGAGAAGACCGGCGCCGAGGTCATCGCGGTGGCCGTCGACGTCGGCCAGGACGGCGAGGACATGGAGGTCATCCGCAAGCGGGCCATCGAGTGCGGCGCCGTGGAGTCCGTCGTGGTGGACGCCCGCGAGGAGTTCGCCACCGACTTCTGCGTGCCCGCCCTGCAGGCCAACGCCCTCTACATGGACCGCTACCCGCTGGTCTCCGCGCTCTCGCGGCCGCTGATCGTCAAGCACCTGGCCGCCGCGGCCAAGGAGTTCGGCGGCACCCACGTCTCGCACGGCTGCACCGGCAAGGGCAACGACCAGGTCCGGTTCGAGGCCGGGCTGGCCGCCCTCTTCCCCGAGCTCAAGGTCATCGCCCCGGCCCGCGACTACGCCTGGACCCGGGACAAGGCGATCGCCTACGCCGAGGAGAAGAACCTCCCGATCGAGACCAGCAAGAAGAACCCGTACTCCATCGACCAGAACATCTGGGGCAGGGCCGTCGAGACCGGCTTCCTGGAGGACATCTGGAACGGCCCGATCGAGGACGTCTACGCCTACACCGCCGACCCGTCCCAGCCGCGCGAGGCCGACGAGGTCATCATCAGCTTCGTCAAGGGCGTCCCGGTGGCCCTGGACGGGCGGCACCTGACCCCGTTCCAGGTCATCGAGGAGCTCAACCGGCGCGCCGGCGCCCAGGGCGTGGGCCGTCTCGACATGGTCGAGGACCGGCTGGTCGGCATCAAGTCCCGCGAGGTCTACGAGGCGCCGGGCGCCATCACGCTGATCACCGCGCACATGGAGCTGGAGAACGTGACCGTCGAGCGCGACCTGGCCAGGTTCAAGCGCTCGGTGGACCAGCGCTGGGGCGAGCTCGTCTACGACGGCCTGTGGTTCTCCCCGCTCAAGAAGGCCCTCGACACCTTCATCGCCGAGGCCCAGGAGCACGTCACCGGCGAGATCAGGATGGTCCTGCACGGCGGCCGCGCCACGGTCACCGGCCGGCGCTCCGAGGCGTCGCTGTACGACTTCAACCTCGCCACCTACGACACCGGCGACACCTTCGACCAGTCCCTGGCCAAGGGCTTCGTCGAGCTGTGGAGCCTGCCCTCCAAGATTGCCTCGGCGCGGGACGCCCGGCTGTCCTGAGTCGGCTAGGGTCGCGGATTGAATGGGGAGGGAGAACGACGGTGACTGATGGTGGCAAGCCGATGCGGCTGTGGGGCGGCCGGTTCGAAGGAGGTCCGGCCGACGCGCTGACCAGGCTCTCGGTGAGCGTGCACTTCGACTGGCGGCTCGTACCGTACGACCTGCTGGCCTCGCGCGCGCACGCCCGGGTGCTGCACCGCGCGAACCTGCTGACCGAGGACGAGCTGGCACGGATGATCGGCGCCCTGGACGACCTGGAGCGCGCCTGCAAGGCGGGCGAGTTCCGGCCGACCGTCGCCGACGAGGACGTCCACACCGCGCTGGAGCGCGGGCTGCTGGAGCGCCTCGGCACGCTCGGCGGCAAGCTCAGGGCCGGTCGCAGCCGCAACGACCAGGTCGCCACCGACCTCCGGCTCTACCTCCGCGACCACGTCCGGCACATCGTCTCCCGGCTGGTGGAGCTGGAGACCGCGCTGATGAGCCAGGCCGAGGAGCACGCCGAGACGGCCGCTCCCGGCATGACCCACCTGCAGCACGCGCAGCCGGTCTCCTTCGGCCACCAGCTCCTGGCACACGTGCACGCCTTCGCCCGCGACATCGACCGGCTGCGCGACTGGGACCGGCGCGCGGCCGTCTCCCCGCTCGGCTCCGGGGCGCTGGCGGGCTCCTCCCTGCCGCTGGACCCGCGCGCCGTGGCCGAGGAGCTCGGCTTCGACTCCGCCGCGCCCAACTCGATGGACGCCGTCGCCGACCGCGACTTCGCCGCCGAGTTCCTGTTCGACGCGGCGATGATCGGCGTGCACCTGTCCCGGCTGGGGGAGGAGATCGTCCTGTGGGCCTCGCAGGAGTTCCGCTGGATCGAGATGGACGACGCCTACTCCACCGGCTCGTCGATCATGCCGCAGAAGAAGAACCCCGACGTGGCCGAGCTCGCCCGGGGCAAGAGCGGCCGCCTCATCGGCAACCTCATGGCGCTGCTGACCACGCTCAAGGGCCTGCCGCTGACCTACAACCGTGACCTGCAGGAGGACAAGGAGCCGGTGTTCGACTCCGTCGACACCCTGCTGCTCGTCCTGCCCGCCATGGCCGGGCTGGTGGCGACCATGCGGGTCAACACCGCCAAGCTGGAGGCCTCGGCCCCCGACGGGTTCGCGCTGGCGACCGACCTGGCCGAGCTGCTGGTCCGCAGGGGCGTGCCGTTCCGCGAGGCCCACGAGGCGGTGGGGCACCTGGTCGTGTGGTGCCAGGTCAACGACAAGGACTTCGGCGAGCTCACCGACGACGAGCTGGCCAAGGTCTCACCGCACTTCACGCCCGACTCCCGCGAGGTACTCTCGGTGCCCGGCGCCCTGGCGGCCCGCAAGGCGCACGGCGGCACCGCGCCCGACCGGGTCCGCGACCAGCTCATCGCGCTGCGCGACACCGTCGACGGGCAGGCGAGCTGGGCGAGCGGGAACTGACGCCCGGTGACGGCGAGAGGGCCGGAGCCCGATGACGGGCGGGGCGGGCGGACGCCCGCCCCGGCGCGGTCGGCAGGGGATCCCGCTTCCGCTCCCGCTCCGGTGAGGGCGGGGGACCCCACGCCCGCTGCGGCGCGGTCGGCGGGGAACCTCACGTCCGCTCCGGTGAGGCTGGCGCGGGAGTTCTTCGACCGTCCCGCGCACCAGGTCGCCCCGGACCTGCTGGGGCGGGTGCTGGTGCACGGGCCGGTCGCGCTCCGCATCACCGAGACCGAGGCGTACGGCGTGCCCGGGGAGGACCCGGCCTCGCACACCTACCGGGGGCGCACGGCGCGCAACGCGGTCATGTTCGGCCCGCCGGGCCACCTGTACGTGTACTTCACCTACGGCATGCACTTCTGCGCCAACCTGACCTGCCTGCCCGAGGGGGTCGGTTCCGGGGTGCTGCTCCGAGCCGGAGAGGTGATCTCCGGCGCCGAACCGGCCCTGGCCCGCCGCACCGCGGGCGGCGCCCGCGTCGTCAAGCACGTCGATCTCGCCAGGGGGCCGGCCCGGCTGGCGGTGGCGCTGGGCTTCGGACGCGAGCACAACGGCCTCGACGCCTGCGGCCCGGGGCCGCTCGCCGTGCTCCCGGAGACCCCGGAGACCCCGGAGACCCCGGAGACCCCGGAGACCCCGGAGATCCGTGAGGGCTCCGGGATCGGTGAGCTGGCGGTGCTGGAGGGCGAGCCGGTCGCGTCCTCGTCGATCAGGTCGGGACCGCGGACCGGGGTGTCGTCGGGGCGGGAGACGCCGTGGCGCTTCTGGATCGACGCCGACCCCACGGTCTCGCCGCACCGCCCGCACGTCCCGCGTCGCCGGTAGCCTTCGCGCCGCCTGGTCCCTTCCCTTCCGGGTTCGGTGTACGGCCTTCGCGCCGCCCGGTCCCTTCCTGTCCGGGTTCGGTGTACGGCCGTCCCGCGCCGCCGGGTCCCGTCCCGCCCCGTCCGGGTGCGGCGCACGGCGTCCTCGCGGGTGTCCGTGTCCCGCCGGGCGCGTACCCGCCGGTCGGCTCGGGCGCGAAGGGGTGTCCGGGTGGCGTGAGCGGGCGGTGATCGGGCAGGCTGGTGTCCGAAGCCCCGAAAGTCCCTTCGAGCATTGGAAAGCAAGGATCGTGACCGACATTCTGGATGACCTCGCCTGGCGCGGCCTGATCGCGCAGTCCACCGACATCGACGCCCTGCGGGCGGCGATGGCCGAGGGTCCGATCACGGTCTATTGCGGCTTCGACCCCACCGCCCCCTCGCTGCACGTCGGCAACCTCGTCCCGCTGCTCACCCTGACCCGCCTGCAGCGGGCGGGCCACCGCGTCATCGGGCTGGTGGGCGGCGCGACCGGACTGATCGGCGACCCCAGCGGCCGGAGCACCGAACGCTCGCTCAACTCCTCCG
This sequence comes from Streptosporangium sp. DT93, assembly GCF_049844535.1. Lineage (NCBI taxonomy): Bacteria > Bacillati > Actinomycetota > Actinomycetes > Streptosporangiales > Streptosporangiaceae > Streptosporangium > Streptosporangium sp. DT93. Next base: position 345,380 of record NZ_JBNCLF010000008.1, read on the forward strand.
ACGTGGTGGCCGAATGGGTCGCGCGCATCCGCGTCCACGTGGAGAAGTTCCTCGACTTCTCCGACGAGGAGCGCGGGATCCTGGTCAGCAACCTCGACTGGACCGCGGGCATGTCCGCGATCGACTTCCTGCGTGACGTCGGCAAGCACTTCCCGGTCAACCGGATGCTCGCCCGTGAGTCGGTCTCGGCCCGTCTGGGCGGGGAAGGGCTCAGCTACACCGAGTTCAGCTACCAGATCCTGCAGGCCAACGACTACCTGGAGCTGAACCGGCGCTACGGCTGCACCCTGCAGATCGGCGGCAGCGACCAGTGGGGCAACATCACCGCCGGGAACGACCTCATCCGCCGGGTGACCGGCGGCCACGTGCACGCCCTCACCGTGCCGCTCATCACCAAGGCCGACGGCACCAAGTTCGGCAAGACGGCCGGTGGCGCGGTCTGGCTGAACCCCGAGATGACCTCCGCGTACGCGTTCTACCAGTTCTGGCTGAACGCGGACGACCGGGACGTGGTGAAGTTCCTCAAGATCTTCAGCTTCAGGTCCCGTGAGGAGATCGAGGAGCTGGAGAAGTCCGCGGCCGAGCGGCCGGCCGCCCGTGAGGCCCAGCGGGCGCTCGCCGAGGAGTTCACCACGCTGGTGCACGGCGCGGACGAGTGCGCCGCGGTGATCGCGGCCTCGGCGGCGCTGTTCGGCCAGGGTTCCCTGGAGGAACTCCCCGCCCGGACGCTGGGGGAGGCCCTCGCGGAGGTGCCGCGCGCCGAGGTGTCCGGCCTGGGGGCGTCCTTCGTGGACCTGCTCGCCGAGAGCGGTCTGGTCAAGTCGAAGTCAGAGGCGCGCCGTGCGGTGAAGGAGGGGGGCGCCTACCTGAACAACACCAAGGTGACCGACGAGACGTACGCGCCGTCCGCCGGCGATCTGCTCCACGGGCGCTTCCTGGTGCTGCGCCGGGGTAAGCGCTCCATCGGCGGCGTCGAGCTCGTCGAGGCCTGATCCGGATGTTCCCGCACCGGGAGACGTTCCCGGTGCGGGTGCCTCTCCTGCTCGTACCGGGTGTGATCGTCCAAGTGGCAAACGCGCGGTAGATCGGCCCCCGGCGGGTCAACGAGATGGACATGATGTGCCGACGCCCCGGTCATGGCCGGGGCGCCGACCGTACCGGGGCGTAACGTTTCGGTGGCGAAGGCGCCGGGTTCTTCCCATGCAACGCCCTGACCTGCGGTTTTATCGAGGATCGTTGATTTGACGATGTTCGGAGAGGCGCATAATGTTTCTCATGCCCCGGGAGCGAGCCGGACGCCTGCGAGGCGGACGGGCCCCGGGAGCCGATCCACTGAACGAGCCTCAGAGTTCGGACCCACGTAGGTCACCGGAAAACCGGTTGATTCGCCACGGCCTGACTGTCACGGTAGGTTCAGAGGGTCGTCCCGGAAGCGGGAACGAAAAGCCTAGCCAGTTTGCCGGGATTGTGGCAAGTGAATCAAGCTCCACGATTTGACACAATCTTAACAGGCCGGTACGGTTGAAATACGAAATGGAACGCCCCTGACGGTCGGCCGGTTGAATCGGCTGGGTGGCGGGTGTACGCGTCCGTTTCTTGAGAACTCAA
>NZ_JBNCLF010000009.1:0-275333 GCF_049844535.1 Streptosporangium sp. DT93
ACCCGGCCGCGCACGCCCCCCGCGGGGGCCGCGCCAGGCCCGCGGCCCCCGCCGGGCCCCCCGCCGGCCGCCGGGGGCCCGCCCCCGCAGACCCCCGCCCCGCCCGCCACGCTGAGGCGGTTCGTTCCCAGCCCCTCGGGGGACACGGTGACGCGACCGGGCGTCCCACGCGATCGCGGCCTTCCCGACAGGGGCGGGGACCCGTGAGTCACCGGATCCGCCGGGTCTCCTCACCAGGGGACAATGGAGTCGTGAGCTTCGAACTGGCCGTCTGGCACGAGCCCGAGCCGATCACCAGGGAACGCGCCCGGGACGTCTTCCAGGCGGCGCGTCACGCGGAACCGGGGGGCGTACCGGCACGTGCCGGTGAGCGCCTCGATAGGCCGACAACCCCGGACGAGACCCCCGGCAAGGCCGAGGCAGCCGAGCGGCATCCAGGGGTAGCCGCGTTCACGGAACGGCTTCCCGGCGCCGAGCGGCTCTCCCCGGGCCTCGTCCTGGTGACCCTGCCCCCCGAGCGGGCCGACGAGGAATCGGCCGAGGTCTTCGCGCTGGCGGCCGAGTGCGGGCTGGTCTGCTACGACCCGCAGCGGCACCTGGTGCACAACCGGGAGCCGCGGGGCGTCCACCCCGCCATGGAGATGCGCACGGGCGACGGAATGATCGTGGTCGATCCCGACCTGCGGCTCGTCTCGGACGCGCTCACCACCCTGTCCCCGCAGAACCCGTTCATGGCGCTGGTCGTCTTCGGCGAGCACTTCGTCCAGACCTCCCCGGAGCTCTCGGGGTACGAGCTGGAGTACAGGGACAGTGTCAGGGGCCGGATGTTCCGCACCCACGTCCCGGACCTGGCGGCGGTCCAGGAGGCCTTCGCCGAGTACGCCACGGGCGGGCGCGCCTTCCTGGAACGCCACGACTGGCGCCTCGTCTGACCCCCGGCACCCGACGCCCGACATCCGCCGCTCGGCACCTGACACACGGCAACCGCCACCCGGCACCCGGCCCGGGTCCCGCGCGGACACGCCGAACCCGCCGCCGACGCGACGGGCTCGCCTCCTACCCGTGCAGGGTGCCGCGCAGGAAGCTGTCGGAGGAGTGCCCCGGGTTCCCGTCGAGCGGTTCGCGGGAGACGTCCACCACCGGGTAGTCGGCGGTCCTGACGTCGGCGGGCAGGGAGTAGGAGGCCTGTCCCGAAGGATCCAGCGTTCCGAGTGAGATCATCCGCTTGGCGGCCCGGTCGAGCAGCCAGACCTCGTAGAAGCCGTCGGGCGCGGGCAGCCCGCTGAGCCGGACCCGCAGGCGGTCGCCGTCCGCCCCGGTCCGGAGCTCCGCCACGCCGTCCCCCTGCTTGCCCGGCAGGGCGGCGAGCACCGTCTGGCTCACGACGGTGTCACGGTCGGACGTCAGCCCCTGGAAGAGGAGCGTGCCGCCGATCCCGGCGACCAGACCGGCGGCGATGGCGGTGAGCAGCCGGACGCGCCGGCCCGCACGCGGGCCCACCGCCCCCCTGCCCGCCTGACGGGAGGGACGGAGCGGCCGGGGCCGCGTGGGCGTGACGGCAGGAGCGGCCGGGGCCGCCGGAGCACCCGGATCGACGGACCCGTCCTGGGCGTCCGGGCCGGACGGGACCGGCTCGGCCCGGACGGGCGGGGCCGCCGGAAGCGGAGCCCCCGGAAGCGAGGCGGCCGGAGCGGATCGGGCGGCGGGGCCGGGCAGGAGGCCGGGAGAGAGGCCGAGTTCCGCGCGTACGCCCTCCCACACACCGGGGCCGGGATGCTCCAGCGGCCCCCGCCGGACGGCGGAGACGACCTGGACGAGCCCGTCGAGACGTTCGCGACAGTCCGGGCAGGTGGCCAGGTGCGCGGAATCGGCCTCCTCCCCCAGGGCGATCAGCGCGAGCGTGTCATCGTTCGGATGGTGCACTGTTCACCCCCAGACGCCGGCGCAGCCGGTCGAGCCCCCGGCTGATGTGACTTTTGACCGTGCCCAGCGGCAGATCCAGCTTGGCGGCGATCTCGATGTGCGTGAGCTGCTGGTAGAAGGCCAGTTCAAGGATGGTACGTCGTGGCTCGCCCAGCTTGTTCAGCTCGTCGGCCAGCAGGACCCCGTCGGTCACCGTGTCCAGGGCGGCGGGTTCCCGGACCTCGGAGGCCACGGTGTGGGAGATCCTCTGGTCCCGCTGGATCAGCCTCCACTGGTCGGCGATCTTGTGCCGGGTGATGCCGGTGAGCCAGGCGGCCAGGGACCCGGCCTCGGCGTTGTAGCCGGCCCTGCCGTTCCACGCGGCGACGAACACCTTCTGGGTGACGTCCTCGGCGTCGGCGGTGTGCCGCAGCGAGCGCAGTGCGAGCGTGTAGACCGTCGGAGCCCATCGGCGGTACGCCTCGGCCAGGCAGCGCTCGTCTCCGTCACGCAGGCCCGCGGCCAGGGCGTCGTCGTCCAGCTCGGTGCTGTCGTCGTCAGTTCTGTGCGACATGTCCGGTCGGGGGGTCGGGGACGATCGTCATCCGTTTCCTGGGCGACGAATGGCGATGGCGGTGCATCCATACGGCGCCCAGCCCAAGAAGAGGGGGTGATGTCGTCAAGGAAAGAGAAACTTACCATGCGCCTTCTTCGTACGCTGAGCTCGGTCGCGGCCTGCGCCGCCCTGCTCGTCCTCCCCCTCCAGGCTCCGGCCTCGGCCGCCACGGCCGCGCCCGTCAAGGGCGGCGAGACCAAGGTCACCACGGCCCGGGGCCTGGGCAAGGTTCTTCTCGAGAACGGGATCGCCGCCTACACGACCTCTCCCGGCAAGACCGGCGTCCACGTCTCGGGCGACAACCTGTCCCTGTCCTTCCGCTATCCGGTCACCGGTGGCCGCGCCTCGGTCAAGCCGCTGGCCGGGAAGGTCGAGCACCGCGGCGACCTGGCGTTCGTCAACGTGAGGAACGGCAAGCGGCTCAAGGTCGGCGACTTCGTCATCGACCTGGCCAAGGGCAGGATCAGTGGCAACGTCAACGACGACCCCAGGACCCGCGTCCCGGTCTTCGACCTCGACCTGTCGGCCGCCAAGCTCAAGGTGGACGGCTCGGTCGTGCACGCCCGCAACATCCGGGTCAAGCTGACCTCCGTCGCGGCGGGTGCCCTGAACAAGGCGCTGAGGACCGACCTGTTCTCGGGGGGCCTGCGGATCGGCACCGCGTCGACCACCCTGCACCTCTGATCGGTCCCGGCGCCGGCGCCGTTCGTTCCTGAGAGTCCCTCCGGCCGGCCGCGGACGTGAGATAGAGGGTGTCCATGATCGTTCATGACGGCGAACCTGGACACCCTCGTGACCGCCCCGTCCGGTACGAGAGGACGAACGCCCCGGCCACGCGGAAGGGGGACCCTCTCAGGTGGGCGAGCAGGAACCGCCCCGGCCGGTCGTTCGCCTCGTTCGCCGGGGAATCCGCCTCACTCGCCGGGGAAGCGGACGCCCACCTGCGCGCGAACCTCGTCCAGGGTGGCCATCACGTCCAGCGTCGCCTGCCAGGGCATCAGCGGGCTCTCCAGCAGGCCCTCGCGCATGCAGCGCATCGCCTCGGCCGCCTCGTGCAGCATGCCCTTGCCCTCGAAGGGGACGTGGAAGGTCTCCGGCTCACCCTCCACGCGGTGCAGGACGAAGGTGTCGGGACGGAAGAACGGGGCCGGCACCTCGATCCGGCCGAGCGGGCCGGAGATCGACGCGGCGACCGGGCTGTGCGTGGTGATGCCGCAGGACAGCAGGGCGACCGCCCCGCTGTCGTAGCCGAGCAGCACGCCGGTGTTCTCGTCCACCCCCTCGGGGGTCAGCCGCGCCCAGGATCGCACCCCGGCGGGAGCGCCGAGCACCATGTGGGCGAAGGAGACGGGGTAGACGCCCACGTCGAGCAGCGCGCCACCGCCCAGTGCGGGGTTGCGGAGCCGGTGGTCGGGCGGGACGGAGACGGAGAACCCGAAGTCGGCGTGGACGGTGGCGACGGGGCCGAGGGCGCCGCCCTCGACCAGCTCCATGATGGTACGGATGGCCGGGATGCAGCGCGTCCACATGGCCTCCATCAGGAACAGGCCCCGCTCGCGCGCGAGGTCGACCAGCCTGGCGGCCTCGGCCCGGTTGAGGGTGAACGCCTTCTCGCACAGCACGGCCTTGCCCCCTTCGAGACAGGTCCGTACGGCGTCGTGGTGGGCGTTCTGGGTGTTGGCGACGTAGACGATGTCCACGTCGGGGTCGGCGGCCAGCTCCGCCCAGCTTCCGTGGGCCCGCGGGATGCCGTGCCGGTCGGCGAAGGCCCGCGCGGACGCCTCCGACCGCGATCCGACCGCGACCACCTCGGCGTCCGGCAGGAGCTTCAGGTCCTCGGTGAAGGTGGCGGCGATGCCGCCGGTCGCCAGGATGCCCCACTTAATCGGCTTAATCACGCTCATAGCCTCATATCTCACCATGCGTCATTTTCCAACGATCGGCCGGTACGGACCACCGCACGCACCCCGCGGACCGGTGGTCACCGCCACCCGTATGGGCCAGGGCCGTCGCCCCTGCGCGGGCGCGCCCGCGGACGTGCGTCACGGACCGGCGGCCGCGAGGGGAACCGCTCAGCCGCGGGTGTCGGCGAGCAGGGCGTTCAGCACCAGGTCGGGATGGTCGCGCATCACACCGCGCATGCGCCACTCGTCGGTGAACAGCGCCAGCAGGGCACCGTCCAGCGAACGGGTGAAGACCTCCACCCCGCGCTGGCGGGCCAGGATCGGCGCCGACTCGGCGTCGGTGAGCCTGGCGATACCGAAATCGAGCCGGTCCATCAGGATCTCGGTGTTGAACTCGGCGCCCATCCGGTGCTTGACCACGTCGAACTGCATCGGGCCCACCGCGGCGAGCACCGGCGACTGGTCTCCGCGGACGTCGGAGCGCAGCACCTGGACCACGCCCTCGGCGTCGAGCTGCTCGATGCCCTTGCGGAACTGCTTGGACCGGCTGGAGTCGCGGACCCGGGCGGTGGAGAAGTGCTCGGGGGCGAAGCTCGGGATCCTCGGGAACTCCACGGGCGCGCCGTCGTAGAGGGTGTCGCCGGGACGCAGGGCACTGGCGTTGACCAGGCCGACCACGTCCCCGGGGTAGGCCTCGTCGATCGTGGCGCGCTCCTGGCCGAACACCGACTGGGCGTACTTGGTGGCGAACGGGCGGGCGGTGGCCGCGTGGACGAGCACCATGCCGCGCTCGAACCTGCCCGAGCAGACCCGGACGAAGGCGATCCGGTCGCGGTGCGAGGGGTCCATGTTGGCCTGCACCTTGAAGACCAGCCCGGAGAACGGCTCCTCCAGCGGGCGCGGGTCGTCGGAGACGTCCGGGCGGGGCGTGGGGGCGGGGGCGATGTCGACCATCGCGTCCAGCAGGCGGCCGACGCCGAAGTTGGACAGGGCGGCGCCGAACAGCACCGGGGTGGACTCGTGCGCCTCGAAGGTCTTCTGGTCGTGGTCGGAGCCGATCGCGGAGAGCAGGTCGATCTCGTCCTTGGCCCGCTCCCAGTCCTCGCCCAGCTCGGCCAGGGCCCGCTCGGCGGTCAGGTCGGTCTCGATGGCCTTGGTGGCGCCGCCGGGGGTGCGGGTGTAGCGGACGATGCGGTCGGCGGCCCGGTCGGCCACCCCGTGGAAGAACCCGCCGGTGCCGATCGGCCAGGTGATCGGCGTGGGCTTCAGGCCGGTCCGCTCCTGGATCTCGTCCAGCAGCTCCAGGGCCTCGCGTCCGGGGCGGTCCCACTTGTTGACGAACGTGATCACCGGGATGCGCCGGTGCCGGCAGACCTCGAAGAGCTTGAGCGTCTGCGGCTCCATGCCCTTGGCGGCGTCCAGCAGCATGACCGCGCAGTCGACGGCGGCCAGCACCCGGTAGGTGTCCTCGGAGAAGTCGGCGTGACCTGGGGTGTCGACCAGGTTGAACATGTGCCCGCGGTACTCGAAGCGGAGCGCGGCCGAGGTGATGGAGATGCCCCTGGCCTTCTCCATCTCCATCCAGTCGGAGGTCACCCCGCGCCGCCCGGACTTGCCGTGCACCGCGCCGGCCTGGCTGATCGCCGAGGCGTGCAGGGCCAGCGCCTCCGTCATGGTCGACTTGCCCGCGTCGGGGTGGCTGATCACCGCGAACGTGCGGCGCCGTGCCGCCTCCTGAATGATCGCGGCCATTCCTGGTCTCCTCGGTGCGTAAGGCGCGGGACTCCGGGCACGGTGCGGAGGGCACCGAAGAGTCCCGAGAGTGTTCTGAAACAGCTTACGCGCCGCCACAGCCGTCAACAGATGTGGCAACACTTCCCCAGGCCGCTTGCGCCACCATGGTGTTAAGTGGATCGTGGAACATCTCGGTTCGCCCACGCCCATCCCAACTGTCCGAAAGCGGCTTAGCTCGTGCAACTCGACGATCCAGTGGTGTGCATATGATCACGCTGCGCTATACGGCGGGCTCCGACGTGGGCCGCGTCCGGCAAGGCAACGAGGACGCCGCCTACGCGGGCGCCTGGCTCCTCGCCGTCGCCGACGGGATGGGCGGTCACGTGGGCGGTGAGGTCGCGAGTTCGGCGGCGATCGCCACCGTCGCGTCCCTGGACCAGGAGTGCCCGGGTGACCTCGTCGCCGCGGCCGAGGTCGGGGTCCGCAAGGCCAACCAGCGCCTGCGCGAGCTGGTCGAGGAGGACCCGACGCTCAGCGGCATGGGCACCACCCTGACCCTGATGCTCTGGAACGGCTCGCGCGTCGCCCTCGCCCACATCGGCGACTCCCGCGCCTACCTGCTCCGCAACGGCGACCTGTACCAGATCACCTACGACCACACGCTGGTCCAGACGCTGATGGACGACGGCCGGATCACCGCCGAGGAGGCCGCCCGCCACCCGCACCGGTCGATCCTGCTGCAGGTCCTCGACGGCGGCGAGAACCTCGAACTCGACCTGTCCCTGCGGGACGCCGAGCTCGGTGACCGCTACCTGCTCTGCTCCGACGGGCTGTCCGGGGTGGTCGAGGCCGAGCGGCTGCGGCAGGTGCTCGCCGAGGTCGACGACCTGACGGAGGTGACCCGGCGGCTGATCGAGCTCGCCTGCGAGGCGGGGGGACCCGACAACATCACCTGCGTGGTCGCCGACGTGGTCGAGGGGGAGATCTCCGACACCCCGCTGGTGGTCGGCTCCGCGGACCCGGCGTAGGCACCGGGCCCGGGGACCCGACCCGGGAACCCTGCTCGGGGATCCCGCTCGGGAACGCCTCAGGGGCCCGGAGAGCCGGGCGGCGACCCGGCGCCCGGCTCAGGGTTCCGGCGCCCCGGCGGGGTCTGAGGTGAGCCGGACGGGGTCTCGCGTGAGCCGTGCGGGGTCTGAGGTGAGCCGGACGGGGTCTCGCGTGAGCCGTGCGGTAGGTCCTGGCCGGAAGAGGCCGTGGCGGTTATCGTCGGAGATCCGCGCTCCTGCCGATCACCGCTGCGGAGGGATGTCCCCATGTACAAGGAATTCGCCATCGAGGCCGTCGTCTGGCTCATTCCCGTCGTGATCCTCGTCGGCCTCGCCTACATGATCACCCGGCCCGTCTGACCCGCCCGCCCGTCACTCCGCGTACGGCAGCCGCACGGTGACCGTGAGACCGCCCCCGTCGCGCGGCCGGGCGGTGACCGTGCCGCCGTGCGCGCCGGTGACGGCCCGGACGATCGACAGGCCGAGCCCGCTGCCGCGCCCGGGGTCCAGCCGTTCGACCCTCAACCGGCGGAACGGCTGGAAGATCGCCTCGACGTCGAAGGGCGACACGGCGGCACCGGTGTTGGCGACCACCAGCTCCACCGTGTCGCCGCACCGCCCGCTGGTCACCCACACCTGTCCACCCGGCAGGTTGTGCCTGATCGCGTTCTCCACGAGGTTCTGCACCAGCCGCTCGACCAGCGCCGGGTCACCCGCGATCGGCGCGTGTCCCGGCGCGCCGCGCATGCTCACCTCGCGCTCCCCCGCCTCGGCCTCGGCCTGGTCCACGACGTGCTCCACCACGTCGGCCAGGTCGAACCGGCTCCGGTCGTGGATCACCTGCTCGCCCTCGGCCAGCGCGAGCAGGCCGTCGATCAGCCTCTGGTGCCTCGTGTTGACCAGCAGCAGCGACTCGCCGAGCCGCCGTACCTCCGCGGTCGTACCAGGCGCGCGGACCGCCACCTCGACCAGTGTGCGGTTGACGGCGAGCGGGGTGCGCAGCTCGTGCGAGGCGTTGGCGATGAACCGCCGCTGCCCGTCCACGACGCGGGCCAGCCGTCCGAGCATGCCGTCGAAGATGTCGGCCAGCTCCTTGACCTCGTCGTCCGGGCCGTCGTGGCGGATGCGTTCGGCCAGGTCGTGGCTCTGCGCCACGCGCCGGGCGGCGGCGGTGACCTTCCTGGCCGGGCGGAGCGCCCAGTTCGCGGCCCACCAGCCGGCCCCGCCGCCGATCGCGGTGGTCCCGAGCAGGGCGAGAACTCCCCAGTCGCGTACGGAGCGCATGGTGTCGCGCAGGTAGAGCCGCCGGACCGCCCGCTCGTAGCCGGTCCGGAAGTCCTCCTGCAGGGCCCATCCGTCGGGCACGCGGACCACCCCGGTGTTGCTCTCGTGGGGAAGGGGCTGCAGGCTCTGTCGCACGACGAACAGGACGGTGCCCAGCAGCAGGGCGCCGATCAGGAGGGACATGGCCCCGAACAGCAGGGCGAACCTCGTCCGGACGGTCGTCCTCACGGGATCCGGTACCCGACTCCCGTGACGGTCTCGATGACCTGTGGGTCGCCCAGCTTGCGGCGCAGCCGCATCATCGTGGTCCGCACGGTGTTGGTGAACAGGTCGATCCGCTCGTCCCACACCTTCTCCAGCAGGACCTCCGCCGAGACCACGATGCCGCGGGCGCGCAACAGCTCGGCGAGCAGGCCGAACTCCTTGCGGGCCAGCGGGACGTAACGGCCGGCCCGGAAGACCTGCCGGTGGACCGAGTCGAGGCTGATGTCGGCGTGCCGCAGGACCGGCGGATCCACCGGGCCGGTGCGGCGAGCCAGCGCGCGTACCCGGGCCAGCAGCTCCTCGAAGGCGAACGGCTTGCGCAGGTAGTCGTCCGCGCCGAGGGACAGGCCCTCCACCCGGTCCCGTACGTCGCCCGCAGCGGTGAGCATCAGGATGCGGGCCGGGCCGCCCGTCTCGACCGCCGTCCTGCAGACGTCGTCCCCGTGCGTGACCGGCAGGTCCCGGTCCAGGACCAGCACGTCGTAGTCGCAGGCGGCGAGCCTTTCCAGGGCCGCCCCGCCGTCGTGGACGACGTCCACGACCAACCTCTCGGCCCGAAGTCCCGCCGCGATCGAGTCGGCGAGCATCCGCTCGTCCTCGGCGATCAGAACCCGCATACCGCTCTCCCCGTTCTCCACCCGTTCACCCCCGTACCTCCCCGGCGGGCATGGCATGCCCGCACGCGGTCCAAGGGTGGCAGTCACGGGATAACACGGGCATAACCAGATAGGTCCGCGCCTCTGACCTCCGGGGTACTCATACGGATATTTTCCCTTTTGGGGAACTTTCGCATTTAACGGATCTTTATCTGTATATAGTCATGAACGCGCACTCGGGGGAGCGCGATCCGGTACACCAGCAGGGGGATCTCACACGCCGATGGGTCCGTTCGTCGACGCCGCGCTCTCTTTCCCGACCGTCCTGTTCACGTTCCTGCTCCTGGTCATCGTCGTCTACTGGGTGCTCGTCGTGGCCGGCGTCTTCGGGTTCGACGACGACGCCTCCGAGGCGACGGGCGCGGCAGGCCTGATGAGCGGGCTGGGACTCGGCGGAGTCCCGGCCGCGATCGCCGTCTCGCTGCTGGTGGCCGTCGCCTGGTTCGTCAGCCTGGTGGGCGGCACCCTGTTCACCGGTACCCCCGCCCTGGTCGCGGTGCTCCTCGGGGCACTTCTCTGCGCCTGGGCGTGCACCCGTCTCATCGTCGTGTCGCTGCGGCGTCTCGTCCCGAAGGAGCGCCTCCCCTCCCGCGCCGACTTCGTGGGCCGCGCGTGCGTCATCCGCACCGGACGGGTCGGCCGCGACTTCGGCCAGGCCGAGGTCACCTCCGCGGACGGCTCATCCGCTCTCGTGCAAGTACGACAGACCGGCGACGAGGATTTCGCAGCCGGCAGCACCGCCCTGATCTTCGCCTATGACTCCCCCGGCGAATTCTTCTGGGTGATGCCGTACGACGCGGAACTCGACCCCGATCGTCCGATTTAATCGAGGGACCACATGGACGTCATCTCCACCGGACTCGGCATTCTCCTCGCCGTCGTCCTCCTGCTCGTCATCGGCATGCTCTTCCTGATCAGCCGCCTGTTCAACAAGGTGGAACAGGGCAAGGCGCTGATCGTCTCCAAGATCAACAAGGTGGACGTCACGTTCACCGGCGCCGTCGTGCTGCCCGTCTTCCACAAGGCGGAACTGATGGACATCTCGGTGAAGACCATCGAGATCGCGCGGACCGGCCGCGAGGGCCTGATCTGCCGCGACAACATCCGCGCCGACATCCGCATCACCTTCTTCGTCCGCGTCAACAAGACCGTCGAGGACGTGGTGAAGGTCGCCCAGGCGATCGGGACCGCCCGCGCCAGCCACCAGGAGACGCTGCAGGAGCTGTTCAACGCCAAGTTCTCCGAGGCGCTCAAGACCGTCGGCAAGCAGCTCGACTTCGTCGACCTCTACACCCAGCGCGACCACTTCCGCGACCAGATCATCCAGGTCATCGGCACCGACCTCAACGGCTACAGCCTCGAGGACGCGGCCATCGACTACCTGGAGCAGACCTCGCTGACCTCCATGGACAGGAACAACATCCTCGACGCGCAGGGCATCAGGAAGATCACCGAGCTGACCGCGATCGAGCACGTGCGCACCAACGAGTTCCGGCGGCGCGAGGAGAAGGAGATCACCCGCCAGAACGTGGACGCGCGGGAGGCCATCCTGGAGCTGGAGCGCCGCCAGGCCGACGCCGAGACCAAGCAGAAGCGCGAGGTCGCGACGATGCGCGCCCGCGAGGAGGCCGAGACCGCCAAGGTGCAGGCCGAGGAGCGGCTCAAGGCGCAGGCCGCCGGGCTCCGTACCGACGAGCAGCTCGGTGTCCAGCAGGAGAACCAGGCCCGCGAGATCGCGGTCGCGGCGAAGAACCGCGAGCGGGTCCTCGCCATCGAGACCGAGCGCATCGAGAAGGACCGCCTGTTGGAGGTCATCGCGCGCGAGCGCGAGACCGAGCTGTCGCGCATCTCCAAGGACAAGGAGGTGGAGGGCGAGAAGCGCTCCATCGCCGAGGTCGTCCGCGAGCGGATCGTGGTGGAGAGGACCGTCGCCGAGCAGGAGGAGAGCATCAAGCGCCTGCGGGTGGTCGAGGAGGCCGAGCGGACCCGCCAGGCCGTGATCATCCAGGCCGAGGCCGAGGCGCAGGAGAGCCTGGTCAAGGACATCAAGGCGGCCGAGGCCTCCGAGGCGGCCTCCAAGCACCGGGCCCGCGAGGTACTGGTGCTGGCCGAGTCCCGCCAGCAGGCCGCCGAGCTGGACGCCCGCGCCAAGATCCGCATGGCCGAGGGCGTGCAGGCCGAGGTCGCGGCCACCGGGCTGGCCGAGGTGCAGGTACGCGAGCGGGACGCCGCGGCGATCGAGAAGGTCGGCCGCGCCGAGGCCACCGTCGAGCGGGAGCGGGCGCTGGCGGCCGCCGAGGGCGAGCAGGCCAGGGCGCTCGCCGTGGCCACCGGGGTGCGCGAGAAGCTCAAGGCGGAGGCCGAGGGCGAGCAGGCCAAGGCGATGGCCGCCGCCACCGCGATCGGCGAGAAGCTCAAGGCCGAGGCCGAGGGCCTCACCGAGAAGGCCGCGGCGATGGCCGCGCTCGACGACGCGACCCGCGCCCACGAGGAGTACCGCCTGCGGCTGGAGGCGGAGAAGGAGATCCGGCTCGCCGGGGTGGAGGTGCAGCGCAGGATCGCCGAGGCGCAGGCCTCCGTCCTGTCGGCCGGCCTGTCCAAGGCCAACATCGACATCGTCGGCGGCGACAGCGTGTTCTTCGACCGGCTGATGGGCTCGATCACCATGGGCAAGGCGGTGGACGGCTTCATGGACCACTCCGACGTCGCCAGGACGCTGGCCGGGCCCTACCTGAACGGCTCGGCGAGCCTTCCCGCCGACCTGGCCGGGATGCTCGGCTCGATCGACACCGCGGGCGTGCGCGACCTCTCGCTCTCGGCGCTGCTGATGAAACTGATCAAGGAGGGCGGGCCCGACGCCGACAGGCTTCGCCTCCTGCTGGCCGAGGCCCAGGCGTCCGGCACCGCCGAGGTCCCGGCCGGCGCGCTCGACTCCGCCCGGCGGTGACGTCCTCCACGGCGGAAGCCGTCGTCCGGACCCCCGGCGAGGGGGCGGGGCTGGACGCGGGCACCTACGAGGTGCTCCGCGCCCGGCTGGCCGAACAGGCCGCCGAGCTGGCCCGGCGGGCCGACGGGCTCAACGCCGAACGCCTGGCGGTGTTCGGCGGGACCGAGATGCGCCTGCTGGGCACCGAGCGGATCCGCACCGAGAACAACTGCGTGCCGCGCGACATCGTGTCCGTCGGCGGGCTCATGCTCTTCGGCTACAACGTGTTCATCGGGCTGAAGCCGGAGACGACCGTCGAGGACGTCTTCTCCGTGCACACGTTCGTACGGGACACCGGCGCCGGTGTCCCCGGCGCCTCCGGCGCCCCCGCCGAGAACGGTGGCGCGGGGAACGGCGAGGTTCCCGGGAGCACGGCGGACGGCGGCGCGGGCGAGGCCGGCAGGCCGTTCCGTTTCGACCCCGCGCCGATGTTCCGCGACCCCCGCTTCGAGCACGACTTCGCCGAGCTCTACCGCTACTACCGGGAGACGCGGCTGCTCCAGCTCCGCCGTGTCGAGAGCAAGCTGCTGGCCGTCTTCCGGACCGGTCCGCAGGACACCCGCGTGCTGCGCTGGCAGGTCGAGACCGGCGGCACGCTCACCTACATCGACAACCGCGGGGAGCGCGACCACACGTTCCCGCCCTCGCACGACTTCGAGTGGATCCCGGCCACCCGCGACGACCACGTCCCGGGCCGCCACCCGCACATCTCGATCGAGGGCGAGGTGTTCGTCGAGACGGTCGGCGGCGACCTCACCATCAAGGTCGAGAACAACACCGAGACCGGCGAGGGCGTCTACCGCGAACCCGTCGCCGAGCCGCTGCAGAGCCTCGCCGACGCGGAGGTCCAGCACGCCAGGATCGGCCCGCTGATCCTGCTGCGGGTGCGCCCGTACAAGGAGACCGAGTGGCGGCACCTGGTCTTCAACACCCGCACCAAGGGCGTGGTCCGCCTCGACGGCATCGGGCAGGCCTGCCGGCGCCTGCCCGAGGACCAGGGGATCATCTTCCCCGGCGGCTACCACCTGTCCACCGGCGTGAGCAAGACCTTCGACACCGACGTGTCCGACCTGGAGTTCGAGCGGGTCGTCCGCTCCCCCAACGGCGAGGACGTGCTCTACGTCTTCCACGCCAGGGCGGAGGGGCGGTCGCTGCTGCTGCCGTACAACGTGATCCGCAAGCAGGTGGCGACGCCGCTGTCCTGCCACGGGTACTCGCTGTTCGACGACGGCACGCTGGTGGTCTTCAGGGCGGTCTCCGAGGAGCCCACCCGCGTCCATCCCATGCAGGTCTGGCAGACGGCCTACCAGTCCGACCTGTACGCCGCCGGGCGGCGCACGGGCACCGGGCCGCTGGAGCGGATCGGCAACGCCGAGCTGGTGCGCGGCATCTCCGACTGCCTGTCGGTGGCCAGGATGACCGAGGAGACGGCGCCGTCGGTGCCGGTCTTCGAGGCGCTGATCGCCGCCTGCGCCCGGGTCTTCGACCACTACCACTGGCTGGGCGAGCACCACCTGCGCGGCCCGCTCGCCGACGTGCGGGCCACCGCCGAGCAGGTGCTGGACGAGTTCGAGGCGGTCCAGGAGCTCACCCGGCAGGCGGCCGAGGCGCTGGAGGCCGCCGCCGCGGACGTCACCTCGCTGGTACGGCAGGCGCGGGTCGACGCGCCGGGGACCGCCCAGGGGTGGGTGGACCGGCTTTCGGAGCTGCGCCGCGCGCAGGGGCACCTGGTGACCCTGCGCGAGATGCGCCACGTCGACCTCGGCGGGATCGACGCGCTGGAGGCGGAACTGACCGCCGAGCTCGGCGCCGCCGCGCGGAGCGCCGCGGGCTTCCTCAGCGGCGACGACGCCTTCGCCGGCTACCACGCCGACGTCGGGCGGCTGGTCGCGGACGCGGGCGCGATCGCCACCGTGGCCGAGGCCGGGCCGGTCGCCGAGCGGATGGACCGGCAGGCGCGCGGCCTGGAGGTGCTGGTCGAGGTCGTCGGCACGCTCGACATCGCCGACGCCACCGTGCGCACCGCCATCCTGGAACGGGTCGGCGAGGTGCTCGGCGGCGTCAACCGCGCCCGCGCCACGCTCAGGTCCCGCCGCACGGAGCTGCTGGCCGGTGAGGGCCGGGCCGCCTTCGCCGCCGAGTACGCCCTGCTGGGCCAGGCGATCACCGGCGCCCTGGCGATGTCCGACACCCCCGAGCGCTGCGACGAGCAGCTGGGCCGCCTGATGCTCCAGCTGGAGAACCTGGAGTCGCGCTTCGCCGAGTTCGACGACTTCCTGGTACGGCTGTCCGCCAAGCGGGAGGACGTCTACGAGGCGTTCTCCTCGCGCCGTCAGGCGCTGCTCGACGAGCGGGCCCGCCGGGCCGACCGGCTGGCCGACTCCGCGACCCGGATCCTGGCCGGGGTACGGCGCCGGGTGGCGGGCCTGGCGTCCCAGGACGAGGTCAACACCTACTTCGGGTCCGACCCGATGGTGCTCAAGCTCAGGGCCGTGGCCGGCGAGCTGCGCGCGCTGGGCGACCAGGTGCGCGCCGAGGAGCTCGAAGGGCGGATCGCGTCCGCCCGCCAGGAGGCGGGCCGGGCCCTGCGCGACCGCCTGGACCTCTACACCGACGGCGGCGACACCATCCGGCTCGGCCGGCACCTGTTCGCGGTCAACACCCGGCCGGCCGACCTGACCCTGGTGCCCCACGAGGGTGGCATGGCGTTCGCCGTCACCGGGACCGACTACCGCTCCCCGGTGCGCGACGCGGACTTCGCCGGGACCCGGCCGTTCTGGGACCAGGCGGCCGTCTCGGAGTCGCCCGAGGTGTACCGGGGCGAGTACCTGGCCGCCTCGATCCTGGCCGCCGCCGAGGCCGGTGCCCTGACCGCGGGCGAGATCCCGGTCCCGCTGCGGGCGCTGCGGGAGGCCGCGGCGTCCGAGGGCGGCGAGCTGCTGGAGATCGTCCGCCGGGTGGCCGAGACCCGCTACGACGAGGGGTACGAGCGCGGCGTCCACGACCACGACGCCACCGCCGTCCTGCGGGCCGCGCTGCGGCTGTACGCGGACGCCGGCCTGCTGCGCCACCCTCCGGAGGCCAGGGCCGCGGCCCAGCTTTTCTGGGCGTTCGGCGTCGACGCCGACGCCCGCGCGGCCTGGACGACCCGGGTGGGGTCGCTGGCGCGGGCACGGTCCCTGTTCGGGCACGTGGAGGCGGTGAACGAGACCCGCGACGCCCTGGCCCGCGCGATCGCGTCCTTCGTCCTCCCCCTGCGGGGCGGCACGGCGGGCACAGCGGGTACAACGGGCTCGCCGAGTTCGGCGGGCACGGCGGGCCATCCGGACGACGGGCAGTGGGACGCCCTGGACGCCGGGCAGGCCGGTGAGTACCTCTTCGAGGAGCTCGCGGGCGGTCCCGACGGGTTCGTGACGAGCGCCGGGGCGCGGTCGCTGCTGGAGCGGTTCGACCGGGCGCTGGGACCCGCCCGCGCGGGGTTCGAGGACGACCTGCGGGCGCTGGGCGACGACCTCGCCGGGCGTCACCGCCTGGCCGAGGCGTGGCTGTCGGCCTTCGAGGGCGCCGGACGGGCCGCCGGCACGACCGCGGGGACGACCGGGGACCCGGCCGCGACGACGGGCTCGGGAACGGGCTCCGCGACGGGTTCCGGGGCGGACTCCGCCCGGGGGGCGGGCGCGGGTCAGGGGAGGTCGGCCGAGCTCGCGGAGGCGGTGGCCGTGCTGCTGTGCGAGCTGCCGCGCTACGACTCGGAGGCGGCGCGGGCCGTCGTGGTCGAGGGCCTGCTCGGCACCCACCCCCGCATCTCCGCGCACCGGATGGAGCTGCGCCTGGACGAGTTCCTGACCAGGACCCGGCGCTTCCGCGAGCACCGCGTCCCGGCGTACCGCGCCTACCAGCGGCGGCGCAACGAGCTGGTCGCGGCCGAGCGCGAGCGGCTGAGGCTGGAGGAGTTCCGCCCGAAGGTGATGAGCGCCTTCGTCCGCAACCAGTTGCTCGACGAGGTCTACCTGCCGCTGATCGGCGACAACCTGGCCAAGCAGCTCGGCGCGGCCGGTGACGCCGAGCGGACCGACCAGATGGGCATGCTGCTGCTCATCTCCCCGCCGGGGTACGGCAAGACCACGCTGATGGAGTACGTGGCCGACCGGCTCGGGCTGATCTTCGTGAAGGTCGACGGGCCGGCCCTGGGACACCTGGTCACCTCGCTGGACCCGGCGCGGGCGCCCGACGCCACGGCCCGGCAGGAGGTCGAGAAGATCTCCTTCGCGCTGGAGATGGGCAACAACGTCCTGCTGTACCTGGACGACATCCAGCACACCTCCCCCGAGCTGCTGCAGAGGTTCATCTCGCTCTGCGACGGCCAGCGGCGGATGGAGGGCGTCTGGGAGGGCCGTACCCGCACCTACGACCTGCGGGGCAAGCGCTTCGCGGTCTGCATGGCGGGCAACCCGTACACCGAGTCGGGCGGGCGTTTCCGCATCCCCGACATGCTGGCCAACCGAGCCGACGTGTGGAACCTGGGCGACGTGCTCTCCGGCAGGGAGGAGCTGTTCGCGCTGAGCTACATCGACAACGCGCTGACCTCCAACCCGGTGCTGGCCCCGCTGGCGGGCCGGGACCGCGGCGACATCCGCCTGCTGGTGCGGCTGGCGCGGGGAGAGGAGGGCGTCCGGGCCGACCGGCTCTCGTACCCGTACTCGCCGACGGAGCTGGAGCAGATCCTGGCGGTACTGCGCAAGCTGCTCCGGATCCAGCGGACGGTGCTGGCGTGCAACCAGGAGTACATCGCCTCGGCCGCGCGGTCGGACGCCTCGCGGACCGAGCCGCCGTTCCGGCTCCAGGGCTCGTACCGGAACATGAACAGGCTCGCGGCACGGGTCATGCCGGTGATGAACGACGCGGAGCTGGAGGCCGTGATCGACGACCACTACGTCGGCGAGGCGCAGACGCTCACCTCGGGGGCGGAGTCCAACCTGCTCAAGCTGGCCGAGCTGCGCGGCACCATGACGGCCGGGCAGGCCGCCCGGTGGGCGGAGGTGAAGGCGGCCCACCTGCGCTCCCAGGCGCTGGGCGGCGCCGAGGACGACCCGATGACCCGCGCGGTCGGCGCGGTCGGCCTGCTGGCCGACCGGGTGAGCAGCGCCATCGAGCACGCCGCCGACCGGCTCTCCTCCGAGCCGTGACCCCGGTGGGTGGGCGGCCTCTCGTCCGCCCACCCACCGGCGGGCGCACGGGCCGATCCCTCGGAACGCGCCACCCGGTTCACCGGACCGGCCGGTGGACGGCTGCGCACGGAAACGGCCCGCGGGAAAACACGCCGGCGAAAAGACGTTCCGCCGGGAAACCCGTGTTGCCTCACCCCTTCACCAAGCACTACATTGAATTCATGACTGCCGGGTCGGCCTTGGGCCAAGAGCGAGTGGGGCACCCGGCCACCACGTGATCGCCGGGCAGGCCAGAGGCCCGCCTTTTCTTTTTCCGTGCATGCCGCGCATGCCGCGAATCCCGCGCATTCGACGCGACGTTTCCATGAGTACGACGGTGCAGGTCACCGTCGCTTCGGCGCGCCTTCGACGAGCCGGTCCGGCGGGTGGGCACTCCACCCCGGCCGGATATTCGGCACGCCCTTTCCCTTTGTCACCCGCACCGCGGCCGGCATCACCCGACGGTGATTTCCCGCGGCCCGCCGTGCGGTCATTCGCCATGCCCGCGAACGGTCCGCGGGCCACCGGAACAGGAGCACGTACAGAGAATGCCCAACGATTTCAACCAGCAGGTCATCGAGGAGTTCCGCGCCAACGCCGGCCGGGTCGGCGGCTTCTTCGAGGGGGCCCGGCTGCTGCTGCTGACCACCGTCGGCGCGCGGTCCGGGGCCCCGCACACGACCCCGCTCGGCTACCTTCCCGACGGGGGCGAGCAGGTCCTGGTCATCGCCTCGGCCGCGGGCGCCCCGAGGAACCCCGCCTGGTTCCACAACCTGGTGGCCGACCCCCGCGTCACGGTCGAGACCGGCGCCTTCACCTACGAGGCGCGGGCCGTCGTGCTGGAGGGCGCCGAACGCGACCGGGTCTTCGCCCGCGCGGCCGAGGCCGATCCGGGATGGGCCGAGTACCAGGCCAGGACCGACCGCGTCATCCCGGTGGTCGCCCTCCGGCAGGCCGGGGACGGACCTCCCGCGCCGAACGTCACGTCCTGGGGCGCGCACCTGAGGCTGGTCCACGACGCGTTCCGGCGGGAGCTGGCCCTGATCCGCGAGGAGGTCGCGCGGTCGGGTCCCGGCCTGGGCGCCCAGCTCCGGGTGAACTGCCTGACGCTCTGCCAGGGGATGCACAACCACCACACCGGTGAGGACCTGATGATGTTCCCGGCCCTGGGCCGGGAGCGTCCCGACCTGGAGCCGGTGCTGGAGCGGCTCCGCGAGGAGCACCGGACGATCGCGACCCTCCTGGACGACCTGCGCGAGGTCGTCTCCGCCGACCGTACGGACCCCCTCCCGGTGCTCACCGAGGTCGAGCGGCTCACCGGCGCGGTCGAGGCCCACCTGGACTACGAGGAGGAGTGGCTGATCCCGATCCTGGACGCGCCGGCCCCCTGATCGGGCGGCACCCGTCCCCCGGGCACGGCGGCCCCGGGGGACGGGACCGCCGTGCTCCCGGAACCCGGACCCGGATCGAAGGCTCAGCGCCGGACGCTCTTGCGCCACCACCAGAACATCGCCAGGACCGTGCCGAGCACGCAGTAGGCGCCGGCGAGCTGGAAGACGAACGCCACGCCTCCCGCGGCGATCAGGATCCCGGCGACCGAGGTGCCGATGCCCGAGGAGACCGAGTCCGAGGCGCTGGCCACGCCGAAGGAGCGGCCGAGTGCCGCCGGGGGCGCCAGCTTGGTGATCAGCGCGTAGGTGAGGGGCACCGAGACGGCCATCAGCACACCCTCGACCACCGAGATGACGATGGCCATCCAGATGCTGGTCGTGATCGCGTACGCGAAGGCCAGCACGCCCAGCAGGCCGGTGACCACGCCCACCACGAGCCAGCGGGGGGTGTTGGGCAGCACCTTGGAGGCGTGCGGCGACAGCAGCACCACCGGCAGCATCGTCGCGGTGAACGACCACGGGATGATCGGGTCGGCCGCGCCGAGCTCGCGCAGGTAGGGCCCCCACAGCACGGCGTACACGCCGTACATGGTGGCGGTGGCCGAGACCAGGGCGATCACCGGGCCGATGGAGCGCAGCACGTCCAGCAGCGAGGTCCTGTCCACCGCGTCCGCGTCCGTACCCGCGGCCTTCCCGGCCGGCGCGGTCCCGTCCGCCTTCGCGGCGTCCTCCCCGCCCTCGGTGTTCCCGGTCTCCGCGGTCTTCTCGACCCCGTCCTTGCGCAGTTCCGCGGGGAGGGCGGCGGTGCGGCTCAGCAGGCTGACGACTCCGGCGCTGCCGAGGGCCACCACCGCGAACCAGGGGGCGGCGGCGGTGCCGTCGATCACGACCAGGCCGACCATGATCGGCCCGACCAGCGCGCCGGCCGTCCCCACGCTGTTGAACCGGCCGAAGATCCGCTCGTGCTCGGCCGCCGGGGTGGCCAGGCCGATCGTGGTGCGCAGCGCGTTCCCGGCCGCCGCCATGCCGCCGGTGGTGAACAGGTAGGCGACGGCCATCACCGGGAGGTAGGAGATCATGATGAAGGCCAGCGCGGCGAGGAACGCCACCGTGCAGCCGCCGACCAGGGCCCGCCAGGCCCCGAACCGGTCCACCAGCCGGCCGGTGATCAGGTTGGAGGCGGCGGCGCCGAAGGCGGAGCAGATCATGACCGTGCCGAGCATGGCCAGCTCGACCCCGCGGTCCAGCAGGTAGGGCACGATGATGGCGATGGTCCCCATCTGCGACGCGCGCAGCAGGAACGTGACCGTGAAGGCCCCGCGCAGCGAGACCGCGTACGACGTCGACGGCGCGGGAGGCGGGGCGAGCCGCGCCTCGACCCGGCTCATCCCCTCTCACCCCGGTCGACGACGCCGACCGGGCTGCTCTGCGGGCCGACGGCGCAGATGTACCAGCGCATCCGGTCCAGGACGCGGGGCGCCCACATCTCCCGGGCGTGCTGCAGGTCGGCCTCGGACAGGCCCCGGTGGGTGACCACGACCATGGTCGCCCTGGGGGTCGGCCAGAGCCTGATCTCGGCGACGCTGCGCCGCGTGGGCCAGCCCTCGCAGTCCATGGTGATCGCGACCCGCTCGCCCAGGACGAGTTCGGCGGTGGTGGCCGACAGCCCGAACTCCGCGACGCTCCAGCTCACCCCGTCGGAGGTCTCGCCGGCCGGCTCGCCGGTCCACGCCGCCAGGGAGGCCGGGTCGGTGAGGGCCCGGTAGATCTGGCTGGCCGTGCCGCGCTGGATGATGTCGGTGACGAGCAGCGAGTGGGTGCCGTCCTCGTGCGCGTAACTCGGGTCCTGCTTGCTGCCCGGCCGGAAACTCAGGGACGTCAAGGAAGGTCCTCTCAAGGCAGAGGTGACCGTGACGTCACGACGCCGCGGGCACCGGGGTGCAACCGGGGGAAGGGAGGAGAACCGGCGGGGTCGCCCCCGCCGGGTGAGGTCCCCGCACCGGGGATCGGGTGCCGGGACTCCCGGGTTCCGAGCCCGGGCCGCCAGGACCCGCGATGCCGGATTCCGGACGAGGGGCCCCGGGATCCCGGGGCCCGGGGCGGGTCCGCGGCCGTCGCCGGTCGCGGGCCCGCCTGGGCTACCCGAGTCCTCAGCCGCGCAGCTGACGGAACTCGTCGACCTTCGCCTGGAAGTCGCCCTCGTTCAGGGCGGTCTCCTCGGCGCAGGCGCCCGCGCTGGCCTCGATGCCGGGGCCCAGCGGGAACGCCTTCTGGAACTGGATGTTCACGCGCGGGGGGACCTCGTAGGCGTCGACGCCGACACCGAGACCGGTGACCTTCTCCGCCACGCGGCGCTTGCCCACGTAGACGTCGAAGATGGCGTTGTAGACGATGATCGCCGGGTAGTCGTTGCCCGCCTGCTGCGCGATGGCCAGGCTGCGCGGCTGCGGGGTGTCGGACAGCGTGATGGTGACGAACTCACCGAAGGTCTCGGAGAAGCCGGCCACCTCCCACTGCTCGATGGCGAACTCGAACTGCCGGTGGCCACCGGCGTTGGTGACGGGGGCGCCGCGGTCGAGGCGGAGCACCGCCGTCATCTTGAGGATCTCCTTGACCTCGCCGCCGGAGACGATCGGGATGTTCAGCTCGGACTGCTGGAACTCGACGTCGGCGACCGGGGGGAACTCGGTCTGCAGCGGGAGCGGGTTGACGATCTGGGGGGTTGTCATGTTGTCTCCTTGCTGATCCCACGCTCGCGTGGGTGACGGTTCACATCGGGTGGTCGGGCGCCGCGGCCTGCACGACACGCGGAAGCGGTGCCCGCCGCCCGGTGTGTTCGGTGTTCCGCCCCGCCTCGGCGGGCGGGGAGGTCTGTGCCGGGACCGGCGGTCGGGGTGCCGTGTCGGCGGCGGCCCGCACGTCGGAGGCCTCCACGACGAGGCGCCGTCCCGGGTCCCAGTCGGGGCTGTCGTACATCAGCCCGAGCAGGGTGCTTTCCATGATCGATCGCAGGCCCCTGGCCCCGGTCTTCCTGCCGTGCGCGGCGGTGGCGACCGCCACCAGCGCCTCGTCGGTGAACGAGAGCACGTGCCCGTCGAGCCGGAACAGCTCCTCGTACTGCGACAGCAGGGAGCCCGACGGCTCGGAGACGATCCGGCGCAACTCGGCCAGGCCGAGCGGCTGGAGCTGGACCACCACCGGCATGCGGCCCACGAACTCCGGCAGCAGCCCGAAGGAGACGAGGTCCTGCGGCTCCACCTCGGGCGCGGGGGCGCGCTCGCCCCCGATGTCGGCGGCGAAGCCGATGCCCCGGGACCCGCCGCGCTCGGCGGCGATCTCGTCGAGCCCGACGAAGGCCCCGCCGGCGATGAACAGGATGTCGGAGGTGTCCAGCCGGCGCGTCTCGCCGCCCGCGGGGCCCCCGCCGGCGCCGCCGCGCGGGTCCAGGGAGACCTGGGTGCCCTCCAGGACCTTCAGCAGGCTCTGCTGCACGCCCTCCCCGGAGACGTCGAGCGTGCCGCCCTCGCGGCGGGCGAGCTTGTCCACCTCGTCGAGGAAGACGATGCCGTGCTGGGCGGCGTTGACGTCGCCGTCGGCGGCCGTGACCAGGCGGCGGAAGATGGACTCGGTGTCCTCCCCGGCGTAGCCGGCCTGGGTGATCGAGGTGACGTCGGCGACCACGAACGGCACGTCCAGGGTCCTGGCGAGCGTCTCGGCGAGCAGGGTCTTGCCGGTGCCGGACGGCCCGGCGAGCAGGATGTTGGACTTGGAGAGGCGGGTGGAGCGTTCCCCGGGGCCGATCCTGCCGATCCGCTTGAAGTGGTTGTAGACGGCCACGCTCAGCGCCCGCTTGGCGGTGTCCTGGGCGATGACGTGCTCGTCCAGGCGGGCCACCAGCATCGAGGGGGTGAGCCTGCCCGACGCCTGCCGGGCGCGGCGCCGTCCCTCGACGGCGGCTATCCCGGCGTACGCGCAGTCGACGCAGATGGCGGTCCCGGTGCCGGTGATCAGGGGGACGGCGGCCAGTTCGTTCACACCGCAAAAGGAGCAGTGAGCCAGTTTTCTGCGGAGCGGAACGGCCACGCGATCACCTCGGGTTCGGGTAGGTCACTTCCACAAAATGTAGGGATCTCCTCACCCCCCTCAACGATCAAATGTCCACATATATAGATAAAGCAGTGGTGAGGTTCTGCTGTTGCCGCTCCGCTCTCAGCATCTAGCTTTAATATCCCGCACCGAACGACGGACAAGGAGCTTCCCGTGGCCGAGAACGCGGCGCGAATCGCGGTGATCAGCGTGAACGTGCACGACATGGACCAGGCTGTGGCCTTCTACACCGACGCCCTGGGGTTCGCCGTCCGCTCCGACGCCGGAGCGCCGTACTTCGTGGAGCTCGTCAACGACGGCCCGCGGCTGGTGCTCCAGCTCGCCGAGCGGCCCGCCAAGGCCGACTACCCGTCGGGCGCGTGCATCATGATCAACCTGGGTGTCGCCGACGTCGCCGCCGAGTTCGCCAGGCTCCGCGAGTCCGGCGCCGAACTGCTCCACGAGTCCCTGCAGGAGAGCCCGGTCGGCCCGTACTTCGGTGTCGCCGACCCGAGCGGCAACGTCGTCGAACTGATCCAGTTCAGCGGGTGACCAGCGTCGCCGCCAGGCCCGCCGGCGCGCTCCCGCGCGTCGGTGGGAGCGCGGTCCCGGGACGCGTCGTCACGGTGACCCGTACGGTGGCCGGTGTGGCCGCCCGCGTCGCCGGCCTGTGGGCCGTCGCGGTCCTGACCGGGCGGCGCCGGGCCCTGCCCGCCGCGACCGCCCGCGCGGTCGCCGCCCGGCTGCACCGGGCCGGCCCCACCTTCGTCAAACTGGCCCAGCTGCTCGGCACCCGGCTCGACCTGCTCCCCGCCGAGCTCTGCGCGGCCTTCTCCCGCCTGTACGACGACGTCCCCGCCATCTCCCCGCGGACCGCCCGCGCGCTGCTGGAGGCCCGGCTCGGCGCCCCGCCGGAGACGGTCTTCGCCCGCTTCGACGCCGAGGCGGTGGCCTCGGGCAGCATCGCCTGCGTCTACCGGGCGACCCTGCTCGACGGCACCGAGGTGGCGGTCAAGATCCGCAGGCCGGGCGTCGAGCGGATCGTCGCCGCCGACCTGCGGCTGCTCGCCTGGGGCACCGCCCTGCTCGCCCGCACCCCGCTGATGCGCGGGCTGCCCGCGGTGGCCGCGGTCCGCCAGATGTCGCAGGCGGTCGCCGGGCAGCTCGACTTCACCGCCGAGGCGGACGCGCTGGTGCGGCTCTCGGCGGCGCTGGAGGCCGTCGAGGGGATCCGGGTGCCGCTGCCGCACCCCGTCCTGGCCGACGCGGCCAGGACCTCCCGCGGGCTGCTCGTGATGGACTACCTGCCCGGCCTGAGAAGGATCTCCCCCGCCGAGCTGGGCCCCGAGGCGTCGGTCCGCGCGGTGGAGACGGCCCTGTCGGGCATCTACAAGATCCTCTTCCTGGACGGCCTGGTCCACTGCGACCTGCACCCGGGCAATCTCTACCCGATGCCCGACGGCACGGTCCAGATGATCGACGCGGGCTTCGTGGTCCGGCTCCCCGAGACGGCGCGGCGGGCCTTCACCGAGTTCTTCTTCCGGATGGGCACCGGCAACGGGCGGCGCTGCGCCGAGATCGTGCTCTCCACCGCCCGGCACCCGGCCGGGCTGGACCCCGCCGCGTTCACCGCCGAGATGGTCGCCCTGGTGGACTCGGTCACCGGCGCCCGCGCCGCCGACTTCGACCTGCTCCGCTTCGCCGCCGGCCTCTTCGAGCTGCAGCGCCGCCACGGGCTGCACGCCGACCCCCTGTTCATCTTCCCGCTGCTCGGCATCCTCGTCTTCGAGGGCGCCATCAACGACCACCACCCGGAGCTCGACTTCCAGGAGCTCGCGATGCCCTATCTGATCCAGGCGCTGTTCACCCGGCGCTGAGCGTCCATCGCTATACCTAACGCGAGTAAAGTCGGCTCAATGAAGGAAGGGCGCAGACACTACGGGCAGTACTGCGGCCTGGCCGCGGCCCTGGACGTGATCGGTGAGCGCTGGACGCTGCTCATCGTCCGCGAGCTGCTGGTCGCGCCGCGCCGCTACAACGAGCTGCTGGCCAACCTGCCCGGCATCGGCACGAACCTGCTGGCCGTGCGGCTGAAGCTGCTGGGCGAGGCCGGGGTGGTGGAGCAGCTCACCTCCGAGCCGGACGGCCGGGCCCGCCGCTACCGGCTGACCGGGCTCGGCCAGTCGCTCCGTCCCACGGTGCTCGGCCTGGCCCGGTGGGGCATGCCGCTGCTGGCCGAGCCGGACCCGCAGGACGAGGTGCGCCCGGAGTGGTCGCTGGTCGCGGTGGAGGCCATGATGGGCACGCCGCCCCCGGACGGCCCCGACGAGTGCTACCAGTTCCAGATCGCGGGCAAGGACGGGCGCGAGGAGGTCTTCCACCTGGAGATCAGGGAGGGGACCGCCCGGCTCACGCCCGGCCGCGCCCCGGCCGCCGACCTGCTCGCCGTCACCGACGCGATCACCTTCGTGGAGATCGGGGCCGGCCGGCTCGACCCGCTGGAGGCCGTCGTGCTGGGCAGGCTCCGCCTCGACGGGGACGCCGGGGCCGTGCTGCGCTGCTGCCGCCTGCTGGGCCTGATCCCGCCGACCTCCTGATCCCGCCGGCCCCTGGTCCCGGCCGCCTGGCCCCTGCCGCCTGGTGCATGCCGCCTGGTGCATGCCGATGGCCCGGCTCGGCGATGCCTCGTCCGACGACGGCCCGACCACCCGGCACGGCGGCCCGGGCGCGTCCAATACGGTGGGCGGTCGATGACCGGTGACCCGCGGGGGGCCGCCGGGCCGTGCGAGAGCAGGGAACGCAGTGAAGCTTCTTCATTCCGGGAAGGTCCGCGACGTCTACGAGGACCGCGGGGACATCGTCCTCGTGGCGTCCGACCGGGTGTCGGTGTACGACGTGATCCTGCCCACCCCCATCCCCGACAAGGGGAAGATCCTCACCAGGCTGTCGCTGTGGTGGTTCGAGCGGCTCGCCGACATCGTGCCCAACCACGTGATCTCGGCGACCGACGTGCCGGCCGAGTTCGAGGGACGCGCCGTACGGTGCCGGCGCCTGGAGATGGCGAAGGTCGAGTGCGTCGCGCGCGGCTACCTGACCGGCGGCGGCCTGAAGGAGTACCGGGCGAGCGGTACGGTCTCCGGCGTGCCGCTCCCGCCCGGCCTGGTCGACGGCTCCCGGCTCCCCGAGCCGATCTTCACCCCCAGCACCAAGGCCCCGCTGGGCGAGCACGACGAGCCCATCTCCTTCGAGGACGTGGTCGCCCTGGAGGGCGCCGAGGCCGCCGGGGAGTTCCGGCGGATCACGCTGGAGATCTACCGGCGCGGGTCGGAGCTCGCCGCCGGACGGGGCGTGATCATCGCCGACACCAAGATCGAGCTGGGGCGGGCGGCCGACGGCACGCTGACGCTCGGCGACGAGGTGCTGACCTCCGACTCCTCCCGCTTCTGGCCCGCCGACCGGTGGGAGCCGGGCCGGCCGCAGTTCTCCTTCGACAAGCAGTACGTGCGCGACTGGGCCACCGGCACCGGCTGGGACCGCACCGGGCCCGCACCCGAGGTGCCCGAGGAGGTCGTGGAGGTCACCCGGGCCCGCTACGTCGAGGCGTACGAGCGCATCACCGGCGAGACCTGGTGAGTCCCGCCGGGACGCGGGCCCGCCCGTCCTGACACACCGCCCGGGAATCAAAGCCCGGGGTCCGAGCCTGGAGCCCGAGGTGTCCGGCCCCGGAGCCCCGGACCCGGAGCCCGGATCCGGCACTCCGGGTCGTGAGGCTCCGGGGTCCGAGGCGGGGCCGGAGGCTCAGGGCTCGGAGGGGAGTCTCCGCTCGGCGGCGGCGCCCACGACGGCCGGGACCGCCTGGGCCGGAGAGGGGGATGCCGCGAAGTCGGCCACGATGCAGGTGATGTTGTCGGGGCCGCCGCCACGGTTGGCCAGGTCGATCAGCCGGCGGACGACCTCGTCCGGGTCGGAGATCTCGGTCAGCGTGTTGAACAGCGTCTCCGGGCCGACCACGGCGGTCAGGCCGTCGGAGCAGAGCAGGTAGCGGTCCTCGGGGAAGGCCTCGCGCAGCGACAGGTCGAGCTCCCCGTCCCCGGTGCCCTCCAGCACCCGCAGCACCATCGACCGGCGCGGGTGCTCGGCCGCCTGCTCCGGCGTGATGCGGCCCTCGTCCACCAGCGACTGGACCAGGGTGTGGTCGTGGGTGATCTGGTAGAGGGCGCCGTCGCGCAGCATGTAGGCCCGCGAGTCGCCCACGTGCGCCAGGGCGAAGGTGGCACCGTCCCAGAGCATGGCGGTCAGGGTCGTGCCCATGCCGCGCAGCGCGGGGTCCTGCTCGCTCATCTCGCGCAGCGTGTGGTTCACGTCCCTGGCGACGCCCTTGAGCGCGGCGAGCAGGTCGACCCCCTCGCCGGGCAGGGTCTCGTCCAGCGACGCCACGGCGGTGACCGCTAGTGAGCTGGCGACCTCTCCACCCGCATGGCCGCCCATGCCGTCGGCTATGGCGAGCAGGCGCACGCTCGCGTAGCCCGAATCCTCGTTCGCCTCGCGCCGGACACCCACGTCCGAGCGGGCCGCGTAGCGCAGTGCCAGTGGTTGGTTCAGTGCCATGAGGGCAGTAAATCATTGGTTGAAGCACTTCACAAGCAAAGTCCTTGTAGACCGTCGCGGCACAGTCAACTACTGTGGCCCTCCATGGAGGAGAGCCAGGAGATCACCGTGAACGCGGGCGACATCGCCCGCCTCGCCGGGGTCGGAAGGGCGGCGGTGAGCAACTGGCGCCGCCGGTACGAGGACTTTCCCCAGCCGGTGGGCGGCACCGCCTCCAGCCCGCTCTTCTCACTGCCCGAGATCTCCGGATGGTTGCGCGCGAACGGCAAGTCGTTCGAGGTCTCGCTCGGCGACCTGGTCTGGCAGCGGATGCGCACCTCGGCCGACGACCTCAGGCTGGGCGAGCTGCTGGCCAGGGTCGGCGCGTTCCTGCTGTTCCTGCGCCGTGAGCCCGCCGACTGGCGTGATCATGGCGTGAAGTCTCTCACCCGGGTGGCCGCGGCCACCACCGATCTTCCCGGCTCCGCCGATCCCCGCCTGGAGGACCTGGCCCTCGTACGGCTGGTCGCCGAGCTCGCCGTCGAACGCGGCGCGCTGGAGGCGTTCGAGTTCCTGTGCGAGCGCTACGTCGAGGCCCACTCCCGGCAGCTCTCGGTGACCAGGGACGACGTGGCCGCGCTGATGGTCCGGCTGGCGGCGGGCGGCGGGGGCGTCGTCCTCGACCCGGCGTGCGGCGTCGGGACCCTGCTGCTGGGCGCGGACGCCGTGAAGCGCCGCAGGACCGTCCTGGCGGGGCAGGAGATCAACGAGACGAGCGCGCTGATCGCGGCGGTGCGGCTGCTGCTCCGCGGCGCCGGGGCGCGGGTCGTCGCCGGGGACTCGCTGCGCGAGGACGGCCTGGCCGACCGGACGGCCGACGCCGTGGTCTGCGACCCGCCGTTCAACGAGCGGGTGTGGGGGCACGAGGAGCTCGCCGGGGACCCGCGCTGGGAGTACGGCCTGCCGCCGCGCGGGGAGTCCGAGCTCGCCTGGGTGCAGCACTGCCTGGCCCGCGTACGGCCGGGCGGACTGGTGGCGATCCTGATGCCCCCCGCCGCCGCCGGCCGCCGTCCCGGCAAGCGGATCCGCGGCAACCTGCTGCGGGCCGGGGCGCTGCGGGCCGTGATGACGCTGGCGCCCGGCGGCCCGGACCTGTGGATGCTCCGCCGCCCCGACGGGGGACGGCCGCCGTCCCGGCTGCTGGTGGTGGACGCCTCCGGGGACCTGTCGGTCGTGGAACCGGCCTGGCGGGCGTACCTGGACGACCCCGAGGCCGAGCCGTCCGGCCACAGCCGCACGGTGCGGATCATCGACCTGCTCGACGACGAGGTCGACCTGACCCCGGCCAGGCACCGCCCGCAGCAGGGCGGCCCGGACTTCCTGCGCGACTTCACCGACGCGCTGGACAGGTTCAGGGCGACCTCGGCCACCCTGCCGGACGCCCCGCCGGCCCTGGAGCCGCTCTCCGAGCGCCAGGACCTGCCGACCACCACGGTGGGCGAGCTGGCCAAGGCGGGCCTGATCACGATCCTGCAGGCGCCGCCCCGGATGTCGTCCGGCGGGGGCCCGCTGCCGGTGCTGACCGCCGACGACACCGCGGCGGGCGTGTCCCCCTCCGGCCGTACCACCCTCGACCCTGCGCTGGTCATGATCAGGCCGGGCGACGTGGTGACCAGCGTGCTGGGCGCGGTCAGGGTGATCACCCAGAGCGGTGCGGCGCTCGGCCCGCAGCTCACGCTCTACCGGGTCGATCCGCAGCGGCTCGACGCGGCGTTCCTGGCCGGTTTCCTGCGCTCGGCCGACGGGACCAGGGTCCACGCCGGCTCCAGCCGCCTGGACGTGCGGCGGGCGCGGGTGCCCATGCTGCCCCTGGCCGACCAGCGGACGTACGGCACGGCCTTCCGCGAGCTGTTCGAGCTGGAGGACCGGCTGCGCGCGACGAGGGCGCTGGGGGAAACGGTGATCCGGCTAGGCTTTGACGGACTGGTCGACGGCCATCTGCGGCCGTGCGACCAAGGGGCGTGACGCCCCGCGCGCCGACGGGAGGGTCGATGGTCATCGGCGACCGATACGTGCTCGACGACCTCCCGCTCGGCCAGGGGGGCATGGGGGCCGTCTACGGCGCCCACGACAGGCACCTCGACCGCAGGGTGGCCGTCAAGTTCCTGAGGTTCCTCACCGGCCCCGACGAGGAGCTCAAGCGCCGTTTCCTGCGCGAGGCCCGCATCCTGGCCAGGCTGGAGCACCCGGGCGCGCCCGTCCTGTACGACTTCGGCACCTTCGACCAGCGGCTGTTCCAGGTGATGCAGTTCATCGAGGGCGTCACCGTGGCCGACGTGGTCAGCGAGCACGGCCCGCTGCCGGTGCCGTGGGCGGCGGCGATCGCCGCGCAGGCCTGCGCGGTGCTGACGGCCGCCCACGCGCTCTCCATCTACCACCGCGACCTGAAGCCGACCAACCTGATGCTCTGCCCGGACGGGAGCGTGAAGGTCCTCGACTTCGGCCTGGCCGTGCTGCGCGAGGCCGACTCGGCCCAGTTCACCCGGGTGGGCCAGATCCTCGGCACCCCGTCCTACATGGCGCCCGAGCAGATCCAGAGCGGCCTGTCCGGCCCGCGCAGCGACCTGTACGCCCTCGGCTGCGTGATCCACGAGATGCTGACCGGACGTCAGCTGTTCACCGGCCTCACCGAGTACGCCGTGTTCGAACGCCAGGTGAAGGAGCGCCCGCCCCGGGTGACCGGGGTGCCGCCCGCGCTGGACCGCCTCGTCGCCGAGCTGCTGGAGAAGGACCCCGACAGGCGCCCCTCCGGCGCCGACGTGCTCTACGAGCGCCTGCAGCCCTTCGCGGTGGACCTGCCCATGCTGCCGGGCTTCCTGCACCCGTCGTCGGTGCCGAGCCCGGGACGGATGTACGCGCGGATGGTCGGCCGCGTCCTGGCCTGAGCCCCGGCCCGCCGAGGGTCAAAAAAATGTGCCGATGTGGAAATCTTGCCGTCGCGGCAAATTTTGGGCTACGGTGGGTCCCATGGACGACGGAGCGGTCCCCGGTCTGCGCGAGCGCAAGAAGCGGGAGACCAGGGACGCGCTGAGCTGGGCGGTCATCCGGCTGAGCGTCGAGCGCGGCTGGGAGAACGTGAGCGTGGAGGACGCCGCCGCGGCGGCGAACGTGTCGGTGCGCACCTTCCGCAACTACTTCTCCGGCAAGGCCGAGGCCGTCGTGTCCCGTCACGCCGAGCGCATGCTCCGCTTCGCGGACGAGCTGCGCGGCCGCCCGGCGGACGAGCCCCTGGAGCAGGCCGTCAAGAACGCCACGCTGGCCCGGCTGGGACCGCCGCCGGAGGCCACCGTCGACCGGGCCCCCAGCCGCGAGTGGACCGACGGCGTGCGGCTCATGCTGGCCGAGCCGGACGTGCAGGGCGAGTTCCTCAAGGCCATGGCGTCCGCCCAGGCCGAGATGGCCGCGGTCGTCGCCGAGCGGACCGGCACCGACGTCGCCCGCGACCTCTACCCGTCCCTGGTCGCCGCCGCCACCGGCGCCGCCGTCTCGACGGCCATGGAGCACTGGCTGCGCGCCGACCCGCCCGTCCCCTTCGGTCCGCTCGTCCGCGAGGCGCTCGACCGGCTCTGGGCGGGCCTGCCCGTCCCCTGACGATCCCCCCGAAACCACCGATGACCTCGATGTGACCCCCGATGCCCCCCCCGATGACCCCGTGGAGCCCCGGCGGGATGCCACCGGCGTCCTCGGGGACCCGCTGAGACCCACGCCCGTTCCCCCGCCGGGTCGCCTCACCGCGCCCGCCGTCCCACCGTGCCCGGGACCTCGTCGTGCCCGGGACCTCGTCGTGCCCGGGACCTCGCCATGCCCGGGGCCTCGCCATGCCCGGAACCTCACCATGCCCGGAACAGGGAGACACAATGATCAACGATGTCGTCATCGCCGGAGCGGGACCCAACGGCCTGATGCTGGCCTGCGAGCTGAGCCTGGCCGGCGTACGGCCGATCGTGCTGGAACGCCTGCCCGAACCCGGAACCGAGCGCCGGGCCAACGGCCTGGTCGGCCAGGTGGTGAGCATGCTCGACCGCCGCGGCCTGTACGAACGGCTCAGCGGTGACACCGAACCCCCGCTGCCCGTCCCCCGCTTCGTCTTCGGCGCGCTGCCGCTGGAACTGGCCGGCCTGGAGGACAACCCGCTCTTCACGCTGCTCGTCCCCCAGGCCCGCGTCACCCAGGTCCTGACCGACCGTGCCGTCGAGCTCGGCGTGGAGATCCGGCGCGGGCACGAGCTCACCGGCCTGTCGCAGGACGACGAGGCCGTCGCCGTCACCGTCACCGGACCGCGGGGCGCCTACCGCCTCCCGGCCCGCCACCTGGTCGGCGCCGACGGCGGGCACAGCCTCACGCGCAAGCTGTCCGGCATCGCGTTCCCCGGCGTGACCAAGGACGACACGGTGTCCAGGACCGCCGACGCCCGCCTGCCCGCCGAGTGGCTGGACCAGGCCACCGGGGCCCTGCACGTGCCGGGCTACGGCGTCCTGCCGCCGTTCGCGCACCATCGCAACGAGCGCGGCGTGTTCGTCTTCGCCACCCCTCCCGGCCGGCCCCCGCTGGTGAGCACCATGGAGTGGGACCCGGCCGGGGACGGCGACGGGCCGATGACCCTCGACGAGATGCGGGCGAGCGTACGCCGCGTGCTCGGCGTCGACGTCCCGCTCACCCCACCGGACGGTGACGGCCCGCATCTGCTGCGCAGGCGGGCCGGCGGCAGCACGCGCCTGGCCGAACGGTACCGGGACCGGCGCGTGCACCTGGTGGGCGACGCCGCCCACGTGCACGCCGCCATCGGCGGGCCCGGCCTCAACCTCGGCCTGCAGGACGCGATCAACCTCGGCTGGAAGCTCGCCGCGGAGATCCGCGGCGACGCGCCGCCCGGGCTGCTGGACACCTACGAGAGCGAACGGCGGCCCGCCGCCCGCCGCGTGGTCATGCACACCCAGGCGCAGTCGGCGCTCATCGCCCCCGGCGGCGACGTCACCGCGCTGCGCGAACTGTTCGCCGAGTTGCTCGGCGACCGGCACACCGCCGGGCGCATCGCCGCGCTCATGGCCGGCTCCGACGTCCGCTACGACATGGGAACGGCCGCGACGCACCCGCTGGCCGGCCGGTACGCCCCCGATCTCGTCCTGCGCACCGGGGCCGGAACGGTCCGGCTGGCCGACCTGACCGTGACCGCCCGGCCCCTGCTCATCGACCTGACCGAGGACGGCCTGCCGGCCGGGGCGGCACCCGAGGGGGTGGAGGTCGTCACCGGGCGAGCGGAGGACGCCCCCGCCACGGCCCTGCTCCTGCGTCCCGACTCCTACGTGGCCTGGGCGTCCTCGTCGCCGCGTCCGGACACCGCCGAACTGGACGGGCTGCGGGCCGCCGCGGGCCGCTGGTCATCACCCGGAACCACATTGTCTGGCTCTACCTGCCGGTGATCTTCGACATCGAGATCACCGAGGCCCGCCGCGGCATGCCCTACCGGTAGGACGACGCCTACGGCGCCCGGCTGGGCGTGATGGGCCGGGCCGACGGGCGGGTGCGCTGGTTCGACGTGGACCCGTGCCACGTCTTACGTCGGCAACGCCCGGGAGGACACCGCCGGCCATGTCATCCCTGGCCGCGTCCCCCTTCCTGCCTCACCCCCGGCCGCGTCACCCCTGACCGCGTCGACGCCGGTCGCGTCAGTCCTCGCCCAGGGCGCGCAGGCAGCGGACGGCCTGGGCGCGCAGGGCCTCGGCCAGTTCCGGTGGACCGCTGACCAGGGTGAAGGCGGTGTCCACCGATGTGATCATCCAGACCAGCGCGGACGGGGTCTCGGCGCCGACGTGCAGCAGGCAGCTCACCTCGTCGACGGCCTCGACGACGCCCATGCCCGGCCACACCCGGTCGGCCACGGTCTCGGCGGACTCGTGCAGCGTGACCGTCGCCTGCACCGGCCAGGCCCGCGACGACAACCTGCGCGCCAGGTAGGCCGCGACGTCGCCGTCCGGCGGCGGCCGGGGCGCGAACCGCGGGCCGGTGGGGGTGCGGGGGGTCAGCCGGTCCACCCGGAAGGTGCGCCAGTCCTCGCGGCCGGTGTCCCACGCCACGAGGTACCAGTGGCGGCCGAAGCTGACCAGGCTGTGCGGCTCGACCGACCTGACCGTGCTGCCATCACCGCCACTGCCGCCACCGCCGCCGCCACTGCCGTCGCCACCGCCACCTGCACCGCCTGCACCGCCTGCACCGCCTGCACCGCCTGCACCGCCTGCACCGCCGACGGTCCCGCGCGGCGCGGCGTAGTCGAAGCGCAGCCGTTCGCGGCGGCGGCAGGCGTCGGCGATCGCCATCAGCGTGTCCGGGCTCACCGGGGGCCCGCCCGTGCCGACCCGGACGGTCGCCGTGTGCAGCGTGTTCACCCGGTGGCGCAGCCGGGAGGGCAGCACCTGTTCGAGCTTGGCGAGCGCCCGCAGGGAGGTCTCCTCGATCCCGGCGACCGGGCCGCCCGCCGCCGTACGCAGGCCGACCGCCACGGCGATCGCCTCGTCGTCGTCGAGCAGCAGCGGCGGCAGCGACGCGCCCGCCCCCAGCCGGTACCCGGCGGTGCCCTGGTCGGCGTGCACCGGGTAGCCGAGCCCCCGCAGCCGCTCCACGTCCCTGCGGACCGTACGCCCGGAGACGCCCAGGCGACCGGCGAGCTCGGCGCCGGACCACTCGGGGCGGGTCTGCAGGAGCGACAGCAGCGTGAGCAGCCGCGCCGAGGTCGTTGGGGACGCCTGGGACGCCGGGGGCTCTGTCATGCCGTCAAGAATGTCACGCGCTTAGGAGCGATCCCGTCCTAAGCGGCTGGCAGATTCACCGGCATGACGAACACCTCGCACGAGGACGTGCGCCCCTTCCGCGTGGACATCCCGCAGTCCCGGCTCGACGACCTCAGGACGCGGCTGGCGGGCACCCGCTGGCCGGACGAGCTGCCCGGGGTCGGATGGAGCCGGGGAGTGCCCGTCGCCTACCTCAAGGACCTCGCCGAGTACTGGCGGACCGGCTACGACTGGCGGGCGCACGAGGCCGCGCTCAACGAGCACCCGCAGTACGTCACGGTCATCGACGAGCAGAACGTCCACTTCCTGCACGTACGCTCCCCCGAGCCGGACGCCGTCCCGCTGGTCCTGCTGCACGGCTGGCCGGGCGGGGTCGTGGACTTCCTCGACGTCATCGGCCCGCTCAGCGACCCCCGTGCCCACGGCGGCGACCCCGCCACGGCCTTCCACCTGGTGGTCCCGTCGCTGCCGGGCTTCGGGTTCTCCACGCCGCTGGCCGGGCCGGGCATGAGCGCGACCCGGATGGCCGGGATCCTCCTGCGGCTGATGGAGCGGCTCGGATACGAGCGCTACGGGGTCCACGGCTACGACACCGGCGCGTGGGTCGCCCCCCAGATGGGCGCCCAGGCCCCCGACCGCGTGATCGGGATGCACGTCAACGCCCTGCTGACCTTCCCGATCGGTGCCGAGGGGGAGATGGACGGCCTGACCGAGGTCGAGCAGCGGCGCCGGCGGGCGATGGAGAACTTCAACGACGGCTACTTGCAGTGCAACTCCAAGCGACCCCAGACGGTGGCGTACGGGCTGCACGACTCGCCCGTCGGCCAGCTCGCCTGGATCGTGGAGAAGTTCAAGGAGCTGACCGACCCCGAGGAGGGGCTGCCCGAGGAGAGCGTCGACCGCGACCGCATCCTGACCGACGTCTCGCTGTACTGGCTGACCGGCACGGCCGGTTCGTCGGCGCAGATCTACTACGAGGAGATCTCCGCGAACGCGTGGGGCGGGACCACCGGCGACACCGACGCCGACGCGTGGGGCCAGACCTCCGGTGACACCGACACGAACGCGTGGGGCGGAACCGCCGACCACACCGACGGCGCCGAGTCCTCCGGTACGGACGGCGCAGGCACAGGCGGAAGCGGCTGGGGCGGGGACGCGGGCGGCTGGACCCCGCAGCGCGGGACGGTGCCGACCGGCGTGCTGGTCTCCGCCCACGACGTCACCATCCGGCGCTGGGCCGAACGCGACCACAACGTGGTGCGCTGGACCGAGCTCGGCAGGGGCGGTCACTTCCTCTCGATGGAGGCTCCGGACCTGCTGGTCGGCGACGTCCGCGAGTTCTTCGCGAAGCTTCGCTGAGACGGTCCTCCACGGGGACGGGGACGGGGACGGGGACGGGGACAGGGACAGGGACGGGGACGGGGACGGGGACGGGGACGGGGACGGGGCAGAATACGTCCCGTGGAAGGACGATGGGTCGAGGTGGCCGACCGGGTGCTGGTGCGGCGGTACGACGAGCTGGACCTGTCCGTGGGGCTGGTCGTGGGCGAGGGCGGTTGCCTGGTCGTCGACACCCGCGGGGACGAGCGGCAGGGGGCCGAGCTGGCCGCCGAGGTCCGGCGGATCACCGCCGCCCCCTGGACGGTGGCGATCACCCACTCGCACTTCGACCACGCCTTCGGCACCCGGCCGTTCCTCGGTGCCCCCGTCTGGGGGCATCCGGGCTGTCGCGCCGACCTGATCGGTGACGGTGACCGCGCCAGGCGGCAGTGGGCCCGGTACTACCGGGATCTGGGACGCGCGGACATCGCCGGCGACATCGAGGGGACCGAGATCGTCCCGCCGGACCACCTCGTGACCGGCCGGACGGAGCTGACCGTCGGTGGCCGCCGGATCGTCCTGGCCCACCTGGGCCGCGGTCACTCCGGCAACGACCTGGTGGTCCACGTGCCGGACGCCGGCGTGGTCTTCGCCGGGGACCTGGTGGAGAACGGCGCCCCGCCCGCCTACGAGGACGCCTACCCCCTGGAATGGCCCGCCACGGTCGCCGCCCTGCTCGCCCTCCCCGTCACACCCGGCGCCGCGGCCCCCGAGAGCCCCCGTCCCGGCACACCCGGCGCCGCGGCCCCCGGGAGCCCCCGTCCCTGCACACCCGGCGCCGCCCCGGCGGTCGCCTTCGTCCCCGGTCACGGCGATCCGGTGGACCGGGCGTTCGTGGCCGCGCAGCAGGCGGAGATCGCCGCCCTCGCCCGGCTGTGCGAGGAGGTGTCCGCGGGCCTCGCCTCCCCCGCCGACGCCGTGCGCCGGTCCCCGTACCCCGAGGAGACCACCCGGATCGCCCTGCGCCGCGCGACGGCTCCCGGCTGACGCGGCGGGGGGC
Organism: Streptosporangium sp. DT93; assembly: GCF_049844535.1. Taxonomy (NCBI): domain Bacteria; kingdom Bacillati; phylum Actinomycetota; class Actinomycetes; order Streptosporangiales; family Streptosporangiaceae; genus Streptosporangium; species Streptosporangium sp. DT93. The sequence continues at coordinate 36,892 of NZ_JBNCLF010000009.1, forward strand.
GGCGTACGGGACGGACGGATCTCCCGCAAGGACGGTCAGATCTCCTCGGAGGGCTCGGTCGGGTCGAGCTGGCGCGGTTGCATCGCCGCCCTGGGGTGGTGCAGGTCGAAGGCGGGGCGTTCGGAGCGGATGGAGGGGATCGACAGGAAGTTGTGCCGGGGCGGCGGGCAGGAGGTGGCCCACTCCAGCGAGTTGCCGTACCCCCAGGGATCGTCCACGGCCACCCGCTCACCGTGCCGGGCGGTGTACCACAGGTTGTAGATGAACGGCAGCGTCGAGGCGCCCAGCAGCAGCGCGCCCAGCGAGGAGATCACGTTCAGGCCGGTGAAGCCGTCCAGCTGGCTGTAGTCGGCGTAGCGGCGCGGCATGCCGCGGGCGCCCAGCCAGTGCTGGACCAGGAAGGTCGTGTGAAAACCGATGAAGAGCGTCCAGAAGTGCCACTTGCCCAGGCGCTCGCTGAGCATCTTGCCGGTCATCTTGGGCCACCAGAAGTAGAACCCGGCGAACATGGCGAACACCACGGTGCCGAAGACGACGTAGTGGAAGTGCGCGACCACGAAGTAGGAGTCGTGCACGTGGAAGTCCAGCGGCGGCGAGGCCAGGATGACGCCGGTCAGGCCGCCCAGCAGGAACGTCACCAGGAAGCCGATCACGAACAGCATGGGGGTGTGCAGGACGATGTGGCCGCGCCACATGGTGCCTATCCAGTTGAAGAACTTCACCCCCGTGGGGATGGCGATGAGGAAGGACATGAAGGAGAAGAACGGCAGCAGCACCTGGCCGGTGGGGAACATGTGGTGGGCCCACACGGTCATCGACAGGCCGGTGATGGCGATGGTGGCGCCGACCAGGCCGATGTAGCCGAAGATGGGCTTGCGGCTGAAGACCGGGATGACCTCGGTGATGATGCCGAAGAACGGCAGCGCGATGACGTAGACCTCCGGATGGCCGAAGAACCAGAACAGGTGCTGCCACAGCAGCACCCCGCCGTTGCGCGGGTCGAAGATGTGCGCGCCGAACCTGCGGGTCGCCTCCAGGCCGAGGAGCGCGGCGGCCAGCACCGGGAAGGCCATCAGCACCAGCACGGCGGTCAGCAGCGTGTTCCAGGTGAAGATCGGCATGCGGAACATCGTCATGCCGGGGGCCCGCATGCAGATGATCGTGGTGATGAAGTTGACCGCGCCCAGGATCGTGCCCAGGCCGGACATCACCAGTCCCATGATCCACAGATCGCTGCCGTACTGGGGGGAGTAGGAGGCGGTCGACAGCGGCGGGTAGCCGGTCCAGCCGAAGTCGGCCGAGCCCCCGTCGGTGAAGAACCCGGCACTGGCGATCAGCCCGCCGAAGAGGAACAGCCAGAAGCTGAGCATGTTCAGCCGGGGGAAGGCGACGTCGGGGGCGCCGATCTGCAACGGCATGATCACGTTGGCGAACCCGGCGAACAGCGGGGTGGCGAACAGCAGCAGCATCAGCGTGCCGTGCATGGTGAAGAGCTGGTTGTAGTGCGACTGGCTGACGAGCTGCATCGCGGGCTGGGCGAGCTCGGCCCGGATGATCAGCGCCATCAGCCCGGCGAACAGGAAGAACAGGAACGCGGTGATCAGGTACATGTACCCGATCACCTTGTGGTCGGTGCTCGTGAGCCAGTTCACGACGATCGAGCCCGGCGCGCTCCTGCGCGGCGCCAGCGGTGAGGTCAGCGGTTCCTCACGCGACCGTTCGGAGGTCGTCACGGCTCACTCCCTTCGGACCGGCTCGTCTCACGACAGGTCGCGTCAGCTCGTCTCACGGCAGCATCCGCCCCGCACCGCCCTGCCCCCGGCCATCCCCCGGCGGGACGGCTCCCACTCACCCGCCGCGCCATCTTGTACGCGCTCTGACCTGCGGATTACCACCCCCGTACCGGCGCGGGCCCGGCCGCGTCCCCGCGGGGCACCGGCGGGGCCGCGCGGGACAGGAGGACCGGCCCGTCGCGCTTGACCGGGGGGCATACAGGGAACGCCGCTGGAAACGGATCGTCGAAAGGAGCGACCCTGTTGACATCCTCCCCTCCCTGAAGGGAGGAGATTCCCACGGTCGCCCGTGAGGGTTCCTGCTTCACCGCCGACCGCCCGTCAGAGAGGACTCTCGTTGAGGTCTTACGTCAGCTCCACAGGCGTTTCATCTCTCCGCCGGCCCGGCGGCGAGGATGTTCCTCGCGGCGTTCACGTCCCGGTCGTGAGAGGCGCCGCAGGCACACACCCACTCTCGGACGTTCAGCGGCATGGACCGCTGGAGGGCGCCGCACGCCGAGCACAGCTTCGAGGAGGGAAACCAGCGGTCCACCACCAGCACCTCCCGCCCGTACCAGGCCGCCTTGTACTCCGGCATGGTGCGCATCTGACGCCAGGAGGCATCGGAGACGGCGCGGGCCAGGGTGTGGTTCCTGACCAGGTTGCGCACGGTGAGGTCCTCGATCACGACCGTTTGGTTCTCACGGACGAGACGCGTGGTGACCTTGTGCAGATGATCACGCCTGCGGTCGGCGATGCGGGCATGCACCCGCGCGACCTTGAGTTTCGCCTTGGCCCGGTTGGCCGACCCCTTCTCCTTGCGGGCGAGGCGCCGCTGCGCCTTGGCCAGTTTCCTGCGGTCGGCCCGTTCATGCCGAGGGTTGACGATCTTCTCCCCGGTGGAGAGCGTCGCCAGCGCCGTGATCCCCGCGTCCACGCCCACCGTGGCGGTCGTCGGGGGAAGCGGAGAGATGCGGTCCTCACACAGGATCGACACGAACCACCGCCCGGCCGCGTCCCTCGACACCGTCACCGTGGACGGCTGCGCCCCCTCGGGCAGCGGACGCGACCACACCACCTTCAACGGCGCGTCCATCTTCGCGAGAGTGAGCTGCCCGTCCTTCCAGCGGAAGGCGCTACGGGTGTACTCCGCGCTCGCGCGGGACTTCTTCCTGGATTTGAACGTCGGGTACCTGGCCCGTTTGGCGAAGAAGTTCGCGAACGCCGCCTGCAGGTGGCGCAGCGCCTGCTGGAGCGGAACCGACGACACCTCGTTCAAGAACGCGAGCTCCTCGGTCTTCTTCCACTGCGTCAGCGTGGCCGAGGACTCCACGTAGGAGACCTTGCGGCCTTCGATCGTGTAGGCGTGGCTGCGGTGTTGGAGGGCTTTGTTGTAGACCAGGCGAGCGCAGCCGAACGTGCGAGACAGCTCCGCTGCCTGCTCGTTCGTCGGGTGGAAGCGGAACCTGAAGGCCCGCTTCACGATCTGCGCCATGCCTCACACGATATGGCAACGTCAGCTAGGTGCTGGATGGAACGGGGGAAGCGGGTCGTGCGGGTCCAGGCACGCTCAGGCGCCACAGCGCCTTCCCGCTCCCTTTTCCTCCCCGGCCTGAAGGCTGGAGTATCCACGAAAGGTATCCGATGACCAAGCGACAGCGAGTCGTCGTGATCGGAGGAGGGTTCGCGGGCTTCACCGCCGTCCGCACGCTCTCCAAGATCGCCAAAGGTGCCGTCGAGATCGTCCTGATCAACCCGACCGACTACTTCCTCTACCTGCCCCTGCTGCCGGAGGTCGCGGCGGGGATCCTCGATCCGCGCAAGGTGGCGATCCCGCTGGCGGGCGAACGTCCCGGTGTCCGGCACCTGCTCGCCACGGTGGAGGGCGTCGACCTCGACGCCCGCCGGGTGAGGTGCGTCGACTCCGAGGGCGGGCGCCGCGAGCTGGGGTACGACCGCCTGGTGGTCACGGTCGGCAGCGTCAACAAGCTCCTGCCCGTGCCCGGCGTCGCCGAGCACGCCCACGGCTTCCGGAGCATCGCCGAGGCGATCTACCTGCGCGACCACCTGATCCGCCAGATCGAGCTCGCCGACACCTCCACCGACCCCGAGGAGCGCCGGGCGCGGTGCACCTTCGTGGTGGTCGGCGCCGGGTACACCGGCACCGAGGTGGCGGCGCAGGGCCAGCTGCTCACCCGGGACCTGCGCGACGCGCGACCGCACCTGCGCGACCAGCCCCTGCGCTGGATCCTCGCCGACATCGCCCCGCGCGTCCTGCCCGAACTCGACGAGCACCTGTCGAGGACGGCGCACCGGACCCTGGAGGGGCGGGGCATGGAGATCCGCACCGGGGTCGGCGTGGCCGAGGCGATGCCGGAGGGCGTCAGGCTCACCGACGGGGAGTTCGTGCCGACCCGGTCCCTGATCTGGTGCGTCGGCGTGCGGCCGGACCCGATGGTGGAGTCGCTGGGACTGCCCACCGAGCGGGGACGGCTGCTGGTCGACGAGTACCTGAGGGTGCCCGGCCACCGGGGGGTCTACGCCTGCGGCGACGCGGCCGCCGTGCCCGACCTCACCCGGCCGGGCGAGTACACCCCGATGACCGCCCAGCACGCCGAACGCCAGGGCAGGCGCGTCGCCCACAACATCGCCGCCTCCTACGGGCACGGGCGGCTGCAACCGTACCGGCACGGCGACCTCGGGTTCCTCGTCGACCTGGGCGGCGCCTCCGCGGCCGCGAACCCGCTGGGCGTTCCGCTGTCGGGCCTGGCGGCCAAGATCGTCACCCGCGCCTACCACCTGCTCGCCGTCCCGCACGGCCGGGGACGGATCGCCGGGAGCTGGCTGCTGGACTTCATGCTGCCCCGCCAGACCGTCCAGCTCGACATGGTCCCGGCCTCGGCGGTGCCTCTCGTCTGCTGCGAACCCGAACGGCCCTCGGTGCTCAGCGGATCGGCGGCGAGCACGAACGGCTCTCCACACCGAACGGACCGATGACGAGCACCACCGGCTCTCCACACCGAACGGACCGGTGACGAGCCCGGACGGCTCCCAACGCCGAGCGGGTGAAGCGTAAAAGAGGACGAATTTATCGGTTCCCCGGGCGATGGGGGCGAGGAGCGGGGTAGGGGGCCGGGTATGGCAAAGATCGGTTACACGATGATGTGCGAGCAGACGCCCGCCCGGCAGCTCGTCGAGGATGTGGTCACGGCCGAGCGGATCGGCTTCGACTACGCGGTCATCTCCGACCACTACTTCCCGTGGCTGGAGGAGATGGGACACTCGCCGTACGCCTGGTCGGTGCTCGGCGCGGCGGCCCAGGCCACCCGGAGCCTGCCGCTGATGACGTACGTGACCTGCCCCATCATGCGCTACCACCCGGCGGTGGTGGCGCAGAAGGCCGCGACCATGGGCGTGCTGACCGAGGGGCGCTTCACGCTGGGTCTGGGCGCCGGGGAGAACCTCAACGAGCACGTGGTGGGCCAGGGCTGGCCGTCGGCCGACACCCGGCACGGGATGTTCAGGGAGGCCGTCCAGATCATCCGGGAGCTGTTCGAGGGCGGCTACGTCACCTACCGCGGCGAGTTCTTCGACGTCGACTCGGCCAAGCTCTTCGACCGGCCGGACCGGCCCGTCCCGCTGGCGATCGCCGCCTCGGGCGGGCAGTCGGGCCGGATCGCCGCCGAGCACGGGGACGCGCTGGTCGCGACGGACCCCGACGCGGACCTGGTGAGCCTGTTCGCCGCGGAGGGCGGCGCGAACAAGCCCGTCTACGGCCAGCTCCCGATCTGCTACGACCCCGACCCGGAGGCCGCCAAGGAGCGGGCGCACCGGCTCTGGCGCTGGTCGGTGTCCGGCTGGAAGGTCATGTCCGAGCTTCCCGCCCCGGTCAACTTCGACGCCGCCGCCAAGACCGTGCGGCCCGAGGACGTGGCGGAGAAGGTGCCGTGCGGCTCCGACGTGGACGCGGTCGTGGAGGCGTTCCGCGCCTTCACCGACGCCGGTTTCACCCACGTCGCGCTGGTCCAGATCGGTCACGAGCACCAGGGCGCGTTCTTCGACTGGTCGGAGAGGGAGCTGCTCCCCGCGCTGCGCCGCCTCTGACGTCCGCCGCGCGCGAGGACCCCGGGCATGCGGAAAGGTTCCGGCCGGGCGTACGGGGAAGGCTCAGCGGGGTGGACGACGTCTGGGATCTGGTGGTGGTCGGCGGCGGGCCCGCCGGGGCGGCGGCGGCGCTGCGCGCGAGGCAGCTACGGCCGGACGCGCGGGTGCTCCTGCTGGACCGGGCCGACTTCCCGCGCGACAAGGCCTGCGGCGACGGCATCGCCGCGCACGGACGCGACGAGCTCGCCCTGCTGGGGCTCCCCGACCTGATCGCCGACTACCGGCCGACGCAACGCCTGGCCGTGGTCTCCCCCGGCGGCGCGCGCGTCTCGGCCACCTCGGCCCGGCCCAACCACGTCGTCCCCCGCAAGGTCTTCGACGCCCGCCTCGTCGACGCCGCCCGGGCCCGCGGCGTCGAGGTCCGCCGTCACCAGGTCCGCTCGCTGGTCGCCGGGAACGGCCACGTCGTCCTCGACGGCACCGTCACCGCCCGCGCCGTGGTCGCGGCCGACGGCGCCAACTCCACCGTCCGGCGCCTCATCGGCGTCCCGCCGTCCCCCGACCGGCACACCGCGATCGCGGTGCGCGGCTACGCCGACGTGCCCGCCGACGACGACGTGCAGTCCATCTTCATGCAGCGGGACGGGTGGCCCGCGTACGCGTGGTCGTTCCCGATCGGCGACGGCACCGCCAACATCGGCTACGGGATGCTGCTTCCCCGGTTGCACGCCACCGGCCTGCCGGGCCGCGAGGTGCTGCACGGCCGGCTCGCCGAGCTCCTGCCCGGCCTGCGCGCCCGCGACCTGCGCGCCCACCACCTGCCGCTCTCCCCCGGCCGGCCCAGGCCGGGTTCGGGACGGGTCCTGCTCGCCGGGGACGCCGCCGGGCTGATCAACCCGCTCACCGGTGAGGGCATCTACTACGCGCTCGTCTCGGGCCGGCTCGCCGGGGAGGCCGCGGTGCGGGCGGCCGGCGATCCGCTGCCGGCCTACCGGCGCGGCCTGGGCAAGGCCCTCGGGCGGCACCTGCGCACCACCGACGTGCTCGCGCTGGCCTCCCAGCGGCCCGGGTTCATCGACGCGGCGATCGACACCGCGGCCCGCCGCAAGGAGGTGTTCGACCTGCTGGTCGACGTGGGCCTCGGCGCGGGCACGGTCCCGGTGCCGCTGGCTATGGCCGTACTGCGCCGCTGGGCCCTGAACGGCGTCCGGCGGCAGCGATCCCGGTGAGGATGCCCGGTACGTCACGCGCGTTTCCCGACGACGCCCGTTCGTGCCCGTGAGCCGCCGTGTTCGAGCATCGACGAGGGGGACACGAGCCGATCGGCGTGCTCCGGAAGGTCTCACCGTGCCCGGTCTTCCGGCGCTCACAGGCCGGAAGCGATCACCCGCCCCCACCAGATCACCGCGAGCACGAGCAGGATCTCCAGCCCGTACACGATGTTCTGGCCGGTGGGGCCGAAGAGCGCGAAAGCGGCGGCGGCCAGGAGGCAGCCCACCGTCAGGAGGGCGTCGAACACGAAGAGGACCAGGGCCGCCACGAGCCGGACCAGGAACCAGACGAATCCGATCCCGAACCACTTCCCCATCGTCGAGTCGTCGTATGCCCAGGTGGACAGCGACATGGGCGTGTACAGGGAGGACGCCCAGTACTGCTGCCACCGTGTCACGATGTCGGCGGGGCGCTCCTGGACGATGACCCTCGACCCCGTGAACTCGATCGTCAGAACCGTGCCCGGGGTGACGTCGATGAGCACCTCGCGATCGACGACCTTTACGGAGGCCCTCCCGTGCACGCGAGTCCTGAACTCGCCCGCCCCGCTTCTGACCTCGTAGATATGATCCCGTCCCGCCACCGACCCGTCGCCGGAACCGTTCGCGTCCCGAATGATCACGTAGACGGCGTCACTCCTCCGATTTGGGATGTTGTGTTTCGCGCTGATCGAAAAGACGCCCACCGGAGTCACCAGAGTGCTTTCGCCGCTGACCTGTACCTCTCCGGAGCCGTTCATCGTGAACTTCACGGGGATGAACAGCGGCCGGTACGAGCCCTCGATCGCGGAGGCCGAGCAGCCGGTCAGGACCAGGAGCACCAGCAGGAGACCGGGTATCGTGACGGGCGCACCGGCCCGTGCGCGTCGAGGCGTGACCAGCCGAACCGACGGAGCCGTGATCATTTCTGCCATGGAGCCCTTTCCGTTTTCCTTGTCCCGGTCACAGCATCCGCAACCGGGACACGCTCCCGATCCGCGAAATTCGATCCAGTGCGACCACAGAGGGAAACGAATCAACGAGGCACCGAGTTTCAGATCATAAATTCGGATATCACATGCCACAGCTACACATAAAATTGGATATCCGAAACAATCTGGAGCTCCAACGACAAGAAATAGAATTGTCGACAAAAATCATAAAAGCGTAATAAGTAGTAAAACGTCCCCTTCGAGAGGCCGCGTCTGTACGGGAGCCCGGCGGCGCAAGACCGTCCCACACGAGCCCCCGGGCCCCCGAGCCCGCGCGGACTCCTCGGTACGCGGAACCAGCCTCCCGCGTGGAATTTTCATCGCGGGACGAGTCGGGCCGAGGGCACCGGAAAGATCGTCCTGCCCGCCCCGAGGAGAGGTCCGGCCAGCTCAGTACCCCTGTGACGGCGAGGCCCCCGGGCCGGGCGCCGTGGCCGGCAGCGGGTCGGCCCGGCGGCGGCTGTACCGCTCAGGTGGCTCTGCCTACATTCTGGGGGGCGTTCCCGTGGCCCCCATCGCCGACGCGTCGCCGCCTACCGCGAACGGGTGCCACCAAGTGGTACGAAACATCAGCGAGGAGATCCGATGAGATCCATAGGGCGTCTCTCCACGGCCGGTGCGGCAATCGTCGCCCTGGCCGTAGCCCTGTGCGCCGTCATGCTCACGGCCGTCAAACCCGCGCACGCGGCCGTGGGACTCCACATCAGCGGTACGAACATCGTCGAGGCGGGCGGACAGAAGTTCGTCATGCGCGGCGTCAACCACCCGCACGTCTGGTACACGGGCCGTACCTCCTCGTTCGCCGACGTCAAGGCGCTCGGAGCCAACACCGTGCGCGTCGTGCTGGGCAGCGGCAAGCGCTGGGGCCCCTCCAACGACGTCGCCGACGTGATCACCCTGTGCAAGCAGAACCGGCTCATCTGCGTCCTGGAGGTGCACGACACCACCGGGTACGGCGAGGAGGGCGCGGCCGCCTCGCTCGACGAGGCCGCCGACTACTGGATCAGCCAGAAGAGCGCGCTGGTCGGCCAGGAGAACCACGTCGTCATCAACATCGGCAACGAGCCGATCGGCAACACCAACGCCGGCCAGTGGACCGCCGCGACCGTCGCCGCCGTCAAGAAGATGCGGAGCAACGGCTTCCAGCACCTGCTGATGGTCGACGCGCCGAACTGGGGTCAGGACTGGCAGAACGTCATGCGGGACAACGCGCAGGCGGTCCTGGACGCCGACAGCCAGCGCAACACCGTCCTGTCCATCCACATGTACGCCGTGTACAACACCGCCTCGGCGATCACCGGTTACCTCGACCGGTTCAAGGCCAACGGATGGCCGCTGGTCATCGGCGAGTTCGGCTGGCGGTTCAACGCCGGCGAGGTGGACCACGAGACGCTGCTGTCGGAGGCGGTGTCGCGCGATCTCGGCTACCTCGCCTGGTCCTGGAGCGGCAACACCGACCCGATCCTGGACATGGCGCTCGACTTCGACCCCGCCCGCCTCACCACCTGGGGTCAGCGGATCTTCAACGGCGTCAACGGCATCAAGGCCACGGCCAAGGAGGCCGCCGTCTACAGCGGCGTCACCCCGACGCCCACTCCCACCCCGACGCCGACTCCCACCCCGACGCCGACTCCCACGCCGACCCCGACCCCCACGCCGACCCCGATGCCTCCGGCCGCGTGCCGGGTGGCGTACACGATGAACGCGTGGAACAGCGGGTTCACCACCAACGTCACGATCACCAACACCGGCCCCTCGGCCCTCAACGGCTGGAGGCTGACGTTCACCCTGCCCTCCGGCCAGACCCTCACCAACGGCTGGAACGCGTCGTACGCGGCGACCGGCTCCCAGATCACCGCCACCAACGCCAGCTGGAACGGCACCCTCGCGCCGAGCGGCTCCGTCAGCATCGGCTTCCAGGCCACCCACACCGGTAACACCACCGAACCCGCCTCCTTCTCCCTCAACGGAAGCCCCTGCCAGGTGGTCTGACCTCCCGCCGATCCGTGGCGTGCCCTCCGCCCCCCGGGCGGGCGGCACGCCACCGCGCGTCCGGGCCCCGTGCCGCCCGGTGGCCGAGCCTGCGACCAGGTGCCTGCGAGGCCACCCCGCCCTGTCCGGTGAGCGCGGCCGGAAGACGATCCACGCGGCCGGCACGCGCGAGAGGCGAAAGACGACCCGTTCAGGAGCGGTACGCGCGAAAAACGGGTAGTCCCGATCGACGTTCACAGGGACGACCTCAACGCGTACGGACCGGGACGCGACCGCGGATGTGACGGCCGCGCCCCGCCGACCCAAAGGAGAATCGCGATGGCCACCGTGGAAGCGAACATCTCGATGTCACTGGACGGCTTCGTCACCGGCCCGGATCTCGACCGGTACCCCGGCCTGGGCGAGGGCGGCGACGCCCTCCACGCCTGGGTCGGCGAGGACCGGAGCATGGACCTCGCCTTCGGGGAGGAGCGTCAGCTCGCCGGATCGGTCATCACCAGCCGCAGGGTGTACGACGACACCGACGGGTGGGCGGCCGAGGACGGGTTCTACCGGCTGCCGGTGTTCGTGGTCACCCACCGCCCGCACGACGTGGTCGTCAAGGGCGAGACCACGTTCACGTTCGTCACCGGGGGCGTCGAGGACGCCGTCAAGCAGGCGGCCGAGGCCGCCGGGGACAAGGCGGTGCACATCATGGGCGGCGCCGGCATCGTCCAGCAGGCGCTGGCGGCCGGGCTCGTCGACGAGCTGTTCGTGCACGTGGCCCCGGTGCTCCTGAACGGCGGCACCCGGCTGTTCGAGCACCTCGGCCGTCAGATCCGGCTGGAGCGGGCCGAGGTGATCGAGTCCCGCCACGCCACCCACCTGCGCTACCGGGTCCTGAGATAGCCGCCCCGCCCTGACCGGCCGGCGGCACGGCCGCGGGTGACCGGCCTTCGGCGCCGTACGCCCGCGGCGGGTCGTCCAGGCGCGGTCCTGGACGCGTCCGCGCGCTCACGGCCGTGGCTGTACGGGGGGATCGTCACCGATCTTCTGGCCGAGTACAGCTAGACATGAGCGATGAGCGCGTAGCGTTCGTCGCTCACCGGGCCGCCCCACAGGTCGGGATCGTCGTCGAGCGGTTCGATACGCAGGTCGGTGACGAGCGGCCGTACCGCGGAGGCGAGGTCAGCGGCAGTGACGCCGCCGCCCCACGGCAGCCTCTCGGCTCCCGCCACATAGGGAGATCCCGCCTGTCCGGTCTCACCCCAACGGCCTTCGACCAGCACCAGCCGACCGTTCGGTCGGAGCCGGGCGACCCACTCGTGCAGCGCCGCACGGGGATCGGGCAGGGTCCATACCAGGTGCCGGCACAGCAGCATGTCGAACCGTCCGCCGCCGGTGGGCGGGGCGGCGGCGTCACCGACCATGAAACGCCCGGCGAGTTCGGCGTCCGCGAGCTTGGTCCGGGCCTGCTCGATCATCCGCGGCGCCAGGTCCACACCGGTCACCCGATGCCCGGCCGCGGCCAGCAGCTCGGACAGCGAGCCGGTGCCGCAACCGACGTCCAGGATGTCGGCCGGCTCTGCGGGCGTCCAGGCTCTCAGCAGGCGATCCCAGGCGGCACGTGTGTGCTCGGCGCGCAAGCCGTGGTCGGGTTCGTCATCGAAGGCACGGGCAGCGGCATCCCAGTAGCCGACGATCGCGGACGTGAGTTCGGTCATGGCGACGATCTTCGCAACCACCACCGACAACGCCGTGCCCGCGATCACCACCTGGCCGCGCCTCTGCTCCCACTGCCGGGATTACGCTCTGCTCATGCCCTCCCGCGCCTCATCCGCCCGCCCGCCCAAGCCGAAGGAACCACTCGCGCCCAAACTGCCCACACCGCTCATCCCCGCTGGGCTTCCCGCACTTGAGGACGACGGCATGTACCGGTCCCTGGAGTTCACAGGCACGGACATGGCGTCCCTCCGCGCGGACGCGTTCGACTTCGAGGGATGCCGTTTCACCGATGCGAGGCTCTCCGGCATGGAGATGCGCCGGGCAGGCTTCTCCGACGTGGAGATGCGGCGGTGCGACCTGTCGAACCTGGCGGCCGGGACCTCGGTGATGCAGCGAACCCGGGTGTCAGACAGCAGACTGACCGGTATGTCCTGGTCGGAATGCGTGTTCCGGGACGTGGTGTTCGACGCCTGCCGTATGGACCTGGCGGGTTTTCGCTTCTCCACCTTCAAGAACGTCGTCTTCCGCGACTGCACCATGCTGGAGGCCAACTTCCAGAACGCCGACCTTCGAGGTACGCGCTTCGAGCGGTGTGAGCTGACGGGAGCGCAGTTCTCCAACGCCCGCATGGAAGGTGCGCGGTTCGCCGACTGTGCCCTGCTGAGGATCAGCGGCGTCACCAGCCTCAAAGGTGCGACCATCACGAGCCGGGACGCCCAGGGGCTGGTCTACGGCCTGGCGGGGGCGATGGGCATCACCATCGAGGACTGAGCGTGCCCAGGACGGCTTCGGGGCCGGCACCCTGTGGTGCCCGGTCCTGAGCCGGCTGCCGACGACGCCCGGACTCCGGCTCTGGCGTGAATCCCGTGAGCTGACCCTCCTCGGCCGGCCGGGCAGTGGCAGCACCCGCCTCCCACCCGAAGCTCAGTTCATGATCTCTGCCCATGTCCTGCCCGCAGCGTCCGTCACCGGGGTCGGACGATGTCGCGAAAAGGCGGAACCACTCCCACGCCGGAGACACGAAAGACCAGCTCACACAGGTGTGTGAGCTGGTCCTGGTTGGTGCCCCCTGCAAGATTCGAACTTGCGCTCCCGGCTCCGGAGAGGAGTGCGGATGCAAACCCTATTGTGCGTTTGAGCTGGGATAACAAGCACCCGCCCATGGCTTCAAGCCGTCTCGGTCCACGACTGGTCCACAGGACTTGCATCCAGACCAGGGGAGGTACGTACACGGGCGGACAATCAGTCACTCAGCGCTCAGTGCCGCTAGGAGCACTGCAGCTTGGCGGGAGCACGACTCAACATCCAAGTAGGTTCAGTTAGAAGCACAACATCACTCTTGTGGTTCATTTTCAAGCAAGGATTACTGAGATCAGTTATGCTCCCCGTATGACTGAGAAGGATGATGCGCTCGGCGACCTGGGGGATGCCGCCGTACTCAAGGCTCTGTGCTGGGCCTGGGACAGCGCCGCGAAGCAGGCCCTCGACTCGTACGAGCCCACGACAGGCCACGATCAAGGTTGGGTGGGTTACACCGCCTGGAAGTTTTTCACCGACCGCCTGGACCGGGTGTTCTCGTGCGAACGCTTCTTCGTGCACCCCGACGACCCGTTCGAGAGCGGAGGGGACCTGGTTGCCGAGGGCCTGCTGTCTGGAGAGTACAAGGCCATGCCCCGTCTGACTCCCGGTCTTGTCGTACGCGACGACCTTCACGGGTCCCCCGGGTGGCGCTACAAGGAGTGGCGCTTCCTTCTTCAGTCCTTCGGCGGTAAGGATGTGGACAGCATCCCGTGGCCGCAGGCGCGGCCCACGAAAAGGGCAGTCGCCGCACAGCCCTACCCCGACGAGATGGTGCTTCCGGGGTTCGAACAGCTCATGGCGATCGATGTCCTCGCGGACGTCTTTAATGCCTCTACCAACGACTTCACTGTGGTGACGCTGGTCGCGGCGTGGGCCATCGACGCACACACCAAGGTTTCTGCGCTCCACCTCGGCCGGCCGCGTTACAACAGGAAGGGGTCGGAGGCTTGGCACTGGCGTGTCGAACTGCGTAACGGCCCCCCTGAGGGTAGGCAGAGCAGGGAGCCCATCTCCACTACCCCGCCTAAGACTCCTCCCCCCCAGGACGCGCGGGACGTGGAAGTTACTCTTCGTGCTACACCGCGCGAGGCTAATTCACAGAAAGAATAAAGGTGAACAACCAGCAATACAGGGCAGGGGTAACAGAAGCAGCTAAACTTTTTGCTGGGAACCGTCTCAAATTGGCACGCCAGCTAGCTGGACTTCGCAAAGTTGAGCTAGCGGCACAAATTGAGAAGACACCGGCAGCGATTACGGCTTATGAGTCTGGTCGTACGCGGCCAGCTCCCAGCACAGTTGCTCAGTTGTCCGTGGCGCTCGGGGTGGAGCCAGGTTTTTTCTTGGCCACCCCGAGCACCATGCTCTCACTCTCATCAAATGTCATTCCGCACTTTCGATCCCTGAGGACTACAACACAATTAGTACGAGATCAAGCGACCGCCTACGGGTGGATGGTTCACGATATTGTTCAAACATTCGAACGATATATAGATATGCCGAAATGCCGCATTCCATCGTTTCCAGTACCAATAGATGGTGAAATAACGTCAGAACCAACTGCGGCTGCCCAAGAACTACGTAAGGCGTGGGAAGTCGAGAAAGGCCCCATCCCGCACCTTCTAAGGTCTGCAGAGAACAATGGAATCGTGGTGGCTTTCGGCCCTACCCAGTCAGCATCCGTAGACGCATACTCCTTCGAGACACCTCATCGACCAATAGTCATCCTCAATCCAATAAAGGATGACTATTACAGGCAGCGATTTGACCTTGCCCACGAACTAGGTCACTTAATTATGCATACAGACGCGGAACCGGGAGGGCGCATAGTAGAACTACAAGCTCACCAGTTTGCCTCAGAGCTACTTATGCCTGCGAATGAAATAATTAGCCAACTCCCTCACCGCCTCAACTGGTCACAATTCCTTACCCTAAAGGAGTACTGGGGTGTAAGCATGCAGGCACTACTGTACAGAGCCAGGGAGCTGGGGACCTTATCTGATGTAACTTATCGAAATGCCATGATTAGAATGTCCAAGGAGGGGTGGCGCCGCCAAGAACCGGGACGTCATCCCGGACTTGAGCAACCTTCGCTGCTGCCCAAGTCTCTTGAACTTTTAGAAGGTGCAGGAATTTCGGCTGTGGACATTGCACGCGAAGCTCGCGCGCCAATGAGTATATTTTCAACAGCCACTGCACGTCAGTCAAGAACATTAGGCTCAGTAGCCGACCGAGGTGATATCGAATCCGATAGCCACGAGGAACCCAAGAGAGAAGGCGAAGTAGTCTCTCTCTTCGGTCATCACAGCATTAAGGGTTAGCCGCGCACTTGATGGAAAGGTCCGGCTGATGCAAGCCAGGGAATAATTTTCCTCGACTTCGGGGACAGTCTCAATTAAGGGATAGAATCCCGGGGACTGTCCCCATTTAAGTTTCAGCAATGCTCGCGATCAAATAAGGCGGCTCGTATAACCTGCAGCGGCCAGTCGATTGAAGGCAGCATCGACCTCATTCGGGTACGGCTGCTCGACAGCAAAACCCTTTTTCGCATACTCCGTGATCCGCTGAGTGTCACCAACTAGCATGTTGATCACACGATCTACATCCCCGACACTCTCGACATAGTCGTCAAGAGAAAGGGGAAGTGACGTGCAAGTAATCTCAATCTCTGGCCAGAGTTTCTTGCATGTGGCGTATGCGCGTCGCTGTTGATAGGGACGAGAAATGAGCACGGCCGACGTAACAATTACCCCGTGTTGAGCCAGGAGGGCGCGAGTGTAGGCGAAGTTCTCTCCCGTATTCGTCGCTTGCGACTCGACCAGCACCGCCCAGTCGGGAACCCCCCGCTCGACAGCGTGCTCTTTGTAATGGACGGCTTCACCGCGGGGAAACCTGCTGATTGTAGTAGGGGCATTGGCCCCGGTGAACACGATCAGAGGGAAGAGCCCTTGCAGGTAAAGATCGGCAGCGTAAGTAGCAACTCCTAGGTCATGGCTGCCTAGGCCGATGCCGACATCTGCAGGTTGGACGACGTGATGCATGTCGTGGTAGTCCCACAATGTCTCGACGTCGGCGCGGAGAACGTCGGGAATAAGGGCGTTGGCAGTCATGTCACCTATCTGTCTTCAGTCGGGAATCTTGAACGTGTAAGACCACTCGAAGCGCGACGCAGCATGCACACCTCGGGCGAACTCGACCAATCGGCCTTCACGAGTGAACGTCCGCCGCTGCAGGATCACGACCGGCTCACCGCCCGGCAGCGCGAGCATCTCAGACTCATCTGGCGTCGGCATACGCGAGTGAATCGTCTCGGTCATGCTGTCCGGCTCTAATCCCTGAAGCGTAAGGACGGCGAACCCTCCTCCGCGGCCTGCAGGTCCAGGGGTCGGATCTACAAGCGGTGTCCCCTGAACGTCCTCGGGACGGTAGTAGCTCGTCAGAGTGTGCGTAGGCGAGTCCCCCTCTTTGACAAGCCGTGCACGCTCGTACACATGGGCGCCATCAGGTAACTCAAACGCCTTCGCCACCTCGGCGTCCGCCTCGATCAGGCGTACCTTCTGTGTCTGGTCGCCCGGACTCCACGCGCGCCCTGACGCCTCGCGGTCGGCAGCGAACGCGACCAGACCGAACTTCCACTTGCTCTTGGCGTAGCGCTCGACACCCAGCCGCTTCATCGGCGGACGCTCGCGGACGACGGTTCCCCTGCGCCGTACGGGCGTGACGAGCCCTTCGGCTTCGAGGAGCCGGACAGCCTGTCGAACGGTCTTGATGTTGACGCCGTACTGGACGGCGATCTCCTCCTGCTTCGGCAAGGTCTCCCCTGCCGGGTAGTCGCCTTGCGCGATGCCCTCGCGAAGGACTTCGGCCAGTTCACGGTAGCCGACGGTCATGTCATCCCCTTCGCTCAACGCTCACTGAATAAGGGTAGCGGTATCGGTCTGGAGCTCCCACTATCAGAGATAGAGCTACCTCTATTGACAAGCGAGGGCCGTGAGGGCCTAATAGAGCTAGCTCTAAGGGATCGCCCTTTTGCTCAGCCGGAAGACTCGGGAAGGCGGCCAAGCCGCACGCCAACGGGCTGAAGCATTCGCTCTTTTCCAACTGAATCCGGGCCGTCGCCTCCCACTGAAAAGGCGACTTACGCAGGGGATTCGTTTCGCTCCTGCGCGTGACATCTAGGTCTACACGTCGTTGGGGCGGCCCTGATCCGCCAAGACCCAAGGCCGCCCCTTCACTCCTCAACAAGGAGCACAACCATCATGACTCGCCTGTTCAGCGTGTCCAAGTCCGCCGGATGCCCGTCGGACTGCCGCAACGGCCAGATTTGGAACCCCGGGTCTGGCCCCTACCCCTGCCCGTTCTGCCGTCCGACCGCCACCTCCAAGGCGGCCCAGTGAACAGCCCGCGCCGCGCCTACCTCAAGCGGCGCCAGCAGTTGCGTCAGGCGATGTTCGCCGCCGGGCCGGCCTGCACCGGCGCCGACGCCGACCTGTTCACTGCCCCCGACGTCTTCGAGCCCGAGCCGGACACCGCCCGTCAGGAGCGCGAGGCCGCCGCCAAGCGCATCTGCGCTACCTGCCCGGCCCGCCCCCAGTGCCTGGCCTACGCCCTGGACATCCGCCCCGCCGAGGGCGTGTGGGCGGGGTTGTCGGTCGAGGAGATTCGCCCCCTGTCGCTGTGGCCCACCGTCGAGGCCGCCGCTGACATCGCGCAGGAGGTGGCGTGATGAGCACCGGCGCCTGCCCGGACTGTCCGTGCACCGAGATCGAGGTGATCTGACATGGGCCGCTACCAGTGCCCGCTGTGCCAGAGCATCCACCGCAGCGAGAACCTGCCGCGCTGCGCCACCCACTCCCACGGCTACGACCCGGCGTGCGGCGGCTGCGTGACCGCGGTCGCGCAGACCCCGTGCGGAGGTGGCCGATGAGCCGCTTTCAGTGCCTGGACTGCGAGCACGAGCACCACGCCGCCGCCTGCTGCCCGCGCTGTCGCACCCCGCGCGCCCAGATCGAGGTCTGTCGCTCCCACGGCGCCCGCCCCGTCCGTCGCTGCGGTTCCTGCCGCGTTCTCACCCGCTCCCAGTCCGACCTCTAACCCAAGGAGGTGAGCTATGACCATCGCCCCCATCATCACCCCGACCGCTCCCCACGACGCCCACGGCGCCCCGGACGTCCTGCCGGGTTTGGCTGAGCTGGTGTGCGCGCTGCGCCACTGCGCCCAGTTGCCCGGCCTGTTGATCCGCATAACCCCCGACCTCGACGGCAACGCCGAAGCCGGACAGACCCGCTGCGACCGCATCCCGCGTGTCGAGCTGGGCGCAGACCTGCTGCGTGACCCGGACTCGCTGCCGCTGTACGGCGTGCTGGCCCACGAGATCGCCCATCACGCCCTCGACCACGGCCACCCCCGCCCGTTGTGGGGTGACCCGCGCTGGCTGGCCAAGGCCGCGCTGCTGATCGGCGCGATCCTCCACCTGCCCCTGCCGGTTCTGGGCGTGCTGGCCTTCGCCGTGCTGGGCACTGTGTTGGCCGCGGCCCGGCGGGATCGGCTGCAGGAGTACGACGCCGACACCCACGCCGTACGGCTGCTGGACGCCATCGGGCTGCCGGGCCGGCGCATGGTCGCCGCGGCGCTGGCCGACGTGATCGAGGCGCCCCCCGGCTACCGGCTGATCGGCTGGGCCTTCGATGGGCACCCGAGCCCGCGGGCGCGGCGCCGGACCCTGGCCACCGGCCGCCCGGCCCGGCGCCTGCGCTGGGCGCTGATGTGGCAGCGCACCCCCGCCCCCACCGTCGCGCCTGGCTTCTCCTGCACCGCATGCGGGCTGTCCGGCGCGGGCGCCATGAAGAGGAGTGCCTGATGAGCCGCATCCGCGCCCAGTTCTGGGACCCGGCCGGCGCCAAGCACAGCCTGCCAACCTACCCCTGGCGCCTGGCCCCGACCCACCTGCTGACCCGCCGCCAGCTCACCGCCGCCGGGCTGCGCCCCGGCGGGCAGGGCGTCCAAGCGCAGATCCTGTGGCGCTCGAAGCGGCACGGCGCCCCCGGGGTGCGCGCCGCCTACCTGTACGACGTCCGCCTCGCGCTGCCCAAGCGCACCGCCACCCCCGCCCAGCTCGAAGCACTCGCCAAAGCGCTCGCGGCCCGCCGCACCTGCCCCGCCTGCCGGCGGGATGTCGGGTATGTGCTGCCGCGCCACCTGGGCACCTGCCTGGACTGCGACGACGAGAACGTCAAGGCGGCCTGACCATGACACACCCAATAGACCCTCGTGTGATCTGTACCAGGGCATGCCGCTACTGCGGCGTGTCGGTGGAGTTGCGTGATTACGCCGACCGGCACTACTTGCCCGCCCGACTCTACGACGAGGGCACCGACCACCCCCACACCTGCGGAAGCGAGCCCTGATGACTCACGCCGAAGCCCTCGCCGAGTTGGACGGGCTGCGCAAGACCAGCCGGATCGTGAACCGGGCGGTGTGGGGGGTCGCGATCGGGGTGATGGTCTACGGCGCGGGCAATGTGACCGGCCTGTTGATCGCCCATGGCGTGCACCGGGCGATCGCGTGGATGCTCTCGCCGATGGTGGATCTGGGCCTGATCGTCGCGCTGATCGGCGGTCGGGCACTGGACCGCTACGGGGTGCGCGCCGGGTGGCTGATCGTGCTGCGCTGGACCGCCGGGCTGATGACGTGGTCGCTGAACGTCGCCAGCCCGGCCTTGCACCCGGACGGGGTCGACGGGGTCGGGGTGCTGATCCACTCTTGCGGCCCGGTGCTGCTGCTGGTGGTGGCCGAAGCCTCCGCATCGGTTCAGCGGGGCATCGCTGCCACCACCGCCCACCTGATTCAGCAGATCCAGGCCGCCGAACAGCCACCCCCACCCGTCCCCACGCCCATCCCCGCGCCGGTGTCCGCCCCGGAACCTCCGACTCTGGCCCCGGCACCCCCGCCCCCGGCGCCTGCTCCGGCCAAACCGCGGGCGAGCAAGAGCGCTCCGGCCACCCGGCCCCGCCGGACGGCTACCGCTCCGGTGGAGGTGGAGGATCTGATGCCGCTGGGCTGGCGAATCGCCGCTGACCTCACGGCCGCGGGCAAGGCGCTCAACCGCGACAACCTGGCCGCCGCCCTGCGCGAGGCAGGGGAATCAGCCTCCAACGGCAGGGTCGGGGCACTGCTGGCCCGGCTCAAGACCGAAGCCCCCGCCGACCCGGTGGAGCAAGCCGCCGAAGCCGCCCCCGCCGTCTCGGCTGCCGTGCCCGCTCCGGCGGACGGGGAATCGCGGTGAACCGTCCGCTGGTGATCGTCCGGGACGGTCCGCCGCCACACCTGGGGACCGCGCGCCCGATCGTCGCGGACGACGGCCTTCCCCGTCCGCCCACCCGCGTGGGTCTCGTCCCTGCGCGGACCACCTACCGCCGTTCGATCGTCCGCCCGAGCCGGGCGAATCCCATCACCACAGGAGGTGATCACCGATGACCGCACAGCAGGAAGAGCATGCAGAACAGAACGCCGAGCAAGAGCCGCCGATCCCGCCCGGCCCCGAGGCCACACAGCCGGACGTCGCGGGCGCTGCCGAGGCGCCCGGCCAGGAGGCCCCGCCCGTCGCGGAGCAGGGCGACCAGAGCGTGGCTGAGGCCGACGGGAAGGAGCGAGGATTTCCCGCAGGTCAGCTCGTCACCGGAGGTCTGTCGGTTGCTGCGGCGGTGCTGGCGAGTATGTATCAGCTCGCCGGGCCGTGGGGGCTAGCCGCCGGGGGCGTCGCCGCCGGAGGTGGAGCGCTGGCGTATGTGCGCCGGCGCCGCCGCGAGCGCCCCACGGGACACGGGCTCGGCATGACCGGCTCGCGCCGGGACCGCCACGGCGCCTCCCGGACCGGTTCCCGGCACAGCGGCGGCGCGTCGCCGTTCGGCTTCGGCCGGACGGGCGGGGGGTTGCTGGGCCGAAGCCGCTCGCGCGGACGGTCCGCCCCGGCGCGCGCTGCCAGCGTCTGGGGGGAGGGCCGCGCCCGAGCCGCGCGCGCCCTTCGCTCGTCCGACAGCCCGTCAGCCCGTCCGGCCCGTTCGTCCCGGACCGGTGGCCTGTTCGGGAGATCGTCCCGGGCCGGTGAGCGTGCCGGGCGCGGCGAGGCCGGACGCGCGGCGAGTTTGTCACCGCGCGGGCGGCGCCGCCAAAAGCAGCGACGCGAGCGTGCCGGCGGCAGCGGGCGCGGTGCCCGGCGCCCGGCTGGTGGCGCGATCCGAGCCACCCGCCGGGGAGCGCGTCAGGTGGGCGGCGCGGTGCGCGCGACCGGTCGAAGCATGCGACGCGCCGGGGCGTGGGCCGACCGGGCGACTGGCCGGCGCGCGAGCCGGGCGGTCAAGGCCACCGGCCGCGGCGCTCGCCGGATGGGTCGCGCGACTGGGCACCGCGCCCGCCGTACGGGCCGCGCCATCGGCCGGAGCGCGCGCCGGGCGGGGGCGTGGGCCGATCGGCGCACCGGCCGGCGCGTGAGCATCACCTGGGCTGCGGCTCGCACCGCGCGAGGGTTTCGGGCCGCGCGCCGCGCCGGGCTGGCCGCCCGCTCCGGGGTGCGGCGCTGGGATGCCGAGGCCACCGCCGCTGTGGTGGCGCTGGTGGCGTGGCTGACCGCCTGGTGGCGTCACCGAGCACCCCGCACGACCCGCACGTCCGAGCCCGCCGACACCGCCTCCAGTGACACCGCCAGCGACGCCACCGAGACGCCTTCGGCGCCGAACGACCCGCCCACCCCCGAGAACGGGCCGGCCGACCGGCCCGCGAGCGCGGCGACCGATCGAGATCGGCGCCGTCACCCCTACACCGCCTCAACCGGCACCTACAGGAGGACCCGCACCATGAGCACCTTCCCGCTGGCCGCCACGGCCGCCGAGATGAACGCCGCCGCCGCCAGTCACGCCCCCGCCGACATGTGGGTGGTCTCCCGGGAGCTGGACCAGCTCACCGAGGTACCCGCCTACGTGGCGCTGGCGATCCGCACCTACACCCAGAGATTGCAGGCCGAATACCCCATCCACCCCGCGGTGATCGAGGCGATCCACCTCCTCTACCAGGGACAGGCCCAGCTCGTCAGCCTGGCCGAGGAGATCGGCCCGCTGTTCCGCCAGGCGCACGCCGACGACCTCAAGCGCGAGGAGGCGCCCCGCATCAACGAACCCCTGTGGAACGTCTGACCCCGCCCCACCTGAGCAGCCGAGACGAAAGGAGGTCTTGACGATGGGCACCACCACGACCCGCGCCCGCCGCCCCGACTGGTCCCTGACCCCACGCAGCACGGCCGGCGCGACCACCCAGGGCGCCCTGGCCCTGGCCGCGCTGGCCACCGTCGGGGACGTCGCCGCCCTCAACCCCATCTGGGGCGGAGCAGCGACCGCGGTCGGCGCGCTGGGCACGGTCGTGGTGGGGGGGCCCCCCCCCCCCGCGCCCCCCCCCCCCCCCGGGGGGGGCCCCCCCCCCCCCCCCCCACGGCCCCACCCCCCTGCTCTACCGACTTGGGTGCTGGCTGGGCGCCGGGTCCTGGCTGACCTACACCCTGGCCACCACCCCATGGAACCTCAACACCTTCGCCGCCCTGGGCATCGGCGCCCTGGGCGCCGGCCTACTGGCCCCCCTGGGCCGCCACACCCGCCGCGCCCCCCGCCAGCCCGGCACCGCCCTGGTCCTGCGCCACCACAGCCGCATCGGCGCCGAATGGCAGGCACGCCTGCAGCGGGTCTGCCGCCTGACCGTCACCGTGACCGACGTACAGATGTGGACCACTCACACCGGCTACGACGTCCACCTCGACCTGCCCGGCGCGGGCTCAACCCTCGCGCAAATCTCCGGCGCCGCCGACGCGCTGGCCACCGATGCCCGCCTCCCCGAAGGGTGCGGGGTGGAGGTCAGCCCCGGCACCCACCGCGGCGCCGTCGTGCTGCGGGTCTCCACGGTCAACCGGCTGGAAGAGGAGATCCCGTTCCCGCCGATGACCAACGGCGCGAGCATCACCGACCCGGTCGAGATCGGCGAGTACCGCAACGGCGACGCGGTGGAAGTCCCGATGCGTCAAGCCTCCGTACTGGTCATCGGCCAGACCGGATCGGGCAAGACGATCCTCCTCAACGTGCTCACCGCCGGCGCCGCCCGCTGCCGGGACGCGCTGGTGTGGCACATCGACCTCAACGGCGGAAGCCTGTCACAGATGTGGCTGGCACCCTGGCTGGAAGGGCGCACCGACCGGCCCGCGATCGACTGGGCCGCCTCCACCCCCGCCGAAGCCCTCGACATGGCACACGCTGCGCTGCGCATCGCCAAGGACCGCAAGACCAGCGCCCGCAAACTCAAAATCGCCGCCGACACCACCCTCATGCCCATCTCCCCGGACCTCCCGGAGATCGTCATTTTCCTCGACGAGGGTGCCGAGGCCGTCTCGCCCGGAGATCGGGCGGTGCGCGAGCTGCGCGAGGCGCTGGAGGAGATCCAACGCATCGGCCGCGACTCGGCAGTGCGGCTCGTCACCTCCTCGCTGCGCTCCACCTCCGACGTGCTCCCACCGATGATCAAAAAGATGTCGCACGTACGGATCGCCATGTACGTGCAAGACCAGTCCGAGCTGGGCCTGATGTTCGAACACGTCCGCGGCGTCAACGTCGCCGACCTGCCCGGCCCAGGATGCGGATTCGTCCAGATGGGCCAGGCCACCCCGCGCCCGTTCAAGGGCCAGTACATGCTGCCCTCCACCGTCATCACCGCCGCCACGCAGATCGCCGCCGTCCGCCCCGACCTCGACCCCCGCGCCCAGTACCTGGCCGGCCCCGCCTACGCCAATCGCTACGACTGCATGATCGAGGCGTTCAGCGACCACGACACCAACGACCTCGACCCCACCACCGCAACCCATGAACACCGCGAGGGGTACCGGCTGGCGGTGCCCACTGCTCCGGCCGCGCCCGTGCGGCGCTTCACCGTGCTGCCCGGCGGCGCCGACTCCTGGTCCGACCCCTTCGACCTCGCCCGCCGCCCCGGCCCGGCGCCCGCGGCATCGGCCAACGCCTGGCCCGACCCACCCCGGCAAATACTGCGCGCCGAGCAAATCCACCCCGTCCACCCCGGCGCCCCTTCGACGTCCGGTCACCCGATCCCGGAGATTCTGCGCCGCGCGCTGGCCGTCTTCGACGCCGAGCACACCGAGCGCCTGCACAGCGAAGAACTCGCCGCCGCCCTCGACCTGACCAAGAACGATCTGGCCGCCCTGCTACGCCCGCTGGGCGTGACCACCCTGCCCAGAGCGTTCCTGCGCGGGGGCCGAGAGCTTCGCGGCTACGCCCGCCCCCACCTCCTCGACGCTACACAGCGTGTCCGCAGAGGCGAGATCGACGTCCCTGCGGACGTCGCCGCCTGGCCCGCTGCCTGACCGTCCGGGCCGGACGTCCGCCCCGGACACCCGAACACCCCCGGACGTCCGCCCCGGACACCCACCTCAACAGCACAAACGCCCCGTCCGTCCGGGGTGTCCGGGGAGCGGAACACCCCCTCTTTTGCCCTTCTGGCCCCTGCAACCCCCACCCCTGTTGCACCCCGGACACCCGGACACCCGGCGCCACCACTTCACTTCCTCATTCCCGCCAACCATCACCCACCGTCACCACAAGGAGATCACCGCCATGTCCATCCCGGACACCACCACCGGCCTGACCTTCATCACCCACAGCGGCATCTCGGTCGCCTGTAGCGACTGCCGTACCGCAGACGACCTCTACGGCGGAGAGCACTTCTCCACCCTCACCGAGGCGCGCGACGCCCTCGACCTCTACGGCTGGAGTCGCGCCCACGACGCCGAGCCCACCCCGGCCACCGACACCGACGACACCCCCATCCAGGACCAGCACTGGCGCTGCCCCTCCTGCAGCGTCAAGCGCGTCTGCGCCATCTCCGGGCACCTGCCCCGCACCCTCGACGTCTACTTCGACCCGGGCACCGGCGCCGAGCACCACGGCCTGCAGGTGTGCGAGCGCTGCGCCCGCGACCTGACCTCGCCCAAGCGCATCGACCCGCCCGCCGACTACCCCGCCGCCTCCCCCACCGGCCGGACCCTGAGCTGGGACCAAAACGACCTGCCCGAAGGTGACGAGCTGGCCGACGCCCTGCTGATGCTGATCCAGCAGGCCAACGCGATCGGCTGGCTGACGCGCTGGGATGCCTACCTCACCGCCCACCCCGACGCCTCGACCCCGTTCGGCGGCTACCGGCTGAACATCCCCGCAGCCCTCGCCGCCGCCGACCGGATCACCGCCCTGACCCGACGGCTGCGCGAGCGCCTGGCCGACGCCACCGTGCCGGCCACCTGCACGCACCTGGCCACCATGACCGACCAGCCCTGACGCGAACCGGTCATCGACCCGTGGACGGGCGCGCACCGACGTGGCCAAACCGCCAAGTCAACCCACGCCGAGCGCGCCCGCTCACCCCAAATCCATCACCGGCCCGAAGGCCACAGAAAAGAGGCCCATCCATCATGCCCCGCCCCATCAGCGCCGAACAGGTGCTCACCTACCACGGCCGCCGCTACCGGCTGCACGAGGGTCGCATCCTGCTCAACTGGCACACCCCGCCCCGGCCCGTCCGTCACCACCGCGAAGGCTGTGTTTTGTGCTGCCGGGTGCGCATCACCACCGGCCCCGGCTCGCCGCCGCGCCACCCCAAGGACTGCACCAACTGCATGACCTGGACCGGCCCGCTCCCCGACCCCTGCTGGTCGTGCGGCAAGACCGCCCACTTTCTCGACGACAACGACCGCCCCACCCACAAGGTCTGTCTGGAGATCGCCATCACCGCCGCCGCCCTCACCCAGAACGGCCCGGCCGAGATCGAAGAAGCCGCATGAGCACCCCCACCCGCCACCGTGCGCGCCGCATCCTGCTCACCGGCTCACGCACCTGGACCAACACCCCCACCATCCGCGCCGCCCTGGCCGAACACTGGGGCGACGGCAACGCCGTCCTGATCACCGGCGCCTGCCCGCGCGGCGCCGACGCCATCGCCGAAACCATCTGGCGCCAGCAGAGCGGACACGTCGAACGCCACCCCGCCAACTGGGAAACCCACGGCAAGCGGGCCGGCATCCTGCGCAACGCCGACATGGTCGCCCTCGGTGCAGACGTCTGCCTGGCCTTCATCCGCGACGCCAGCCCCGGTGCCACCCACGCCGCCGCCCTGGCCGAGCGTGCCGGCATCCCCGTCCGCCGCTACACCCACCCGCAACAGGACAACCCCCCGCCCGGCGCTGATCGGCTGCGCTACGCGCTGGCCGCCGCCGCCCGCGGCTGGCACGTCTTCCCCGTCTCCATCGGCGACAAGCCCCCACTCAAGGGCTTCACCGACTGGGAGACCAACGCCACCACCGACCCCGACATCATCCGTCGCTGCTGGTCGCGCGCCCCGTACAACATCGGCATCGCCTGCGGCCCCTCCAACCTCGTGGTGATCGACCTCGACACCCGAAAGGACGGGCAAAGCCCGCCGTCTTCCTGGGACCTGCCGGGAGTCAACGAGGGCGCCGACGTGCTGGCCGTCATCTGCGAACGCGCCGGAGAACCCCTGCCGTTCGAGACCTTCACCGTGCGCACCCGCCGCGGCGGCACCCACCTGTACTTCACCGCCCCTGCCGGCGCCCGGCTGGGCAACACCGAGGGCGACAAGGGCAACGGGCTGGGCTGGCTCATCGACACCCGCGCCCACGGTGGCTACGTCCTCGGTCCCGGCAGCTTCGTGGACCTGCCCGACGGCACCGGAACCTACGAGGTGATCCACA
Organism: Streptosporangium sp. DT93; assembly: GCF_049844535.1. NCBI lineage: Bacteria > Bacillati > Actinomycetota > Actinomycetes > Streptosporangiales > Streptosporangiaceae > Streptosporangium > Streptosporangium sp. DT93. The sequence continues at coordinate 63,587 of NZ_JBNCLF010000009.1, forward strand.
ACGCGCCCCCGGCCCCGCTGCCCCCCTCCCTGTTCAAGCAGCTTGCCACCCCGCCCCGAGCGACGGCCAAACCGGTGCGCCTGGCCCTGCCCGATGACCGGCGCGGCGCTTTCCTGCGAGCCGCGATCACCGGGGAGCTGGATCGCGTGGCCGCCGCCCTGGAAGGCCAGCGCAATCGCACCCTCTACATGGCCGCCACCGCCCTGGGACAGCTCGTCGCAGGCGGCGCGCTCAATGAAGTCGAGGTCACAACCCTGCTTGAACAGGGAGGGGTCGATGCCGGGCTGAGCGCCACCGAAACCCGCCTCACCGTCGCCTCCGGGCTCAAGAACGGCGCACGCCGTCCCCGGACGCTGGCCGCATGACCACCCGAACCGCACCCACGGGAGCACACCTCATGGCCCCAACCGAACCCGCCAGCCACGGCGCGATGCTGCTTGACGCGCTACTGGCCGCCCTGAACCGCTACGTCATCCTGCCGAGCCCCGAGGCCGCCGACGCGGTGGTGTTGTGGATCGCCGCCAGCCACGGCCAACCCGCCTGGGCGCACGCGCCCCGACTGGTGATCCGCGCCCCGGAAAAGCGATGCGGCAAGTCCCGGCTGCTGGACGTGGTCGAGGCCACCTGTCACGACCCGTTCATCACCGTCAACAGCAGCAGCGCCGCGGTCTACCGCTCCATCACCGATGACCCGCCCACCATGCTCGTCGATGAGGCCGACACGATCTTTGGGCCGAAGGCCGACGGGAACGAGGACCTGCGAGGGCTGCTCAACGCCGGACATCAGCGCAACCGACCGGCCAAGCGCTACGACGCCGCGCTCAACCGGGTGGAGTCCATCCCCACCTTCGCCATGGCCGCTCTCGCCGGAATCGGCGCGATGCCCGACACGATCGAAGACCGCGCCGTGGTCGTGCGCATGCGCCGGCGCGCTCCCGGCGAGAGCGTTGCTCCCTACCGGCACCGCCGAGACCGCCCCCTGCTACGCCAGCTCGCCGAAGACCTGTCCGCGTGGCTGCGCGCCGACCTGCCCACCTTGGAGCAGGCCGAACCGGCGATGCCGGTGGAAGACCGCGCCGCCGACACCTGGGAACCCCTCGTCGCCGTCGCCGACCACGCCGGAGGCCACTGGCCTCAGCGCGCCCGAGCTGCGGTGCTCGCCTTAACTGCCGAGGCCGACGACAACGGCGAGACCTCGACCCGGGTACGGCTGCTGGCCGACTGCCGCACCGCGTTCGCCACCGATCCCGCCTTGCCGACCGCCGTTCTGCTGGAGCGACTCAAGGCTGACACTGAAGCGCCCTGGGCCGACTACGGCCCGGCCGGCCTGACCCCAATGAAGCTGGGCGTCATCCTGCGCGAGTACGAGATCCGTTCGGCCAATATCCGCTTTCTCGACGGCACCCAGGCCAAGGGCTACCAGCGCGCCGATTTCCTCGACGCCTGGGCGCGCTACTGCCCGGCGCCCAGCGCTCCTGACACCCCGCAGAACGCCGAGATCCCCCTGTTCGAGGGGGGTAGCCGTCCCAGTCGTCCCAGCCTCGTCATCGCAGGTCAGCGTGGGACGCCTTCTGTCCGTGGGACGGCTTAGCCGTCCCAGCAAAACAAGCCGTCCCAGCCTGACCAGCACAAATGAGGCTGGGACGGCTGGGACGGCTACCCCTCCCAAACCGCGCCCGATCCCCTCGGCGGCAAACCGTCCAGCACGGTCACCGAGGACTTCACCTCCCACCGACCACGACGCCCGAAAGGCAGCCACGACCATGGCGACGCGAGCCAAGAACATGCTCACCATCGCAGAGGTTCTCGACGAGATCGACGTACCCAAGTCCACCTTCTACCGCTGGTTGCACACCGGCCGTGGCCCGAAGTCCCTCAAGCTCCCGAACGGCAAGCGCAAGATCCGACGTGCCGACCTGGACACCTGGCTCAGCACCTTCGAGAGCACCGCAGCGTAAGAAAGGGCGTCCATGTTGACCCATGACGTGGTGGTGTGGAGCATCCGTAACCGGAAGGGGCGCGCCAAGCCCTACCAGCTTCGATGGAAGGTCGGTACAGAGCCGAAGTCCAAGGCGTTCCTGACCAAGGCACTTGCCGACAACTTTCGTGCCGACCTGCTCAAGGCCGCGAAGAAAGGCGAGTTGTTCGACACCGAGACCGGCCTGCCCGCCTCCATGCGGGCGCCGGAAGCCGAAAAACCGCCTATGAGCTGGTACGACTTCGCCGCGAAGTACACCGCCATGCGCTGGCCCGGCGCCGCCGCGAAGACCCGCGAGAGCATCGTGGACAGCTTGGCCGTGGCCACGTTCGCAATGCTCGACGGCGAGGCGCTCGACCTGCCCCGCAAGGAGATCCGCGCCGCGATGCAATGGGCACTGATTCCCCGCGAGGAGAGCGAGGCGGCGCCCGTCGACCTGGTATCGACCGTGCGGATTCTCCAGAAATCCACGCTCCCGCTCGCTGACATGGCCGATCCCATCGTTGCGCGCCGCGTGAGCGAGGCTCTCAGCCTCACCCTGGACCGGCGAACCGCCGCCGCCGACACCACGGCCCGCCGGCGCCGCGGGTTGAACACGGCGCTGGAGTACGGCATTGACCTTGCCGAACTCAAGGAGAACCCGCTTAAGCGGATCAAACAGAAGAAGATCGCCAAGGATGACGCCGTAGACAGGCGCGCGGTCGTCAACCCTGAGCAGGCGCGAGAACTGCTCGCCTCCGTGTCCTACGTCGGGAGTTGGCGCCGTGCCCGAGGGCGCCGACTGGTGGCCTTCTACGCCACGCTCTACTTCGCGGGTGTCCGGCCCGCCGAGGCCGTAGGGCTACGGCAAGATGACTGCGACTTACCCGAGGAAGGTTGGGGCCTGCTCACCCTGGCCAAGACCCGTCCGAGCAGTGGAAAGCAGTGGACGGACACGGGCACGGTTCACGACCTGCGGGGCCTGAAGCAACGTGACACGCGGGCGGTCCGGGAGGTTCCCATCCCGCCTGCACTGGTCGCCATGCTCCGAGCCCACCTGGAGGAGTTCGGAACCGCTCCCGACGGCCGGCTGTTCTGCAACGAGCGCGGCGGCGTGCTGGGGGCTTCCACCTACGCGCGGGTGTGGAGGGAGGCCCGCAGCTTCGCTCTCACCCCTCAGCAGGTGGCCTCCCCTCTGGCCAGGCGGCCCTACGACCTACGGCATGCGGCTCTGTCCACCTGGCTCAACGCAGGGGTGGACGCGACCGAGGTAGCCGCCCGCGCGGGCAACAGTGTGGAAGTCCTCCTCAAGCGCTACGCCAAGTGCCTGGACGGCCGCCAAGATCAGAACAACCGCCGCATAGAGGCCGTGCTGAGCCCATGAGATCCGGTCCACAGATGGTCCACAACCGGTGAGCGCCAATGAGAACGGGCGGGACTCCGTGAGACTGGAGTCCCGCCCGTTTCGGCGTTCTAACTGCAGGTCAGCCCATGTTCGGGCTGGCCTGGCTTGTGTGCCCCCTGCAAGATTCGAACTTGCGCTCCCGGCTCCGGAGGCCGGTGCTCTATCCCCTGAGCTAAGGGGGCCAACGCGTGATTACATTACCAGCATCCTGGGGGTAACCGACACTCACATAGGGAACCGGTGATCTCCACGGGGACCCGTGGACGCCTTGGAGCAGCGGAGCGCCGGATCCACGGGGGTGGCCGGCCGGCGCTGGGGCGGTCGGGGCGGCTCAGTAAGGGCATGCGGTCGTTCCAAGAACACGCGACGGAGCAGGTTGTGATCGTTCGGGAGCAAGTGACGGAGTGAGACGTTTTGTGGCCGCTTCGGGGTACAGGGCCGAGAGGGGTGGCATTCCTCGGGGTGCGGCGGGATGAGCCGTGATCACTTCGAGGTACGCGGCGGGGTGAGCGATGATCGCCTCGTGCGCGGCGGACAGGTCCCGAAGGGACGACTGGTCAGTTCGGAGAGGGGCGGACGGCCCCCCGATAGCGGGAGCGATAGTAGGGCGAGGCGGCGAAGTCGACGGCCCTGACGACGTCACCGCGCTTGGGAGCATGGATCATGATTCCGTCCTTCAGATAGACGCCCACGTGGGTGGGGTCCTTGGCGCCTCCTCCAAAGAAGACGAGGTCACCCGGGCGGAGGCGGGAGAAGGGAACCTTTCGGCCCTGTCTGAACTGGGTGCCGGTGTAGTGGGCGAGCCGGGCTCCCGCCTTGGACCAGGCGTGCAGGGCGAGCCCCGAGCAGTCGAAGCCTCCACCGGTCGGACCCACGCTCGAACCGCCTCCCCAGACGTACGGTCTGCCGAGCTGGCGGAGCGCCGCGGCGGCCGCGATCTCCCCTCGGGTGGGAAGGACGCGTGTCCGCGAAGACGGCCACCTTCGTTGCGGGGGTGCCTGCCTCCGGGCGGCGGACGGCTCCCCCTTCGGCCAGACCGGCGACTTCCCGTTCGGCGAGGACGTCGGCCCACCGGGCGGCATCTCCCGTGTGCCGGGGGGTGTCTCCTTCCCACTCCGTGGGGCCCACGGCGGCCCACCGAGGAGCGTGGGGGTCGTCGGCGGGGCATCCGGCGTCGCGTCTTCCCCCGGCCACCCGTTCGCGGCCGTGGACCCCGTCGGCCGGCCGTTCTCGGCAGTGGATCCCGTCGGCTGTCCGTTCGCGGTCGTGGATTCCCTCGGCCACCTGTTCGCGGCCGTGGACTCCGCAGGCCGATCGTTCTCGGCCGTGAATTCCATCGGCCACCCGCTCACGATCGCGGACTCCGTCGACCGGTCGTTCTCCATCGTGGGCTCCGTCGAGCGGTCGTTCCCGGCCGGAGGCTCCGTCGGCCACCTGCCTTCCGGATCGGGGACGATCATTGGCCGCCCGGTATCGGTCCACGGAAGGAGTGACGGCCGGTCTCCGTCCGTGGCCGGAGGGACGGGCGACGAGAAAGACGGTGAAGACGCCGGAGATGTCGGAGATGTCGGAGACACGGTCCCGCAGGCGGCGGAGAAGACGGCGTACGCCTCCCGGGGAGGTCGGGTGGCGACGCCCGGCGGGGCGGCCCGCAGGAGCGGGGAGAGCAGGCGGATCCAGAGGTCGCAGACGGCTGCGGGGAGGCGGGGCACGGGGATCTGAGGGCTCCCCGTGAGGACCGCCGAGAGGATGGTGACGGTGGCGAGTTTCGTGATCACGCACGCCCTCCTGAGCTCGATGAAGGATCGAGGCCCCAGAATGCGCGGGAAGCGCTGATCCCCACGGAGCCGAATGCGATTCTGTGGAAAACCCGAGTGCTCCGAAGTTCCGCCCCACGGCGGGGATCTCCGGCGAGGACGTGCACACCCTGCCTGCAGGCTCGGTTGCCCCCAGATCAAAATGTCAACTAGGGTTGACGCATGAACGGTGGGAGACGGACGCCAGCCGGGCAGACGCAAGCCCGGGCTCGGATCGAGCGGGCTCGGAACCACCGCGTGACGCGCGGCGCCGTACCCCACGCCGAGGCTGCCTCGACCGCGGGCGCGCCCGCGCTCGTCACCCGCGAGGCCGTTCGGCGCCGCGTGGGTCGTCTTCGAAAGGACGGGCGTCTCGTCACCTGGCACAACGGCGGTACCGGCGGGTTCCGCACGTGGCTCGGGATCGACCGGGAGGCCGGTACCGGTGTCGTCGTCATGTCCGCGACCGCGATCTCGGTGGACCGCTCCGGATTCGCCCTGCTGGCGGAGCTCACCAAGGAGGTGGGCGGGACCGGGACGAATGAACCGGGAGTACGGGGGCGGCCGGTGCCATCGAGAAGGACCGGAGGTCCCGCGCGGACCGAAGGGACCGCGCGGGACGATCCCCGGCCTCCTTGAAGATCACGTGACGCCGGCGGATCCGGTGCGCGACCGTGCGGTGAAGGCGGCTACGCCGTGGCGAGGTCCTCGTGAGGTTCCGCCGTCCCGCGCCGGAGCAGCCGGGCTCCGCCGGCGGTGACGAGCGCGAGGGCCACCAGCGACGCGCTGACCCACAGTGGCGAGCGGTACCCGAGTCCCGCGCCGATGGAAAGCCCGCCGACCCAGGGGCCGATCGCGGCGCCCACGTTGAACGCGGCCGTGGCGAACCCCCCGGCCAGGGTCGGCGCCCCGGTCGCCGCGTAGAGCGCCTGTGAGATCAACACCGACCCGACGGCGAACGCCAGGGTTCCCTGGACGAAGACGAGCACGATCGCCGCCACCGGGTTCCCTGCGGTCACCGCGAACACCGCCCAGCCGGCGAGCAGGGCCACCCCGCCGGTCACCAGGAACGGGACGGGTCGCGTGTCGGCGACGCGGCCCCCGACGGTGACCCCGAGGAACGACCCCAGGCCGAAGAGCGCCAGCACGGCGGGCACCCACGCCGATCCGATTCCGGTGACGGTGGTGACCAACGGCGCGAGGTAGGTGAACGTGCAGAACGTCGCGCCGTTCACGAGGGCTCCCAGCAGCAGGATCACCAGGAGCCGCCGGTCGCGCAGCGAGCCCAGTTCCCCGCGCACGCTCGTACGGGAGGAGCCGGGGTCTCCGGCCGGGACCGTCCGCAGGATCGCGACGACGGCCGGCACCGACACGAGGGCCACCGCCCAGAACGCCGACCGCCACCCCCACAGCTGACCGAGCAGCGCACCGGCGGGAACGCCCACGACGCAGGCGAGGGTGACGCCACCGAGCAGGACGGAGGTGGCGCGGCCCTTGGCGTTCGGCGCGACCGTACCGGTCGCGGTCGCCAGGGCCACCGCCAGGAATCCGGCGCTCGCCAGCGCCCCGACGACCCGTGTGGCCACCAGTACCCCGAAGTCGGTGGTGACCGCGCCGAGGACGTGGACGAGCAGGAAGACGACCAGGAACGTCAGGAGCGAGCGTCGTCGTGACCGGCGCAGGCTCAGGATCGCCATCAGCGGCGCGCCGACGATCATCCCCGCCGCGAACGCGGAGGTCAGCAACCCGGCGGCCGGGATGGACACGTGCATGTCCCGTGCGATGTCCGGTACGAGGCCGGACAGCATGAACTCGGACGTTCCCTGGGCGAAGACCGCCAGCCCGAGCATGTATACAACGAATGGCATGAGAAGACTCCGCGATCACATCGTGGATCGGCAAGGGAGCGGTGGGCCGCGACGCCACCCGCGTCGGCGCCGGGAGACGGACCGTCCGACCGGGGGCGCGGCCACCGCGTGGAAGGACCCGCCGGCGTCACGGAGGTGACGCACGGCTCGGGTCGGACACGGCCCGCCCTACGGTGATCCGGTGGCAGTGGTCGCGGACGGCAACGATCGCGGCCTCGACGGCCACGGAGCTTCGACGCGACGACGTGGGCGGCCACCGGACGACCGGTGGCTAGAGTCTTGACGCCTCGGGGCTGGACATGGGCGCAAGCTAACAACTCCGGACACGTCTTGTCCAACCGTTTGACCACGACCCGGGGCGGGTTCCCGTCGCCCGCGATCCGGGTACGCGGACATCCGCGGAAACCCGCGTGGAGAGGCGGTGGGGCGATCGGCCTCACGCCCGTGGGATCCGCGGAAACCCGCGCGGAGAGGCGGTGGAGCGATTAGCCTCACGCCCGTGGGAGAGGTTCTGGGCAGGGTGTTGGTAGTGGATGACGACGACGTCATCCGGCAGCTCATCGCGGTCAACCTGACCCTGGAGGGGTTCCAGGTCGACACGGCCTCCGACGGGCAGGACTGCCTCGATCGGGTGCTGGACGTGATGCCCGACGTCATCACGCTGGACGTCATGATGCCCCGTCTGGACGGCTGGATGACCGCCACCAGGCTGAGGAACGGTGCGAGGACCGGCCACATCAAGGTGGTCCTGATCACCGCGAGGGCGCAGGAGGACGACAAGCGGCGAGGCCTCGGGATCGGGGTCGACGCCTACCTCACGAAACCCTTCGACCCGGCCGAGCTGATCCAGGTCGTACGGGATCTGGCCTCGACGGCGCGGACCGCGCGCAGCGGCCGGAACGGCACCTGACCGCCGCGCCTCACCGGAACGCCCTTCGTGTCACGCCGGACGCCTTCGTCCCGGCCGTCAGAGAAGATCGTCCCTGTGGGCCACGGCCGCGGCCTGGGTGCGGGAGGAGACGCCCAGTTTGGCGAGAATGTTGGAGACGTGCACGCTGACCGTCTTCGGCGCGATGAACAGCCGCTCCCCGATCTCACGGTTGGGCAGTCCCTGCGCCACCAGGGCCAGCACCTCGCGCTCGCGGGCGGTGAGCGGCGACGGGCCACCGGGGGCACCGGGAGACCTGGGGGCACCGGAGGCACCGCGGGCTCCGGGAGCACCGCCCGGCTCCTCGGCGCCCGCGGGCGATCGTGCGGAGGAGAGGCGGGCCCTGCGGCCCAGCTCGGCCAGGGCCGCGGCGAGCGGCTCCGCGCGCAGGGACGCGGCGGCCTCGACCGCGAGCTCCCACTCCCTCTGCGCCTCGGCACGGTCCCCGGCGGCGAGCAGCGCCTCGGTCAGCCTCAGGCGCGAGCGCGCGACCTCGTAGACGAACCCGAAGTCGAACGCCTCGACCACCGCGCGCCACGCCGCGACGTCGAGGCGGCCGTGCGCGCGGTGCCATTCGGCCTCGGCCCTGGCGAGCCAGGCCAGGCCCTCGGGCCCGAGCGGGCCCCGGCGGACCGATCCGGGGCCGATGGCCGCGGGCGTGCGGGCTCGCTCCAGGAAGGCGTCGGCCTCGCCGGGACGTCCCAGGTCGGCCAGGGCCCACAGGGCGGTGCCGCTGAGCCGGATCGCGGCGGGGTCGTTGCCGGGAAGGCCGTCGAGTGCCGCGCGGGCGTGTTCGAGGGCGGTCCCGGCCTCGCCGTGCCACAGGGCGTGCTCGGCGGCCAGGCCGCGGGCCATGGCGTTCACCAGGGGGTCGCCCGGCCAGAAGTGCTCCAGCCAGGACAGGCGTTCCTCGACGACGGGCAGGCCCCTGGCGACCTCGACGAAGAGCGCGAAGGACGACAGGAGTGCCTCGGCCGGGGTGCCGACGCGGACGGCGAACTCCGAGGCGACCTTCTCGGCCGCCTCCCACTCCCCGGCGACATAGTGGATCAGCAGGCGCAGGAAACGCAGGTCGGTGCCGAAGGTGCTCCAGTTGAGCCCGGTCTCGTGGGACAGCCGCAGCCCCCGGTCGGCGGTGACCGCGGCCTCGGCGAGGTCGCCGATCTCGTACTGGACGCGGGCCTGGTTGAAGATGGCCCGCAGGTCGACGGCGAGGTTGCCGGAGCTCTCCGCGGTGGCGCAGGCGAGCAGGTCCTTGGCCCGGGGGATGTCGTCGGCGAGCGCGGCCAGCGCGGCGAGCGTGATCAGCGCGCTGGTCTCGGCGTCGGCGGCGCCGCTCGCGCGGGCCACCTCCAGGGCACGCGTGGCCATGGGCTCGACCTCCTCGTGCCGCTCGCTCCACTGGAGCGAGCGGGCGTAGGTGGCGAGGGCCCTGGCGAGCGGGGCCCCCTCGGGGGCCGTCTCGACCGCGGCGTGCGCGGCGACCATCGCCCCTTCCAGGTCGTCGACGTCGATGAGGATGTACGACAGCCGCTCGTTGATCTCGGCGGAGGGCGGGAGCCGCCGCAACTGGGAGACCGCCCGGTGGTTGTCCCCGCTGTCGGCCGCGGCGGTGGCGCTGCGGACCGCCAGGCTCACGTGGTCGAGCCCGGCCCTGTGCTCGGCGTCCGGCACCCGGTCCCACAGGCCGAGCGCCCGGTCGAAGTGACGGTGCGCCTCGGCGGGAGCGCCCAGCCGCTCGGCCCTGCGCCCGGCCTCCACGGACGCCGCCAGCGCCTCGGGCAGGTCGTGCCCGGCCAGGTAGTGGTGGGCGAGCTCGGCCGCGGAACCTTCCCTGGCGGTCAGCAGGCGGGCGAACTCGCCGTGCATCCTGGTCCGCTCGCCCGGCAGCAGGTCGTTGTAGACGGCCTCCTGCAGGAGCGCGTGACGGAAGGCGTAGCCGTAGTTCCCGTCGGGGCGGAGCAGGCCGCGCGAGACGATCTCCCGCATGGCCTCCTCGAAGGCCAGGTCGTCCAGGCCGGAGGCCCGCTGGAGCAGGTCGTGGTCGGCCCGGCGGCCCGCGACGGCCGCGCCGCGGAGCACCCGCTGCGCGGGGTCGGAGAGCAGCTCGGTGCGGGAGAGCAGCAGCCCGGCCAGGCCCTCGGTCATCAGGGACCCGTCGGAGGCGGCCTCCAGCAGCTCCTCGGCGTAGAACGGGTTGCCCTCGGCCCGGTCGACCACCTCCCCCATCACGCGCGGGTCGGTGCCGCCGAGCGCGGCCAGGTAGTCGGTCATGTCGTGGCGGTCGAGAGGGCTCAGCTCCACCGAGGTCACCGAGGGCAGGCGGTTGAGCTCGGCGAGGACCCGGCGCATCGGGTGCCTGCGGTGGAGGTCGTCGGTGCGGTAGGTGCCGACGAGGCAGACGCGCTCGGTCTGCAGCATCCGGCTGAGGAAGACCAGCAGGTCACGCGTGGACTGGTCGGCCCAGTGCAGGTCCTCCAGGACCAGCAGCACGGGGTGCGCGGACAGGAAGCCGAGCACCGAGCCGAAGAGCTGCTGCTGGTTCAGGGCGGAGGTGCTCTCGCTGCCCGGGTCGGTGCCTCCGGGCAGCAGCCTGCCCAGGACCGGCCGCGCGTCGAGTGCCGCGCGGAGCTCCCCGCGCGCGGAGCGCAGGGCGTCGGCGAGCGGGAGGTACGGCAGGGCGTCACCGAGCTCGGCGCACTGCCCGACGAGCACGGCGAACCCGGCGGAGGCCGCCCGCCCGGCCAGCTCGGTGATCATCCTGGTCTTGCCGATGCCCGCGTCACCGCCCAGCAGGGCGACCCCGGCCTGTCCGGCGGCGGCGGCGTCGAGCACCTCGGTCAGTCGACGGAGCTCCGCGGATCTCCCGATCAGCGCGCTCCGCGTGCTCTGCCACCCCACGTCGGCGAGTATGGCATGCGGCTCCGACACCCACGGACGAGCACCGGCGGCCGGCGACCTGGCGGCTCGATACTCGCGGACGAGCGTTGGGGCCCGGCGGTCCGGCAGCGGAACCCAAGGGCTCGACGGTCCCGCAGCCCGACAGTCCGGCGAGGCTCGTCGGTCCCGGCGGGGGGGCTCGACGCGCCCCAGGGCCTCCGGAGGGGCCGATTGGTCCACCGCGGCGACCGCGCATTGGCCCTGACCCCGGCCGTCCTCCCGACCCTAGGGTCGGGGACATGATCTCCCCATCCACGCTGCTCGTCTTCGCGGTGGCGTCCCTGGCCCTGGTCCTGGTGCCGGGCCCCAACCACATCTACATCATCACCCGCGCCGTCTCGCAGGGTCGCGCCGCGGGCGTGGCCAGTGCGTTCGGCGTGGAGGTGGGCACGCTGGTGCACATCGCCGCCGCGGCGGCGGGTCTCTCGTACGTGGTCGCACGCTCCGCCACCCTGTTCAACGTGATCAAGTGGGCCGGGGTGGCGTACCTGGTCTACCTGGGTGTCCGGGCGCTGACGAGCAGGCAGGAGCTCGCGGCCGAGGAGGCCGCGCCGCAGCCGCTGCGGTCGGTCTTCTTCGAGGGCGTCGTGGTCAACGTGCTCAATCCCAAGGTGATCCTCTTCTTCCTGGCCTTCCTCCCGCAGTTCGTGGAGCCCGAGGCGGGCGCGGTGCCGTTGCAGATCGCCGTCCTGGGCGGGACCCTGCTGTTCCTGGGCCTGGTCTCCGACCTGGTCTACGCCCTGACCGCGGACGCCCTCGGCAGGCGGCTGCGGACCCGGTCGACCATGATCGGCAACCTCAGCGGGGTCGTCTACCTGGGCCTGGGCGTCGCGACCGCACTCGCCGGCCGCTCCACCTGAGGGAACCGCTTCCTCCACCTGATGGGGCCACTCCCCCTGAGAGTGCCGTTTCACCGGAAGAGGCCGCTCCACCGAAAGAGGCCGTTCCATCCGACGGCGCGTAGGCCGCCATGATCGGGCCGATCTCGATGTCCGGGTCCGCCTGCCGGGTCAGGGAGGCGACGCCGCGGGAGACGTTGACGATGCGGGGCGACGCCGAGCGCCGCGGCAGCCTGGACCCCGGGACGAGGTCCGGCCGGGCGGCCCCCCGCTCAGGCCGGCAGCGCGCCCGGGATGCGGTCCAGGATCGGGTAGGGCAGCAGCCCGTACGCGTAGAAGTCGACCGCGTCGGCGCCCGCCGCCCGTACGGCGCGGACCTTGGCGGCGAGGCGTTCGGCCGAGTCGGTGTCGGGAAGGCCGGGGCGCAGCACGACCCGCAGCTCCCTGTCCTTGCCGGTCGAGCGGCGGTAGGCGACCACGTCCTCGGCGACCCTGGCCGCGTCGCGGGCGTAGGCGAGCACGCCGAGCGAGGGCACCAGGTCTCCCAGGGCGACCAGGTCGACGCCGAGCTGCCAGGAGTCGTGCGCCGCGAGCCCGGAGGAGGGCAGGCCGTCGCCGTACCCCTTGACCGCGCCGGTGGCGTCCAGGAAGACGAGCCGCGAGCCCTCGGCGGTGACCGCGGTGGAGACGTCGGAGACCAGCGAGGTCACCGTCTCCGAGCGGGCCCGCGCGTACGCGACCACCTCGGGGCCCGCGTACGCGGTCAGTGCCGCGCGGGTCACCTCGCCCTGCGCGGGCTGGGCGCCGTCGAGCACCGCGCCGACGATCCTGGAGCACTCCTCCCGCGCCACCTCGGCGTTGACGCCCAGGTCGGCGGCGCGGCGCATGCAGAAACCGCAGAAGCACAGGCCGAGCAGGAACGCGTCCATCGGCCCGAGCGGGACGAAGCTGCGCTCGTGACGACAGCCGTGGCCGAAGGTGCCGAAGTGCAGCGCCTCGGCCACCACGCTGTCGACGCCCTGCCTGGCCACGGCCCGGCCCAGCGCCACCGCGTACAGGCGCACGTCCGGGTGGGAGGGGCACAGGTCCGCGGGCGAGCCGCGGTCGCCGAAGCAGTTGCGCACGGTCACGTCGGGCTCGGCCAGGCCGAGCGTGGCGTTCCGCAGGAAGACGGTCCAGCCGTGCAGGGCCAGCCCGCGCCCGGCGGTGGCCTCGCGCAGCGCGGCCAGCGGCTCCTCGGCGGCCCCGTCCTGGAGCGGCGGGGCCAGCCGCAGCTCGTCGAAGAGGTCGGCGGGCGGCGTGAAGTGCGCGCCGTCCCGGCGGATCGTCACCCGGGAGCGGCCGTGCGGGGTGACGTCGCGGGCGCGGTGATAGGCCGCGGCCACGGTCACCCCCCGCACCCCGTACCCGGTGATCCGGTCGAGGACCGCCTCCAGGCCCTCCCCGCGTACGTCCTCGACATAGACGTATAGCGAGCTGTCCAAGCCGTCGCCCTCCCTGAAGTCGGTCAGACTCTAACGCGGCCGGTGGGCCACGAAGTCGATCTCGACGAGGATGTCCATCAGCTCCGAGCCGACGGTCGTGCGCACCGGGTAGGGGCGGGTGAAGTACGACTTGTAGACCTCGTTGTAGGCGGCGAAGTCGCGCTTGAGGTGCTGCAGGTGCACGGTCGACTTGACCACGTCGTCGAAGCCGAGTCCGTGCGCGGCCAGGACCGCGCCGAGGTTGCGCATCACCTGGTGGGTCTGCTCGGCCACGTCGGCGCCGACGACCTCCCCGGTCTCGGGGCTCAGCGGCCCCATGCCCGAGGTGTAGACGAAGTCGCCGACCACCAGGCCCTGCGAGTAGGCCCCCACGGGCGCGGCGCCCTCGTCGGTCCGCAGTTCCTGCTTGGCGCTCATATCGGGACACTCCTCAGCGGTGAAGGACACGGAACAAGAAAGGTCAGAAGCAGGTGTTCAGCAGGCCGACGACGACGTGGTCCTCGTCGACCACGGGCATGACCCGCCACTTGTCGAAGGCGGTGCACGGGTGGGAGATGCCGAACGACACCAGGTCACCCGGTCTCACCGGCGACCCCGGGGCCAGCTCCAGGAGCGTGTGCTGGTCCTGGACCCTGAGCACGGTCGCGTCGGCGACGGCGCCGCGCGGGATCGGCAGGCCCTCGTCGAACGGCGCGTCCCGCTTGCCGAACCCGACCACGGCCAGGCCCGGTTCGGGGACGCTCAGCACGTGTGCCCAGATCTCCAGGGCCGCGCGCAGCTCCCCGTCCATCCGGGTGTACGGGGTGCGCTCGCGGTAGTAGCCGTCGTCGTGGGAGACGTAGGCGCCGCTGCGCAGCATGACCCTGGCCTGGCAGGTGACGAGCTCGCGGCCGATCACGTCGAACCACTGGCTGCCGCCCACCGACAGGATCGGGTCGCGGACCCGCAGGTGCTCCAGCGCCTCCAGCAGCCGGTGCAGGTAGGCCCGGACCTCACCGGCCGAGCCCAGCGACCCCTCGTACCCGGCGACGCCCGCGAGTTCCACGCCGTCGGCCGCCTGCGCCGCCGAGGCGACCTCCAGCAGGTGCTCCAGGGTGCGGCTGCCGCCCCGCCCGCCCGGGTGGCCCAGCTCGGCCAGCACCCGGAACGGCCTGGGCCCGGCGTGCCGGGAGAGCGTCTCGACCCCGGCCGCCGAGTCGACGAAGCAGAGGAACTCGAACGTCTCGTCCCCGGCGAGGTCCGCGGCCAGCGCGTCGAGACCGGCCGGGTCGAAGACCTGGTTGGCCAGCACGATCCGGCGGACGCCGAACTCGCGCAGGGTGAGCGCCTGGCTGGGGGTGGCGACCGTCATGCCCCACGCGCCGGCCTCCAGCTGCGCCGCGACCAGCTCGGGCGACATGGTGGTCTTGGCGTGCGGGGCGAAGATCATCCCGTACTCGCGGGTGAAGGTCGCGAGGGTGGCGATGTTGTGCTCCAGCGCGTCGCGGCGGGCCACCATCACGGGGAAGGTGAACGCCCCGCCGAACAGTGACGCCCCCACGGCCCCGCCGGGGTCCACGATCCCCTTCACATGCCCGCTCCTGCCTGTGCTCGCCCCGGGGCCGGTGGCCGGGCCGCCGATGTCCGGGCATGGGAGATCACGTCCCCCTCGTCCGCCCTGAGGACCCTATCCTCACGGCGCCCCCTGCGGGGACGGGTCCCGGCGACCGCCGCGGGGTCCCTGGTACGGGGGTCGCGCGGAACCCCGGCGACCCGCGCGGACCTCTCGGGGGACGGGTCTCAGGGTCGCAGGGCCCTGCCCGGGGTGGCTCCGGTGAGCCGTCCCGCGGCGAGGACCGGCACCCCGCGGACGAGGACGTCGCCGACGCCCGTCGCGAGCGTGCGCGGCGCGGCGTAGGTCGCCAGGTCGGCGACCCCGGCGGCGTCCAGGACGGCCAGGTCGGCGACCTGCCCGGCGCGGACGAGGCCGCGGTCGCGCAGGCCGAAGCGGCGGGCCGGGTGCGAGGCGAGGTGGACGACCGCCTGCTCCAGGGTCCAGTCGCCGGTCTCGCGCACGTGGTGGCCGAGCATCCGGGCGAACGCCCCGTACGCCCGGGGGTGCGGGTGGCCGCCCACGTAGATGCCGTCGGAGCCACCGGTGTGGGCCGGGTGGCGCAGGATCGCGCGGACCGACTCCTCGCCGCCCGCGCCCTCGTCGGGGCGGGCCACCACGCATCCGGCCTCCAGCCGGGTGTCGATCAGGATCCGGCGGCAGAACTCCCCCGGCTCCAGACCGGCCCCGGCGGCGGCCTCGGGCAGGGTCAGCCCCTCGGCCCACTCGGCGCCGGGCACGTGCGAGAAGGTGATCCTGGGCCAGAGCGTCTCGTCCCACTCGACCGGCCGGGAGTCCAGCATCTCCAGCGCGCGGCCGGTGTCGGCGGCCGGGATCCACGCGGGCAGCGCGAGCATCGACAGGATCGTGCTGCCGCGCAGGTAGGGGTAGGTGTCGAAGGTGACGTCCAGCCCTCGCAGGCGGGCCTCGTCGACCAGCGGCAGCAGCGTGGCGGCCGGGCCGTGGTAGTGCGAGACGTGCACGGCCGCGCCCGAGCGCCGGGCGATGTCGGCCACCTCGGCCATCCCCTCCGGGGCCGCCGCGCCGTAGGCGCGCATGTGCGTCACGTACGGCAGGTGGTCCAGCGGCGCGCAGAGGGCGGCGAGCTCGGCGGCGTCGGCGTAGCGTCCCGGGGCGTACTCCAGGCCGCTGGACAGGCCGACCGCCCCCTCGGACAGGCCGCGCTCGACGCGGGCCAGCATGGCGGTCAGCTCCCCGGCGGTGGCGGCGCGTTCGGCGGCGCCCATCACGTCGTGCCGGATCGTGCCGTGCGGCAGCAGGTAGGCGGTGTTCAGCGCGGTCGCCCTGTCGTAGCCCGCGAGCAGTTCGGCGACGCCGAGCGGCCCGTCGGCGAGGGGGTGGGGGCCGTTGATCGCGGCGAAGTACCGGGTGACGTAGGCGAAGGTCTCCGGGGTGGCGCAGGGCGCGTAGGAGAGCCCGTCCTGGCCGAGCACGAACGTGGTCACCCCCTGCCGGAGCGCGGCGAGCTGCACGGCCGGGTCCAGGACGAGGGCGTCGCCGTGGACGTGGCAGTCGACGAGGCCGGGCATCACGTGGCGTCCGGCGGCGTCGATCGTGATCGCGGCCTCGGCGCCGTTCAGGCGGCCCACGGCGGTGATCCGGTCCCCGGTGACGCCGACGTCGGCCCGGTGGGCAGGGGCCCCGGTGCCGTCCAGTACCCGGCCGCCACTGATCAACACGTCGAACGACATGCCCGGATTCAATCACCCGGCGACCCCCCGGCACAGCCGAACGTCGCGTTCCCGTCCGGGGCCGTCCACCGCCCGGACCTGGGACGCATCCGTCTCGTCCGGGAATCCGAGCCTTTCACCCCTTGACGATGGATGGTAGGAATGGAGCATCTTTCGCTAGTTAGGAACCTTTCCTAACTAGATGATCGCAGAGAGGGCACCCCCTGTGCATGCGAGACCGCGTCTCCGACGTCTCCGACACCCCTCGACCGTTCTCATCCTGGCCCTGGCGTCGGCACTGATCGCGTCGGTGTTCGTCCTGGTGGCCCCTCCCGGCCTCGCCGCCGACTCCCTGCTCTCCCAGGGCCGCCCGGCCACCTCGTCCTCGAACGAGGACGGCACGCTGCTCCCGGCCGCCGCGTTCGACGGCTCCCCCGCCACCCGCTGGGCCTCCGCCGAGGGCCACGACCCCGAGTGGCTCCGCGTCGACCTGGGCGCCTCCGCCAGCGTCTCCCGGGTCAAGCTGCTCTGGGAGGCCGCGTACGCCACCTCGTACCGGATCGAGGTCTCCCCCGACGGGTCGGCCTGGACGCAGGTGTACGCGACCACCGTCGGCAACGGCGGCACCGACGACCTGACGCTGTCGGGCACCGGCCGCTACGTGCGGATGTACGGCCTGTCCCGGGGCACCCCCTACGGCTACTCGCTGTATGAGATGGAGGTCTACGGCACCCGGGGCGGCGTCACCCCGACCCCGACCCCGACGCTCACCCCGGCCCCGGGCGGCCCGGCCGTGCCGTTCGGCTCCCACAGGATCCCGTACGCGGCCGGGACGCTGCGCCCGGGCGGCCCGGTGGCGGCGCTCGACCAGAAGGTGATCGACTACTACCGGGCATGGAAGGCCGCCTTCGTCAAGCAGAACTGCGGCAACGGCTGGTACCAGATCATCTCCCCCGACGCCGACCACCCGTACGTGGCCGAGGCGCAGGGCTACGGCATGGTCGTCACCGCCACGATGGCCGGAGCCGACCCCGACGCGAAGAAGATCTTCGACGGCCTGGTGAAGTACGTGCTGGCCCACCCCTCGTCGATCACCCCCGGTCTGCTGGCCGCCGAGCAGAACACCGCCTGCCAGAGCGTCAACGGCGGCGACTCGGCCACCGACGGCGACCTGGACGTCGCCTACGGCCTGCTCCTGGCCGACCGGCAGTGGGGCAGCTCGGGCACCTACGACTACAGGAGGCTCGCGATCGCCCACATCAACGCGATCAAGGCCGGTGAGGTCAACCCGGCCACCAAGCTGATGAAGCTGGGCGACTGGACCAGCGCGGGCGACCAGTACTACTGGATCAGCCGCTCGTCGGACTGGATGATCGACCACTTCCGGGCGTTCCGCAAGGCCACCGGCGACGCGACCTGGGACACCGTCCGCGTCAACCACCAGAACCTGATCGCCTCCCAGCAGGCCGTGCACGCCCCGAACACCGGCCTGCTGGCCGACTTCGTGGTGAACACCGACACGACCGCCAAGCCCGCGCCGGGTCAGGTGCTGGAGGACGCCAACGACGGGAAGTTCTGGTGGAACGCCTGCCGCGACCCGTGGCGGATCGGCAACGACGCGGTGACCAGCGGCGACTCCAGGTCCCTGGCGGCCGCGCGCAAGCTGAACACCTGGATCAAGAACAAGACCGGCGGGAACCCGGACAACATCGCCGTCGGCTACTCGCTCGGCGGCACCCAGATCTCCGGCGGCAGCGAACCGGCCTACTTCGCCCCGTTCGCGGTGGCGGCGATGACCGACCCCGGCAGCCAGGCGTGGCTGGACGCCCTGTGGAACAAGATGCTCGCCACCCCGTTCACGGCGGACGACTACTACTCGACCAGCATCCAGCTCCAGGTCATGATCACCGTGACCGGCAACCACTGGGTGCCCTGACCCGCACGCGCACCGGAGCGGCCCCCGTCCCCGGACGGGGGCCGCTCCCGTGTGACGACCGGCCTGTTCCGGGGCCCGGGGACGGACCGCGTCGCGCCCGGCCCCGTGAGCGGCCGTTCCCGTGGCTCGGGGACGAGGGCCGCGCCCGTTCCGCGGTCAGTCCGGGGTGGGGATCTCCAGCCGGGAGAAGCTCTGCGGGCACCGGGAGTCCGGCAGGACCGGCCGCCGTACCAGCAGTTCCCTCGCCTGGCGCCTGGCCAGGTTCCAGCCGTTCCAGGGGTCGGGTGCGGCCAGGTGGTTGGTGGCGACGACGTCCCTCAGCACGCAGCTGCGGGCCGGTTCGGGCAGCCTGTCCAGGGCGGGAACCGCCTCCGCCCCGAGGTCGCCCAGATACTCCAGGTCGGCGCCGGACAGCCCGCGTACGGCGATCTGGGTCTCCGCGACCCGCAGGTCGGGGTTCCACAGGGCGAACGCCAGCAGCGAGGCGCTCGTCATCACCACGAGGGTCCTGGGGAGCCAGCGCGCCTGCTCCCGTCCGACGAGCCGGGCCGCGCCCGCGGCGAGGACCAGCGCGAACACCCCGCCCAGCCACCACACCGTCGCGGCCACCGAGGCCCGCAGCCGGGAGAGGCCGTAGGCGTCGGAGTAGAGGTCCAGGCGGTGCAGCGCGGAGACCAAGACGACCAGGGTCAGCACGCAGAGCAGGCCGAGCAGCCCGGCCATCAGCCACCGGTCGAAGCCCTTGAGCTCCAGCGTCCCGGAGGCGATCCCCACGATCGCCAGCACGAACACGCTCACCACGACGAGCTGGAAGAAGCCGGAGCGCGCGTACTCGGCGTAGGTCAGCCCGGTGGCGGACACCAGCCAGCGGGTACTGCCGAACAGCACGGTCAGCTGCATCGCCACGAACGTGACGAACAGCAGGTTGAGCGCGGTCAGCGGGAGCACCCACACGCTCCGGCCGGTGGCGATCCTGAGGCTCGGCGTCCGCGGCTCGGCCACGGGCTGCAGGCCGACCAGCACCGCCGAGGCCACCACGGCCGCCAGGACCACGAACAGGACGATCCTCAGCGGCATCGACTCCGCCCAGTCCTGCACGCTGAGCACCCGCTCGACGGCCTCGGCGAAGACCGCGTCCGCCGAGGCGAACAGCGCGCCGAACACCGCCAGCAGTACGACGGTCAGCCCTGTGCCGAACAGCGCGGGAACCACCCGCCTGCGGGCCGCGAGCGCCCTCAGCCGGGTGCCGAGGAACCACGGCACGGGCAGCAGCCCCAGGATCACCGACGCCCCGCCCCGGAGCACCCCGAGCCAGCCGCGCCCGGCCCCCGACAGGGCGAGCGCCGCCGTCAGGAACCCCGCCAGCGACACGACGGCGACCAGCCAGTCCGCGTCCCTGAACATCACGGTCACGACCAGCCCGTAGGCGAGCACTCCCAGCGCCACCGACCACGGGGTGATCCGCCCGCGTACCGCGGGGATCACCGCCATCCCCATGGCGACGGCCACCAGCACGAGCCCCAGCCCCGCCCCGCTGTACGGCACCACGATCGCGCCGAGCAGCCCGACGGCGGCCGACACCGGCAGCACCCAGCGGGGCGTGTCCGGCAGGTCCGGCCGGGGCAGGAGGGGCGGCGCCTCGTAGCCCCCCGTGCCGTGCCCGCCCGGAGCCGCCGCCCGGGGCCCGGCGAGGGTCGCCGTGCCCGCGTGTCCCCTCGTGTGTCCTTGAACCGTGTGTTCCTTCGTGTGTCCCTGAGCCGTGGGTCCCTGACTCGCGGGTCCGTGGCCCGTGGATCCCTGACCTGCGGGCCCGGGGGGCGTGGAGCCGGTCGCGGCCGTGGGTGCCCTGCCCGTGGGCGTCGTGCTCGCGACCCTGGCGGCCGCCGGGGCGGGACCCTGCGCCGGAGGCCGGTACGGAAGCGGTTCACGGCTCGCGGGGAGGCTGTCGAAGGACGTGGTGGCCCCGATGACCGTACCGACGAACCCGCCCGCCACGAACACGCCGGCGCCGGCCAGCAGGCCGAGCATCGGGTCGAGCGCGGACAGGACGGCGCCCACGATCACGGCGCAGAGCCCTCCCGCGATGCCGCCCATGAAGACCCCGAAGAGCGCTCCCCCCCAGTTCCGCACCACGACCCTTTCCTGGCGCGTGTTCCCGTTCCCGGTGAGGACGGGCCGTGGCGGGAACGGCGGGGGGGCGTGGGCCGGCGCGGGTGTGCGGACCGGCGCGGGGGACGGGTTCGGGGGGGATCCGGACCGAGAACCGGTGGGGTCCGGGGTCGGATCGGCCTCGACGGCCTGCCGGGAGCCGGAGGGGCCGGCCGGCGGACTCGGCCGATCCCCCTCGACGGACCCGGCGGGCTCCTCCGCGGATTCCGCGGGTCCCGTGGACCCCGTAGATCCGGTGGGCCCCGTAGATCCGGTGGGCCCCGTGGACCCCGTAGATCCGGTGGACGCGGTGGCCCCGGTGGACGCGGTGGCCCCGGTGGACTTCGTGGACCTGTCGGGTCCGGTGGCCTCACCCGGTCCGTCGCCGGTTCCGCCGGAGTCGACCGGCCCGGACGGTCCAGGCGACTCCGGCCGCCCACCGGACGGTGTGCCGTCCACGAGGACCCGGCCCGGGACGGTGGGCACGGGGGCGGCACCCGCGGTCACCTCGTCCGGCGCGCCGCCCCTCGTCTCCACGACGGGAGAGCCCTGAGCCGACGGGGCACGGACCGATGCGCCACCAGCCGGGGAACCATGGACCGGGGAGCCTTGAGCCGGTGCACCAGGGGGCGATGGGTCATGAGTCGATGGGTCCTGGGGCGACGGGACCCGGGCCGGCAGGACCCGGGGCGACGGGCTCCCGGCCGGCGAGGTCCGCGGCGGCGAACTCCCGGCCACCGGCGTCCGTGACGACGGGTTTCCGGCCGGCGGGGCCTGGGAAGACGAACCGGGGGCCGGCGAGCCTGACGCGGGAGAAGACGGGGAGGTCATCTCGATCCTTTCCGGGAGGTCGGTCACCACGTGGCAGCCGACACCGTCCTCGACGTGGATGGAGCCGCCGTGCAGTTCGACGATCTCCTTGGTGATGGCCAGGCCCAGCCCGGCGCCGCCGTCGTCGGCGGCCCGCCCGGCGTCCAGCCGTGAGAAGCGCTCGAACGCCCGGGCCCGGTCCTCGGCCGCGATGCCGGGCCCCTGATCGCTCACCCGCAGCCGGACGCCGTCCCCCGAGGCCCTCGCCGCCAGCACCACGGCCCCACCGGCGGGACTGTGGCGTACCGCGTTGTCCAGCAGGTTGGCGAGGACCTGCGCGAGCAGGTCGGGGTCGGCGCGCAGACTCAGCCCCTCGGGCACCTCGCAGCGGGCCGTGACCCCCTCCCTGGCCAGTACGGCCTCGCGCAGGGCCTGCTCGCACAGCGGGCGCAGCTCGACGTCCTCACGCTCGATCAGGCGGGCGCCGGACTCCAGGCGGGACAGGTCCAGCAGCTGGGCGACCAGCCGGCCGAGCCGTTCGGTCTGCGCGAGCGCGGTACCCAGGGTGGCGGGGTCGGGCTCGGAGACCCCGTCGACCACGTTCTCCAGCACCGCCCGGAGCGCGGTGATCGGCGTGCGGAGCTCGTGGCTGACGTTGGCCACCAGTTCCCGGCGCTGCCGGTCCATCTCACCCAGGTCGGCGGCCATCGCGTTGAAGGCGCGGGCCAGCTCGCCCACCTCGTCCCGGGAGGTGGCGGTGACCCGCAGGCCGTACCGGCCCTTGGCGATGGTCTGGGCGGCGGCGGCCATCTCGCGCAGCGGCTTGGTCATTCCCCGCGCGAGCAACTGCACCATGATCAGCGCGAACAGCGCGGCCACGGCGACGCGCACGTCGCGCGAGTACCCGGCGTTGATGCCGACCTCGTTGACGACGAACGCCGCCACCACGGCCAGCAGGATCACCATGCCGAGCTTCGCCTTGATCCGGCCGAGGAAGTCGAGGGGTCTCAATGGTCGGCGCGTCCTCGTGTCGAAGTAATAGGGCTATATGCGTATGAGCTATAGGACGAGCGTTTGGTTCTCCCCCGGTCGCGCACCGGCCCGTGGCGTGGTCACACGCCCTCGGGAGGCCGCGCATCCGGGAGGCCGCGCATCCGGGACGCCGGGGCGTCTCATCGCCGATGGGCGGGCCCTCGCCTCCGCTCGCGAGACGCCTCGCCGTCCCGCCACCCCGCGTGTTCACGGCCTGACGAGGGCGTAACCGACTCCGTGGACGGTACGGACGACACCGGGTCCCAGCTTGCGGCGCAGGGCCCGTACATGACTGTCGACCGTGCGGGTGGCCGCGGCCTCGGAGAAGCCCCAGATGTCGGTCAGCAACCGTTCCCGCTCGAAGACCTGGCCGGGCCGCTCGGCCATGCGGCAGAGCAGGTCGAACTCGGTCCTGGTCAGCTGGGCCTCGGTGCCCCGCACGTAGACCCGGCGCTCGGCGGTGTCGATCTCGACGTCGGCGACGCGGATGACCGTGTCGTCCACGGCCAGTTGCGAAGCCCGCTCGACCCTGCGCAGCAGGGCGTGCACCCGGGCGACCAGCTCGCGCATGCTGAACGGTTTGGCCATGTAGTCGTCGGCCCCGACCCCGAGCCCCACGAGCAGGTCGGTCTCCTCCCCCAGCGCGGTGAGCATGAGCACCGGCACCGGCCTGGCCGCCTGCATCCTCCGGCACACCTCCAGGCCGTCGAGGCCGGGCAGCAGGCGATCCAGCACCACCACGTCGGGCCCGGTCCTCGCGTGGACGGCCAGCGCGGTCTCCCCGTCCCCGGCGACCTGAACGTCGAAGCCCTCGGCGGCCAGCCTGTGCCGTACCGCCCGCGCGATCGTCTCGTCGTCCTCGACCACGAGGACGCGTCGTTGCTGAGGGGTTGCCATGCTCGGCAGCGTAGACCGGAGCGGTGCAGAAGACCTGTGGTGAATTGTGAAGGTTTCGCGCACCCCCGGGGCACCCGTACGTCACCGGGGACCACCGGCCGCACGAGGGCGTCCCGCGCCCGTCGCGCCGGATTTTACCCGGTGGTGAAAATCTTGACCGGTGCCTGAAAACCATCGCTTGGCCGTGGGGTCACGGCAGGTCAGGCTGGGAACACCGACCATGGTGTGATCTGGGGGACGATGCGGATGAGGCCGTTCATGAGGTACGTGGTCTGCCTGACGGCCCTCGCCGGCGCGATGGCCTCCTCCGGCGTGTCGTCCGCGAGCGCAGGCCCGGTGGACGGGCTCTCTCCGGCCGCCTCGGCCACGGCACGGGCGCCGCTCCCGCCGGTCGAGCCGCTCCCGCCGAAGCCGTCCGACCCGATGGCACCACGGGACCCGGCCGGACCACCGGTCCGAACCGGATCACCGGGCCAGGCCGGATCACCGGACCGGACAGGAGCACCGGACCGGACAGGACCACCGGACCGGGCGGAGCCGCGGGCCGGGCTCTCGCGTGTCCCCCCGGTCCAGGTGCCCCCTCTGGCCCGGGCGCTCGTCCTCGCCCTCACCCAGGGGGCGACCATCTCGCCGATGAGCCGGGTCGTGGTGGTGCAGTGCAAACCGATGGTGGGAGGGACGCATCCGAAGGCGCAAGGCGCGTGCGCGGCGCTGGACACGGTGAACGGCGACGTGGGGAAGCTCAAGCCGTCGAAGACGGCGGCCTGTCCCCTGATCTACAACCCCGTCACGATGACGTCGGCCGGCGTCTGGGACGGCCGGTTCGTCCTGTCCTCCCAGACCTTCAGCAACAGTTGCCTGCTGCGGAGCGCACTCGGGGAGATCGCCGGTTTCTGATCGCTGCGAGGTTACCGTTACAGGGTGATCGATGCTCCCGCGTACCTCCGCAGGATCGGTGTCAGGGCGGACGGCCCCCCGAGCGTGGAATCCCTGCACCTGCTCCACCGGGCACACATGGAACGCGTGCCGTACGAATGCCTGGAGATCTGGCTGGGCCGCCCCACCACGGTGGATCCCGCCGAGTCGGCCGCCCGGATCATCCGGGGCCGGGGCGGCTACTGCTACCACCTGAACGGGGCGTTCTCCGCGTTGCTGAAGACACTCGGCTACCGGGTGACCAGGCACGTGGGCGGGGTGCAGGGACGCCCCGAGGACCCGGCCGGGGCAGGCGGCAACCATCTCGTGCTCACGGTGTCCGGGCTGCCCGACCGGGGCAACCCCGGCGGGGAGTGGCTGGTCGACCTGGGACTCGGTGACGGGCCGCACGCTCCCCTGCCGCTCGTCGCGGGCACCTACCGTCAGGGCCCCTTCACCTACGGCCTGCGTCCCTCCGAGGCCGAGCCCGGCGGCTGGCGGTTCGACCACGATCCACGCGGCTCCTTCCCCGGCATGGACTTCCGTGACGCACCCGCGCGGATGTCGGAGTTCACCGAGAGGCACGACTTCCTGTCCACCTCCCCGGAGTCGGGGTTCGTCCGGGTGGCCACGGTCACGCGGCGCGACGCGGGCGGCGCCGACATCCTGCGCGGTCTCGTGCTCACCCGTCTCGGCGACCGGGAGCACACCCTCGTCGCGGAGACCGAGCGCGACTACTTCGAGATGCTCGCCGACGTCTTCGCCCTCCCGCTGTCCGACGTCACCCCGGCCGAACGCGCCGGGCTCTGGCGGCGCCTGTGGAGCGCCCACGAGAAGTGGGCCGGCCGCGGCTGACCCCCTCCGCCCCCCGCGCCTCGCCGGAGTACGACCGGGAATCAATATGCCGGTGAAGACCCTGTCCGTTGGTCCATGTGCCGCTAAGTGACTATGTTGCTGTTCGCGATGATGGCGAACGGGGTGAGCAGGATCGACACTCAAGTGCTGGCAGGCCGCTACCGGCTGCTCAACCCCCTCGGTGAGGGTGGGGCGGGCACGGTCTGGCTCGCCGCCGACGAGACGCTCGGCCGCGACGTGGCGGTCAAGGAGGTACGGATCCCGCCCGGCCTCGACGCCGCCGGGCGGCAGGAGGTCTGTGCCGCGGCGCTGCGCGAGGCCAACCTCGCGGCCCGGCTCAAGCACCCCTCGATCGTGACCGTCCACGACGTGGTCATCGAGCAGGAACGCCCCTGGCTCGTCATGGAGCTGCTCTCGGGGGCGTCGCTGGAGCAGACCGTCCGCGACCGGAAGCCGCTGCCCGTGCACCAGGTGGCCAGGGTCGGGGTGGGCATCCTCAGCGCGCTCGGTGCCGCTCACGCCGCCGGGGTGGTCCATCGCGACGTCAAACCGGGCAACGTCTTCCTGACCAGGACGGGCAAGGCCGTCCTCACCGACTTCGGCATCGCGGTCGTCGACGGCGAGATCACCTCGGGCCGCACCGACCACCTGGTGGGCTCGCCCAACTACATCGCGCCCGAACGGCTCCGCGGCGAGCGAGGCGGCCCCGCCTCCGACCTGTGGTCCCTCGGCGCCACCCTCTACTTCGCCGTCGAGGGGGTCCCGCCGCACCCGGCGGAGACCCCGATCGCGGCGATCGGGCGGGTGCTCACCGAACCGCCCAGGCCACCGGAGCGCGCGGGCGCCCTGGGCCCGCTGCTGATGCTCATGCTCGACCCGGCGCCCGAGGCCCGCCCGTCCTTCGAGGAGGCCGCCCGCTCCCTGGCGGACCTCACCTCCGGCCGTACGACCGGCACCGCGCCGCACGACCCGCGCCCTGCCCCGCCGTCGGCGCTCCCGGCGCTCCCGGCCCGGGACACCGCCGAGCCGGCGGCCGGGCGGCCTCGCCGGCGCACGGCGCTGTGGATCGCCGCCGAGGTGGCGGGGGTCCTGGCGGTCGTCGGGATCACCTTCGGCGTGACGTTCCTGTCCGCCTCCGGCTCCAC
This sequence comes from Streptosporangium sp. DT93, assembly GCF_049844535.1. Taxonomy (NCBI): domain Bacteria; kingdom Bacillati; phylum Actinomycetota; class Actinomycetes; order Streptosporangiales; family Streptosporangiaceae; genus Streptosporangium; species Streptosporangium sp. DT93. The sequence continues at coordinate 89,824 of NZ_JBNCLF010000009.1, forward strand.
GGCCGCCGAGAAGAAGGTCAGGCTCAGCGAGAACCCCGGCGCCTTCACCACACCGGTGAACGTCTGCGCGCTCATCCCCGCCGCCACGGCCGCCCGGCTGCTGCCCTCGTCCCCGGGTGAGGGCAAGCCCACCAACGACGGGGGATGCCAGTGGGCGGTCAGCGGGGCGGGGCTGGAGGTGCGCCTCTCCGCGGACAAGCAGTGGGGCAGGAGCCCGCGCCAGGCTCACGAGCTGTTCGTGAACCGGCGCAACGGCGTCATCCCCAGCGGGGAGAACGCCTGGAGCTGGCCGGAGATCCAGGCCGGCCTCCGCTCCTCCCGCTCCACCGCTCCCCGGACGGTGAAACCCGTCGGCGACGAGGCCTTCGGCTACGACGTCCACGAGAACCGGAAGACCGGCAGACTGGAGCAGAGCTACGTGATCGTACGTGTGGACAACCTCGTTCTCGACGTCGGCTACAGCGTGGTCGACGGCAGCAAGGACGGTCCGGCGATCCAGGCGGGCGCCCACACCGCCGCGACGTGGGTCGCGAACGCGTTGAACAAGCAGAAAGCCGGCAAATGAACCATCCAGACCTCCCTCGTCCCCAGGGCAGGCACGCGGGCGGGCAGGCCCCTCCCCCGCAGGGGCCCGGGGTCGCCGGAGCCGAGGGCCCGCCGATGCTCGAACAGAGCTCGCTGGAGCAGGTGATCGCGCGGTTCGGCCCGATGTCCCCGCAGCAGACCGCGGTGGTCGGCCTGGCCGTGCTGGACCAGCTCGTGTCCATGCACGTGCAGGGCATGCTCCACGGCGACGTGCGGCCCGGTTCGGTGCTGCTCGGCCCGTACGACCAGATCGTCCTTGCCGCGCCCTCCCTGCCGTCGTCGCTCTTCACCTCCCCCGAGGGCGTGACCAGCCCGGCCGCCGACCTGTGGTCGCTCGGCGCGACCCTGTACACCGCCGTCGAGGGCCGTCCGCCGTCGCCCGGCGCCTCCCTGGACAACGCCGGTCCGATCGCACCGATCCTGTTCCGGCTGCTCGCGGGAGAGCCGTCCCAGCGGCCTGACCCGTCCACCCTGCGCACCGCGCTGCTCGACATCTCCCGGTACCGTCCCGGGCTCCCCTCGGCCTCGGACGCGTCCCCGCAGAACGCGCCCGTACCCGGCCCCCAGAGCCCGCTCGTGTCCGGCCCGCAGAACACCCTCGCGTCCGGCCCGCAGAACACCCTCCCGTCCGGTCCTCAGAACCCGCTCGGATCCGGTCCCCAGAACCCGCTCGCCTCCGGCCCTCAGAACCCGCTCGCGTCCGGTCCCCAGAACGCGCTTCCGCCGGGCCCGGGGACCACCGGCCCCGGCGCCGCCGTCAGCACGGAGGCGTTCCCCCGCTCCGGTCCCGAGACGTCCGATCCCTTCGGCCGTCCTCCGGGCGCGGAGACCTCCGGCGGCTCCGGCACGAGCGCGCCCCCCGGAACGGGTGCCTCCTCCTCCGGCGCGTACGCCCCCCTGTCCTCCGAACCGGCGCCCCAGAGCCCGGCGAGGCCGCAAGGATCCGGAGGCCCCCAGGGTTCCGGGGAACACGGGAGAGCCCAGGGTTCCGGAGAACACGCGGGAGCGGGGGCGGGGAGCGGGGACTTCCCTGCCGCCGAGGAGCACGTGACCGCGCCCTTCAGGAAGAACCTGAACGAGCAGATGTCCGCCATCACGGCCGGCCTCCCCCTCCGGGACGTCCCGGGCTCCCCTCAGGCCTCGTTCCCCACGCAGGACGTGCTGGGGACCCGGCAGGCCCGGTTCCCCGACCAGGACGCCCCGGGAGGCCGGCCGGGCTCGCCGCCTCCCCGGGACGCGCTCGCGGGCGGTCAGGGTGCCTCCGCCCCGCCGGACCCCGCCGACGGCCCTTCGGGGTCCTCCTCGGGACAGGACACCCCCGCCGCCTGGCCCAGCCTGCCCCAGGGCTCATCGGCGCAGACGGCGCGACCCGGCCCCTGGCAGGGACCGCCCCAGGGACCACAGGGCCCGCAGGCACCGCAGGGCCCGCAGGCACCGCAGGGCCCGCAGGCACCGCAGGGACCGGCGGGGCTCCAAGGACAAGGACCGCAAGGACCGCGGGGACCCCAAGGAGCACAAGGGCCAGGACCCCAAGGACAGCCGGCGCCGCAGGGCCTCCGGCAGGACGCGTCCCGGGCATCCGTCCCCTCCACGGCGGGCACGGAGCGGAGCACGGCGGACCAGCCGACCGAACGTTCCACGAGGACGACGGGGGTCCTCGTACCCCGGCCCGTGGTGGCGCTGACCGGAGCGCTGCTCTTCGGCATGGCGGTCACCATCGGCGTGCTGCTCACCTCGGTGCTCACGAACCCGGCCGGCGACACGTTCCCCACGGAACCCCCCGGCGCCAAGGGCCGCTTCGCCACGGCGCCCCGGGCCTGCAGCCTGCTCGACGAGAACCAGGCGGGTGAGGTCGTCCCCGGATTCAGGAGCTCCGAGGTCGAGCACTCCGCGTGCGACTGGCTCAACCAGCAGGACTGGCGCAAGGCCAACGTGGAGAAGTACGACCTGCGGGTCCGGCTGATCGCGCAGAAGGAGGTCGCGCGGGCCAAGGAGTACATGGCCGGCAAGAAGAAGGACATCGCCGACAAGGGGCAGTTCGCCACTCCCAGGCCCGCCCCGCCCAAGGACCTGAGCGGCGTCGGCGAGGAGGCGTTCACCTCCGCCTCGTACAGCTCCATCAACCTCTACGGCGGTTCCTACCAGTCGGTCGTGGTCTTCCGGATCAGCAACCTGATCGCCGAGGTCGAGTACGAGCGGGGCGGCGTCAAGGAGGACGCCGACGGCCAGATCGAGCAGGGCGCGCTGAAGGTGGCGCGGTGGCTCACCGAGTCCCTGAAGACCGATGACTGACGGGTCGTCCGGCGGGCCGGCCGGGCCGCTGCCCGTGCTGGCCGGCCGCTACCGGGCGGTCGAACGGCTGGGCGCGGGCGGGATGGGCGTGGTGTGGCGGGCCCGCGACGAGCTGCTCCACCGCGAGGTGGCCATCAAGGAGGTCACGCTCGACGCGAGGCTGTCGGAGGCGCAGCGCGCCGAGACACGCGAGCGCACCATGCGCGAGGCCCGCGCCGCCGCCCGGCTGGGACACCCGTCCATCGTCGCCGTCCACGACATCGTCGCCCAGGACGGCCGCCCGTGGATCGTCATGGACCTGGTCAGGGGCCGTTCGCTGGACCAGGCGATCCGCTCGGGCGGCCCCCTGCCCCCGCACCGGGTGGCCGCGATCGGCCTGGCCGTGCTGGACGCGCTGGCCCTCGCGCACAGCCGGGGGATCATGCACCGGGACGTGAAACCGGCCAACATCATGCTCGCCGACGACGGCGGGGTGCTGCTGACCGACTTCGGCATCGCCACCGTCGAGGGCGACGTCCAGCTCACCTCGCCGGACGCGATCGTCGGCTCTCCCGGCTACATCGCCCCCGAGCGACTGCGCGGCCAGGACGACGGGCCCGCCGCCGACCTGTGGTCCCTGGGCGCCACCCTGTACGCGGCCGTCGAGGGCCGGGGTCCCTTCCATCGCGGCACCCCGGTCGCGACCCTGGGGGCCGTGCTCACCCAGGAGGCCCCCTTCCCCTCCAGGGCCGGGGAACTGGCCCCCGTGCTGCTGGCCGTACTGGCCAGGGATCTCCGGGAGCGGCCGGGAGACGCCGTGTTGCGCGCCGCGCTGCGGCGGGTCGCCCAGGGGCTGCCCGCGGGCCCGCTCTCCCCGGTGACCGCACCGCGCCAGGAGCCGCGGGCGGCGGACCCGTCGGGGACACCGTACGGGACGGGGACGGCCCCGACGCAGGTCGCGGGCCGGGCCGGACGGCGCCGTACCGCCCTGATCGCCGGAGCCGCGCTGGCCGTGGTCGCGGCGACGGCCGGGACGGTGATGCTGACCAGGGGTGACGACCCCGGGGCGCCTCAGGCGGCGGAGACGCCGGGGGCGGCGGGATCGTCGGGGGAGCCTTCGGGGACGGCGGTGGCCGGGCGGTTCGCCACCGCGCCGGACTCGTGCACGCTGCTCACCGACTCACAGGCCCGGGCGGTGGTGCCCGGCGCGTCGCCGCCCACCTTCGTGACGTCCACGGGCGGCGGGGTGCCCTTCTGCAGCTGGGACGGCCCTGCCAAGGACCCGGTCGGCCGCAAGCTGTGGATCTCGGTCGAGCACAAGGCCCCGGTCTCCGGCAAGAGCGGCCCCGACACCGCGCGCGCGTTCTTCGCCGCCGAACGCGTCAGGACCGCCGCGGACGAGGGCAGCGGCCTGTTCGGCTCCACCGGACGGCTCAGGAACGTCGGCCGCATCGGAGCCGAGGCGTTCTCCTACGACATCCTCAACCAGGACGCGGCCTCCTGCGTCATCCAGTTCCGGGTGAGCAACCTGCTCGTCAAGGTCACCCTCTCGGAGAAGGGGAAGCGTGTCGGCACGCCGCTGCGACGGCACACCCTCCAGGTCGCGCGCCAGGTCTCCGAGGAGCTGAACAGCCGTGACTGAGAACGGCACGGGCCGGGCCGTCCACACCTCGCACGCCGGTCGCCGCACCGCCGCAGGCCGAACCACCACAGGCCGAACCACCATCGGCCGCACCCTCGCAGGCCGCACCGTCGCCGGCCGCACCCCGGCCGACCGCGCCCCCCGGGCCCGGTGCCGCACCACGGCCGGCCCCGGCGGGCGTGGCGTCGTCGCCGGGGAGACCGGATGACCGACCCCACCCTGCTGGCCGGGCGCTACCGCCTGCTGGAGCGCCGCGACCGGGCGGGCACGAGCTGGCGCTCGCGCGACGAGCTGCTCCGTCGTGACGTGACGATCTCGGAGGTACGGCTGCCGCCTCCGGGACCGTACCGGGAGTGGCTCCTGGGGCAGATCCGCGCGGCGGCGGACCTGCGGCACCCGGGTGTCACGGCCCTGCACGACGTGATCCCGGCTCATGATCGCTTCTGGCTGGTCATGGAGTCGGTCGAGGGACGCTCGCTGCTGCAGACCGTCAGGTCCGACGGCCCGCTCTCCGACGAGCGGGCGGCCGAGGTCGGACTGCGGGTGCTGGACGCGCTGACCGCCGCCGGCGAGCGGGGGGTCCACCTGGCCGCCACCCCCGACACCGTGCTGCTCACCCCCGGCGGGCGGGTGGTGCTGACCGGTGTCGCCGCCCTCGCGACCGGTGACGGGTTCCACGACCTGGGCGCCACCCTCTTCACCGCCGTCGAGGGCCGGACGCCCGACACCGGTGAGCGGCCCCTGCCGACGATAGGGGACGGGACGCCGCTGGCCTCGCCGTCCACCGGCTCCTTCGGTCCCACGGGATCCGGCCCGCTGGTCCCGCTGGTGGAGGAGTTGCTGACGGCCGGCTCGGGCCACCGGCCCGACGCCACCTCGGTGAGGCTGACGCTGGAGAGGATCGCCCCCGGGCCCGCCGGCCACCCCGCCAGGCCCGGCCCCGGTGGATCGGCCCCGATCCGCACGGGAACGACATCGCGCCGGACGCTCCTCGTCGTCGCCGGCCTGACCGCGCTGCTCGTCGCCGGTGGGCTCGCCTTCTGGCTCTGGCCACGTCACGCCGCCGAGCAGGCTCCGGTCGCCGCACCGGTCGCGTTGCCCACCGCGTTCTCCCGTGCCCCGGACCCCTGCGCGCTCCTGTCCGCCGGTCGGCTGGCCGAACTGGAGGTGGAGGCCGTCCCCGTCAGGAAGAAGAACGCGTGCACCTGGAGGAGCTCGGGGCAGCCGAAGAACCTGACCTACATCCTGGAGGTCTCCGCCTTCCGCCTGCCCTCCGGCAAGGACGCGGGGCGGATCTACGCGAGCTTCCTCAGGCAGGAACGCGAGCGGACCACGACGGGGGTCGGCCTGCCCCTCACGATCGTCATACCTCCCAGCCCTGTGGCCGGGATCGGCACCGAGGCCTACGCCTCCGAGGGCACCAACGGGCTGACCTACTACAGCTCGGTGGTCTTCCGGGCCGCCAATGTCGTGACCGTCGTGCAGTACCAGCGCGGCATCGGCGAGGACGGCGACGGCAGCACGCGCAAGGGGGTACGCGCGGCGACCCGGTGGGTCCTCGAGAAACTCGCCCGGGAGGAGTGAGCCCGGAGGCCCGGAGGCCCGGAGCCCCGGTCACGCCCGTCTCCCCGAGGCCTCGGAGCCCTGATCACGTCCGTACTCCCGGGGCCCCGAAGCTCCTGTCCCGCCGGCGCCGGTGGACTCCCGGGGGGCCTCACGCTCCCGGTGGCGCCGCGCCGATCACGATATATCTCGGTTGGAACCCCGGGGGTGTGTCCGTTCGTTGGACCGACGACGCAGAATGAACTACAGACGGGGCGCCCGCCCCGCGTTCGGAGGATGTTGAGGATGTCACCCGTCCAGAAGTACGCGATCGGTGCGGCAGCGGTGGTGTTCCTGTCGTGGTTGTTCCTGCCCGGGTTCGTGACGACGCTGATCCTCCTGGGCGTCGTCGCCGCCCCGGTCGTCGGCTACCTGATGCTCGACCCGTCCCAGCGGGAGCGGCTCAAGCGCTCCCGCCGTCGCGGTCTCGGCCGCTGAGGGACGGCACCCGCGTCACGCCTGACCGGCTTCCGGCCGGTCAGGCGGCGGGGGTCGCGAGTTCCGCCTCCACCCGGCGGGTGACCTTGCGCTCGAACACGAACGAGAGCAGCGGCACGGTGCCCGCGAGCATCACTCCGACGATGTAGGGCCACGTCCAGCGGGCCTTCATGCCCAGATTCATCGTGGCCACGAGATAGAGCATGTAGAGGAAGCCGTGGATCGGGGAGACGATCTTCGATGGTTCCTCGATGCCGAAGCCGTACCTGAGCACGATGCAGGTGACCAGGACGAGCAGCATCACGCCGACGATGTACGCCAGGACACGGAAGGGCTTGAGAGCGGATTCCACGGTCGGTTACCTCGGTCTTGAAGTTCGCGGTTCACGGGGCGGTACGGGACGGTGCTGCGGGGTGGTGCTGCGGGGCGATGGCGGACCCGGCGGGTCTTCCCGTACGGCCGCGCAGCGCGTCGCGCACGAAGTGCCACCACATGAAGACCGCGAACAGCCCGAAGATCCACCACTGGGCGGCGTAGGCGAGGTTGCGCCAGGTCAGCCCGCCGGGCTCGGTGGGGGGCGGGACGCTCACCGCCTGGAGGGGCACCGCCGGGGCGGGCGACTGGGAGGCGGCCACCACGAACCCGTTGCGGAGCCTCGTCCCCCGCCACAGGTTGATCAGTTCGGCCGACGAGACGGTCAGCACCTGCCCCTGCGGCAGGTTCCGGGTCCGGCGCTGCACGCTGTCGGTCTCCTCCGAGGCCTGCAGCCGCCCGCCGACGGTCACCCTGCCCTCGGGCACGGCCGTCGCCGGGTCCTGCGCCGTGGCCACCCTGCCGCGCACGACGGGAACGGCGGTGCCGTCACCCAGGTCGAGGGCGGTGAGGACCCACAGGCCACCGTCGCGTCCGGCCACCAGGAGCTGCTTCGAGGCGTCGAAGGTGCCCTGCGCGGTCACCCGGCGGCTCACCGCGCCGGCCGTCATGCGCGCACCGGGCGTGGTGAGCTCGGTGACCGCCACCGCGGGGGGGTCGAGCTGGGACCGGGGCCTGCCGGAGTCCTCGAAGACGCCGAGCTGCCACCTGCCCAGCAGCCCGCACACGACGAGTGCTCCGATCGCGAGCAGGTGGAGCGCCACCACTCGGGCGGAGAACAGGATGCGGAGCATGGCACCACGCTATCCGTCCCGGTCGGCGGTCCGGCCCCCAGCACCCCACCCGGTCCGGCACCGATCCACCCCGGCCGCCCCGTCGCCACCCCGCCCCTACCCCGACCCTCCCCCGGATCGGCACCGGCCCTCCCACCTGGATCCGGACCGCGGCCCGGCCCCGCATCCCGCCCTCACATCCCGGCACCCGGTGCGGGCTTTCACGAAACTGACACAAATCAGTGTTGGGAGGCATCCCATGTCGCTAAAGTCATCCCCATGTCTGATCCTCAGCAGGTTGACCCCGCGGGCAACACGCAGGCGTTTCGCGCGTTCGCCCAGCGTAAGGACCCCGAGGCCGCTCCCGAGAAGCGGTCGCTCGTCCTGCCGATCACGGTCGGCGTGGTGGTCGCGGTGCTGGTCATCATCGCCGTGGTCGCCTACCTGGTGCTCTGACCCGCCGGAGCGCACGAGGGGTCCCCGGTCGGTCCGGGGCTCCCGAGGCATCCGGAGGAACCCGGAGCAACCCGCAGCGCCGAAGGCTCCCGCCCTCGGCGCTTTTCGCGTTCCCGGTAACCTTCACATACCGACCAGTCGGTGTGACGCGACTCACCCCCTCCCGACCATGGACGGCGACGACTCCCATCACTACATTGGACGAAGAATCCAATAGCAACAGACGCGGAGCGCTCCCATCGCCGCGACCGGACCGGGAGGAGCACGCCACCCGAGAGGTCGTCACCGGAGACGGCCGGCGAGGAGAACCATGGACACGCGTCCCGGGATCACGATCATCGGCTCCGGCTTCGCCGGTCTGGGCATGGCGATCAAGCTCAAGGAGGCGGGGTACCACGACTTCGTCATCCTGGAGAAGGCCGGCGAGCTCGGCGGGACCTGGCGGGACAACACCTACCCCGGCTGCGCCTGCGACGTCCCCTCGCACATGTACTCCTTCTCCTACGAGCTCAACCCCGGCTGGTCGCGGATGTTCTCCCCGCAGGCCGAGATCCGCGACTACCTGCGGTCCTGCGCCGTCAGGTACGGCCTGGAGCCGCACCTGCGGTTCGGCAGGGAGGTCGTCGGGCTGGAGTACGACGACGCGGCGCGCGACTGGCGGGTGAGCCTCGCCGGCGGCGAGCGGTTCACCACCAACGCCGTGATCTCGGCGATCGGCGCGCTGCACGTGCCGTCGCTGCCCGACATCCCCGGCCGGGAGACCTTCACCGGCCCCTCCTTCCACTCGGCCGGCTGGGACCACTCGGCCGACCTGACCGGCAGACGGGTCGCCGTCGTGGGCACCGGGGCCTCGGCGGTCCAGTTCGTCCCGCGGCTCGCCCGCCAGGCCTCCCGCCTCCACCTGTTCCAGCGCACACCCCCCTGGATCCAGCCCAAGCCCGACTTCGCCTTCTCCCCCCGGGCCAGGCGTCTGCTCGCCCTGCCCGGCGCGGCCCGCGCGCTGCGTACCTCGATCTACTGGGCGCTGGAGACCCGGGCGCTGGGCTTCGCCGTGGACCCGCGCCTGATGAGGGTCCACGAGGCGTCGGCCCGGCGGCACCTGGCCGCCCAGGTGCCCGACCCGGAGCTGCGCGCCCGGCTGACCCCGGACTACACGATCGGCTGCAAGCGCATCCTGATCTCCAACGACTACTACCCGGCGCTGACGAGGGACAACGTCGAGGTCATCACGGACGGGGTGCGGGAGATCCGGGAGAGCTCGATCGTCGACGCCCGCGGCCGGGAGACCGAGGTCGACGCGATCGTCTACGGCACCGGCTTCAAGGTCACCGACGCGCTGAACGAGCAGCGGATCGTCGGCAGGGACGGCAGGAAGATCCAGGAGGCGTGGCAGGGCGGCGTGGAGGCCTACTACGGCATCACCACGACCGGTTTCCCCAACCTGTTCTTCCTGCTCGGCCCCAACACCGGCCTGGGCCACAACTCGGTCGTCTTCATGATCGAGGCCCAGGTCCGGTACGTCCTGGACTGCCTGCGCCTGCTGTCGAGGACGGGGGCCAGGGCGCTGGACGTCCGCCCCGAGGCCCAGCGCGCCTACAACGACCGCCTCCGCGCCCGGCTGGAACGGCTGGTCTGGAGCGAGGGCGGCTGCCGTAGCTGGTACCTGGACGAGCACGGCGTCAACAGGACCATCTGGCCGGGCTTCACCTTCGAGTACTGGGCACGCACCCGCAGGCCGGTGCACGCGGCCTTCGAGCTCATCCGCTGACTCCGGGACGTCCGCCTCCCCGCACGCCCGTCGCCCGACGCCGGCGCGGGCGGGACGCCCGTCCCCCCGGACCTCAGCGCGGCGGGGACGGCGGGGACGGCGGGGACGGCGGGGACGGCGGGGACGGCGGGGACGGCGGGGACACCGTGACCCGGGCCAGCGCACCGGTCTCCAGCGCCGCCCACACCGTGCCGTCCGGCCCCACCGCGATGCCGTGCGGTTCCGAGGTCGCGGTCGGCAGGTCGTACTCGTCGATCCGGCCGCCGGAGGCGATCCGCCCGATGCGGCCGGTCCCCCACTCGGTGAACCAGCAGTGCCCGTGCGGGTCGGCGGCGATGGCGTGGGGACGCGCCGCTCCGTCCGGGAGGGGGTACTCGTCGATCCGCCCGCCCGGCTCGATCCGCCCGATGCGACCGGCGCCGATCTCGACGAACCACAGCGCGCCGTCCGTACCGGCCGTGATGCCCACCGGGGCCGCGCCCGCGGTCGGCAGGGGGTGGACCTCGACGTCACCGTCGAGGCCGATCCGGCCGATCGCGTCCGCCTGGTTCATCGTGAACCAGAGGCCGCCGTCGGGGCCGGCCGCGATCGCGGCCGGGAACGCCCCCTCGACCGGCAGAGGGAACTCGGTGACCTCGCCCCCGGTCATGATCCGGCCGATCCGCCCGGCGGCGCTCTCGGTGAACCAGAGCGCGCCGTCGGCTCCCGCGGCGATCCCGAACGGGCCCGCGTCCGGCGTCGGCAGCGAGAAGGAGCGGACCCGCCCGTCCGTGGTGATCCGGCCGATGCGGTGCGCTCCGTACTCGGTGAACCACAGGGCCCCGTCGGGACCCGTGGTGATGACCGTCGGCCCGGACGGGTCCCGGTCGAGCCGGTGGGAGGTGATCTCCCCGTCGGGGGCCATCCGGCCGATCCGGCCGTGATGGACCATCGTGAACCACATGGCCCCGTCGGGGCCGGCGGTGATCCCGTACGGCCCGGCGCCGGGCTCGGAGACGGGGATCTCCTCGATCGAGACGATCTGATCCGCGGACATGGGCGCTCTTTCCTGGAGGATGGGCCGGGTCCGCGGGGCGGACCTCGGGGGGGTGGGGTGGACGGGTCGTCGCGGTGCCGTCTGTGAGCCCTTGACCGCCACACTCCTTCGCTCCACTTAATGCTACTTAGTTGCATTAAGGTGGAGTATGCCCCACACCAGAAACCGACGCAACCGGAGGTGGCCGTGATGCCGAACGGGACCGCACGACCCGGAGGGCGCACCGCGCGGGTGCGCGAGGCGGTGCGCGAGGCCACCCTCGCCGAACTGGCGGAGAAGGGGTACGAGCGGATGACCGTGGAGGGGGTGGCGCTCCGCTCCGGCGTGCACAAGACCACCGTCTACCGGCGCTGGGGCAGCGTGGAGGGGCTCGCCGCCGACGCGCTCGACCTGGCCGGCGGCGAGCCGTGGCCGATCCCCGACACCGGCACGATCGACGGGGATCTCCGCGCGCTCACCCACCTGGTGCTGACCGGGTTCACCGATCCGGGCACGGGGCCGGTCTCGGCCGCGTTCATCAGGGCCGCCTCGCGCGATCCGGCCGTCGCCGGGGCACTGCGGGCGTTCTTCGCCGCCCGCCACGAGCAGTCGGCGGCCCTGGTGGCGCGGGCGGTCGCGCGCGGCGAGCTGCCCGAGGGGACCGACGGCGCCGACCTGGTCCGCACCGCCGTCGCCCCGCTGTACTACCGGTTGTTCGTCAGCGGCGAGCCCGTGGACGAGCGGGTCGCCGACCGTGCCGCCGCCGCGGCATGGGCGGCGGCCCGGGCCGGGGTGTTCCTGCTCGAAAGGCCCGCGTGACGCCTGGGCCGGGGTGTTCCTGCCCGGAAGGCCCGCGTGACGCCTGGGCCGGGATGTTCGTCCGGAAGGCCCGCGTGACGCCCCGGGCGGGTCACATGACGCGCCCGGGGCCGTCGTCGCGGGTTTACCTGCGCTCGCTGACCACCAGCGCGCTGCCGCCGCCGCGCCGGGTCGGCTCGGCCACCGCCTGGAGCCTGCCGCGCGACAGGAACTCGACCGCCGTGGCCGCGCCGATCTCGGGGTTCGGCACCAGGGTGTGCCCCCGGCCGGTCAGCTCGGCGCCGTAGCGGTCGATGTAGGCCTGCTCGGCCTGGGTCTGCGCGGTGTTGCGCTGCGTGGCACGCGGGGCGGCCAGCGCCTCCGGCAGCGACATGCCGAGGTCCCAGCGGTTGACCAGGATCTGCAGCACGGTGGTGATGATCGTGGACCCGCCGGGCGAGCCCAGCGCGAGCACCGGCCTGCCGTCGGCCAGCACGATCGTCGGCGCCATCGAGGAGCGGGGCCGCTTGCCCGGCGCGGGCAGGTTCGGGTCACCCGGGGCCGGGCCGAAGGTGAAGTCGGTCAGCTCGTTGTTGAGCAGGAACCCCCGCCCGGGGACGACGATGCCGTTGCCGCCGGTCGACTCGATGGTGATGTTGTAGGCGACCACGTTGCCCCACCGGTCGGTGACCACCAGGTGGGTGGTCTCCGGTCCCTCGGGGGCCGCCTCGGTCGCCTGGGCCGTCGGCGCGGCCGGGCACGGCCCGTACGTCCCGTCGGGGGTGCCCGGAGCGGCCGGGTGCGCCATCGCCCGCTCGCCGATCAGGCAGGCGCGCTCCTTGGCGAACCCGTCGGAGAGCAGCTGCCGGAGCGGGACGCCCGGGATGTCGCCCACGTACTTCCCGCGGTCGGCGAAGGCGAGCCTGGACGCCTCCAGGTACTCGTGCTGGCCGACCTTCGGCAGGGCCTCAAGGATGTTGAGCGCCTCGCCGACCGTCGACCCCCCCGAGGACGGCGGCTCCATGCCGTACACGTCCATGCCCTTGTACGTCGTCTTCGTGGGGGGCCGCTCCAGCGCGCGGTAGGCCCTCAGGTCGGACAGCTCCATCAGCCCCGGCCGCACGGTGCGGGTGGAGCCCGGCGTGACCGGCGGCTTCTTGACGGTGGCCACGATCTCGGCGCCGAGGGGGCCGCGGTAGAGCCACTCGCCCCCGCGCTTTCCGAGCGTGCGGTAGGTCTCGGCCAGCTCGGGGTTGCGGAAGGTGGAGCCGACCGGCGGCGGGGCGCCCCCGGGCAGGTAGAGCTTGGCGGTGGAGGTGAAGTCCTTGAACCGGGCCGCGTTGGCGGCGGTCTGGTCGTAGAAGGTCTTGTCGACCGTGAACCCCTTGGAGGCGACCTCGATCGCGGGCCGCAGGGCCTGGCGCAGCGAGAGGGTGCCGAACCTGCGCAGCGCCAGCTCCCACTGGGCCACGCTGCCGGGCACCCCCGCCGACAGCCCGCTGGTCACGGCGTCGTCGAACGGGATGCCCTCCAGCGAGGTGGAGGGCATCGCCTTCGGCGCGGTCTCCCGCCCGTCGATGGTCTGCACCTTCTTGCGGCGCGCGTCGTAGTAGACGATGAACCCGCCCCCGGCCAGCCCGGCCGAGTAGGGCTCGGTCACGCCCAGCGTGGCCGCGGCGGCGACCGCGGCGTCCATGGCGTTGCCGCCCTGGCGGAGCACCTCCAGCGCGGCCTTGCTGGCGTCCAGGTCGACGGTCGAGACCGCGCCGCCGTACCCCTCGGCGACGGGCTTCTTCTCCACCCTGGGCCGGTCCGGCGACGTCCGCGCCACCGACGACGCCGAGGAAGCCGGCGTCGCCCGCGTCGCCGCGGAGAGCGCGCCCGGGGGCGCCTGGGTCGGTGCGGAGAGCGTCTGCGAGGACGCCGCCGCGGGGTGGACGAGCAGGACGGAACTTCCCGCGAGGATCCCCGCCAGGGGGATGGCGACGCGACGATGGATCATGAGTGACCTCCCGCAGACAGCTTGGCCCAGTGGCCGAGCCTTGTCAGCCCCCTTCCCTACTCCGGACGAAGTAGTACCTTCTGCCCCACCGGGGGGACGCGCGCGCCGGACGGGCGCACGTACAGTGCTGAGCGTGCGCGCCACCCCCCGTCCGGCGGACCTGCTGCTGCCCCTCGTCGCCGGGGTCTTCCAGGGCGTGGGCACCTACGCCGCGCAGCGCTGGCAGATCCACGCCCCGGACCTGCTGCGGACCCCGCTCGACCCGCTGGGCCTCGCGCTGCTGCTGACCGGCCCCCTCGCCCTCGTGGTACGCCGCCGCCACCCGGTGTTCAGCATGATCGTCGCGGTGGACTCGACCATGATCTTCGTCGCCCTGGGGTACTCCTACGGCCCGGTCTTCCTCAGCCCGGTGATCGCGTTCCACCACGCCGCGGCCGCCGGCCACCGGCGGGTGGCCTGGCCGGTCTGGGCCCTGGCCTACGCCTTCATCGTGGTCTACACGGTCGGGTTCGCCCCGGTCCCCAGCCGCGACTGGTTCCACACCCTCACCGTGGCCGCGCTGATGGGCCTGGTGGCGGCGGTCGCGGAGTTCTCCAGGACCCGCGGGGAGCGACGGGCCGAGCGCGCCCGGACCGAGGAGGAGGAGCTGCGTCGCCAGGCCAGCGAGGAGCGGCTGACCATGGCCCAGGAGCTGCACGACGTGCTCGCGCACAACATCTCCCTCATCCACGTGCAGGCCTCCACCGCCCTCCATCTCATCGACGAGCATCCCGGGCAGGCGCGGACCGCGCTCACCACGATCAAGCAGGCGTCCAAGGACGTGCTGACCGAGATGCGCTCGGTGCTCAGCGTGCTCCGCGACGACGCCCCGCGCTCCCCCACCGCCGGGCTCGGCCTGCTGGACGATCTCATCGGGCGCACCGGGCTGCCGGTGGAGCGGGAGGTCACCGGCCAGGTCAGGCCGCTGCCCCCGGAGGTCGACCGGGCCGGGTACCGCATCGCGCAGGAGGCCCTCACCAACGTCACCCGGCACGCCCCGGGAGCGTCGGTCGGGCTCGTCCTCGACTACGGGCCCCGCGCGCTGACCGTCCGGGTCACCGACTCGGGGCGTAAGGACCGCGAAGGCGGCGAGGGCCGCGAGGGCGGCGAGGCGCCCGGGGAGAACCTGGGTGGCGGGAACGGCATCCCCGGCATGCGGGAGCGCGCCTCGGCCCTCGGGGGAACGCTGACCGCCACCCGCCACGGCCGGGGCTTCCGCGTCGAGGCCCGGCTCCCGATCCCGGAGGCCCCCCGGCCGACCCCGGAGACACCCCGACGGCCTCCGGAGACACCCCGGCCACTCCCGGACCACCCACTCCCGGACCACCCACTCCCGGACCACCCGCTCCCGGACCACCCGCTCCCGGAGGCTCCCCGATCGACCCCGGAGACGTCCCGGCCGCTTCCGGAGACACCGTGACCGCCCCCGGAGGCGCCCCGATGATCAGGATCGTTCTCGCCGACGACCAGGCGCTCGTCAGGGCCGGGTTCCGCGCCCTGCTGGACGCCCAGCCCGGCATGACCGTGGTGGGCGAGGCCGCGGACGGCGCCCAGGCCCTGCGGCTGGCCGCCGAGAGGCGGCCGGACGTGATCCTGATGGACGTCCGGATGCCCGGCATGGACGGGCTGACCGCCACCCGCGAGATGCCCCCCGGCCCGAAGATCATCATCCTGACCACCTTCGAGCTGGACGAGTACGTCTTCGAGGCCCTGCGCAACGGTGCCAGCGGCTTCCTGGTCAAGGACACCGAACCGGCCGAGCTCATCCAGGCCGTGCGGGTGGTGGCCGCGGGCGACGCCCTGCTCTCCCCGGGCGTGACCCGCCGCCTGATCGCCGAGTACGCCAGCCGCGCCAAGGAGCCGCACCCCACCCGCGACCTCGGCCCGCTCACCGACCGGGAGCGCGAGGTCCTCGCCCTGGTCGGCACCGGCATGACCAACGACGAGATCGCCGGCGCGCTGTTCATGAGCCCCGCCACCGCCAAGACCCACGTGAGCCGGACCATGACGAAGCTCCACGCCCGCGACCGCGCCCAGCTCGTCGTCATCGCCTACGAGTCAGGCCTGGTCCGCCCCGGCTGGTCCTGAGGGCCCGGAGCGCATGCCGGTGCTCCGGGGCGGCGCGGTCTGAGCAGGGTCCCGGCGGGCCGGGAATCGGGCACGGCGCGGAGCGGATGTGACCGATTACCTTCCGTCACCGATCGGTGACGTGTCACTCTGTGATCTGTCGGCTGCGTGCCGTCTGCGAGGAGGGGACATGGAATGGGGGCCTGACGACCCGGGGACGACCGCGGGGCTGATACCCACTCCCCGCAGTTCCGCGCACGAGCACGACACGGACGGCGAGACGGGCCTGCTGCTCGCCGCGCACGGTGGCGACGTGCAGGCCGCCCACCTGCTCGGGCGGCACTTCGCGCAGCGGGGCGACCGTTCGGCGGCCCGGCACTGGTGGGAGCGCGCCGCCGCCGCGGGCAACCTCGACAGCGCCTACAACCTCGGGGTCTGGCACGAGAAGCACGGCAGCCCCGGGGACGCCGCGCGGTGGTACGAGCTGGCGGCCAAGGCCGGTGACGTCGAGGCGGCGGTGAACCTGGCGACGCTCCTGCTGGACCAGCACGGCGACGTCCCGGCCGCCCGCCGGTGGTTCGAGACGGCGGCCAGGGCGGGCTCGCGGGTGGCGGCCAGGCGGCTCGCGCTGGTCTGCGAGGACTGCGGCGAGGCCGAGGCCGCCGGGGAGTGGCACCGCAGGGCCGCGGCGGACGGCGATCTCGCCTCCGCCCACGACCTGGGGTTCCTCGCCTACGCCTCCGGCGAGGAGGACGAGACGCTGCGCTGGTGGGAGCTGGCCGCCCGGGGCGGCCACGCCGACGCGGCCTACCATCTCGGGCTGTTCCTGCAGGCCAACCGGGACCCGGAGGGGGCGGAGGCGTTCTTCCGGCTGGCCGCCAGGAACGAGCATCCCGGGGCCGCGTCCCAGCTCGGCGGGATCGCGCTCTCCCTCGGGGACCTGCGCACCGCCCGCGCCTGGTTCGAGCGCGCGGCCTGCACCGGCCGGATCGACGACCAGCGCACGGCCGGGTTCGTGTGCGTGGAGATGAGCGACCCGCGCGGGGCCAGCCACTGGTTCAGCCGCGCCGCCGCGGGGGGCGACCCCGAGGCGGCCTTCAATTTCGGTCTGCTGCTCATCGCCGAGCACAGCGACATCCAGGGCGGGCAGCACTGGTTCCGCCAGGCGGCACAGGCCGGTCACCACCGGGCCGCGGTGGAGCTGGCCGCGCTGCTGTCGGCCGCGGGTTTCGCCCGCGAGGCCGAGCGCTGGCTCCGCGATCCGCCGTCCCCGCTGTGGGACCGCGCCACCGAGCCCGAGCTGGTCGCCCGCGCCGAGCTGGCCGCCGCCTCCGTCGCCCGGCGGGGCGGCACCCCGCTGAGGGTCTCCGACCTGACCGAGATCCTCGGCACCTGGGATCTCGTCACCCGGCCGCTGCGCGACCACACCGACGTCACGGCCTGGCTGATCGAGCGGAGCGGGCTGCCCCGGGGCGCGATCGAGCACCTGGCCTCCGTACGGGCCGCGCTGCTGCGTCCCGGCGGGGCGCCCTGGCCGGCCCCTGCGGAGATCGAGCACGTCCTGTCCACCGCCCGCGCCCTGCGCACCGCCCGGCCCGCCTGACGGAGCGGGCGGGCCGGGCGGGCGGGCGGTGTCCGGAGAGACGGACTCAGGCGGCGATGACCTCGGAGACCGGCACGTACGGCAGGCCGAGGGCGAGGGCGACCTGCTCGTTGGTGAGCCGCCCGGCGTGGGTGTTGAGGCCCGGCGCGAGGGAGGCGTCCTGCCGCAGCGCGGCCTTCCAGCCGAGCCCGGCCAGCTTGACCGCGTACGGCAGCGTGGCGTTGGTCAGCGCGTAGGTGGAGGTGTTGGGGACCGACCCCGGCATGTTGGCCACGCAGTAGAAGATCGAGTCGTGCACCCGGTAGGTCGGCTCGGCGTGCGTGGTCGGCCGGGAGTCCTCGAAGCAGCCGCCCTGGTCGATCGCGATGTCGACGAGCACGGAGCCCTTCTTCATCCGGGAGACCAGCTCGTTGGAGACCAGCGTCGGGGCCTTGGCGCCGGGGATCAGCACCGCGCCGATGACCAGGTCGGCCTCCAGGACCTCCTTCTCGATCGCGTACGAGGTCGACACGAGGGTCTTCATGCGGCCCTGGTAGATCGCGTCGACGAAGCGCAGGCGGTCGACGTTGAGGTCCAGGACGGTGACGTCGGCCCCCATGCCCACCGCGATCTGGGCGGCGTTGAGGCCGGACACGCCGGCCCCGATGACGACCACCTTGGCGGGGGCCACCCCGGGCACGCCGCCGGGCAGCACGCCGCGCCCGCCGTTGAAGCGCATCAGGTTGTAGGCGCCGACCTGCGGGGCCAGCCGGCCCGCGACCTCCGACATCGGCGCGAGCAGCGGCAGGGTGTTGCCGACCTGGACGGTCTCGTACGCGATGCCGGTCACCTGCCGCTCCAGCAGTGCGGCGGTGCACTCGGGACCGGCCGCGAGGTGCAGGTAGGTGAAGAGCACCTGGCCGGGGCGCATGCGGTGGTACTCCTCCGCGATGGGCTCCTTGACCTTGAGGATCATCTCGGCCTGGCCCCACACCTCGTCGGCGGAGTCGAGGATCTTGGCCCCGGCGAAGAGGTACTCCTCGTCGGACAGGTGCGAGCCCAGTCCCGCGTCACGCTGGACGTAGACCTCGTGGCCATGGCGGACGAGTTCGTGCACGCCGGCCGGGGTGGCGGCGACGCGGTACTCGTGGTTCTTGACCTCGGTGGGAACGCCGATCTTCATTGATCTTCCCTTTCCTGTGTTCGGCACGGTGGGACTCCGAGGGGCGTCAGGCGGTGTCCCGGCCGGATCCGGCGAAGCTGGCGGATCCGGCCGGGGGCACCGGCCCCGCGTTCACAGACGGTTCCACGCCTCCGTCAGCACCGAACGGAGGATGGACTCGATCTCGTCGAACTCCGCCGGGCCGCAGATGAGCGGCGGCGCGAGCTGGATGACCGGGTCGCCCCGGTCGTCGGCGCGGCAGTACAGGCCGGCCTCGTAGAGGGCGCCGGAGAGGAAGCCCCGGATGAGGCGCTCGGACTCCTCGGCACCGAACGTCTCCTTGGTGGTCTTGTCCTTGACCAGCTCGACGCCCCAGAAGTACCCCGAGCCGCGCACGTCGCCCACGATCGGCAGGTCGAGCAGGCGCTCCAGGGTCGAGCGGAAGACCGGCTCGTTGCGGGTGACGTGGCCGAGCAGGTCCTCCCGCTCGAACAGGTCGAGGTTGGCCAGCGCGACGGCCGAGGAGACCGGGTGCCCGCCGAAGGTGTAGCCGTGGGCGAACATCTCGGTGCCGGTCTTGAACGGCTCGAACAGCCGGTCGGAGACGATCATGGCGCCGATCGGCGAGTAGCCGCTGGTCATGCCCTTGGCGCAGGTGATGATGTCGGGGACGTAGTCGAACTTCTGCCCGCCGAACATGGTGCCGAGCCGGCCGAACGCGCAGATGACCTCGTCGGAGACGAGCAGCACATCGTACTCGTCGCAGATCTCGCGCAGCCGCTTGAAGTAGCCGGGCGGCGGCGGGAAGCAGCCGCCGGCGTTCTGCACCGGCTCGACGAAGACGGCGGCCACGGTGTCGGGGCCCTCCATCTCGATGGCGCGGGCGACGCGCTCGGCGGCCCAGAAGCCGTACTGCTCGGGCGTCATGCCGGGCACGCCGGTGATCTCGTCGGCCCGGTAGTGGTTGGTGTTGGGCACCCGGACCGAGCCGGGGACCAGCGGCTCGAACATCTGCTTGAAGGCCGGGATGCCGGTGATCGACAGGGCGCCCTGCGGGGTGCCGTGGTAGGCGATCTGGCGGCTGATGACCTTGTGCTTGAGCGGCCTGCCGGTGATCTTGAAGTAGTGCTTGGCGAGCTTCCAGGCGCTCTCGACGGCCTCGCCGCCCCCGGTGGTGAAGAAGACCCGGTTGAGGTCGCCGGGGGTCTCCGCGGCCAGGCGCTGCGCCAGCTCGACGGCCTTGGGGTGGGCGTAGGACCACAGCGGGAAGAACGCCAGCTCCTGGGCCTGCTTGGCGGCGGCCTCGGCCAGCTCGCTGCGCCCGTGCCCGGCCTGCACCACGAAGAGCCCGGCGAGCCCGTCGAGGTAGCGCTTGCCGCGCACGTCGTAGATGGAGGAGCCCTCACCCCTGACGATCATCGGAACCTCGGCACCCTCGTAAGAGCCGTGCCGGGTGAAGTGCATCCACAGGTTGTCCTGCGCCGCCTTCATGAGCGAGGCGACGTCGGTGTTTTCAGGGTGCGTCATCACGATCTTCCCTCGGTGAGCCGGGCAGCCTACAGTCTGCCCTCCAGAAAGGTTCTTGCCAAGTGAAAGCGTGGTAACGGAGTGCAAGAACCCCGGAATCCGCAAAACTGCCATGTAACAACGACGAAATCCGCGATCGTGCGGGGCGGCGCGCCGGCCCTGCCCGGTCTCCGGTTCCGTTTGGCGGAACCCTGGCGTGCCGACACCGGCCGCGGATACGGACGCCGTGGCCACTGTGGTGCAATGGGACGCACCAGATATCGAGATTCGGGGGAAAGTCGTGACTCCTGACGAGATCGAGACCGCCGTCGCCACCGGCATGGCACAGGCGGTCGCGGACCTCAAGCGACTCGTCGCCATCCCTTCGGTCGCCTTCCCCGGCCATCCGGAGGAGCCGGTCCACGCGGCCGCCGCGCTGACCGAGGAACTGCTGCGGAGCGCCGGCCTGCCCAGCGTCCGGCAGATCCCCGTCGAGGGCAGTTTCCCCGCCGTCTACGCCGAGGCCCCCGCCCCGCCCGGCGCGCCGACCGTGCTGCTGTACGCGCACTACGACGTGCAGCCCAGCGGCGACGTGGCGCTCTGGCGCACCCCGCCCTTCGAGCCGACCGAGGTCGACGGCGCGATCCACGGGCGCGGCGCGGCCGACGACAAGTCGGGCGTCATCGCGCACGTCGCGGCGCTGCGCGCCTTCCAGGGCGACTTCCCGGTGGGCGTCAAGGTCATCATCGAGGGCCAGGAGGAGTACGCGGGCGAGCGCCTGGAGTCCTTCGTCGAGCGCAATCCCGAGCTGTTCCGCGCCGACGCGATCGTGGTCGCCGACTGCGGCAACCCCAAGGTGGGCGACCCCGCGGTGACGACCTCGCTGCGCGGCATGGGGGCCTTCACGATCGAGGTTCGCACCCTCGAGGAGTCGCTGCACAGCGGTTCGTTCGGCGGCGCCGCCCCGGACGCCCTGGCCGCGCTGATCCGGATGCTCGCCGCCCTGCACGACGACCACGGCGACATCCGGGTCCCCGGCCTGCCGCGCGGCAGCTTCCTGGGCACCGGCTCCTCCGAGGAGGACTTCCGGGCCACCGCGGGCGTGCTGGACGGGGTCTCCCTGGTCGGCTCGGGCTCGCTGGCCGACCGGCTGTGGGCCTCGTACGCCATCACGGTCACCGGCCTGGACGTCCCGTCGGTCAGCGGTGCCATCAACGCGGTCCAGGCGGTCGCCAGGGCCCGGGTGACGGTCCGGGTGCCTCCGGCGGGCGACCCCAAGACGACCGTCGAGGCCGTGGTCGACTTCCTGCGGCAGGTCGCCCCCTGGGGCGTGCGGGTCGAGGTCGGCGAGTACACCATGGGCTCGGGTTACCTCGCCGACACCGGCGGCGCCGCCCGCTTCGCGCTGAACCGGGCCATGGAACGTGCCTTCGGCCGCCCGCCGCGCGACGTGGGCGCCGGCGGGTCGATCCCGCTGGTCTCCACCCTGGTCCGCCAGTTCCCGGCCGCCACGATCCTGCTCTTCGGCGCCGAGGACGAGGACGCGGCGATCCACGCCCCGAACGAGCGGGTGAACCTCGCCGAGCTCCACCGCGTCGTCACCGCCGAGGCGCTCTTCCTGCACGAGTACGGCTCCGCGACCGCCTGACGCCCGCTCGCCCGGGGCCGCGTCCAGGACGCGGCCCCGGGCGGAGGGGCGGGGGGGGCGAGGGGGTTCAGCGGACGGGCAGGTCGTAGGCGCGGCGGACGCTGGTGGGGGCGGCGCTCAGGTCGGCGCCGTAGACGTGCAGCGAGATCGCGGTCTCGTCGCCCGTGTTGTGCACCCGGTGGATGTCCCCGGGAGGGGCGAAGCCGCTGACGTCGCCGGTCAGGTTGGCGGTCCGGCCGATCTCGGTCAGGTGGTCGCCGTTGTCGCGGTAGAGGGTCTCGTACTCCACGCCCTGAAGGACCCCGAACACGCACCAGGCGATGTGGTCGTGGATCACCGTCTTCTGGCCGGGCCGCCAGACCACGGCGACGATCGAGAAGTTCTCCTCGGTGTGCAGGGTGTGCGCGACGTAGTGATCGGGGTCGCCGAGGCGCTCGGTCTCGGTGAGGATCTCCGCGGACGGCAGCCGTTCACGCAGCAGACCGGCCACGGCGAAGGCGGTGGCCCGGGAGTCGGCGGAGGGGGCGGCGAGCGGCCTGACTCCCTCGACCAACTCGGCCAGGCCCGGGCGGGTGAGCGTGGACGTCGTCATACGTCCAGCATGCTCCGGACGATCCATAACGTCCAATGTGCATTTTTCGTCTGATCCATCGATAAAGTTAATATATGCTGGATATCGTGCGTCTCCGGGTCCTCGCGGCCGTGGCCCGGCACGGCTCGGTGACCGCCGCGGCCAGGGAGCTGCACTACTCCCAGCCCTCGGTCAGCCACCATCTCGCCAAGCTGGAGGCCGAGACCGGCGCCAAGCTGATCCAGCGGGCCGGGCGGGGCATCCGGCTGACCGAGGCGGGCCGCCTGCTGGCCGAGCGCGCCACCGAGATCATCGGCCGTATCGACTCCGCGTCCGCCGAGCTGTCGGCCCACGTGGGCCTGCGCGCCGGACGGGTCAGGCTGGCCGCCTTCCCCTCGGCCCTGGGGACGTTCGTGCCCCGGGCCGCCGCCGCCCTCGCGGAGGGGCACCCCGGCCTGGAGCTGCGGCTGAGCGAGACCGAACCCCCCGAGGGGCTGCGCATGCTCCGCGCGGGCTACGTGGACGTGGCGGTCATCTTCCGCTACGACGACACCGCCCCCGAGGACGACGGCATCCGCCTGCTCCCCCTGCTGGACGATCCCAGCTTCCTGGTCACCTCCGGCCCCGCGGGCGATCTGGTCTCCCACCGCGGATCCCGCTGGATCGGGGGCTGCGACCGGTGCCGCAGCCACCTGCTGGACCTGTGCGAGAGGGCGGGCTTCGAGCCGGAGATCGCCTTCACGACCGACGACGTCGTCGCCGTCCAGGCCCTGGTCGCCGCCGGGGTCGGGGTGACCGTCCTGCCCGGCCTCGCCCTGCGGGCCCACCGGCACCCGGAGGTCACCGCGATCGAGCTGCCGGGCTCCACCCGCCGCGTCTACGCCGCCACCTACGGCGAGCCCCCCGACCCCCCGGCCACCACCGCCCTGCTGGCCGCCCTGACCTCGGTGACGCGCCCCTGACGCCCCGCCCCCCGGTCCCGGCGCGGTCCCGGCGCGGTCCCGGCCTGATCCCGGCCGGAAAATGCGAGGCGACGCCCGAGCGGGGGAGCCTACGATCCGGGTATGCCGGATCCGACAGTCCTCGCGCTCTTCGCCGCCGCCACCCTGGCCCTGCTGCTCGTCCCCGGGCCCGCGGTCCTCTACATCGTGACCCGCAGCGTCGCGCAGGGCCGCTCGGCCGGCCTGGTGTCGGTGCTGGGCGTCCACCTGGGCTCGCTGCTCCACGTGGCCGCCGCCGCGCTGGGCGTCAGCGCCCTGCTGGCGACCTCGGCGACCGCGTTCACGGTCGTCAAGTACCTCGGCGCGGCCTACCTGATCTGGCTGGGCGTGCGGAGGCTGACCGCCCGGCCGCAGGAGGGCGAGGCCGTCGAGGTGCCGGTCGCCGGCGGGTCCCGGCTGTTCTGGGAGGGCTTCGTGGTCAACGTGCTCAACCCGAAGACCGCGCTCTTCTTCCTCGCCTTCCTGCCGCAGTTCACCGACCCGGCCGCCGGGCCGATCGCCCCGCAGGTCGTGCTGCTCGGCCTGATCTGGACCCTGCTCGGCCTGGCCAGCGACGGCGCCTACGCCCTGCTCGCCTCGGCCATGGCCGGTCGCCTGCGCCGCTCGGTCCGCGCGCGCCGCCGGCTGGACGTCACCGGCGGCGTCGTCTACCTCGGCCTGGGCGCCGTCGCGGCCCTCGGTGGCGAGAGCGCGACGGCCAGGGCCTGACCCGGACTCCACGGCCCGGCGCGAGCCGGGGTCTCCGGGTCAGGAGAAGCGGTAGGTGGTCGAGGAGGTGAACTCCTCGCCGGGGCGCAGCACCACCGAGGGGAAGTCCGGCCGGTTGGGCGAGTCGGGGAAGTGCTGGGTCTCCAGGCACAGGCCCGCGTGCCTGCCGTAGGCGGTGGCGACGCCGTCCAGCATGTTGCCGGTGTAGAACTGCACGCCGGGCTCGGTGGTGGTGACCGTCATGACCAGCCCGCCGGTCGGCTCGACGACCTCGATGGAGGCACCGCTCCCACGGTCGGCGCGCAGCACGTAGCAGTGGTCGTAGCCGTTCCCCAGCGCCGGGTCGTCGATCCGCTCGCCGATGCGGTGCGGCACGGTGAAGTCGAACGGGGTGCCGGCGACCGGGGCGAGCTCCCCGGTCGGGATGAGCGTGTCGTCCACCGGCAGGTAGTGGTCGGCGTCCAGGCGGACCACGTGCCCCAGCACGTCGCCGCCCCCGGCGAGGTTGAAGTAGGAGTGGTTGGTCAGGTTCAGCACGGTCGGCGCGTCGGTGACCGCCCGGTAGTCCATCCGGACGGCGTCCTCGTCCACCGTGTAGGTGACCGAGGCGTCGAGCGTGCCGGGGTAGCCCTCCTCGCCGTCGGGGCTGACGTGGCGCAGCGTCACCGACGTGCCGGAGACGTCGGCGACCTGCCAGACGCGCCTGTCGAAGCCGTACGTCCCGCCGTGCAGGCTGTTGGGGCCGTTGTTGACCGGCAGCTCGTAGGAGCGGCCGTCGAGGGTGAAGCGCCCGCCCGCGATGCGGTTGCCGTACCGGCCGACCACGGCGCCGAAGTAGCGGCTGCGCGTGAAGTAGTCGGCGAGGTCGGGGTAGCCGAGGACCACGTTGGTCCCGGAGACCTCCAGGGTCTGCAGGATCGCGCCGTAGCTGAGGATCGAGGCGCGCAGGCGCCCCTTCGACAGCACGTGCCGCTCGACCGGCTCACCCGACGGGGTCGTTCCGACATTCATTTTGGGGCCTCTCCGGTGGATTCGCGGACGACCAGGCTGGTCTCCAGGGTGGCCAGGGTGGGCGTGGCGCCGTCGCCGAAGGAGTGCAGCAGCAGGTCGACGGCCATCCGCCCGGCGGCGGCCGTGGGCATGGCCACGGTGGTGAGTTTGGGGCGGTTCAGCCGGCCGGACACGATGTCGTCGACGCCGACCACGCTGATCTCGCCGGGGACGCGCACGCCCCGTTCGTACAGGCCCTCGATGAGTCCTATGGCGACCAGGTCGTTGTAGGCGAGCACGCCGGTGACCCCCGAGGCGAGCACCTCGGCGGCGGCGGCGAGGCCGCCGCGCTCGGTGGGCGCGTTCGGGCCGAGGATCACGACCTCGACACCCTCGGCGGCGGTCGCGGCGCCGCACATCTCACCGCTGGTCCACGAGCCGGTGGGGCCGGACAGCAGCGCGATCCTGCGGTGGCCGAGCCCGGCCAGGTGCTCGATCGCGTGCCGGGCGCCCTGGCCGATGTCCATCAGTATCGTCGGCATGCCCTTCACCCGCCGGTTGACCACCACGAACGGCACGTCGGCGTGCAGGCGTTCTATCACCCGGTTGGACAGGCGGGGACTGCAGAGCAGCACCCCGTCCACCTGCTTGGCGAGGGTCTGGATAAGCTCCTCCTCGACCTGCGGGTCCTCGTCGGTGTCGGCCACGAACACGTGGTAGTCACGCGCCCTGGCGTGTGCCTGGGCGGCTTTGATCAGCGGCGGGAAGAAGGGGTTGGAGATGTCGGCGACGATGAGGCCGATGTTGTGGGTCCTGCCGGTGGTGAGCGCGCGCGCCGCGCGGTTGGGCCGGTAACCGAGATCCTCGGCGACGGCCAGGACGCGGTTGCGGGTCTCGGTGTTCACCAGGTGCGGCGCGGAGAAGGTGCGGGAGACGGTCGAGACGTGCACTCCCGACGCCCGCGCCACGTCCCTGATCGTCGCTGCCACCGCACTCCTCCGTCACGGCCCGTGTACGGGCCCTGCAGAACATTAGTGCAAGCGGTTGTATCACTGTCAACGTTCCCATCTCACGGTTTTCCCGCCGTGTCGCCCTCCCCCCGGCCCGCTGAAATTTACAAATATCGAAAAATATGCAGATAAGACCTTGTTTACCAAATTGAGCCCTTGACGTTGCCAGGAGATGTCCGCAATGTTTCATGCAACCGGTTGCAGCCTCTGAGCCGACCTGGAAGGAGTTGCCGGCCATGGCGATCACCACGGCGGAGCGGCGCACGCGCCGCCGTTCGGGCCGCGCCGCCAGGACCCCCTACCTGCTGATCGCCCCCGCGGTGGTCGCGATGCTGGGCTTTCTCGTCTACCCCATGGCCAGTGTCGTCTACTACAGCCTCCAGCACTACAACGTCACCACACCGTGGGACAACGGCTTCGCGGGTCTGGACAACTTCCGCAGTCTCCTGTTCGAGGACCCGCTGTTCTGGCAGAGCCTCGGCTTCAGCGCCAGATGGGTCGGCGTCGAGGTCGCCCTGCAACTGGTCCTCGGCCTGGCCCTGGCGCTGATCGTCAACGAGAGCTTCGTCGGCCGCGGGCTGGCCCGCGCGACCGTCTTCTCCCCCTGGGCCGTCTCCGGGGTGCTCACCACCGGTATCTGGATCCTGCTCTACAACCCGACGACCGGTCTGTCGCGCTACCTCGCCGACCTGGGACTCATGCGCTACGGGGCCGCGCCGCTGGCCGACCCCGACACGGTCTTCTGGGCCGCGGTGCTCGCCGAGCTCTGGCGCGGGGTCCCGTTCTTCGCGATCCTGCTCCTTGCCGACCTGCAGAGCATCTCCAGGGAACTCTACGAGGCGGCCTCGGTGGACGGGGCCTCGCGCCTGCGCAGGTTCGCGCACATCACGCTCCCCCACCTCAAGGACGCCATCATCCTGTCCACGCTGCTGCGCTGCGTGTGGGAGTTCAACAACGTCGACCTGCTCTACACGCTGACCGGCGGCGGCCCCGCGCACGCGACCACCACGCTGCCGCTGTACGTGGCCGCCAAGGCCGTGCAGTCCCACGACTTCGGGTACGGCTCCGCGCTGACGACCGCCGCGTTCCTGATCCTCACCTTCTTCTCGATCGCCTACCTGCGGCTGAGCAGGTTCGGAGCGACGTCATGACCCTCCAGACGGCCGGACGACCGCGCCTGGCCCCGCCCGCCCCCGCGCCGCGGACCGGGCGGAAGGACGCGCGGCGGGGGCGCCGGTGGGAGATCTGGGTCCCCCTGGGGCTGTACCTGGTGTTCACGCTGGTGCCCTTCTACTGGATGCTGGTGTTCGCGTTCCGCCCGCGGGGATCGACCTCGCTGCTGCCCTGGCCGATCACGTTCGAGAACTTCGCGACGGTCTGGAATGACATGAGCTTCGCGATCTTCTTCAAGAACAGCCTGATGGTCGGCGTCGCCTCGCTGGTGACGACCACGGTCGTCGCCCTGGCCGGCGGCTACGCCCTGGCCAGGTACGCGTTCCGCGGCCGGAGACTGTTCATGATCGCGATGCTCTGCACGCAGTTCATCCCCGGCGCGATGATGCTGATCCCGCTCTTCGAGATCTTCCGTACCCTCGGCCTGGTCAACTCGCTGTGGAGCCTGGTGATCGCCGAGAGCGTCTTCCAGCTCCCGCTCTCGCTCATCCTCATCAGCGGCTTCATCAGGAACGTCCCGGTGGAGCTGGAGCAGGCCGCCTGGGTCGACGGGTGCGGCCGGCTGCGCGGCTTCCTCGCGGTCGTGCTGCCGCTGCTGCGCCCGGCGCTGGTCGCGGTCGGCTCGTTCGCCTTCATCCACAGCTGGAACAACTTCCTGTTCGCGCTGATGTTCATCAGCGAGCAGGAGAAGTTCACGGTGCCGGTCGGCCTGGCGTACACGCTGGGCGAGTTCAGCGTCGACTTCGGCGCCCTGGCCGCGGGCGGCGTCGTGGCCGCCGTGCCGGTGGTGCTGGTCTTCGCGGTGATCCAGCGCTACCTGGTGCAGGGTCTGTCGGCCGGGGCGGTGAAGGGATGACGCCCCCCGCCGGGCGGTCCCGCCGGACGGTGCCCGCCACCCGTCACGGAGGCGGGGGACATGTGAGGCCCGGGCAGCGATGGGAGACGTGATGGAACCGGTCCGCGTGGTACTGGCCGGGGCGCACGGGCACGGCTCGTCGCACCTGAGGAACGTCCGGCGCCTGGCCGGGACCGGGCTGGTGGAGCTGGCCGGGGTGTGCGACGTCCGGCCGGTCGACGACCTGCCCGCCGGGACGGCGTTCTCCGGCGACCTGACCGGCCTGATCGAGAGCACCGGCGCCGAGGTGACGATCCTGTGCACGCCCATCCACACCCACGCCGACCTGGCGGAGAGGGCGCTGGGCGCCGGCACGCACCTGCTGCTGGAGAAGCCGCCCGCCGCCACGTACGCGGACTACCGCAGGATCGGGGCGGCGGCCCGCCGAGCCGGGCTCGCCTGCCAGGTCGGCTTCCAGAGCCTGGGCTCGGAGGCGATCCCCGCGGTCCGCAGGATGATCGCCGAGGGGGCGATCGGCCCCGTCGTCGGCATCGGCGCGGCCGGCGCCTGGGAGCGGCCCTACTCCTACTACGACCGGGTCCCCTGGGCCGGGCGGCGCGAGGTCGGCGGCGTGCCGGTGGTCGACGGCGCCCTCACCAACCCGCTCGCGCACGCGACCGCGACCGCGCTGGCCGTCTCCGGAGCCGGGATCGAGGAGATCGAGGTCGAGCTCTACCGGGCCAACGCCGTCGAGTCGGACGACACCTCGTGCGTGCGGCTGCGGATGGACGACCACACCACGGTGACGGTCGCGGTCTCGCTCTGCGCGGACCGGCGGCACGAGCCGTACCTGATCGTGCACGGCGAGCGGGGGCGGATCAGGCTCACCTACACCGAGGACCGCGTCGAGTCCGGCGGGACCTCGGCCGTGTACCCCAGGACCGGCCTGCTGGAGAACCTCGTGGCGCACCTGCGCGACGGCACGGAGCTGCTGGTGCCGCTGGAGCGGACCGACGGCTTCATGCGCGTCGTGGAGGCGGTGCGGCTGGCGCCTCCCCCTCGGGCGATCCCGGACGTGTTCCAGGAGGTGGGCGCCGAACGGCGGGTGCTGCCCCGGATCGCCGAGGTCACGGCGGCGAGCGCGGAGCGGCTCGCGCTCTACTCGGAACTCCGTGTTCCCTGGACCAGGCCCTTCCCCGGGCCGGAGAGCACGGCCGGCGCCCTTCCGGCCACGGGCGCCGAGCCGTACGGTCACACCATGTCGGGGGACACGACGAGGAGAGGTGAAGAGCAATGATCGAACGCTCCAGGCGTCTGGCGATCGTGGCCGTGGTTGTGACCCTGGGCGCCGGTCTCGCCGCCTGCGGCTCGGACGAGCCCTTACCGTCCGCCGGTGGGAAGACCACGCTGGTCTTCTGGGACGACAACGGGGGTCCCGCGCGCACCCCGGTGTGGAAGCACATCATCGCCGAGTACAACAAGGCCAACCCCGGCGTGGAGGTCGCCTACGTCGGCATCCCGATCGCCCAGGCCCAGCAGAAGTACGACACCGCCATCGCCGGCGGCGGCCTGCCCGACGTGGGCGGCGTCTCCACCGCGGCGCTCGCCGGCCTGGTGGCGCAGAAGGCGCTGGAGCCCCTCGACGAGCGGCTGACCTCCGGCGCGCTGAACGGCAAGCTGAACGAGCAGGTGCTCTCCACGGTCAAGGGCACCGTGCCGGACGGCAAGACCTACATGATCCCCATGTCGACCAACATGGGCGTCTTCTGGTACCGGACCGACTGGTTCAAGGAGGCCGGGATCAAGCCCCCCAGGACCTGGGACGAGTTCTTCGCCGCCACCGAGAGGCTGACCGACACCGCGAACAACCGCTACGGCTTCACCATCCGCGGCGGCGCCGGCTCGATCGCGCAGATGCTGGAGGTGGTGTACGGCCAGTCCGGCATCACCGAGATCTTCGACGCCTCCGGCAGGGCGACCGTCAACGACCCCAGGAACGTGGCCGCCCTCACCCGGCTGGCCGGCCTGTACAAGAAGGTCACGCCCGAGGCCGACATCGGCAACGACTACACGAAGATGGTCGCCCAGTTCGACGGCGGCAACATCGGCATCATGCAGCACAACCTCGGCTCCTACCAGGACCACGCCAAGACCCTCGGCGTGGACAAGGTGGCCGCGCTGGCCGTGCCCACCTCCACCTCCGGGGCCCACTCGATCCTCTCCAACCCGGTCTCGGGCATCGGCCTGTTCGCCACCGGCAGGAACAAGGACGCGGCGTACAGGTTCGCCGAGTTCGTCGCCTCCAAGCAGATGAACAGCTACTGGTCGGAGAAGACCGGCGTCCTTCCCGCCAACATCGAGGTCGGCGAGGAGCCCTGGATCTCCGGCCTGCAGCACATCTCCACCGCGCTCACGATCCTCAACGACCCGGCGACGAGGGTCGTGCAGATGCCGTACCACCTGCCGGAGTTCAACGCGATCACCAAGACCGACATGGAGCCCGAGTTC
Source organism: Streptosporangium sp. DT93 (assembly GCF_049844535.1). Lineage (NCBI taxonomy): Bacteria > Bacillati > Actinomycetota > Actinomycetes > Streptosporangiales > Streptosporangiaceae > Streptosporangium > Streptosporangium sp. DT93. The sequence goes on from NZ_JBNCLF010000009.1 coordinate 120,346, forward strand.
CAGAAGGTCCTTCAGGGCACCCTGCCCGCCAAGGACTTCCTGGACGCGTTCGCGGCCAGGCTCACCGAGGCGCAGGCGTCGTACAAGCAGCGCAACGGCGGCTGAGCCGCACACAGACCGGAGGCGGGCGCGTCCTGCCCTGACCAGGGCGTGCCCGTCTCCCACCACCCGGAAGGCCTCAGAACCTCGCGGAGCCTTCCCTCTCCCCGCCTGACCCGTGGAGGAACCACCATGAAACGAGCCGTCGCGCTCACCGCCCTGCTCTCCCTGGCGGTGCTGGCCGCCCCGGCCGCGTCCGCGTCCGCCACCGGCCCGGCGGCCCCCGCGGCCGGCCCCCCGGGGGGCGGCAAGGACCTCGGCCGCCAGACCCTGCCCGCCGGCGACGGCTGGGCGTCCGAGGGCACCGGCACCACCGGGGGCGCCGCCGCGCCCGCCTCGAACGTGCACGTCGTCTCCACCCGCACCGAGCTGGCCACCGCGCTCGCCGCCCCCACCCCCTCGATCGTCTACGTGAAGGGGACGGTCGCCCCCGAGAGCACCTGCGCCGACTACGTCACCGGCGGCTACACGCTGGAGGGCTACCTCGCCGCGTACGACCCGGCGGTGTGGGGCAGGGCCACCGTGCCCTCCGGCCCGATGGAGGCGGCCCGGGTCGCCTCGGCGGCCCGGCAGACCGCCGACATCAAGCTCAAGGTCCGCTCCGGCACCACCCTCGTCGGCCTGGGCGGGAACGCCCGCATCCGCGGCGTCAACCTGCACGTCGACAAGGCCGACAGCGTCATCATCCGCAACATCACGTTCGAGGACACCGCCGACTGCTTCCCGAAGTGGGATCCGACCGACGGCGCCGAGGGCAACTGGAACTCCCTCTACGACAACATCACGGTGACCGGCTCCACGCACGTGTGGGTCGACCACAACACCTTCACCGACGGCGACAACCCCGACTCCGCCCAGCCGCTTCACTTCGGCAGGCCGTACCAGGTGCACGACGGGCAGCTCGACATCACCAACGCCTCCACCTTCGTCACCGCGTCCTGGAACCGCTTCTCCGGCCACGACAAGACGATGCTGATCGGCTCGACCAACAACCCGGCCAACGACACGGGCAAGCTGAACGTCACCATCCACCACAACCACTTCGAGAACGTGCTCCAGCGGCTCCCGCGCGTGCGCTTCGGCCAGGTGCACGTCTACAACAACTACTACGAGATCCCCGACGCCGAGGACTTCCAGTACGCGCTCGGCGTGGGCGTCGGGTCGCAGATCTTCGCCGAGAACAACTTCTTCCGGCTGGGCCGGGCGGTGGACCCGGCGGACCTCGTCTACAACTGGGGCGGCACCTCCCTGACCGCCCGGGGCAACGTGCTCCGGGTGGGAGGGCCCGTCGTCCCGATCGACCTCGTCGCCGTCCACAACGCGGCCAACGACGTCGACCTCGGCGCGGACGCGGGCTGGACCCCCGTCCTGCACACCGGGATCGACCCGGCCGAGTCGGTGCGCCGCGAGGTCTCCCGCCACGCGGGCGTCGGCGAGGCCCGCTAGGGACCCGCCTGAGATCCGCACTCCGAACCCGGCGCCCCCCGACTGCCCCCGGGGGGCGCCGGCCGTTGCCGCAACTCGGGCCGGACGCGTTACGCGCTTCGGCGATGACCTTGCGATGCCTCTGGTTCGTCTGCCGACCGGGCCTTCTCGACCTCGGCGACCGCTTGGGCTATCGCCTGGGAGATCTTTTCTTTCGTGCGATGCCTGAGGGAATCTCGCATGGTCTCCAGCAGGGACTTGATCTCGCGGCGATCTCTGAACAGCTCGATATCGGGCATCTCTGATGAAGGTACATATTCGAGAGATTCGAGCACGTACACGCCGTCGGAAGAATCACTCCTCAACACTGGCACCGCCTTTCCGGCCGATCACACTTTCCTTGCCACCGGACGATGTGGCCAACGACAGGAGTGACCCGCCCGACCTCCGCATCAGACGTCCCTGGCCTGCCGTAGCCGGTCCAGCGCGTCGTTGACCAGGCGGCCGAGGTTTCCCAGTTCGTACGACATCCGGTGACGTTCGCCGTCCTCCCAGGCCCTGATGGCCGCTCCGAGGTCACCCGACCTCCCGGCGGTGATGATGATCTCTTGGCCGTTGACCCGCTTCGTGGCCGCCTCCCCCAGGATGACCCAGCCGTACACGATCACGCCCTCCAAGCGGCCAGGATCAGGGCGACCACCTTTTCCGGTTCCTCCTGCCCGACAGCCTGCAGATCGGAATCATTGGGGATGAACACCAGATAGCACCCCGAGCGCGGCCCCATGGTCACCGTCATATCGCGTCGGCCCCGAGCGTCGACCACCGTGAGTTCCGGTGGATATCGCCTCACCCACGTACGGTAATCGGGTCGGTTGGGCCAGGCGGGGAAGTCGGCATGGTTACCGTAGAGTCGGAGGCTGATCGTGTTGTGACGGTGGGCACGGATGCCGTGTTCGGCGAGAAGTCGTTGCACGACGGCCAGAGCCCTGTCCTGTCTTTCCACCGCGGCGTCGCTGATCATCTCACCGGAATCGTCACTACGTCGATTTTCGCTCCGCCCCTCTGATTCGTCGTGCGTCACTCTCATAACACCCGTCCTTCCTCTCACAGGCGCGCGCTCTTTGGGCCCCTCATGGTTCCGGCCCGTTTCCGAGAGCACCAGCAAGGGCATCGCTCGCAGCGATGGAAGTACTAGGGGGAGATCGCTCACGGCGATACGCTCATTCGGTGGAGGTGCGGACTTTCCCAGAGGCCCTTAAAGCGATCATGGAGCAACGAGGGTGGACCCAGACCGATCTCGCCCGTGAGCTGGGCGTTTCCCAGGCATGGGTCTCCGAGGTGTCGCGAGGTCACAAGGACACCGGCATGGCCAAAGCCGTCAACCTATTGGCACGTGTGGGCTGGGAAATACGCATATCTCCCAAAGTGGAGGAGTCCGTGGAACGCAGGGAATTTCTGGCAGCCGCCGCATCCGTTGTCTTCGTCCCTTCCGCAGGCGCGAATCCCTACCAGGACGCCGACTATGTGAACGCATTGGCCGCGTCGCTCGCTCGCAGCCGGTACGAGCTCGGCGGAATTCCCCTCATGTCGCGCGCGTCAAGCCACATGCGGCACGTCGATCGAATATTGAAGGAGGCCGTCGAACGGCCCTTGCAAAAAGCGATCTCCGAACTCATGTACCAGGTCACCCTCGTCCTGTACGACGCGGGGAGACTTTCCCAGGCCGACCGGACCGGCGGGATCGCACTCGACCTCGCACTCCGGGCCCAGGACTTCACGAGCCAGGCCCGCGCGTACGACAGCCTGAGCCGAGTCGGTCTCTATCGGGGTGACCATGCACGAGGGGTGACCTACGCTCAGCGGGGACTTCAGGTTCCGGGCATCACCGGTAGCCTGCGAGCGTCCTTGAACATGAGGCTCGGGCGTTCCCTTGCGCTCGTACCGGAGCAGAGAAAGGCATCCAGGGATGCGCTCGATCGTGCGCTCGACGTCGGAGGGCTTTCTCCCTTCGGGCAAGCCGCCCTGGCGGGTGACGTCGGCATAGGGCTGAGTCACCTTCGCGAATACCGGGAAGCCGGAACACTTCTGGACGAGGCAGCGGGCACGATCGGGCAGTGGTCGCCACTTTTCCGAGCGCAGTATCTGGGACGGCAGGTACAGACGGCGATAAGGGCTTCCGATCCGTCCTTCGCGGCCGATCGGATGAACGAACTGGCGCGAGCACTTCCGTTCGTCGCCTCGGCGAGGGTTGACAAACGGGTGCACGAAATACTCAGGGCGTCCTTCCCATGGAACTCCACCCCGGAGATACGGCAGGCGCGCGAACACCTGCTGTCCATGGTCTCCCCCGAAAGTCCACAGCCCGCCGCGTGACGACGGGCTTCATGGTGCCGCCTGTTCTTTCGCGATCCCGCGAGCGGTCACGACGCGTCGCCGAGCCGGTTCTGCCCAGGGGGGATCGCCGTGTCGACGACCGCTTCCGGTGGCGTGCGCCGCGCGGGAGAGGGACGGGTGCAGGCCCTCTCCCGCGTGAGGGGACGGACGGTCGTCAGGCGCGGCCCTCGACGAGGACCCCGTCGACCCGGCGGGGGATGCCCAGCGGGTTGTCGTCGCGTAGCTCGGGCGGGAGCAGCTCGGCGGGCCAGTCCTGGTAGGCGGTGGGGACGAGCCACCTGCGGAGCGCGGCGGCGCCGACCGAGGTGTGGGCGGCGGCGGTGCTGGCGGGCCAGGGGCCGCCGTGGTGCATGGCCCAGCGGACCGCGACACCGGTCGGCCAGCCGTTCCAGATCAGCCGTCCCGCCTTCCGCAGCAGCACCTCGGAGCTGGCGCGCGCCTCGGCCGGGTCGGTGGCGTGGATCGTCGCGGTCAGCGAGCCGTCCAGCCGCTCCAGGACGGCGGGAAGCTCGGCCGGGTCGGTGTAGACCACCACGACGGCGGCCGGGCCGAAGCACTCCTCGGCGATGCCGTGCGGGTCCCCGGCGAACGTCGCCAGGTCGGTGACGAACACCTGAGGCGTCACCGCGAACGCCCCCTCCCCCGGCCTGCCCTGGGCCAACGAGGAGAGCTTGCCCAGCCTGGCCAGCCCGTGCAGGAAGCCGCCCTGCATCCGCTCGGTGAGCATCGGCCCGCCCTCGGTGGCGGAGACCGCGTCGGCGATGGACGCCAGCAGCTCGGCGTCGTCGGGCACGAACACCAGCCCGGGGTTGGTGCAGAACTGGCCGGTGCCCAGGGTCAGCGAGGCGGCGAAGCCCTGCGCCAGGCCGTCGCGGGCCGCCGACGGCAGCACCACGACCGGGTTGACGCTGCCCAGCTCGCCGTAGAACGGGATGGGGTCGGGGCGTTCGGCGATCAGCGCCTGGATGGCCTTGCCGCCCGGGATGGAGCCGGTGAAGCCGACGGCCGACACCGACGGGTGCCCGGCCAGCCGCTTGCCGGCGTCGAGCCCGCCGACCAGGCCGAGCAGGGCCGGGTCGGGCAGGGCGTCCCTGATGACCCGCCACGACAGCTCCGAGGTGCGCGGGTGGCCGTCGTGGGCCTTGACCACGACCGGGCATCCGGCGGCCAGCGCCGAGGCGGTGTCGCCGCCCGCGACCGAGAAGGCGAACGGGAAGTTGCTCGCGGCGAAGACGCCGACCACGCCGGGCAGGGGGTGGTTCATCCGGCGCAGGTCCGGGACGGGAGGCTGGGCCGTCGCGTGGTCGATCACCGCCTCGACGTGACCGCCGTCCCGCAGAACCTGGGCGAAGAGCCGGAACTGGCCGGCGGCGCGCCCGACCTCGCCGCGCAGCCGGGTCTCGCCGAGCGCGGTCTCGGCGTCGGCCGCCCGCCAGAGCTCCTCGACGTTCGCCTCCAGCGCCGCCGCGACCGCCTCCAGCACGGGGGCCCGGTCGGCGGAACGCCAGGCGGGGCCGGCGGCGCGGGCCGCCTCGACGACGGCGTCCACCTCGGCGTCCGGGGTCGGGGGGAAGGGATCTCCGGCGGACTCGCCGGTTCTGGGGTCAACTGAGTGGATCAAGATGGAGCCTTTCCTCAATGGAGCCTCTGACGCCCCGCGGGGACCACCCTCCTACGGTAAGCGCTTTCCGTAACAGCGGCCACCTCGCCGACCTGCCCGAGGCGTTCTGCCTGCATCATTCCGCCTACCCCGCAGACCTCGCGAATCACCGGATAACGACGACCGCGTCCCCCCGCCGGAGAGGCAGGGGGACGCGGCCGGGAGAACGGGAGGCGGAGGGGACTCGTGGTCCCCTCCGCCCGGCGGACGACCCTCATGGGGCCGGCGCCGATCGTCGGGCGGTCGCTACGGCGCGAACGCCTTGACCTCCAGGAGTCCGACGGAGGCCCCGGAGGCGCTCTGCAGCACCGCGCGCAGCCGGGTCGTGCTCACCGCGGGGAAGGTCACGGTGTTGTACTGGTCGGCGACCACGGGATAGCCGCTCGCGCCGGGCACGTCCACGTAGGCCGTGCCGTTCCAGGACTGCAGCTTCCACGACGCCGGAAGGTCGATGCCCTGGCCGTCGTCGAAGAAGTACACCTGCGCCCGGTTGACCGATACCGCCGACGGCCAGGTCAGCTGGGCCCACTGCTCGCCCTGTTCGGGCCAGGTGCCCCAGCGCGGGTTGACCGTCTCGTTGGAGGAGGACGGGTCGATCCCGTCGTTGAGCGCGGCGACCGACTCCCACGCCGAGGTGTGGGAGGCCGAGGGCGTCGCCGACGTCGCCAGGTTGCCGGTGGGCGGCGGCTGGGTCCCGCCCCGGTTGTAGATCTTGATCTCGGTGAGGCCGCTCTTGGCTCCGGAGGCGTTGGTCATCAGCACCCTGACCCGCTGGGCGTTGACGGCCGTGAACCGGACCAGGTTGTAGTTGCCCTGCGGGGTGGCGGGCGTCTTGACCTGCGAGGCGACGTTCGTCCAGGTGGAACCGTTGAGGTACTGGACCTGGTACGACGACGGCGCCCGGTAGGTGCCGCTCGCCGGGCGGCTGTCCTTGAAGTAGAGCCTGACCTCGTCGACGGTCCTGGAGCTGCCGAGGTTCACCTCGTACCAGTCCTGGGCGTTGGGCGAGCCGCCCGCGCCCCAGAAGGGCTCGTTGGTCGGGTAGCCGTCCACGGCCGCGCCGGTGCTGGTGCCCGAGGCGGTGTGCGAGGCCGACACGGCGACGCCCTGGGCGAGGTTGGTCAGGTTCGCGCTCAGGTCGACCCCGGCCTTGGCGAGCGCGTCGACCACGCGCGCCTCGGAGTGGACGACCTGCTGGGGCGCCTGCATCCCGGGGACCGCGACGTTGTACGCCACGGTGCCGGTGGTGCCGCTGAAGGTGACCCCGCCGGTGGCCGGGTCCCACACGAAGGGCACGAGCTGGTTGACGGTCGCGGCCCGGGTCCCGTTGACGAAGATCGAGTAGCCCTGGGGCACCCCCGGGTAGCGGGTCACGCCGTCGGCCGGGTCGTCCCAGACGATCGACAGGTCGGCGTTGCGGTAGCGGATGTTGTTGACCGCGAAGTGCGACCAGCCGATGTTGATCGGCGAGAGCTGCACCTTGCCGTCGTTGCGGGGACGCAGCCCGGCCACGTCCTCGATCAGCGTCCAGTTGCTGCTGCCGAGGATGTTGTGGTGGATCCACGACCGGTAGGTGATGGACGAGCCGTTCCAGTTGGCCCAGAACTCGTTGGCGTCCGGCCACTGGGTGTTGCCGCCGACGTACTGCGCCCAGGCGTTCCAGTACAGGAGCTTCTTGTAGTCCTCGTTGGAGATGTAGGGGCTGGGGTAGTTGCGCAGCGCCGAGGAGTAGAGCCGGAACTGCACGGTGGAGTTGATGGTGGAGAAGTTGTTGCTGCCGGGGTTGCCGGCCGCCGCCGCCGCGGCCTTGTCGCGCTGGTTGGCGGTGTAGAAGGGGAAGATCGGGTACTCGGCGGGGTCGGCGTACAGGCGCAGCGCCTCGCGGTAGGTGGCCGTGTTGGGCATCAGGCCCACCGCGTACGGGTAGAAGTTGTTGATCTCCTTCCAGGGGTTGAGCGCGTTGGTGGCCACGTGCCGGTGCTGCAGCACCTTGGCGGTGGGGTTCCACAGCACGTTGACGACCGCGTTCTGCACCCGGGTGGCCAGGGCGCGCATCTCGGTGGCCTTGGCGGTGTTGCCGATCGTCTCGTAGGCCTGGGCGGCGGCCAGGGCCCCGCTGTAGACGTAGGCGGACTCGGTGCGGTCGAGGTTGCCCGCGCGCCAGTGGAAGGAGACCGCGTCGGCGTCGTTGCCGGTCAGCGCGCCCCAGTCGTACTCGATCAGGCCGTTGTTGTCGCGGTCGTAGTAGCTGAGCTGGCCCTTGGCGTCGCCCTCGGCGTACTTGGCGAGGCTCGCCGCGATGGCGGGCTGGCCGCCGTGGATCTGGTAGCTCTTCCAGGCCGCCTCGCCGATGTACTGCGTGTAGCTGTTGGACCAGTTGTCCGGGTCGCCGGGGTTGTCCATGAACCGGCCGCCCTTGGAGGTCTGTCCGACCGAGAGCCAGTCGCCGTAGGCGTACAGCGGGGTGCGCAGGTACTTCAGGTCGTCGATGTGCATCGGCTGGGTCAGCGCGATCGCGTTGTTGTAGCCGAGCACGCCCTCGATCGAGGTCGGGAACTGGTACGTCTGGCCGGGCAGGTTCGCGTCGAGGGTGTTGAACCTCATCAGCCACCAGCGGTAGTAGTAGTTCTTCTTGATGGCCGGCTCCGGCGCGTCGAAGTAGGGGATGTTCTGCGCCCACCACAGGTTGTAGGCGCGCACGTGCGTGGCGAACGCGGTGGCGTTGCTGTAGCCCTTGTAGGTGGTGTACTCGCTCAGCGACTCGGGGATCTCGTTGGTGACGAACCCCATGACGACCTTGGCGGTGGCGGTGGCCCCGGCCGCGACGGTGATCGACCGGGTGAGCGCCCCGCCGGAGGCGGTGAAGCCGTCACCCGACAGGCGCGGGTAGATCGTGGTCAGGTTCTTGAACGAGTTCACCGTGCCGGTCAGCTCGTTGCCGCTGCCGGAGGTGGCGTACGGCGAGGCGGCGCGGAGCTGCACGGTGGTGGAGGCCGAGCCGGTGTTGACGATCGAGAGGTTGGCCACCGCGACGTTGTTCTGGGTGACGAACTTGGTCTGCTCGACCCGGATGCCGCTGCCGGTGTGCACGCTCCTGTAGTGGCTGGGCGCCTGCCAGCGCTGGCTCACCTGCTCGCTGAGGGAGCCCGGCGTGACCGTCACGGTGAACGCGCTCTGGTCGTTGATGCTCTCGATGTAGGCGGCCTTTCCGGCGAACCCCAGCGTGCCCGGGGTGTGGGTCTTCATGAAGAACGCCCGGCCGCGGGTCATCAGGATGCCGCCGTCGGCGTCGGAGGGGTCGCTGCCGGGCCGGGCGAGCAGCCGGTCGATCCAGAAGTTCGTCCCGGAGCTCTCGGAGTCGTAGATCGCCTGCATCATGTTGCCGCCTGTGTAGCCGACCGGCGGCGCCGGGACGGCCGGGCCGGAGAAGGTCGGGTACCCGATGGGCTGGTCCGCGGACGCCTCCTGGGCGAGGACCGTCAGCGAGCTCACCGCGAGGCAGAGCGTCGCCGCCACGGTCACTGATCGTCGTCTGAAGCGGGCTGATGTCGGCATGCGTCACGTCCTTGGGGGGTGCTGGACCCTTTTGGGGTCCGGAGAGAGGGCTGGCGCCGTCGGGCGGCGCGGTGGCGGTGTGACGGGTGGTGGAACGGCAGGCGCGGCGGGGGACCGCGCCTTAGTTCACGATCGACCCCGAAAAGGTTTTCGGCAACGTTAAATTTTGATAACGGAGAACGGTCGCAGATCGTTGATCGGGATGGGGGGTCCGTCATAGGCTGAGCCGCGCGTGTACGAAACCCGCACACGGTTGCGACGGCCTTGAAAGGATTTCGGTGGGTCGACGTCGTTCCGGAGCGGTGACCCTGACCGACGTGGCCAGGCGGGCCGGGGTGTCCGTGGCGACGGCCTCCAAGGCCCTCAACAACCGGTCCGAGGTCGCCGACGCGACCAGGTCCCGGGTACGGCGCGCCGCGGCCGAGCTGTCCTTCCGTGCCGCCGCGGCCCCGGGCCCGCCCGCCGCCGCCCGCGCGCGCACCGTCGGCCTGCTCACCGACGAGCGCGACGGGCGCTTCTCGATGCAGGTGCTCCTCGGCGTGGAGAGGTCGCTGGGCGGCGAGGGCATGTCCGCGGTGCTCTGCGACGCGCGCGGCGACCCCCGCCGCCGCGAGCACTACCTGCGCTCCCTGACGGCCGGGCAGGTCGACGGGTTCGTCATCGTGGGCGAGGACAACGACGTGCGCCCGTCGCTGACCCGCGACGCCGGGGTGCCGGTGGTCTACGTCTACGGCGAGTCCGACGACCCGGCGGACCTGTCTCTCCTGGCCGACGACGCGGGCGGCGCGCGCCTGGCCGCCGAGCACCTGCTGTCGCTGAGCCGCCGCCGCATCGGGCACATCACCGGCCCGGAGTCCTACCGCGCCACGCGCGACCGGCTGGCCGCCCTGCGCGGCGTGCTGGACGACCACGGACTCGGCCTGGCCGGCGGCGGGCCGCTGCACGGCGAGTGGTCGCGCCGCTGGGGACGCTCCGCCACGCGCGCGCTGCTCACCGCCGAACCCCGGGTGGACGCGATCTTCTGCGGCAACGACCAGATCGCCGACGGCGCCTGCCAGGCCCTGGCGCAGCTCGGCCGGACGATCCCCGGGGACGTCGCGGTCGTGGGCTACGACAACTGGACGGCGCTGGCCGCCGACTGCCAGCCGCCGCTGACCACCGTCGACCCCGGCCTGGAACGGCTCGGCGCCACCGCGGTACGGTACCTGTCCGCCGCCCTGGACGGGCACCGCGCCTCCGGCGTCGTGCGCGCTCCGGGACGGCTGGTGGTCCGCGCGTCGACCGGCCCGCGGGATCGCGCCGGGTCGTAAAAGGATTTCATCCGGGCCGGAACCCATATGCCCTTGTCAGGCCCGTGGACGGGCTTGCTCAGGGGCAGGTCGGCGACTATCTTCGACGGGGGTGTACGTCCCCCAGTAGAAAAGGTTTTCTCTCAGATGGCTCCCCAACGACACGCCACGATCACCGACGTGGCCACCCGCGCGGGGGTGTCCATCGCGACGGCCTCCAAGGCGCTCAACGGGCGCGGGCAGGTGCGCGCGGAGACCCGCGAGCGCGTCTTCCGCGCCGCCGAGGAGCTCTCCTTCCGTCCCAACGCGCTGGCCAGGGGCCTGCTGTCGGGGCAGACCCGCACCGTGGGCCTGCTCACCGGCGACAGCGTGGGCCGGTTCGGCATCCCCGTGCTGCTCGGCGCCGAGGACGCCTTCGGCGCGGGTGAGATGGCGGTGCTGCTCTGCGACGCGCGCGGCGACGCCATCCGCGAGCAGCACCACGTCCGGACGCTGCTCACCCGCCGCGTCGACGGCCTGATCGTGGTGGGCGAGAGCACCGACCCCCGTCCGTCGGTCGGCCGCGACCTGCCGATACCGGTGGTCTACGCGTACGCGCCGTCGGCGGACCCGGCGGACGTGTCGTTCGTCCCCGACGACGTGGACGGCGCCGCGCAGGCCGTACGGCACCTGCTGACCCTCGGGCGGCGCAGGATCGCCCACGTCACCGGCCCGACCCACTACCAGGCGGCCCGCGAGCGCGCCGCCGGGGTGACCGCCGCGCTGGAGGAGGCGGGCCTGCCGCTGTCCGGCGGCCAGGTGATGTACGGCGCGTGGTCGCAGCGCTGGGGGCGCCAGGCCGCGGACGTGATCCTGCGGGCCGACCCCGAGGTCGACGCGGTGGTGTGCGGCAGCGACCAGATAGCGGCCGGGCTGATGGAGACCGCCCGCGAGCGGGGCCGCCGGGTGCCCGAGGACCTCGCGGTCGTCGGCTACGACAACTGGGAGGTCCTGTCCACCGAGACCAGGCCCCCGCTCACCACGGTCGACATGAACCTGGAGGCCCTGGGCCGTACGGCGGCCCAGCACCTGTTCGCCGCGATCGACGGCCGGGCCACCCCGGGCGTGCACCGGATGCCCTGCCGCCTGGTCATCCGCGACTCCACGGTCTGAGACGGCCCGGGGCGGCCTCACTCAGGGCGGCCCGAAGCGACTCAGGGCGGTCCGAAGCGGCCCGAGGGCCGTCAGTTCTTGATGCCGGTGAGTGTGACCCCCTCGATGAAGTAGCGCTGGAGGAAGAAGAAGAGCGCGATGATCGGGGCGATCACCGCGGCCGAGGCGGCCATCAGGTAGCCCCACTGGGTGATGTAGACGCTCTGGAAGGAGGCCAGGCCGAGCGAGAGCGTGTACCTGCTCTCGTCGTTGAGGTAGAGCAGCGGCCCGAGGAAGTCGTTCCAGGTGCCGATGAAGGTGAAGATGGTCACCACGACGATCGCGGGCCGCGACAGCGGCAGGACGACGGTCCACAGCACCCGTCCGGGCGAGGCCCCGTCGATGTAGGCGGCCTCGTCCAGCTCGAAGGGGATGGTCAGGAAGAACTGCCGCAGCAGGAACACGTTGAACACCCCTCCCCCGGCCCCGGCGAACCAGCTCGGCACGGTGAGCGGGACGAACGTGTCGAGCGCGCCGAGCTCCTGCCACATGACGAACGTGGGGATGAGCGTCACCGCGTACGGCAGCATCACCGCGCTGAGCAGGACGGCGAAGACCACGTCGCGTCCCCGCCAGCGCAGCCGCGAGAAGCTGAAGGCGGCGATCGAGCAGGTGACGACGGTGCCGAGCACGCTGACGACGGCGATGATCACCGTGTTGAGGAAGTAGAGGGCGAACGGCTGGGCGGTGAGCGCCTCGGTGAAGTTGGACCACTGGAAGGGCGAGGGGATCCACTCGGGGGGCGCTGTGAACATCTGGGAGTCCTGCATGAGCGAGCTGCGCACCAGCCACACGAACGGCAGCAGGGTCGGCAGTGCCCCGGCGGTCAGGGCCAGGTAGACCAGCATCCTGCGGTACCGCCGGGGACGGCGCGTCGGGGCGGCACCGGTCCGGGCGCGCGGGGCGCCGGGAGCTCCGGGTGTGCCGGGAACCCCGGGGGTACCGGGGCCGCCGGGAGTGCCGGGGGTGCCGTCCCGGCTGGGGCGGGGGCGGCGCGGGGCGCCGGTCGCGGTCATCGGGCGCCCGCCATCTCGTAGTACACCCAGCGGCGGGCGTTGTGGAACATCAGGAAGGTGAGCACCATGATGATCATGAAGAGCACCCAGGCCAGCGCGCTCGCGTACCCCATCTCGCTCTCGATGAACGCCTTGCGGAACAGGTAGTAGACGTAGAAGAGGGTGGAGTGGTCGGGGCCGCCCTCGGTCATCACGTACGCCTGGTTGAAGACCTGGAAGGTGCCGACCACCCCGACGACGAGGTTGTAGAAGATGGTGGGGGTCATCATGGGCAGGGTCACGTGCCAGAAGCGCCGCAGGGGCCCGCCGCCGTCGATGGAGACCGCCTCGTACAGGTGCCGGGGCACCCCCTGCAGGCCCGCGAGGAAGATCACCATGGTGTTGCCGAACCCCCAGGTGCTCATGACGACGAGCGAGGGGATCGCGGTCGCCTCGTCGTAGATCCACTGCCCGGCGGGCAGTCCGGCCTCGCGCAGCAGGGAGTTGAGCAGGCCGAAGTCGGGGTTGAAGATCCAGATCCACAGGACCACGTTCGCGATCGCGGGCACCAGCGTCGGCAGGTAGAAGACGGTCCGCCAGAGCGAGAGCCCGCGCACCCGCCGGTTGAGCAGCAGCGCGACGGCGAAGGCGACGATCAGCCCCAGCGGCACGGCGCCGAGGGTGTAGTACGTCGTGACGCTCAGCGACCTCCAGAACAGCTCGTCACCGGCCAGCGCGGCGTAGTTGTCCACGCCCACGAAGGACGGGGTGCCGCCGATCTGCCAGTCGGTCAGGCTGAAGGCGAACGAGGCCACCATCGGCCCGGCCGTGAAGATCGCGAAGCCGAGGATCGCGGGCACGGCCATGAGCACGCCCCAGCGCCGCTCCATGCGCCGCTGACCGGAAAGCCGCCGACCGGGGAGCCGTTGACCGGGGAGCCGTTGACCGGAGAGCCATCGGCCGGGGAGCCGTTGACCGGAGAGCCATCGGCCGGGGAGCCGTTGACCGGAGAGCCATCGGCCGGACGTGCCGGGCTGAGCGGACGTGCCGGGCTGAGCGGACGTGCCGGGCTGAACGAGTGGGTCGGGCTGGGCGGGCATGTCGGGCTGGGCGGGCATCTCACAGTCCCTGGGTGTGGTGCCGGCCGCGCAGCCTGGCCGTGATCTTCGGCGCGGCCTCCCTGAGGATCTCCGCCGCCGGGCGTTTGCCGCTCTCGATCTCCTGCAGTGCCGGGGTGAGCACGTCGGAGCCGATGACGGTCATGTCCTTGATCTGGTTGCCGAAGGCCGGCACGCCGTGGTCGCGGGCGTAGTCGACGACCGCGGTGCGGAACTCCGGCGGGTGGGAGTCGTTCTTGATCCAGGAGTCGACGGCCGCCTGGTCCTCGTAGTACCTGCGCTCCTGGGGCATCCACAGGCCCCGCGCGTACAGGTCGACGTAGCGGGGGTCGATGTGGAAGGCGAACAGCTCGACCGCCTCCTCCACGTGCTTCGTGCCGGCGAACACGGCGGAGGCCCCGGCGACCTGCGCGGTGGTGTACGGCCGCTCGTACACCGGCAGCACGCCGATGCCGTAGTCCACCTTGCTCTCGTTCATGTCGAGCAGGCTCCAGTGCCCGTCGACGACCATCGCCACCCGCTTGGTCTTCAGCAGGATGCTCGTGCCGGGCACGTCGTCGCCGGTGGCCGCGAGCTGCCCCGGGCCGGGGGAGACGCGGTGCTTGTAGATCAGGTCCTGGAGGTTCTGGAAGACCTCGATCGCCTCGGGGCGGTCGAGCAGGCAGGTGCGGCCGGTCTCGTCGGCGAAGTCCCCGCCGTTGCTGCGCAGGAACCCGTACCAGGCGGCGGGGTAGGTCAGGCTGCAGGAGAACCCGAACCGCCTGATCCGCCGGGGGTCGAACCCGGACTCGTCGGGGTGTTTCCCGTTCTGGTCCACGGTCAGTCTGTAGGCGTTCTCGACCAGCCGGTCCCAGGTCCAGGCGCTCGCCGCCAGGGCCGGGGGCGTCTCGACCCCGGCCTCCGCGATCGCCGATCTGCTGTACCAGAGCAGTTCGATCTCGTTGGCGGTCGCGACGCCGTGCAGCGTGTCCTGCCCGGACCACAGGTAGGCGTCGGAGAGATAGCCCGCGAGCTGGGGGTACTTCGTCAGGTACGGGAAGAGGTTGAGCAGTTTCCCCTGCTCGCCGAGGCGGAACGACATCGCCATCGGCACGTAGCCGACGTCGGGCATCCGGTTCCCCGCGACCAGGGTGTTGAGCTTCACGTCGTACTCGTCGGGGGTGAACAGCGCGGAGACCTTCACGCCGGGCTTCTTCTTCTCGAACTCCCTGAGCATCGAGGCGACGGCCTTCTGCTCGAACGCCGAGCCCCAGTACATGAACTGCAGCGACGCCCTTCCCGCCCTCCCGTCCCCGCCGCCCGCGCCGCAGGCCGCGGCGGCGGTGCCGAGGGCGGCCAGGCCGCCCATCCTGAACAGGTCCCGTCGTCTCATGGTGTACGTCCTTGCGCGAGGGGGATCCAGACCCGCATGGCGCCGCCGTCCCGGTTGTCCCACTGGTGGTAGGGGATCGCCGTGGCGGTCGTTCTCGTGCCGGTCGAAAGGTCGGTGGAGGGGTCGGTGTGAAGGCCGGCCGGGGTCGTGAAGTACGGCAGGCCGGCGGCCGGCGCGGGCGGGAGGCGCACGGCGTCCGCCTCGATCAGCACGGTCCTGCCGACCCCGGCCAGGTCGGGCCGGTCGGGCCTGTCGACGACGCGCAGCGCCGTGCCCGGCTCCAGCGCCAGGTCCTCGACGTCGGTGTCCTGGTCGGCCTGCTCGAAGCAGTAGACGAGCGGCCCCCGCTCCACGGCCACGCACCCGCGCAGCGCGTCGATCCTGCGGTGCGGGTGGACCAGCCGGGGGGACATGTCCAGGTCCAGGGTGAAGGTGTCGCCCGGCCGCCACGCCCGCCGGATGGCGGCGTAGCCGTCCGGGCCGGGGGTCAGGTCGCCCGCCGCGCTCCACGCGGGGATCCGCAGCCGCAGCGTCCGGGCGGTGCCGGGTGCCTCGCGGACGGTGAAGACGACCCGGCCGTCCCAGGGGTAGCCGGTCTCGACGGCCAGGGTGATCGCGCCGGCGCGGATCAGGCCGGGCACGTACTGGTGGACCGACAGCCCGTCGTCGTCGGCCGTGGCCACGTAGTGGCCCAGCGAGGAGACCAGCCGCATGATGTTCGGCGGGCAGCAGGCGCACGCGAACCACTCCCGGCGCCTGCCCAGGTAGGCGTCCTCGACGAGGTCGGTCCTGCGCTGCAGCGGGTTGACGTAGAAGAACCGGGTGCCGTCGGCGGAGGTGGAGGCGGCGAAGGCGTTGTACAGCGTGCGTTCGATCAGGTCGGTGTAGCGGCCCTGCCCGGTGGCGAGGAACAGCCGCCAGCTCCAGTGGATGCTCGCGACGGCCGCGCAGCTCTCGTTGTAGGCGCGGTCCGGCGGCAGCTCGTAGCGTTCGCCGAACGCCTCGCCGTCGTGCCGCGAGCCGTGCCCGCCGGTGATCGAGGTCTTGGTGGCCACCATGTCCTCCCAGCGGCGCACCGAGGACTCCAGCAGCGACGCGTCGCCCGTCTCGACGGCGACGTCGACGACACCGGCGTCGAGGTAGAGCTGCCGCACGGCGTGGCCGACCGGGGTGCCGGCCTCCCGTACGGGCAGGTGGTCCTGCGCGTAGAGCGGCCCGGTGCCGACGTCGGCGATCAGCCCCTTGCCCCGGCCGTCGACCAGCCGGGAGGCGAGCTCCAGGTAGGGCCGGTGGCCGGTGAGGCGGTACAGCTCGACCAGGGCCGTCTCGACCTCGGCGTGCCCGTCGATGCCGCCGTGGCCGCCGGTCAGGAAGACGTCCACGAGGTGGTCGGCCAGGCGGCGCGCCACGGCGAGCAGCTCCCCGCCCGGCTCCTGGTCCCCCGGCTCCTCGCCACCCGGCCCCGGGGTGCCCGCACCCTCGCCGCAGCCGGTCCTGACGGCGGCCACCGCGGCCTGGAAGAGGTGCCCGGCGCAGTACATCTCGTGGCTGTACTCCAGCTCGGCGAAGACCCTGTCCGGCTTCACCGTCTGGTAGTGCGAGTTGAGGTAGCCGTCCGCGCGCTGCGCCCTGGCCAGCAGGGCGGCGGACTCGGCGACGAACGCCCGGTAGGACCCGGCCGGTTCGCGGCCGTGCTCCCAGGCGACGGCCTCCAGCAGCTTGTACAGGTCCGAGTCCTGGAAGCGGTAGCCCCGGTACGGCCCCTCCCCCTCCCCCGCGGCCCATCTCAGGTTGGACAGGACGCCGGAGCTCTCCATCCTCTCCCGGCCGAGCGCGATGCCGGCCTCGCGGTTGATCCGCTGCCACCGCCCGAAGGGTCCTCCGCCGATCTCGACGTCGCCGACGCCGAGCGGCCTCCGCGCGCCCGCCGGGGGGACCACCGGACCGCGGATCTGATCACGAAAGTCAGCCATCGCACTCCCGGAAAAATCAGGAATAGGTTTTCCTCAGGGACCGTAAGATGTCACACACCACCCGTCAAGACCTGCCCGTCCCGGCCCTGTATGTACACGTCACTGAAAACCTTTTCAGCACCCTTGTACCGCGTCTAGCTGCGGTTACTTTCCAGTGGCATCGGCGCAGCGGAAAGTGGCCCTTGACGGGGTATCGGTTTTCGCCAACACTCGGCTCAACCAAAAGTAAGCGTCGCGCGACACGCGCCTCACCTCTCTCCCCGGCACGTGCTGTTAGCGCTAACAGTCCCCTCGCTCAGCCCCCGCTCGGATCTCCGCTCAGACCCCCCAGGAGCGTTCACCCATGAGACGACGCTGGTCGGCGATCATCGCCGCGGCCCTCGGGCTCTCCCTCGTCATGACCGCCGGCGGTTCCGCCGGCGCCGCCGCGCCCATCACCACCTCCATCTACACCGCCGACCCCGCCGCGCTGGTCGTCGGGGACAACCTGTACCTCTACACCGGGCACGACGAGGCGCCGGTCGGCGGGACCAACTTCGTCATGCGCGACTGGCACGTCTACAGCTCGAACGACGCGACCACCTTCAGCGACCAGGGCGCCAAGCTGTCGCTGTCGAACTTCTCCTGGGCCGGCGGCGACGCGTGGGCCGGCGAGGTCGAGCGCGGCGCCAACGGCAAGTACTACTGGTACGTGTCGATCAACGGCAACGGCCCCGGCTGGATGAACATCGGCGTCGCGGTCGGCGACAGCCCGACCGGCCCGTTCACCGACGCCAAGGGCGGGCCGCTCATCAGCGACTCCACCCCCAACTCCTCCCCGCTCAACATCGACCCCACCGTCTTCACCGACGACGACGGCCAGGTCTACATGTACTGGGGCTCCTACTACGGGCTGCGCGCCGCCCGGCTCAACGCCGACATGACCTCGATCAACGGATCGGTCGTCACCCCGTCCGGCGTGAGCAACTTCTGGGAGGCCCCCTGGATGTTCAAGCGCAACGGCGTCTACTACCTGGCCTACGCCGCCAACGACTCCGGCTGCTCGGCCCCCGGCTACGCCTGCATCCGCTACGCCACCGCCTCCGGCCCCATGGGCCCCTGGACCCACCGCGGCGTCGTGCTCGACCAGGTCACCTCCACCACGAACCACCCGGCGATCATCGAGTACAAGGGCCAGTGGTACATGGTGTACCACAACGCCGGGGCCCCCGGCGGCGGCAACTTCCGCAGGTCGGTCACCCTGGACAAGCTGTACTTCAACGCCGACGGCACCATGCAGAAGGTCGTCCAGACCACCGGCCCCACCGGTCCGGCAAACCTCGCCGTCAACGCCACGCCGTCCACCTCCTACGTCTCCCCCTGGGAGACGCTGGGTGCCGTCAACGACGGCTACACCCCGGCCGGTTCGGCCGACCGCAGCCGCGGCGCCTACGGCAACTGGGACCACCAGGGCACCGAGTGGATCGAGTACCGCTGGCCCACCGCCCAGAACGTCAGATCGGTCAAGACCTACTGGTTCGACGACAACCAGGGCATCGACCTGCCGGCCTCCTGCCAGGTGCAGTACTGGAACGGCAGCGCCTACGTGAACGTGCCGGGCCAGTCGTCCTGCGGGACCGCGGCCAACACCTTCAACACGACCACGTTCAACCAGGTCAGCACCACCCGGCTGCGGATGAGCATCACCTCCAGGCCCGCCCTCTCCACGGGCGTCCTGGAGTGGCAGGTCTTCTCCTAGACCGCGTCACCCGCGTCACCGCGTCACCGCGTCACCCGCGGCCGCCCCTCGTCGTCCCTCGCCGCCGCCCCGCGCCGCCCTTCGCCGCGCCCCCGCCGGACCCCGGCCCGCCCCGCGCGGGCCGGGACCCCGGCGCCACCCCCCGGCCAAGGGCCGTCGCCGCCGCGGCGAGGGACCGTCATTCCCGGCACCGAAGAATTGAGGTCGTATGTTATGAAACGCCTGTTCGTCTCTCTCCTGCTCCTCGCATCCGCCCTGGTCGCCGTGCCCACGCCCGCCGCGCACGCCGCCCCCACCGCCATGGTCGTCGACATGTTCGGCAGGACGATCAACGACCACGGGGTCCAGCTCGTCGACTGGCAGGGATACCTGGCCAACCCCTACGTCGAGCTCACCGTCCGCCCGCCGGAGGGCGTGACCTACCCCGTCACCGTCGACCTCAAGGCCGAGGGCACCTCGCGCCTGATGATGGACCTGCCCAGCCAGCTCACCGCCACCGGCGCCACCAAGCGGCTGACGTTCGCGAACGCCTCGGAGCAGAAGGTCTTCCGGCTGGCCATCCACTCCAAGCGGGCCCCCGGCCAGGACGAGCTGTACACGCTCCGGCTCACCACCACCGACGCCGGCAGGCAGGTGTACACCCAGTCCATGCCGATCAGGGTGCAGCAGGACGAGAAGACCGCGCTGCAGCCCACCGTCCCCCTCACCTTCGACTACCGCTACGACAACATCACCGGGTACTTCTCGCAGCCGGCCTTCCGCACCGCCGCCGAGGAGGCGGTGAAGGACTGGTTCCGCTTCTTCGACATGGCGCCGTTCGACACGGTCGCGGCCGGGGCGGAGACCAACCACCTGCCCGGCAACGAGTGGCAGAACATGATCAACGTCACCAACGACCGGGCCTACAACGGCATGTACGTGTTCTTCCGCGGCATCCAGAGCCCGTACTCCACCGGCTACCCCGCGCGCAACGGCAAGTACCTCACCCGGCAGGGGCAGCAGCTCCCCGGCCCGCTGCACCGTTCGACCGCGATGATCTTCGAGTACGACGAGGCGGGCAAGCAGCTCTTCACCTCGCTGGCCGACGAGGACTGGTACAAGACGGAGATCCAGGGCTCGGTGCTGGACGTCCACGGCCTGGTCATGCACGAGTACGGCCACGCCGTCGCCTACCACAGCGACTGGGCCGGCATGCGCGCCTACGAGCAGTCCGGGGGCGCCAACGACCAGGACGTCATCGCCTACCAGGGCCGCGCCGTCCCGCTGGAGTCCGGCTACCACATCCCCGGCACCCAGCCGTACTGGGACCGGCTCAGCGGGCAGAGCGGCGGCTGGACGCACATGTTCCCCACCCGCCGCTGGATGCTGACCAAGCTCGCCCTGCTCGTGGCCGAGAACGCCGGGTGGCGGATCAACCGCAACCTCACCCCGTTCCTGCCGCCGTCGATCGTCACCACCGCCCTGCCCCGGCCCGTCGCCGGCCAGGCCTACCAGCAGACGCTGGCCGCCAAGGGCGGCGTGCCCTTCTACGACTGGAGGATCACCGGCGGGAGCCTGCCCCCGGGGCTCACCCTGAACCGTTTCACCGGCGCCATCACCGGGACCACGACCTCGACGGCCCCGGCGACCTTCACCGTGCAGCTGCGCGACTACGACCGGCAGAGCACCCCGGTGACCAGGACCTTCACCCTCGGAGCGGGCGCGGAGCAGAACCTGGCCCCGGCCGCGACCCCGTCGGCCTCCTACACCTCCTCCTGGGAGAGCGTGGCCGCGATCAACGACGGCGTCGTCCCGCCCTCCTCCAACGACACCGTCAACCCGCGCTGGGGCACCTGGCCCGAGACCGGCACGCAGTGGGCCGAGCTCACCTGGTCGTCGGCGCAGACGCTGAGGTCGGCGGAGGTCTACTTCTTCGACGACGGCCAGGGCATCGACCTGCCGGCGTCGTGGAAACTGCAGTACTGGAACGGCAGCGCCTACGTCGACGTGCCGAGCCCGAGCGGCTACGCCGTGAACGCCGACGCGTTCAACCGGGTCACCTTCGGCCAGGTGAGCACCACCCGGCTCCGGGTCGTGCTGAACGGTGATCCCGACGCGGTCGGGCTGCTGGAGGTGAGGGCCTTCGGCTGACCGGCGGCCGGATCGGACGAGGCGAGCCGATCCGGCCTTCCTCCGGCCCGGATGAGGCGGGCCGGAGGACGCGGGCCGGGGACGGCGCGGATCAGGGGAGCACGGCTTCCCAGCGAGCGATCAGCGTCCTGTCCCCGGCCCGCACCGTCACGTCGTCCCCGGGGCCGCCCAGGGCCGCCCGCACCGCCTTCGCCTGCTCTCCCCCGTACTCCCGGACGCCGTGGTTCCCGGACGTGATCGGCACGGGGACGTCCCCGGGCCAGGCCGCCCGGCGGCCGGCCGGGGTGTTCGGGTCCTCGTACATGGTCACCGTGATCGGCCCGCTGCGGTCGGGGGTGCCGGTGGAGCGGATCCGGCCGGTCAGCGCGGCGAGGCGGTCGATCGCGGCGACGATGCCGGCGTCCTCCGCCAGCGGTGACCCCTCCAGCCGGGTCTCGTGGGACTTCCCGGAGGCGTCCACGACGGTGACGACGGCGAAGGGCTGGTCGGTGGCGCCCCCGGTGCGGTCGAGGGTGCCCTCCCGCCCGGTCAGGGCGGCGGCGAGCCCGGCCCGCAGCTCGCGCAGTTCGGCCTCCGGCAGCGGGACGGCGACCAGCTCCCCCTCCCGCAGCGCCATGGCCCGGCCGTCGGAGGTGACGCTCATCGCGTCACCCCCGTCGCACGTCATCCCGAGGCATCTGTGGAAGCGCACCACCACCCCGGACGACGGACTTCCCGGACTCGCCGGGGTTCCCGGGGTCGCGGTGGTCCCGGCGGGCGTGGAAGGCTCGACGGTCGCGCCGCTCACGGTATCCCCGGCGCTCCCGGAGCACCCCGTCAGCAGAAGCAGTACGGCGGCCAGCAGTAGTCGGATCACATCCTCGGAACGGATCGGGCGCCCGCACGGTTCACGCGCCCGATCCGATCATCCGGCCCCCGCCCCGAGCCTCCCGGCCGCCCCGCCGCGCGGGGTCAGGCCGGGGCCGACTCGGCGGCCTCGGCGGTCTCCCTGGCCCAGCGGTAGTCGGCCTTGCCCGCGGGGGAGCGGACCATCTGCTCGACGAAGACGAACGTCCGGGGCACCTTGTAGCCGGAGATCTTCTCCCGGCAGTGGGCCCGGAGCTCCTCGGCCGTCGGGGCCGTACCGGGACGCGGTTCGATCACCGCCGCCACCCGGCTGCCCCACCGCTCGTCCGGGATGCCGGTCACCACCGCGTCGAAGACCTCCGGGTGCCCCTTGAGGACCGCCTCGACCTCCTCGGGGAAGACCTTCTCCGCGCCGGTGTTGATGCAGGCCGCCCCCCGGCCGAAGATCGCGATGGTGCCGTCCTTCTCGACCTTGGCCAGGTCGCCGGTGAGCAGCCAGCGCGTGCCGTGCCGGTCGGTCACGAAGGTGCGGGCCGTCTTGACCTCGTCCCTGTAGTAGCCGGACGCGATGCGGCCGGTCCTGGCGACGACGCCCAGCTCGTCCGAGCCCGGCACGACCGGCTCCAGCGACCCGTCGAGCACGGCCAGGTTCGCGTTGGGGTTGGCCTGGTAGCGCAGCCCGGACTCCGGGGAGGAGCCGGGGACCGCCGAGGCGGTGTAGCCGGACTCGGTGGAGCCGAAGCTGTCGATGATCATCCGGCCGGGGAGGAGTTCCTCCAGGCGGGCGCGTACCGAGCCGGTGAGGATCGCACCGGTGGAGCTGAGCACGAACAGCGACGACAGGTCGTAGGCGCCGGTCGCGATCTCGTCGGCCAGCGGGCGGGCCATGGCGTCGCCGGTCATGTTGACCGTCAGGACCTTCTCCCGCTCGATCGTCCGCAGCACCTCCGCCGCGTCGAACTTCCGCACGTACACCATGGTGCCGCCCATCCACCAGGTGATGAACGTGGCCATCTGGGCGGCGCCGTGCATCAGGGGCGCGGCGGCCATCATCGTCATCGATCCGGCGGCGACGGCCGCGTCGATCACCTCCCGCGGTGTGGCGCGCGGCTCGCCGTAGGGGTTGCCGCCGCCGAAGGCGAAGAACAGGTCCTCGCACCGCCACATCACGCCCTTGGGCATGCCGGTGGTGCCGCCGGTGTAGATGATGTAGAGGTCGTCGCCGGAACGCGCCGGGAAGCCGCGCGTCTCCGGCTGATCCGCCAGCGCCTCCTCGTAGCGCACGGCGCCCTCGATCGTGGCGGGCCCGCCCACCGCGACCAGGTGCTCCAGGGCGGGCACCTCCGGCACCACGGCCGCCACCCGGTCCTGGAACTCCACGTCGTACAGCAGCGCCACGATGTCGGAGTCGCGGTAGAGGTAGAGCAGCTCGGCCTCGACGTAGCGGTAGTTGACGTTGACCGGCACGGCCCGGAGCTTGAGCGCCGCCAGCACCGCCGTGACGTACTCGGCGCCGTTGTACAGGTGCACGCCCACGTGCTGCCCGGCGCGGACGCCGCGGTCCTCGAGGAAGTGCGCGAGCCGGTTGGCGTGCGCGTCCAGCTCGGCGTAGGTCAGGCGGTCGTCGCCGCAGACGACCGCCACGCGATCCCCGATCGCGTCGGCGAGTCCTTCGAACATGTCCGCGTGGTTGAACTCCATCGCGCCCCTCCTGGGGGATCAGGGTCTGTCGCTGCCGACCATCCACATCGCGAAGAACTGCGCGCCGCCCCCGTAGGCGTGCCCGAGGGCCCGCCGGGCGCCGTCCACCTGGTGCTCCCCCGCCATCCCCCGGACCTGGAGCGCGGCCTCGGCGAACCGGATCAGCCCCGAGGCGCCGATCGGGTTGCTCGACAGCACGCCGCCCGAGGGGTTCCACGGGATGTCCCCGTCCAGGGCGGTGGCCCCGGACTCGGTGAGCTTCCAGCCCTCCCCCTCGGGGGCGAAGCCGAGGTTCTCCAGCCACATCGGCTCGTACCAGGAGAAGGGCACGTACACCTCCGCGACGTCGATCTCCCGGCGCGGGTCGGTGATCCCGGCCTGCCGGTAGACGTCGGCCGCGCAGTCCTTGCCGCCCTGCGGGTTCACGGTGTCGCGGCCCGCGCGGAAGATCGGCTCGGAGCGCATCGCGGTGCCCAGCACCCAGGCGGGGGTGCTGCCGGTGAGCTTGTCCGCCGCCGACAGCACCATCGCGCAGGCCCCGTCGGAGGACGGGCAGGTGTCGAGGTAGCGGATCGGCTCCCAGAGCATCGGGGTCGACTCGACCATTCTCAGGTCGATCCCGGGGATCCTCAGGTGCGCGTACGGGTTCCTCAGCGCGTTGAGCCGGTCCTTGACGGCCACCAGGTGGCCGACGTGCCCGGGGGCGCCGGAGCGGCGGATGTACTCGCGGATGTGCGGGGCGAAGTAGCCGCCCGCGCCGACGACCAGCGAGGCGCTGAACGGCAGGTGCGTCGACAGGGCCCAGGTCGCGTTGGACTCCGACTGCTTCTCGAACGCCACCACCAGCACCCGGTCGTGCACGCCGCCCTGGATCAGCGAGGCCCCGACGAGGGCGGTGGAGCCGCCGACCGAGCCCGCGGTGTGCACCCGCATCATCGGCTTGCCCGCGGCGCCCAGCGCGTCGGCCAGGTACGCCTCGGGCATCATCACGCCCTCGAACAGGTCGGGCGCCTTGCCGATGACGACCGCGTCGATGTCCTTCCAGGTCAGGTCCGCGTCCTCCAGCGCGCGCTGAGCGGCCTCGCGGACCAGTCCGGCGATGGAGACGTCGTGCCGCTTGGTCGTGTAGCGGGTCTGGCCGACGCCGATGACGGCGCAGGGGTCACCACTGCTCATGGTCGCTCACCGTTCCTCGTTCGCTTCCCCCGCCGCCCTGACCTCCCGAGCCGCCCTGACCTCCCGAGCCACCCAGGACGCCCAGGGCACCCGGACCGCCCGGACCGCGTCGCCCCTGCCTCACCGGCTCCACCGGACGCATCGGCTACGCCTCCATCACGGCGACGAGGTTCTGCTGCAGGCAGGGACCGGCCGTGGCGTGCCCGACGACGCGGCCGGCGCTGCCGTCCAGGATGCGCCCGGCCGCCTCGCCGAGCCTGATCAGGCCGGTGGCCATGACCGGGTTGGCGGCCAGCGGGCCGCCGCTCGGGTTGATCCGGGTGCCCTCGGGCAGCTCCAGCGCCCGGCGCAGCACGACCTCCTCGTGGCTGAACTGCGCGTGCAGCTCGGCCACGTCGACGCCGCCCTTGCCGACCCCCGCGGCCCGTGCCGCGCTGGCCGCCGAGACCGACCGGGCCAGGTCGCGCATGCCCAGGTAGTGCGGCTCGATCCGGTGCGCGATCCCGGTGATCCAGGCGGGCCGCTCGGCGAGCTCCCTGGCCGCGTCCCCCGCCGCCAGCACCACCGCGGCGGCGCCGTCGGTGATCGGCGCGATGTCGTACGGCCGCAGCGGCTCGACCTCGAACCCCTCCCCCGCCGGGTCCGGCAGGTCCAGGGCGCGCGGGTTGGCCCGGCCGTCGGCGCGGCTGCGACGCACGATCTCGTCCAGCTCGGCCCGGTCGGCCCCCACCGCCGACGCCTGCAGCGCCGCGAAGGAGACCTGGTCCAGGCCGAGCGGGGCCAGGTAGTACGGGTCGAGCTGGAGCGTCATGATCTCCCGCAGGTCGCCCTGGGAGGACTTGCCGAAGCCGTAGACCAGGGCCGTGTCGATGTCGCCGTGCTGGAGCCTGACCCACGCCTCGTACAGGGCCCAGGCCGCGTCCATCTCGACGTGGCTCTCGGAGATCGGCGGCCAGGCGCCGAGCGCGTCCAGCGCGGAGACGAAGGAGAACGGCGCTCCCGCCAGGTAGTCGCACGACCCCGAGCAGGTGAAGCCGAACGTGCGCAGCCCGGTGGCGGCCCTGACCTCCTCCAGCGGCGGCAGGATCAGCTCGGACTCGCCCTGCCCCTCGTCGACGGCGCTGTGCCGGGTCTGCGCGAACGCCACGATCGCTATGTCGCGCATCTACAGCTCCACGTCCGGCTCGCCCGTGGGGGTGAACCACGTGATGTTCGACATGGACATCGTCCGTTCCTCCTCGGGCACCCACACGGCCCGCACGCGCATGCCCTGGCGCACCTCGTGCGCCGGGACCCCGCCGACCAGCGCGATCATCGGGATGTCGGTGCCGTCCAGCTGGATGTACGCCGAGACGAACGGCACCTCGGGCGCGCGCGGGTCGGGCAGGTTGTTGATGGCGAAGGTGGTGATCGTGCCGGTGTCGGGCACCACCCTCTCCTCGGTGATCGCGACGCCGCACTCGGGGCAGGAGAGCCGGTAGGGCACGTAGACCTTCCCGCAGGTGCCGCACCGGCAGCCGATGAGCACGCCCTGGGCGACGCCCTCCAGGAAGCGGGTCAGCGCCCGGCCCGGGGTGAGGGTGTACTCGACGCGGACCTCGGAGACGATCCGGGTGACCTCGGGGACGAAGCTCTCGATGTCGGTGATGTGACCGGTGCGCCCGGCCCGCCAGCGGGGGCGGACCCGCAGCCCCGGGCGCATCGCCTTGACGTCGCCCGCGTCGACCGCGTGCACCAGCGCGGTGTCGGCGCCGTCCAGCCGGATCAGCGCCCAGGCGAACGGCCGGTCCAGCGGGTGTCCCCCGCGCGGGGTGCTCACCCACGCCCAGCTCTCCACGGTTCCGGCGGGGCCGACCTCGACGTACTCGCCGGTGACCGGCTCGCCGGTGTCGGGGTCGTACTCCAGCGGGGGCACCAGCGTCCGCCCGGCGGCGGTGCGGACCCCGACGAGGCGCCCGTCGCGCAGCTCGGTCAGGAAGCGCCCGATCACCGGCCCGGTGGTGCGGGTGTAGCCGCCGGGGAACTCCAGCACGTGCGTCGCCCGCAGCGCGCCGCCGTCCCGGCCGCCGTCCCCGCCGTCGCCGGGATGCCCGGCGGTCTCGCTAGATGGCACGTTCGTGTCCCTCCCAGTACGGGTCACGCAGCTTGCGTTTGAGGAGCTTGCCGTTGGGCTCGCGGGGCATCTCCGCGATGAAGTCGACGGAGCGGGGCCACTTCATCCTCGCCAGGCGGCCCCTGAGCGACTCGATCAGCTCGGCGGCCAGCTCGGGCGAGGGGGCCACCCCGGCGGCGGGCTCGACCACGGCCTTGATCTGCTCGCCCCACTCGTCGTCGGGGATGCCGAATACGGCCACGTCCGCGATCTTGGGATGGACCATCAGCTCGTTCTCGATCTCGGCCGGGTAGATGTTGGCCCCGCCCGAGATGATCATGTCGGCCTTGCGGTCGCAGAGGAAGAGGAAGCCGTCCTCGTCGAGGTAGCCGATGTCGCCGACGGTGAAGTGGTCGCGCAACCGGTTCGCCGCCGTCTTGGCCGGGTCGCCCTTGTACTCGAAGGCGACGCCCGCCATCTTCATGTAGACGGTGCCGGGGGTCCCGGCCGGGACGGGCTCCAGGTCCTCGTCCACGATGAGCAGCTCGCTGATCGGCCAGGCGGTGCCGACCGTGCCGGGGTGACTCCTCCAGCCCTCGGGGGTGGCGATGGTGCCGCCGCCCTCGGTCGCGGCGTAGTACTCGTAGATGCAGTCGCCCCACCATTCGAGCATCGCCCACTTCACCGGGACCGGGCAGGGGGCCGCGGCGTGGATCATCCACCGGAGCGAGGACAGGTCGTACTTCGCCCGCGTCTCGGCGGGGAGGGAGAGCAGGCGCTTGAAGTGGGTGGGGACCATGTGGGAGCTGGTGACGCGGTACCTCTCGCAGAGCCGCAGCGTCTCCTCGGCGTCCCACCTGTCCATGTAGACGAGGGTGTGCCCCATGTGCAGGGCCGTCCCGCCGAACTGGGTGACCGCGGTGTGGTAGTTCGGCGAGGTGACCAGGTGGGCGTTCCCGCCGCCCGGGGTGACGCCGAACAGGGAGAGCAGGAACGTCATCAGCTCGGCGGCGTCGTCGGGGTCGAGGCCGCTGAGCGCGCGGCGTACCCCCTTGGGCCTGCCGGTGGTGCCGGAGGTGTAGTGCATGGTGGCGCCCGCGGTGCGGTCGGCGGGGAGGGTGCCGGGCCGCCCCTCGGTGAGCTCGGAGACCGGCCGCGCCCCCTCCACCGCGCCGAACGCGAAGACGCGGCCGGGGTCGATGCCGGACGCGGCGGCGCCGCGCATGCCCTCCCCGGCGTGACGCTCGTCCACGAAGAAGGCCCTGGCCTCACTGTCGGCGACGATGTAGCCGATCTCGGGGCCGGTGAGGTGCCAGTTGACCGGGGTGTAGTACCACCCGGCCTGGAGGGCGGCCAGGTAGAGGACGAGCCCGTCGGAGCCGTTGGGCACGAGCCCGCACACGCCGTCGCCCGTTCGCAGGCCGAGGTCCCGCAGGCCGTGGACGAGCCGGTTGGCGCGGGCCAGGAGGTCACCGGCGCGGTGTTCGGTGCCGTCCGGGTCCACCGCGGCCACCCAGGTGGGGTCCGCCTGGGCCAGTCTCCAGAAACCGAGGGTGCCCATCGGCCGTCCTCTCTGTCGAAAGGCCCCGTCCCACCGGAGTGAATCACGTTCTCTTTTTAGCTTCAAAGACTGGTGGGACGGGAAAGATAGAACAAGAATGTGTTCTTGTACGCATGGGCAGACTAACCCCGCGAGTCACACCGAGCAAGCGCTTGATAAGAGTGTCCGGACCCGGTTCCGGCCTCGACCCTTTCACGCCTCCGGGCCCCGCGGAAGGCGTGAGGGATCGGGGATCGCGGGGTGTCGCGGACCGGGACGGAGACGGGGCCGGACGCGACGGGGCGGCCTGGTGGCGCGGGCGGCGGGCGACCCAGGATTGCCGAACAAGTGCTTGGTTAACGACCGGAGGCCGTCCCGTGGAACTTCTGACGATCAGCACCCCGCACTGCCGGATCGAGCGTGACGGCCACGTGGTCGTCGTCACCCTGGACCGGCCGGAGGCGAGGAACGCCCTCTCCACGGACATGCTGGTCGGCCTGGCCGACGCCTGGGCGTACGTCTCGGCCGAGCCCGGGGTCCGCGTCGCCGTGCTGACCGGCGCGGGCGGGACGTTCTGCGCGGGCGCCGACCTCAAGGCCATGGGCACGCCCTCGGAGGACCCCCGGGTCAGGGAGCGGGCCGCGGCCATCCCGGACTTCCACTGGAAGGGCCTGCTCCGCGACCCCGAGGCGCTGCCGTCCAAGCCGATCGTCTGCGCGGTCGAGGGGTACGCCGTGGCCGGGGGAACCGAGCTGCTGGTCGGCACCGACCTGCGGGTGGTCGCCGAGTCGGCGACGCTCGGGCTGTTCGAGGCGCGGCGCGCGCTGTTCCCGATGGGCGGCTCGGCCGTCCGCCTCCCCCGCCAGATCCCCTACGCCTTCGCCATGGACATCCTGCTGACCGGCCGGGCCGTCACCGCCGCCGAGGCGCTGGGCATGGGCCTGGTGAACCGGGTCGTCCCCGACGGCCAGGCGCTGACCGCGGCCCTGGAGATCGCCGGGCAGGTCGCCGAGTGCGGCCCGCTCGCCGTCCAGGCCATCCTGCGCACCTACCGCGAGACCCTGGGCATGGCCGAGGCCGAGGCCCTGAAGGTCTCCGACGGCCTGGGCTGGCCGGTGATCGGCTCGCAGGACGCCAAGGAGGGCTCGCGCGCCTTCCGCGAGAAGCGCCCGGCCGTCTACCGGGGCGAGTGACCCCGCGACCACCGGTGCGACCGCCCCCGGCCGCCGACGCCCGGCCGGTGCGGTCGCGTCAGTCCTCCACGAGCTGGGGGACGGCGGGCTGCCGGCCGCACGGGGTGGTCCTGATCTCCTCCGGCCAGGCCAGGCTGATGCCGAGGGTGGCGGTGAGCGTCCGCCGGAAGTCGGCGAGCCTGGCCGGATCGGAGCGGATCTTGCGCGGCGGCAGGCCGGTGCCGAGGGCCTGGGCCACCAGCGCGCCCACGGCCTCGCCGATGCTCCACTCCACCGGGTGGAGCCGGTAGCAGCCGTTGGTGACGTGGGTGGTGCCGATGTTCTTGTTCGCGGGCAGCAGGTTGTCGACCCGCTGCGGCAGCAGCGCGCCGAGCGGGATCTGGAAGGGGTAGCAGTCCACGTCGACGTAGGTGCGGCCCGACGTGCCCGGGTGCAGGTCGATCCGGTACGAGCCGAGCCCCACCGCGTCGTCGAACACCTCAGAGCCGGCGAGCGATCCTGAGGAGGACCCCGCGAGCCCACCGCGCGCCTGGACCCCGACGTGCTGCTCCAGCACGGTGAACTCGGCCCTGATCCGCCGCGACTCGCGCACGTACACCGACTTGGCCAGGCCGTCGTCGGTGCCGACGAGGTCGGGACGCAGCCGCAGGCCCGGGTATCCGGCCTCGGTCTGCATCCAGTACAGGAACGACAGCGACAGGTCGCGGGCGCCGGCCAGCGCGGCCTGCCGGTCCGCGCCCGGACCGATCAGCGGCCGGTCCCAGTAGTCGATCTGCGGCCAGTTCACCAGGGTGACGTCGTGGGAGACGAGGCCGGGCTCGTACTGCTCGGCGGCCACGATCCGGCGGTAGTGCCACAGGTCGTGCCTGCCGGGGACGTGCCCGTCGTCGTGGAACAGGCCGCGCGAGCGCACCGACAGGTCGATCGGCTCCACGTCCGTCCACGACAGCTGCGGTCCCGGCCAGAACGGGGGCCGGTGGGTACTCCAGTGGGCGTACCCCGCCGGGCGGTCGATCGTGTGGTCCTCGCCCGGCCGGTACTCCAGCGGGAAGCACCAGCTCACGGCCTGCTGGTCGAGGGGGTCGGCCACGGGCGCGGCGTGCGGCTCCCCGGTGTCGGCGACGCCCTCGGCGCCCACCACGTGCTCGACCCCGGCCAGCGGGAGCAGGTCGCCCAGATCGGTGGCGTCCACGACGTAGTCGGCCGTCACGACCACCTGGGTCCCGTCGGGCCGGGCGAAGGTGACCGCGTCGACCCGGTCGCCCGTCACCTCGGCCGCCACGGGCACGTGCCGCAGCAGGACGGTGACCAGCCCCGCGGTCCGGTACGGCGCGAGCATCTCCTCGATGACGGCCAGCGCCGCCCGCGGCTCGTGGCACAGACCGCTGACCACGCCCAGCCCCGGGTTGAGCAGGCGCTGCGCGGCCACCGAGGGGCGCAGCGGGTAGTTGCGGCGGTAGTGGCCGCGGATGCCCTCGCGCAGCCTGCGGTAGCTCGGCGAGGCGTAGCGAGACTCGATCCACGGGTTCTCGTCCGGCGGGACCGCCTGGCTGGTGAGCTGGCCGCCCAGCCAGTCGGTCTCCTCGGTGAGCACCACCCGCCGGCCGAGTCGCGCGGCGGTCAGCGCCGCGGCGACACCGCCGAGGCCTCCGCCGACCACCAGCACCGGCGCGTGCGTCTCCTGCATGATCATCCCTTCACGCCGCCCTCGGACAGGCCGGCGACGAAACTGCGTTGGTTGAGGACGAAGACGGCCAGGACCGGCAGCAGCACCAGCACCGAGCCGGCCATGGCGGGCCCGTAGGCGACGTTCCCGCCGGTCAGGAACTGGCTCAGGGCGAGCTGGACGGTCTGGGTCTCCGGTGAGCTCGTGATGACGAGCGGCCACAGGAAGTCGTCCCAGACGGCGGTGAAGGCGAACACCGCGACGGTCGCGACCAGCGGCCTGGCCAGCGGCAGGTAGATCCGCCAGAAGAGCCTGAACTCGCTCGCGCCGTCGACCCGGGCGGCCTCGCCCAGCTCGTCGGGGAGCCCCATGAAGTACTGCCGGGCCAGGAAGACGTTGAGCGGCCCGATCAGGTGCGGCAGGGTCAGTCCCGCCAGCGAGTCGAGCAGCCCGGAGCCGCCCTGCCCGAGCAGGTCGTTCCCGCCCGCCAGCGGGATGCCCTTGGCGATCAGGAACAGCGGGATGACGGTCACCGCCACCGGCACCATCGTGGTCGCGACGATCGTCATGAAGATCGCGTTGCTTCCCCGGTAGGGCAGCTTGGCGAAGGCGTACCCGGCCAGCAGCGCGAACACGCAGTTGGCGACGACGACCAGCAGGGCGACGACCAGCGAGTTCGTCATCGCGGCGGCGAGGTTGCCCGCGTCCAGGGCGACGGAGAAGTTGTCGAGGACGGGGTCGCCCGGCAGCAGCCTCGGCTCGGCCGAGAACACCTCGGACTCGGGCTTGAAGGCGATCGAGACCATCCACCAGAACGGGACGAGCACCAGCAGCGTGGCGATGACCAGCGCGATCACCGACCCCGGCCTGCGCATCACTTCCTCCCGTTCCCGCGCATCGCGACGAGCGCGAAGGCGAAGATCGCCGCGAACAGCACGAAGGCCATGGCGCTGGCGGAGCCGAACCGGTTGTTCTGGAACGCCTCCTGGTAGATCAGGTAGTTGGTGGTCGTGGTCGAGCCCAGCGGCCCGCCGCCGGTGAGGATGAAGATCTCGGCGAACGACTGCGACAGGTAGACGATGTTGATCGTGATCACGTAGACCATGACCGGCCGCAGGCCCGGCAGCGTCACGTGCCGGAACCGCGCCCAGGCACCCGCGCCGTCCATCTTCGCGGCCTCGTACAGGACGCCCGGGATCGCCTGGAGCCCGGCCAGGAACAGCACCATGTTGCCGCCGAGGGCCTTCCACACCCGCATGACCGCGACCGAGTGCAGGGCGCTGTCCTCGTCGAGGAGCCAGTCGCGGGGAGCCAGGCCCAGGGAGCCGGCGAGGTCGTTGAACCAGCCGTCCGGGGAGTACATCCACAGCCACACCAGGCTGACCGCCGTCAGCGGGACGATGCGGGGCAGGAACAGCCCGGCCCGCAGCAGCCCGATGCCGGGGATCCTCCGGTTGGCCAGCAGCGCCAGGCCGAGCGCGATGCCGACCGCGAACGGCAGCACCTCCGCGACGAACTGGACGGTCACCCGCAGGGACTTCAGGAAGTCCTCCGAGCCGAGCAGCGCCGTGTAGTTGCCGAGGCCGACCGGCCGGGGCGCGCCGCGGTCGAGCGGGCTGTAGCCGGTGAAGCTCAGGTAGAACCCGTACAGCACCGGGAAGAGCTGGAAGACGGCCAGGTAGACCAGGACCGGGGCCGTGAAGACGACCCCGACGAGCCTGCGGCGGCCGGTCGGCCCCCCGCCGGGACCCCGGCGCCGGAGCCCGGCCCGTGGCCGCAGCCCGGCCCGTGGCACGGCCGTGGGCCGGCCCCCGCCGTTCCGGTCCTCGCCGTTCCGGGTGAGGACCGCCATCACTGGGCCGCGAGGAGCGGCCCGGCCTCGGCCGCCGCGTCGTCCAGGGCCTTCTTCGCGGTCGCCTTCCCGGCCAGCGCCTCCTCCAGGTGCTTGTCGAGCACGTCACGGACCTGCACCCAGGCCGGGACGTTCGGGCTGCCCTGGTAGGCGGGGGCGGCGTCGATGAACGGCTTCAGCAGCGGCTGCCCGGTGACGTAGGCGCCCTGGGCGGCCGAGGCTCGCACCGGCAGCCCGCCGACGGCCTCGGCGTAGCGCTCGTTCACGCCCTTGGAGACCATGAACTCCGCGAACTTCCAGGCCAGGTCCTTCTTCGCCGAGTCGGCGTTGACGAACAGGCCGGTGGTCGCCCCGCCGAAGGTCTTGGCGTCCGCGGCCTTCAGCGGGGGCAGCACCCCGATCTTCGAGGCGAGGCCGGGCACGGCCTTGACCATCTGGAGCACCTGCCCGGCGGTCGCGGAGACCATCGCCGCCTTGCCGGTGGCGAGCGGGTTCTGCCCGGCGGGCTGGTTGGCGAAGTCGCGGCCGAGCTGGTCGCTGACCTTGGCGTCACCGCTGTAGAGGCCGGCGAAGTACTCCAGCGCCTTCACGCCCTCGGGCGAGTTCCAGGTGACCTGCCGGCCGTCCTGCGACAGCAGCGTGCCGCCCTCGGAGCCGATCAGGCCCTGGAAGCTCTGCACCCGCTGGATCTTGGCGGACTGGAGCATCAGCCCGGCCCGCTGGATCGTTCCACCCTCGCGGACGGTCAGCTTGCCCGCCGCCTCGGCGGCCTGGGCCCAGGTGGTCGGCTCGGTGACGCCGGCCGCCGACAGCAGGTCCTTGCGGTAGGCGACGAGGACGCCGTTGCCACCCAGCGGGATCAGGTACTGCGCGCCGTCCACCTGGCCGCCGGCCAGGTAGGGCTCCAGGTCGGTCCTGTCCTCGGCGGGCAGGGCGGCGATCCGGTCGTCGAGCGGCTCGATCCGCTTGGCCGCGGCGAAACCGGCGGCGGCGGCCGGGCCGTGGCCGAACATGTCGGGGGCGCTGTTGCCCGCGAAGCCGGCGTTGAGCTTGGGCGAGATCTGGGCCCAGTCGACGAAGGTCACCTGGACCTTCGCCTTGTTGGCGGCCTCGAACTCCGGCACCAGCTTCTTGGTGACGAGCTCGATCTCCGGGGCGGAGTTGCCGGGGAACCAGACGGTCAGCGTGGGGTTCGCGTCGCCGCCCCCCGCTCCCGCGCCCGTCGTGCCGCCGTCGCCGCCCGTCCCGCAGGCCGTCGCGGCGAGAAGGACGCCCGCGGCGGTCGCGGCGGCGAGGAGTCCACGCCCGTTGACGGCCGTCCACCGGTTTGTGATCATGAGATGCTCCCGTTTCGGAGGGTGATTCTGAGGGGGGAAGGGCCGGCTCCCGGCGCTGGACCGCCGGGGGCCGGGGTGTTCGTTCGTGGTCGTGGTCCGGGCGGGCCGGTCGGGTGGCCGCCGGAGGGTGACGCGTTCGGTCGCGGTCATGATCTGGGCGGGCCGATCATGTGGTCGTCGGGCAGGCCGCAGGGCAGCAGGTGGTGGTGCTCCCCGGGGCCCCCGGGGTCCCCGGGGTTTCCGGTGCCGGCCAGGATGCGGGTGAGCATCTTCACCGCGCCCCGGCCCATCTCGTTGCGGGGGATCCGCAGGCTGCTCCAGCCGCTCTCGGTCATCGTCACCAGGACGACCACCGACATGTCCGCGGGAGCGGCCAGGCCGCGCTCCCCCAGTGCGGCGACGAGCTGCCTGGCCAGCGGCTCGTTCTCGGCCAGGACGGCGGTGACGCCGCCGGCGTGCGCGGCGTCGACCCAGGCCGGGTCGAGCTGCGACATGACGTACATCAGCTCGGGCAGTCCCGCGTCGGCGCAGCCGGCCCGGTAGCCGGCCTCCTTGTCGAGGAAGACCTCCATCCGGTCCGGCCCGGTGACGTAGGCGACGCGCCGGTGGCCCAGCGCGGCGAGCCTGCCGACGACCTCCCTGGTGGCGCTGGCGTAGTCGGCGCCGACCCAGGCGATCTCGGTGCCGGGCACGGTCCTGCGCCCTATGTGGACGAAGGGGTACCCCTCGGCGGCGAGCCGTGCCAGCTCGGTGGAGCCGGGCTCGACACCGAGCAGCACGCTGCCGTCCGCGAGGGCGAGCCGGTTCATCCCGTCGCTGTAGATCCGGCGGCGGCCGTCGGGATCCTCGGTGGAGGCGAACAGCACCAGGTCGTAGCCGTCGGCGACGGCCTGCTGCTCGATGCCGACCAGGAACTCGTGGTAGAAGTCGAGCTGGTCGACCGGGAAGATCGATTCGAAGGTGTGGACGCCGAGCAGCCGGTTGCGCTTCCCGCGCAGGCTGCGGGCCGCCGGGTTGGCGGCGTAACCGAGCTGACGCACCGCCTCCAGGACGCGCTGGACGGTCTGCTCGGGGATCCCGGTCTCCGGGCCCCGGCCGTTGACGACCGCCGAGACCGTGGCCTGGGAGACGCCCGCGAGCTTGGCAACGTCGGCCTGGCGGGCCCGGCGCCGCTGTCCTTCCATCACTCTCCTAATTCGTATCAGTAACGATGTGGCAGCCATGGAGGGGTGATGGCTGATTCGTATTGGCGAAACCGTTGCAAGCCGGACGGGGTCTTGTCAACACCTTCGCCGAAAGAACCTCGAAACCTCCGGGAAACCCGCCCTTGACGCTCCGGAAGCCCGCGGACTATCTTCCCGATACGAATCGGGGGAGAAGATGTTTCCGCAGGTCACCTATTACTAATACGAATCAGAGGTATCAGCGTGGGGCTTCCCGGCGCCTCGGCCGTCCTGGCACTCGTCACCGCACTCCTCCTGCCCCTCCTCCCGCCCCAGGTCGCGTCCGCGACCGCTTCCCCGACCGGCAGGACCGGGACCTCCCCGGCCACGACCGGGACCTCCCGCGCCGTCCTGGCCGGGGTCTCCCCGCTCGCGGCCGGCACCTCCCGCGCCGTCCTGGCCGGGACCACCTACCACGTCGACGCGGCCGCCGGCTCCGACGCCGCCGCCGGGACCTCGGCCTCGACGGCCTGGAAGACGCTCGGCAGGGTCAACGCCCAGACCTTCGCCCCGGGCGACCGCGTCCTGCTCAGGTCCGGCGGCGTCTGGACGGGTCAGTACCTCGACCTGCGCGGCTCGGGCACGGCCGGATCGCCGATCGTCCTGGGCCGCTACGGCACCGGCGCGAGACCCGTCGTCGACTTCGCCGACACGGCCGTCGGCGGCGAGGGCTTCGGGGTGCGGCTGAGGAACGTCTCGTACTGGGAGATCGGCGATCTGGAGATCACCAGTGGGCAGCAGCCCACCGACCGGCGGCGCAGCGGGGTCCTCGTCGTCGGCGAGGGCACCGGCGCCGGGGACCTCGCCCACATCCACATCAGGAACATGTACGTCCACGACGTGTTCGGCACCGACCGGCGGACCGGCGGGATCAACCTCCACGCCCGCGGGACCGCCACCGGCCCCGAGAGCACCTGGACGGACGTGCTCATCGAGGGCAACACCGTCGACAACGTCGCCGACACCGGCATCCAGACCATGACCGACGCGCTGCTCAACACCACGTGGGCGCACGACATGGACGCCTTCCGCGACCTGGTGATCCGCGGCAACACCGTCACCCGGATCCACCGCGACGGGATCCTCGTCCGGTCCGGGCTGGCCCCGCTCGTCGAGCACAACACCACCGACCGGATCGGCGAGTCCACCACCTCGGCCCTGCCGTACCTCGACGACATCGCGGTCGTCGCCGCGCAGTGGATGTACGCCACGACCGACGCGGTCTTCCAGTTCAACCAGGCGTTCCGCACCCGCAGGCTCGACGGCGACGGCCAGCCCTGGGACTTCGACCAGAGGGTCTACCGCAGCGTCTACCAGTACAACTACAGCCAGGACAACGAGGGCGGCACGCTGCTCGTCATGGACCAGACCGACGACAACGTCTTCCGCTACAACATCTCCCAGAACGACCTCGACCGCAGCGTCGGGGTGTTCCACCTGGTCAACGGCTCGGGAGACCTCAAGGTCCACAACAACGTCTTCTACCGCTCGGCCGGGCAGAGCGGCCAGATGACCGGGACGTCGACCGGCCAGGTGGCCTACGTCGGCAACATCTTCGTGAACCAGGCGGGCGGCGCCTACAGCGTCAGCGGCAGCGTCACCTACGACCACAACCTCTACTGGGGTACCAACGCCTCCCAGCCGAACGACCCGAACGAGATCATCGCCGACCCGCGGTTCGTGACGCCGGGCGGCGCGACCGGGCTGGCCTCCGCGGGCGCCTACAGGCTCCGGCCGGACTCCCCCGCGATCGACAGCGGCGTCGCGGTCTCCCCGTCCGGAGGCCGGGACTTCTTCGGGACCGCGCTCTACCAGGGCGCCCCCGACCGGGGGGCGCACGAGTCGGCCGCCGTCCCCGCCACCGTCCTGCTGTCGGACGACTTCGGCGACGGCGACGCGGCGGGCTGGACGACCTCCGGCGGGACGTGGTCGGCCGGCGGCGGCGCGTACTCTCAGACCTCCACCGCCGCCGCCGAGAGCCTCGCCGTCACCGGTTCGGCCACCTGGACCGACTACACCGTCCAGGGCCGGGTGCGGCTGAACAACGCGGGCGCCAACGCGGGCCTGGTCTTCCGGTACGCCGGCACGGCCGACTTCTACCTGTTCCGGCTCAACGACGGCACCGACACCGCCGACCTGTACAGGAAGAGCGGCGGCACGCTCACCCTGGTCGCCTCCGCCTCCCTCCCGGTCACCTCCGGCGCGTTCCGCACGCTGAAGGCGACCGTGTCCGGCTCGACCGTCGGCGGTTTCGTCGACGGCGCCCAGGTGCTCACCTGGTCCGGCGCCACCACCGGGCCGTCGTCCGGCAAGGTCGGCATCCGGATGCACTCCAGCACCGCCACCCTCGACGACCTGAGGGTCACGACGCCGTAGGCCCCCCGGTACAGGGCAGCGCGGACGACACGGACGACACGGACGACACGGCCTGCCTCGGGTGCACGGGTGCACCCGGGGTCGGCGCCCGCTCCGGCGCTCGTCCCGCCGGAAATGCGGGTGCGCGGTCCCGAATGGCTCTGTAGCGTTTCACGTGGTTCGTCGGGCTCGGAGAGGGCGCGGGTCGAACCTGGTCGGTCATCGGTTCAACAGGTTCGATTCCTGACGAGATCCTCGGATCTCGAAGCCGGCCGGGGTCGCCACATCCGTGTCTTCTCCCGGCCCGGTGAGCCGGTCGGTCCTGCCGATGGTACGGGTCGAATCCGGTCGGTTACCGCCTTCCAAGCGGGTGACGCGGGTTCGAATCCCGCCGGATCCGCCCCGTGGATCCGTCGTCCAGCGGCCCAGGACACCTATGCCGGTCGGAACCCCCATATCCGTACCACCGGCAGGACCGATCGAAAGGGGAGGGCGGGTCGAAGAACGTCGGTTATGTGATCAATGGGTCGCGGGTTCGAGTCCCGCCACCGTGGCCCGGCCACGGTGTAGCTCAGACGGCAGAGCAATTGGAAAAGCCCGGCGCTCGTCACCACATCCGCCCTCCCCTTTCGCGTGCCCGCACCCCGGCGGGCCGCCCCCCGCATCCGCCCCCCGGCGGGTCGAGCCAGTAGAGGAGAGGCGCCATGGCACGTGATCCACTCGCGAGGATCTCCATGATCGCGACGTCACAGATGCGGCGCATCCCCGGCCGCCGCGACCAGGTCCGCAACGACGCCGGCGGCTACGTCTTCGCCAAGGACGTCTGGGAGAGGCTGGAGGACTTCCTGATCCTCGGCACCGAGGGGGGCACCTACTACGTGGGCGAGGACCGGCTGACGGCCGGCAACGCCGAGGCGCTGTTCCGGGCGATCGCCGAGGACGGCCCCCGCGCCGTCCGCGTGATCCTGGACGTCTCCACCGCCCGGCCGCCCCGCGCGCCCAAGCCCCGCCCGGCCGTCTTCGCGCTCGCCGCGGCGTTCGCCCGCGGCGACCCGGCCACCCGCCAGGCCGTCAAGGGCGCGTTCCCGCACGTCGTGCGGACCACCGACCACCTGGCGATGTTCGTCGGCTACCTCAAGGGCCTCGGCGGCAAGGCGAGCCGCAACGGCTCCGCCCTGGTCGTGGGCCGGGCGCTGCGGACGACCCTGGCGAGCTGGTTCCTGCGCGACGAGCCGGACGCGGTGGCGTTCCGGGCGTGCAAGGCGATGCAGCGCAGGACCCCCGCAGGGGAGCCGCTCACGCTGCGGGACGTGCTGCGCATCGCCCACCCCGCGGCCGCCACGCCCGCGCACCGGGCGCTGTTCGGCTGGATCGCGGGCAACGTCGGCGACGACGCGGCCCGCGAGGCGCTGCCCGCGGTCGACAGGTTCCTCACCGCCAGGGCGGTCACCACACCGTCCGAGGCCGTGCGGGTCGTGTCGGAGCTGCGGGTGCCGTGGGAGTTCCTGCCGGACGCGATGCTGCGCGAGCCCGAGGTCTGGGACGCGCTGGTGGACACGGTCGGCCTGACCGCGCTCATCCGCAACCTCGCGCGGATGACCGCTCTCGGCACGCTCGCGCCCCTGGGAGACGCCACCCGCCGCGCGGTCGCGCGCCTCACCGACGCCGAGGCGCTCGTCCGGGCGCGGATCCACCCGATGGACGCCTGGCTGGCCCTGCGCGTCTACGGCTCCGGCGCCTCCCGGCCGAACCCGCGCGCCGAGGCCCGGACGTGGCGGCCCGTCCCGGCGGTCCTGGACGCGCTGGAGGAGACCTACGAGCTCTCCTTCGGCGCGGTCGAGCCGTCCGGGAGGCGGCTGCTGGTCGCGGTGGACTCCTCGGGGTCGATGAGCGGCACCTGGGGCGGCCGGCTCACCGTGGGCGGGTCGGAGATCGGCTCGCCGTACGAGGTGGGCTGCGCCATGGCGCTCATGCTGGCCCGCATCGAGAGGGGGAACGTGCACGTCATCGACGTCGACACCGCCGTGCACGCCTCCCGGGTGAGCGCGCGGACGAACCTGCGCGAGATCGCCTCCTGGAGGCCCTCGGGGGGCGGCACCGACCTGTCGCTGCCGTTCGACTGGGCACTCCGCAAGAGGCTGCGCGTGGACGGCGTCGTGGTGTTCACCGACAACGAGACCTGGGCGGGCCGCTCCCACCCGAGCCAGGCGCTGGCCGCCTACCGCAAGGCGGTCAACCCGGAGGCACGCGTCGTGGTCACCTCGATGACCGCGACCGGGCACTCGATCGGCGACCCGAAGGACGCGGGCGTGCTGAACATGGCGGGCCTGGACGCGTCGCTGCCGTCGCTGGTGAACGCCTTCGTCCGCGGCCGCTGACGGGGCGGCGGACCGGTCCTCGACCGGTCCGCCGCCGTACGGGGGCGGGGGCACCGGCCATCGAAACTCCGGAAAATCATCTCAAAGTGCTTTTCAAGGACACTAAAACTCGCCGTATCCGTATGTACCGTTGATTCGGTACACCTCGTTCGCGCACCCGAGACGCCCGGACGACTCACGCCGCCCGCCACGCGGTGGTCGGCCACGGATGTCCGTCGCCCCCACGCATCCCACGGGAAATCGACGATCCATGTGACGGCATGCACGGCGCGGAGGTTCCGATGGCGGAGCGATGGTCACGGCGCGAGGACGAACGGCTGCTCACCGGTGCGGGCCGCTACGTCGCCGACATGCACGTGCCGGGATGCCTGGACGCCGTGTTCGTCAGAAGCGGCGTCGCGCACGGCGTACTGCGCGGGGTCGACTGCTCCGCCGCCCGCGAGGTGCCGGGAGTGGTGGGAGCCTGGTCCGCCGCGGACCTGTCGGAGATGCCGCCGTGCGCGCAGTCGGCCGCCGAACTGCAGGACCTGCCTCCGGTTCCGTACGTGCTGCTCGCCCAGCTCTCCTCCGAGGAGGCCGTGGCCGGGCGGGAGTGGCCGGCGCTGGTGAGGGACCGGGTGCGCTACCCGGGCGAGGCGCTGGCGGTGGTCCTGGGCGAGGACCGCTACCGCGCCGAGGACGGGGCCGCCGCGGTCGTCTTCCGGATCGATCCGCTGCCCGCGGTGGTGACGCCGTCCGACGCCGCGCAGGACTCCGTCCGCCTGTTCGACGGCCTGAGCAACATCGTCCTGCGGGGGGAGGCGGGGAAGCCGATCGAGGAGTCGGTGTGGCGGGACGCGGCGGTCGTGGTGGAGGGCCGGTACCGCCAGCAACTGCTGATGCCCACCCCCATGGAATGCCGGACGATCCTCGCCGTGCCCGAGGGGGACCTGCTGACGGTGTGGTCGGGCCACCAGATGCCGCACCGGTTGCGCCGGGAACTGGCCGCGCTGCTGGGCCCGGCGGCCGGGCGGGTGCGCGTGGTGGTGCCGGACACCGGGGGCGCGTTCGGGTCGAAGAGCGCGACGGTCCCGGAGTTCGTCGCGGTCGCCTTCCTCGCGGTGAGGCTCGGGCGTCCCGTCCGTTGGATCGAGGACAGGCTGGAGTCCATGATGGTCGCCACCCGGGGCCGGGGCCAGGACCAGAGGGTCAGGCTCGCCGCCGACGCCGGCGGGAACCTGCTCGCGTACGAGCTGGACATCGACGCCGACATCGGCGCCTACCCCCATCTCGGGGCCGGGCTGCCCATGCAGACCGCCTGGATGGCGACCGGCCCGTACACCACCCCGCGGGTGCACGCCACCGTCCGCTCGGTGCTCACCAACACGATGATGACCTACCCCAACCGGGGCGCGGGGCGCCCCGAGGCGGCGATCGCGCTGGAGCGGTCGATGGACACGCTGGCCCGCCGGCTGGGGATGGACCCGGCGGAACTGCGGCGGCGCAACTTCGTCCCGCCCGGGGACTTCCCGTACGAGACGCCCACCGGGCGGCGCTACGACAGCGGGAACTACGCCGCCGCGCTCGACCTGGCGCTGGAGACCCTCGGCTACGACGAATGGCGGGCCGAGCAGGCCCGCCGCCGGGCGGACCCGGACGCCCTCCCCCTGGGCATCGGCCTGTCCTGCTACGTGGAGCGCTCCGGTGGCGAACCGAAGGGGCTGCACGAGTTCGGCGGTGTCGAGGCCCACGAGGACGGCACGGTCACCGCCCGCTGCGGCACGGCCTCCAGCGGCCAGGGCCACGAGACGGTCTTCCCCGCCCTGGTCGCCGAGACCCTCGGCATCGACGTGGCGCGGGTCCGGCTGGCCGAGGGCGACACCGATGAGCAGCCAGAAGGGGTGGGCTCCTTCGCCAGCCGGTCCGCGCAG
This sequence comes from Streptosporangium sp. DT93, assembly GCF_049844535.1. NCBI lineage: Bacteria > Bacillati > Actinomycetota > Actinomycetes > Streptosporangiales > Streptosporangiaceae > Streptosporangium > Streptosporangium sp. DT93. Next base: position 162,554 of record NZ_JBNCLF010000009.1, read on the forward strand.
GTGGCCGGCGCGACACTGTGGCACGCCGCCACGCTCCTGGTCGAGGAGGCGCGGTCGCGGGCGGCGGCCCTGTGGGAGGTGCCGCCGGAGGAGGTGGCGTGGTCCGCCGGCACCGTGAGCACAGGAAGCACCGGGAGCGCCGGGAGCGCCGGGAGCGCCGGGAGCGCCGGGAGCACCGCGCACGGCGGCCCGGCGGCGATGGACCTGGCCGAACTGGTGAGGGCGACGGGGCCGATGCGGGTGGACGAGCGGTTCGAGGCGGGCATGGCGTTCCCGTTCGGCGCCCACGCGGCGGTCGCGGAGGTCGATCCGGAACTCGGCACCGTACACGTGCTGCGGGTGGTGGCGGTGGACGACTGCGGGGTGGTGCTCAACCCCGCCATCGTGCGCGGGCAGGCTTTCGGGTCCGCCGTGCAGGGCATCGGCCAGGCGCTGTACGAGGGCATCCCCTTCGGCGAGAACGGCGTGCCCCTGCTCGCCGACGCACTGCTGGACTACCTGTTGCCGACGTTCGCCGAGATCCCGCCCATCGACCTCAAGGACACCCGCACGCCGAGCCCCCACACGCCGCTGGGCGTCAAGGGGGCGGGAGAGTCGGGCTGCATCGGCACTCCCGCCGCGATCGTCAACGCGGTGGCCGACGCGCTGCGGGTGGAGGACCCGGACCTGCTGCAGATGCCGCTCACCCCGGACGTGGTGTGGCGAGCGGCTCGCGCCCCGAGGTTCGCGCGGGAGGCCCGATGAAACCCGCCGCCTTCGACTACGTCGTCCCGCGCACGGTGCGCGAGGTCGTCGACGCGCTCGGTTCCGGGCGGGACGCCCGGATCCTCGCCGGTGGCCAGAGCCTCCTCCTGGAGATGCGCCTGCAGCGCATCCGCCCGGAACTGGTGATCGACATCAACCGTGTCGCCGAGCTCGACCGCATGAGCGCCGGCGACGGCACGCTGCGGGTCGGCGCCCTGGTCCGGCACGTCGTCTTCGAGCGGGAGGGGGCCGTGCCGGGCCCGCTCGGCACGCTGTTCGCCCGCGCCGTCGTCAACGTCGCCCACCCGCCCATCCGCTCCCGCGGCACCCTGGTGGGCAGCCTCGCCTGGGCGCACCCGGCGGCGGAATGGTGCGCCCTCGCCCTTGCCCTGGACGCCGTCATCGAGGTGCACGGAGCCCGCGGTCCACGCGAGATCGCGGCTCGCGACTACTTCCTCGGGCCCTTCCTGACCGCGCGCACGCCGGACGAGCTCATCACCGCCGTACGGTTCCCGCTGCTCGCCGACGACACCGGCGTCGGTTTCGTCGAGCACCGGCGCACGCACTTCTGCTTCGCCCAGGTGGCCGTGGCGGCGACGCTCACCGCGCCCGACGGGGTGATCACCGAGGCGAGGATCGGGCTCGTCAACTGTGCCGACCGGCCGGTACGGGCCCGCGCCGCCGAGCGGGCGCTGATCGGCGCCGAGATCACGCCCCCGGCCGGACGCCGGGTGCCCGGCGAGCACCCGTTCGCCCGCGCGGGCCGCGCCGCCGCCGAGCAGGACGCCGCTCCCCTGCCCGAGCCGTACGCCGACGTGGAGTACCGGCGCCAGGCCGTCGCCGTCCTGGTCGGCAGGACCTTGTGCGAGGCGGCGAGGGATCGGCTGTCGCGGACCGGCACGTTCGAGGGAGGTCACGGATGAGGATCACCGTCACGGTGAACGGCGAGGAACGTTCGCTCGATGTGGAGCCCCGGCGCGTGCTGGCCGACGTGCTGCGCGAGGACTGCCGCCTCACGGGCACGCATCTGGGGTGCGAGCACGGTGTCTGCGGAGCCTGCACGGTGCTGGTCGACGGCGAGGCCGTCCGGTCGTGCCTCATGCTGGCCGTGCAGTGCGACGGCGGCTCGGTACGTACCGTCGAGGGGTTGTCCGGCCCCGGCGGCGAGCCCCACCCGCTGCAGCGGGCCTTCTCCGCCGAGCACGCCCTGCAGTGCGGTTTCTGCACGCCGGGCTTCCTGATGGTGGCCGCCGGGGCGCTGGAGTCCGACCCCGCCGCCGGCGGCGATCCGGAGCGCGTCGCCGCCCTGGTCGGCTCCAACATCTGCCGGTGCACCGGCTACGAACCCATCCGGCGCGCGATCGAGCGCGCCGCGAGCGAGTGGCCGCGGACCCCGTCCTGAGGCGACCCGCGCGAGAGCGGCCGGCAAGGCGGCGAGCGAGAAGGAGAGGACGGCCATGAAAGGTGACATCCACGCGGGGATCGTCGACGTCCACGCGCACTGGCTGCCGCGAGAACTGTTCGCCCTTCCGCCCGGGACCCCGGCGGGCATGAACGACCGCGACGGCGAGCTCTTCCTCGGCGATCTTCCGTTGTCGTTCCCGGCGGCGGCGATGAGCGACGTCGACGCGCTCCTCGCTGACACCGCGAGAGCCGGCCTCGGTGTCCGCGTCATCTCGGCGCCGCCCTTCGCCTTCCCCGTCCACGCGCCGGCCGAGGCGGACGACTACGTCGCCTCCTACAACGACCGGCTCGCCGAGGTCGTGTCGGCCGCCGGCGGGGCGCTGGTGGGCCTCGGGCTGGTGCGGCTGGACGACGTGGGCGCCGCCCGGCGGGAAATGACACGGCTGGCGGCGGCGGAGCGCGTCGCCGGTGTCGCCGTCCCGCCGCTCGTGGGGGGACGGTCCTACGGTGAGGGCGTCATGCGCGAGGTGCTCGGCGTCGCCGCGGAGCTGGATCTCGCGGTTCTGGTGCACCCGACGCAGTCGCCGCGCCCCGAATGGGAGGACCACTACCTGGACAACCTGATCGGCAACCCGGTGGAGACCACCACCGCCGTGGCGTCGGTGCTCCTGAACGGCGTCATGGAGACGCTGCCGGACCTGCGGATCTGCTTCGTCCACGGCGGAGGCTGCGCACCGGCCCTGCTCGGACGGTGGGAACACGGCTGGCGGATACGGGCGGAGGTACGGCGGGGAAACGGCCGCCCGCCCGCGGAGTCGTTCTCCCTGCTGTACTTCGACACGGTCACCCACGACCCGGAGGTGCTGGGACTGCTGAGGGCGCACGCCTCGCGGGACCGGATCGTCTGCGGCAGCGACCACCCGTTCGACATGGCCCAGCCGGACCCCGCCCGCTTCCCGGCGGACAACGGGATCGACGCCGCGACGCTGGAGGCGAACGGGCGCGCCTTCCTGGGGCTGGGGCCCCGCTCCTGACCCGGGCGGTTCCGGTCGCGCGACCCGGGCACGTGGCCGGGTACCCGCCCGCAGCCGTGCCTGGCAGGATGGGCGCGACGAAGGGGACTTCCGTGACATACGACGTGGCGGCCGTACGGGCCTGTTTTCCCGCCCTGGACGAGGGCGCGGCGCACTTCGACGGTCCGGGCGGCTCCCAGGTCCCCGAGCCGGTCGCGCGGGCCGTGGCCGGCGCGCTGGGGTCGGCCGTCTCCAACCGGGGCGTCGAGACCGCCGCCGAGCGGCGCGCCGACCGGATCGTGACCGAGGCCCGCCAGGCCATGGCCGACCTGCTGGGCGGCAGGCCGGAGGGCGTCGTGTTCGGCCGGAGCATGACGCAGCTCACCTACGACATGGCCCGGACACTGTCCAGGGGCTGGGGTCCCGGGGACGAGGTGGTGGTCACCAGGCTCGACCACGACGCGAACATCCGGCCCTGGGTGCAGGCGGCCGAGGCGCGCGGCGTCACGGTCCGCTGGGCCGACTTCGACCCCGCGCGCGGCGAGCTGGACGTCGCCGAGATCGCCGGGCTGCTCGGCGGGCGCACCCGGCTGGTGGCCGTCACGGCCGCGTCGAACCTGCTGGGCACCCGCCCTGACGTCCCGGCGATCGCCGAGCGCACGCACGCGGCCGGGGCCCTGCTCTACGTCGACGGGGTCCACCTGACGCCGCACGCGCCGGTCGACCTGGCCCGGCTCGGCGCCGACTTCTACGCCTGCTCGCCCTACAAGTTCCTCGGCCCGCACCTGGGCGTGCTCGCCGCCGATCCGGTCCTGCTGGAGACGATCCACCCCGACAAGCTGCTGCCCTCCGGCGACACGGTGCCCGAGCGCTTCGAGCTGGGTACCCTGCCGTACGAGCTGCTCGCCGGGACGACGGCGGCGGTCGACTTCCTCGCCGGCCTCGTGCCGGGCGAGGGGTCCCGGCGCGACCGGCTGGCCGCCTCCATGGCGGCGTTGCAGGCGCACGAGAGGTCCATGCTCGACCGCCTCGACACCGGCCTGGCCCGGATCGCCGGGGTGACCTCGTACGGCGCGGCGACGCGCGAGCGCACGCCCACGACGCTGTTCTCCGTCGACGGCGTCAAGCCCGCCGAGGTCTACCGGTTCCTGGCCGAGCGCGGCGTCAACGCCCCGGCGAGCAACTTCTACGCCCTGGAGTGCTCCCGGAGGCTGGGTCTGGGCGACACCGGCGCGGTCCGCGCGGGGATCGCCCCCTACACCGACGCCTCCGACGTGGACCGGCTACTGGAGGGCGTCCGCGAGCTGACCGGACGAGCATAGGAGCACCCGGCCGGCCGCGACCTCGGCGGCGGCGCGGACCACCCGGGCGATCCACGGATCGCGCAGGCCCTCACGCCAGGCGACGGCGATCGTGTACGCGCTCGCGTCGCGCACCGGGCGGTACACGACGTCGTCCCGGCGGTGCCGCTCGGTGAACGAGAGGGGGATCAGGGCGACGGCCTGGCCGAGCGCGACGACCTCCAGGAGCTGGGAGTTGTCGTGGACCGCCGGGCCGGCCGGCCGCTCGCCGCCCGGGGCGGTGTCGCGGCCCGCCCAGTAGTCCTGCTCGGCGGCGTTCGCGCTCGGCCATCGCGGCATCGGCAGACCGGCGAGATCACGGCAGGCCAGGGCGGTGCGGGCGGCGAGCGGGTGGGCGCGCGGAAGCGCCGCCACCCTCGGCTCGCCGAGGAGCGGCTCGGCCTCAAGGCCGCGCAGGTCGTACGGCGAGCCCAGCAGGGCCAGGTCGGCGCGGCCGTCGCGGACCATGGCGGACTGCTCGCCGTAGCCGCTGACGGCGACCTCGACGTGCGGGGCTCCGGGTATCCCGGTGGCCGCCGACACGATGTCCCGCAGAAGGCCGGTCGCCACACACGGCTTCGCCGTGATCACCAGGGTCCGGCGTGCCGCCCTGCGGGTACGGTGCTCGGCGGCGGAGACGGCGTCGAGGACACGGCGTGCCTCGTCGAGCACTGGGACGTGGTGCAGGCCGTTCCCGGGCACTCCGCGAACACCAACACCATGTTCTGAGACCGGTCGCGGTGCCCGGCGGCCTCCCCGGTACCGACGCGGTTCTCGTGGTCGCCCCCGTGGAATCGCACGGTGCCGCGGGACGCGCCGTCCGGCCGGGGCCGGTCCTGTCCCGGGGCGGGGCGGTCCTGTCCCGGGGGGGCGGTCCTATCCCGGGGGGCGGTCCTATCCCGGGGCGGGGCCGCCGAAGAGGCCGCCGGTGACGCAGACCTGGGCCTCGGCCGAGAGCACCTCCAGCCGGACCGAGCGGCCCGGCTCGGTGAACGGGACGTGGATCCTGCCCGGCCCCTGCTCGAAGACCACCTCGACCTCCTGCTCGCCGACCCGCACGTAGGCCGCCGTCCGGGCGGACGATCGGTAGTCGAGGCCGAGGACGACCACGCCGCCCCGGTGCACGAGGGGGAGCGAGATCACGCCGCCCCGCTGGGGGAAACAACCGCCGGGCGCCGTGATGTACGGGCCGTCGAGCCGGGCCGGGACCAGCCGGCGGCCGGTGGGGTCGAGCACGAACGGGGCGGCGGCGGGCCGCGGGTTGCGCATGAGGGCGGCCAGCTCGGGCGGGGCCAGCGGGCTGAGCGTGAGGTTGCTGAGGCCCTCGTCGCCGTAGCCGAAGCCGAAGCGGTCGTAGGGGGTCTTCTGGGGGTAGACGTCCGTGCCGGGCGGGGCCGCGGCCAGCGTCGCGCGTACCGAGGCGAGGTAGGAGCGGATCGCGGCGCGGCCCGGCTCGGTCCCGGCCACGTACCGCTCACCGGAGTACACCGACAGGGCGGTGACGGCCACCGCCAGCGCCACGCAGGCCGCCCGGACCGCGCCCCTGGCCGGGATCCGGCGCCGGTACGGCCGCGCCTCGCCCAGCAGCGGGAGCGTGGCCAGCGCCAGGCACAGGACGAGCACCGGGACGGCGTCGGCGAGGTAGCGGGCCTCCTCCCCCAGCGCCTTGTCGAACGCGCGCCCGGCCAGGATCGGCACCATCAGCACCGGGAGGTAGACCGCGAGGATCAGCCACGCCTTCCAGGCCCCCCGCCGGTAGAACAGGGTGACGGCGACGACCGCCGCGACGAGCGTCCAGGCCGCGCCGATCATCAGCGGCGGCGGCACCGCGTAGAACGTGTACCACCGGCTCCCCGGGCCGCCGGAGGCGAGCACGGGGAAGGTCACGCCCAGCATCCGGGCCGCCGCCCGGCCCGCCACCTCCGCCGAGGGCGTCTCGACGTTCTGGCCGTGCAGCCGGTCGAGCTGCACGACGAACAGGACCGAGTACGCGCCCGCCATGGCCGCGTACGCGCCGAAGGCCGTCAGCAGGGAGCGCAGGCGCTCCCTGACCGGGAAGTACAGGACGGTCACCAGGACCAGCAGCAGGGGGATGGCGAAGACGGCCTTGAGGTGGAACGAGCAGAGCCCGAACAGGAACCACAGGCCGGTCACCAGCGCGTCCGCCCGCCGCCCCGAGCGCAGGAACGTCACGTGCGAGGCGACCGACAGGGCGATGGCGACCTGCAGCGGCAGCGCCTGGACCGCCGCAGCCCACCAGTAGAAGGCGGGCAGCGCCAGCGGGCCGAACAGGTACAGGGAGAAGGGCACCAGGATCGCCCAGCGCGTGCCGAACAGCACGCGCAGCATCCGGTACACGGCCAGGGAGGCGGCGAGCTGCAGGAGCAGCAGCGCCGCCGCGGTCACCGTCCAGTCGTAGGCCCCGAAGACGACGATCAGCTTGTTGGCGATCATCCCCACCGGCATCACGTGGGCGGAGTAGACGCCGAACAGGTAACCCAGGTCGAACGGCTCGGCCGTGGCCCGCCCGATCATGTTGAGGTCGTCGCCGAAGAAGCCGCCCCGGCTCAGGATCGTGGCCCGCCAGGCGAGCTGGGCCACGACGAGCACCAGGGCGGCGGCGAGCACCCGCGGGTCCCGGGTCAGGGGCCGCGGGGCACCGGCCCGGGACGCGGGGGCACGATCTGTGACCTGGGGGGACGCCATCGTTCTCCAAACTCGTCGCTCTGAGGAGTTCCTAACGTATGCGCCCCTGACGAGCTACCTACTCCTCGGTAATGCGACCCAATCGTTCCATTGCGCTCAGGTACTGCTCGATCATGCTGAAGACGACGTCCTTGGTGGATCTGACCTGGTTCATCGTGCCGATGATCTGCCCGGCCGGGAACGTCGCCAGCTCGGCCGCGTCCGAGCGGCCGATCCGCCGCAGCGCGTCGGAGACCAGCATGAACTGCAGGGGCATCGGCAACGTGCCGGGCGAGTCCGCCGCCTCCCAGGCGTCGGTCCACTCGTTCCGCAGCAGGCGGGCGGGCTTGCCGGTCCACGACCGCGAGCGGACGGTGTCGCGCGAGGTGGCCTCCAGGATGCGGCGCTTGGCCATCTCGGGGGTGTCGGCCTCCTCGACGGCGAGCCAGATCGAGCCCGTCCACACGCCCTCGGCGCCCAGGGCCAGCCCCGCGGCCATCTGACGGCCGTCGCCGATGCCTCCGGCGGCCAGCACGGGGACGTCGACGGCGTCCACCACCTGCGGGATGAGGACCATCGTGGAGATCTCCCCGGTGTGCCCGCCCGCCTCGGTGCCCTGGGCCACGACGATGTCCACGCCGACCTCGACCTGCTTGATCGCGTGGCGGGGGGTGGAGGCGAGCGCGGCCACCTTCACGCCCTTGGCGTGGGCCTGCTCGACCACGTCGGCCGGGGGCGGGCCGAGGGCGTTGGCGAGCAGCGCGATCGGGTGGCGCAGCGCCACCTCCACCTGCGGGCGGGCGGTGGCGTCGGTCCAGCCGAGCAGCACCCGGCCGGCGTCCGCGCCGGCCGACAGCGGCGGCACCCCGTGTGCGGCGAGCAGGTCGTCGACGAACTCCCGGTGCCCCTGGGGGATCATCCCCGCGAGACGCCCGACCAGGTCCTCGGGGGAGTCGACGCCCAGGTCGGAGCCGGCGTAGGAGGCGGGCATGACCACGTCGACGCCGTACGGCCTCCCGTCGACGTGGTCGTCGATCCAGGTGAGCTCCGTCTCGAGCTCCTCGGGGGTGAAGTAGAGGGCGCCGAGCACGCCCATCCCCCCGGCACGGCTGACCTCGGCGACGACGTCACGGCAGTGGCTGAACGCGAAGATCGGCAACTCTATCCCGAGCATGTCGGTTACACGTGTCCGCATGCTGCGACTGTACGACCGCCCGGGAACAAACTGCAACGTGTTCTAATGCAGAACCTTTCTTCTGTCCTGAAACCTAAGCTACTCGTGAGTAATCATCATTGAAAAACGTGGAACGCGTTCCAGTCATGAGGCTCGGAGAAGGACCGCACGCAGAACGGGAGGCCGCGGGCGTCCGCCCGCGGCCTCCCGCCGCCGTTCTCGTTCGTCCGTCCCGGGGCTCTCGCCCGCCCCTCAGGGGGTCAGGAGCGCCCCCGGCCCATCCGGGCGTTCCGCGCCCCAAGGGGCGTCCCGGCGCCTCTCACCGCTCGGCGCCTCTCACCGCTCGGCGCCTCTCACCGCTCGGCGCGGCGCCTCAGCAGCAGGAAGCCGACGATCACCATGGCCAGCCCGACCAGCACGAGGGCCAGCGGGATCGTGGTCTTGAGCAGCGTGATGGTGTTCTTGCCGTCGGTCGCGTTCTTGACCAGGTCGTTCTGGGTCTGCTGGGTCATCTTCGCCGTGGCGACGAAGGCCACCGAGCGCTCGACGCCGTCCTGGGTCTTGAGCACCTCGTGGCGCTGCTGCTCCTGGCGCACCGGCGAGCCGGTGGCCGGCTCGATCCAGAAGGTGTTGACGCCGTCGTAGAAGCGGTCGACCTGCACGTCACCGGTCTCGTCCATGCCCAGGTAGGAGGCGGGGGCGTTGAGGGTGTCGGTCTTGGTCGGCGGGATCGCCTGCTCGAACCGGTAGGCCGTCAGGCCGTTGACCTGCTCCTCGGCCACGAACTTGGCGTCGAACGCCTTGCCGGTGGTGGAGTTGAAGACGCTGTAGGTCTTCTTCTGCACGTCGAACGGCCACTTGTAGATCTGGCCCTGGAGCTGGACGGGCTCGTCGTTGATCTTGACCGAGCAGCAGTTGATGCCCTCGCCGGTGTACTTGTTGAACGCGCTGCGGCGCTCGGTGTAGGAGATGAGGGGGGTGGAGTTGGTGACGTCGTTCACCACCATGACCTCGTCCCAGACGACCCGGTCACCCTGCGCCCCGGTGACGTCCCCCCTGGTGGTCACGGTGATGTCGAGATCACCGGTCACCACCTTGCCCTTGTCGCCGACGCTGAAGTACTGCGCGCCGGTGGCCTCCAGCTTGCTGATCCTGTACTGGTCGGCCGGGGCGGCGATCAGAGCGGGAGCCACCTGGAACCGCACGAGAGGCGCGAGGACAAGGAGGAAAGCCCCGAGTCCGATCAGTACCAAACCGATGACGCGACGCATCGCTCCTCCAGGGGCCGTCCGCTATAGATGTGTGCCGATCGCCCTATAACAAGTTCCATTTCGCGATATGTTAGTGCTGGGAGTCATCTACGTCACCAGGGATGCCAAAAAGTGACCGAAACAGGTTCTATACCGGTTCACCGGAGGCCCACCGACGACGACGTGCACGATCTCCCCGCGGTCGGCGGGCACCTGGACGCCATGGACGGCGTCCGCGCGGTCGCCTCCTTCGGCGTCCTGCTCTACCACGTGGCGAGCACGACCGGGGCCTCCCTGCGGGAGGGGTTCCTGCCCTCGCTGCTCTCCCGGGGCGACATCGGGGTGCCGATCTTCTTCCTGCTGTCGGGCTTCCTGCTCTACCGTCCCTGGGCGCGCCGGACCGTGCGGGGGACGGGCGCGGCGTCCCCGGACGTCGGGGACTACTTCTGGAAGCGGGCGCTGCGCATCCTGCCCGCGTACTGGCTGGTGCTCGCCGTGGCGCTGCCGCTGTGGTCCCGGCCGCAGGCGGCCGACCCGTGGAACTGGGCTCCGCTGGTGCTGCTGGTGCAGAACTACGTCCCCGATCCCTGGTGGGGCGGGGTGAGCCCGCCGGGGCTCGGGCAGATGTGGAGCCTCTCGGTCGAGATGAGCTTCTATCTCGCCCTGCCGCTGATCGCCGTCGCCCTGCACGCGCTCGCCCGGCGCGGCGCGGACCCGGTCGCCAGGGCACGGCTGCTGCTGCGCGGCGTCTGCGCGCTGGCGGCGCTCTCCCCGCTGTGGGCGATCTTCAGTCATTTCCCCGTCCACCGCCCCGAGCTGGGTCTCTGGCTGCCCCGGTCGCTGGTCTACTTCGCCACCGGCATGGGGCTGGCGGTCGTCTCGCTCTGGGTCCACGCAGAACCCGACCCCGACGCCCCGGTACGGCGCCTGACCCGGGGCATCCGGGAGTCCTGGGTCACCTGCTGGATCATCGCCGCCCTGGTCTACGCGGTGGCGGCCAGCCCGATCGCGGGAGGCCGCCTGTTCGAGCTGCAGGACCTGTGGACCGACCTGTTCGAGATGACCCTCTACACGGTGTTCGTCCTGGCGCTGCTCTCCCCCGTCGCCCTGCAGCCCCCCGGGCCGTCGCCGATCAACGCGCTGCTGGGCAACCCGGTGATGCGCTATCTGGGCCGCATCTCCTACGGCGTCTTCCTGTGGCAGTTCGTGGTGATCGTGGGCTGGTACGAGCTGACGGGGCAGGAGTCCTTCACCGGCGGCCTGCTCTCCACGCTGGCGGTGTGCGTCACGCTCACCGTGCTGCTCGCCGATCTCAGCCACCGGCTGGTCGAGGCCCCGGCCCTGCGCCTGCACCGGCTACGCCGCTCCCGCTCCCGCTGAGGCCGCCCCCGCCGTCACCTTCCTCGCCGTCACCTTCCTCGCCGTCACCCTCACCGGCGTCTCCCCCACCGAGGCGGTGCTCACCGGCGCGGTCCTCGCCGGCGCCGTCCTCGCCGGCGCCGTCCTCGCCGAGGCGGTTCTCGCCGGTGGGGTCGTCGCCGCCGGGATCGTCCCCGGTGCGGCCGTCCTCGGCGGGGTCGGGGGAGTCGGCGGGGTCGGGGGAGTCGGCGGGGTCGGCGCGGAGGTGCAGGCGCAGCCCGGCCGCCAGCAGGACCACGCCCAGCAACCCCCCGGTGAGCGGGATCACCCAGTTGACCAGCGTCGCCTGGCGGAGGAACTGCTCGGCCTCCCCGGCGTTCCAGCGCTCGTCCCCGGCGCTGGTGCGCAGGTCGGCGGCGAGCGCGACCAGCCGCCCCCGGCCGTCCTGCGTGCGCAGGGTCCTGACCAGGTTCTCCCTGACGCCGATGACCATGCCGCTGGTCGGCTCCACCCAGAAGGTGCGGGTCCCGTCCAGGTAGGCCTGGACCGGGAACAGCTCCGCGGAGGCCCTCGGAGCCGCCGCACCCCTCGAACGCCCCGGGTTCCTCGGCGTGCCGGGCTCGCCCAGGCCCAGGACGGACCCGGGCAGCCGCATGGGCTGCTGGGCGTACGGCTCGTTGACCAGGCGTTGCGCGTAGCGGTACACCTGGACGCCGTACAGGGTCTCGATCCCGTCGAAGCGGGCCGAGACCGCCCGCCGGGCGAGCGGGTCGTAGACCTGGTAGGCGATCGGCCGGGCGTCGAAGGGCCAGCGGAAGAGCAGCCCGCGCGGGGCGGGGTCGGGGTTCTCGTCGACGTAGTCCTCGCAGCAGGGGAACGCCCGCGCCGTGCGCCGGTCGAAGGCCAGGCGCCGCTCGTGGTAGTCGACGCGCCTCCCGTCGCGGGTGGCGAGCGAGACGAACTCGGTCCAGACCGCGACGTCGGGCGTGGACCTGACCGTGTCGCCGTACCTGGCCACGGCCTGCTGCAGCGGGACCCCGCTGCGGACGCGCAGGGTGGCGGCGTCGAAGTAGGAGCCGGACTCGGCGTTCAGCACGGTGATCCGGTCCTGCTCGGCGGGCAGTACGAGGCCGCTGGGGTGGACGTAGAAGCGCGTCAGCGCGGCCAGCGTGATCAGGAAGGCCCCGGCCACGAGGACGAGCACCCCCCGCAGCCTCCTGCCGCTCATCCGGCCCGTCACCACCCGGCCCGTCGTCCCCTGACCGGTCACCGTGGAGCCGTTCGTCGCGGGGCCGTTCGCCATGGGCTCGTTCGTCGCGGGGCCGTTCGCCATGGGCTCGTTCGTCGCGGGGCCGGTCATGGCCGCTCCGCGGGCCGTGCCGGGGCCGCCTCGGCGGGCGTCCGGAGCCAGGGGCGGGGCGGCGGGGGCACGCGCACCGCCGCGAACAGCAGGCCGAGCACCACCAGGCACAGGTACTGCGCCACGACCGCCCCGCCCTCCCCGCCGTACGCGAGGGCCAGACCGGCCGCGCCGAGCACCGCCACCACCGGGAACGGCGTCAGGAGCACCCGGCCGATCCGGTACGCCCTGCCGCCCGCGCTGTGCGCGGCCCCGGCCACGCCGCGCAGCCAGAGCGCGAGCGCCGCCACCGCGCCGGCGAGCACGGCCCCGGCCCAGCCCTCGGCCACCAGGCCCAGCACCGGGACCAGCGGCCAGAGCCAGGCCGCCCGCACCCGCGCGGCCGGTGCCGGGGCGAGCGTCACCGCCGGGCGCGACCGGGCCAGGGCGAGCGCCGCGACCAGCGCCACCAGCGCCCAGCCGACGATCAGCGCGGTCCGGTAGAGCCCGTCCGGGGCGTACGTCATCACCACGGTCCCGTCCCCCGGCGGCAGCAGCCACGCCTGCCGCCAGCCGTCGAGCCGGGCCGGCTCCAGCACGCGCCCGCCGAAGGTGGCACGCCAGCCGGCGTTGAAGTTCTCGCCGAGCGCCAGGTAGGAGGGCTCGGTCGTGGAGACCCGGACCCGCCGCTCCCCGGCGTCCCAGTGCTCGACCGCGGCCGGCCGCAGCAGCGCCCGCGACGTGCCACCGGCGACGCCCGCGCCGCCGGTGGCGCGCAGGACCATCGAGTCCACCCGGAAGCCCTGGGAGGGGGCGGCGCGCACCCGCAGCGTGCCCTCCTGCGTCCAGACCGCCTCGCAGGTGCGATAGGGGACCGGGCGTCCGGCGAACAGGTCGCCCAGCGTGCCGCCACGGATCTCGGTGGGCGTCTCGACGCCGTTGACGGTGAGCGTGGGGCCGAACCCGCAGGGCATCCTCACCGGCTGCGCGCCCGGTTCCGGCAGCGGCGGGATCCCGGGGATGCCCACCCCGAGCACCTCCATCCGCCAGGAGCCCAGGGCCGTGAAGGTGATCTGGACCCGGTCGGTCCTCAGCGGCGCGAAGTCGATCCAGCCGTCCCGCGACGCCCAGGCGTACCTGACGGCGTCGCGGGTGGTGACGGTGATCCGGACCGGGGGCGCCCCCAGCCGGGTGTCGGGGAAGTCGACGCGCAGCCGGGACAGGGTCACGGTCCGGCCCAGCTCGGCGGTGAGGGTGGGCGCGAGGTCCGCCCGCCCGGCGTACCAGACGGTCCTGCGGTCGTCGTCGAACGCCGCGTACGCCCCGGTGGCCGGGATGTCCGCCGTGGTGGAGGAGGCGGTGACGCGGGGGAGGACACCGGGGGGCATCAGCACGTTCTCGGCCACGCGCTGGTCGGCGAGCACGGCCCTTCCCTCCAGCACGCGCCGGCCGGTGCCGACCGGGACGGACCGGTCGAAGGCGTAGCCGTCCTCGCCCACGAAGCTCAGCCGGTCGGCGCAGGTCCAGATGTAGGAGCCGAGCATGCAGCCGGGCGCGGCGTCGGTCCTGCTGGTCACGACCGTCCGCCCCGGCGCCGAGGCGTCCGGGGAGTCCGCCGAGCCCGGGGAGTCCGCCGAGGAGGTCGAGGAGGTCAGGGAGCCCGACGAGCCCGACGCCTCCGACGAGCCCGAGGAGTCCGTCGAGTCCGTCGAGTTCGAGGAGTCCGCGGAGGAGGCCGCGGAGTCCTTACGGGAGTCCGCGGGGACGGCGGCGGGCACCACGAGGGTGCGGCCGGCCCGGACGCCCGGGATGGCGATCTCGGTGATGCCCACCCGCGGGTTGGGGTCGCGCAGGACGCCGGTGACCCGGATCCTGATCCTGGAGGTCTTCCCCGCCGGGACGTTGAGCCGTTCCCATATCGAGGTGAGGCCGAGCCGGGTGCGGACCCGGCCGGTGTCGGTCTCCACCATGACCTCCGAGACCGTCACCGCCTCGTCGGAGCGCTCGAACACGGCCTGGATCGACGGCACCGCGATCGGCTCGGCCAGCCGGACCTCCAGCCACTGCTCGACGGCCGGTTCCCAGCCGGTGGAGCGCCAGCCGGTGCGCAGGTTGTCGTCCAGCGCCGCGTACGGCTGCTCCCCGGCATCGCGGGTGCCCGGGGTCGCCCCCAGCCTGGACTGCGAGGAGGAGGCGGTGACCGACTCGATCCCGGTGAGGACGGCCACGGTCCTGGGCTCGTCCCAGGCGGGGTCGGTAAGGTCGTGGGAGGTGCCGCGCCCCTCGTAGGGCTCGTCCGGCGTCATCGTCTCGGTGTAGGGCCTGCGCAGGTCGCTCACCACCAGCTCGCGCCGGCGCATGGTGTCGGTGAGCACGGTGTCCTCGGGGGGGATCGCGTCCGCGCCGGGGTCGTCGCCGAGGATCACCGGGCGGTCGTCGGCGAGCACGCCCTCCTCGGCCATGGTCAGCAGCGCCTCGGGGGCGCCGGAGACCCGCAGCGGCCGGGCCGCCGGGACCGTGCCGACGACCGGGCTCGCCCCGGTCACCTCGTAGACCTCCAGGGACGCGTACGGCTGGTCGAGCCAGCCCCCCGCGGTCTGGGACTCCTCGTAGCCGACGGTGGGCCCGAAGCCGCGTACCCTTCTCAGCCCGGGAGAGCGGTCCAGCGCCTCGTGCACCCGGGCGGGCCAGGCGTCGCCGAAGGCGACGCGGTCCAGGTCGTTGCGGACCAGCAGGTGGCGCACGCCCATCCGGCGCAGGGCACGGGTCAGCCCCTCCGAACCCTGCCCGTTGGCGAAGCGGTCGTCGATCGCCTTGACCAGGCGGTTCGACCCGGCCGTGCCCCAGGGGACGATCGTGTTGCTCACCCACCTGGCCTTCTTCAGCAGCGGCTGGAACGGCTCGTCCAGCGGGCGCCCCCAGGTGTACTCGCCGCGCCGCGCCCCGGGGAGGACCAGCACGGTGCCCTGGTCGGCCCGCTCGTCCAGCCAGGAGGCCGCCTGCCGCCAGTGCTCGGGGACGTCGTCGAACGCGCCGCCCGGGGCGATGCCCGCAGTCGCGACGGGCATCAGGGTCAGCCCGGCCAGGGCGGCGACGGCCACCGTCGCGGGGAGGCGGACGGCGGCCCTGGCCGCGCCCACGTGGGAGACCAGGGCGGCCAGGCCGAGCACCAGCGGGAGCCGCAGCAGCGCGTTGAACTTGTGCAGGTTGCGGAAGGGGGCCAGCGGGCCGTCCAGCAGCACCCTGATCGGCTCGGCGAGCGGCCCGGCGTGGCCCGCCACGAGGATGATCACACCGGCCAGGGCGGTCAGGATCAGGAAGGGCCGCTCGGGGGTGCGCGAGAGCGTGAGGCCGGCCAGTCCCAGCCCGGCCAGGAGCGCGGTGACCACCACCAGCCAGGGCACGGTGGCGTGCTCGTAGGCGGCGGGCAGGTAGGGGCGGCCGTCGACCGGCAGGAAGGCCACCCAGTGGTTCATGCCGCGCAGCACGTTGGTCAGCGACCCGACGACGGTGGTCGTCCACGCGTTCTCGGTGAAGGGCATGAAGGAGAAGACGTAGCGGCCCAGCATCACCAGCGGGACGAGCCACCAGAACGACACCGCGGCGATCGCGCCGAGCCACCAGGCGATCAGCCGCCGCTTGCGCGGCCCCGGCCGCCGGGTCAGCAGGTAGATCATCGGTATGACGAGCACGGCCAGTTCGGCGGCGGCGTTGATGCCGCCGGCGAACAGGAAGACCAGCGCCGACAGGCAGGCGGCCCGGCGCGGGCTCGTCTCCCCCCTCGCGCCCCTGATCAGGAAGAGCAGCGTCCAGGGCAGCACGGCGCTGGGGGCGAACTCGACGGAGTTGAACCCCATCAGGGCCTGCGCGTGCGGGGCGAGCGCGTAGGCGAGGCCCGCCAGCACCCCGGCGAGCTGCCCGCCGATCCTCAGGGCCCGCGCCACCTGGGCGACGCCGACGAAGGCCGCGCACAGGATCAGCGTCACCCACAGGCGCTGGACCACCCACGGCGGCATGCCCGAGTTGATCAGCAGCGTGTAGAAGGGGCCCATCGGGAAGATGTAGCCGTACGCCTGGTTCTGCAGGTGCCCCAGGTAGTCCTGGTCCCACATGTTCAGCGCCTGGGCCAGGAAGCCGATCGGGTTGACCGGCATGTCCAGCTTGGTCTCGGCGATGAGCCTGCCCGGCGCCGTGTGGAAGGACACGACGGCGAGGAGGAGACACCCGGCCAGCAGCCTGAGCCTGCGCCGGAGCCCGGTGTCGGAGGCGCCGAACTCGGCGACGGGCGCCGACAGGCGGCCGATCCACGTCTCAGGGGTCACGGGCGCTTACGGCGGGTCGGTCTCACCCGAGGCGAGACAGAGATCGGATGCATGAAGGTGACGACCGTTTTTAGATAATTCTGTGGTGATTAGTCCGGTCATCGTATCGCCGGTTCTTCCCCAGGTGAACTCGGCGGCCCAGAGCCGGCACGCCTGCTGGATCTCCTCGCGCCGGACCGGGTCCGACAGCTCGGCCAGGGCGCGGTCCACCACGTCGGCCAGCGTCTCCCCCTCCCTGACCAGCCAGCCGGTGACGCCGTCGCGCACCGAGTCGCGCAGCCCGGCCACGTCGTAGGCGACCGTGGGGACGCCGAGCGCGGCGGCCTCGATCACGGTCAGCCCCCATCCCTCGAACTCCGAGGCGGTGACGTTGAGCCGCGCGGCCCCCAGGATCGCGTTCTTGGCGCCCTCGGGCAGGAAGCCGTGCAGGTGGACCCGCTCGCCCACGCCCAGGCCGGCGGCGTGGGCGGCGAGCCGCTCCTGCTCGTGGCCGCGCCCGACGACGTGCACGTGCGCGCCCGGCCAGGCGACGGCGAGGTCGCGGGCGAGGTCCACCACCCGCTCGACGCGCTTGTGCCCGACCAGCCTGCCCAGGTAGACCACCGCGGGATCGCCGGCCACCCCGCCCGGGTCGGCCACCGGGCGCGCCACCGGGCTGCCGTTCGGGATCACCTGGATGGGCGCGATCCAGCCCAGCCGCTCGCGCAGCTCGGCGCGGGAGGACTCCGACACCGTGACGGTCGGGCGGCGCCGGTAGACCAGCCGGGCCACCGGCCCCTCGACGAAGCAGCCGATGCGGGCCAGCCAGCGCGGGAAGAAGGCGTAGAACTGGCGGTCGTGCACGTGGTGCACCAGCGAGACGACGACGGTCCTGCGGCTCACCACCAGGGGCGCGAAGAAGGGGATGCCGTTCATGCAGTCGATCACCGCGTCGAAGCGCCTGCGCCGCAGCAGCATCCAGAGCGGGACCAGCAGGTAGACCAGGAACGGGTTGCCCATCCGCCGCAGCGCGATGCCGTCGCGCTCCTCGGCCGCGCTCTGCCCGTCCTCCCTGGAGGTGACGAACGTCACCTCGGCGCCCTGGCCGGCGAGGTAGCGGCTGACCTGCCAGGCGTACTCCTCGGCGCCCCCGGCGACGGACTGCGACGGCTCGCGGAAGTTCAGGACGGCGACGCGCACCCCGCGCAGGGACAGCCGCCGCGACCCGGTCGCGGCCACCAGGCCGGCGGGCGGCGCGGGGGTGCGCGGGATCGCCCTGGCGCCCTGTCCTGCCACGAGCACTCCTATCTCCGTACGGCACGCGTCTCCGCACGTCACACGTGTCCTCCGCGCGGCACGAGTGTTCTCCGCACGGCATGGGGGACGACGGCGCCGGGCCGCCCCGGCGCATGCCGAGGCCGGCCCCTGTCTCGTCGAGGTGATCCGGGACGGCCCTCTCGCGCGGGGACCCGGAGGATCAGGTGGGCGCCGGGACCGGTCGGCGACGTCGACGGCCCCGGACCGTCACCTGTTGCCGTAGTTGTACAGCGGCCTGTTGGGCGGCTCGGGGGTCGGCGCCGCGACGTTCACGACCGCCACCGAGGCTCCGACCGCCAGCACAGCCCCTACCGCCAGAGCGGCCAACACTCGCAACATCCGAGCTCTCCCTCCAACGCGTGGATCGTGCAGTCTGCCGAGAGTAGAACGTGATACAGGCCGCCAGCCAGTAAATTGGTCAAAACGTGATAAATAAAGTTACCGTTGGGTAAATCTCGAAATATTTGCATATCGGGAGCTCAGGGACGGCGGAGCGGGAGCTCAGAGGCGGTAGAGCAGGAGCTCCCGACCTGCGAAGACGAGCCGCGCGCCCGGCAGCCTGGAACGGAACATGTTCTCGTTCGGCCGCTGGATCAGTACGTGGCCGATCCCCAGCTCGCTCAGCGGACCGGTCAGGACACCGGGTCCGGCGAGGATCGGGCCGACCTCGCGCGCCAGCGGGTCCTCGGCCCCCAGGACGAGCGTGCTCCCCTCCCCCGGGCCGTCTTGTGGACCGCCCCCCAGGCCGACGGTCAGGCCGTCGTTCCACACCACCCGGCGGTGGAAGGACTTGACCGCCGGGTCCAGCACCACCCGCCCGCCGTTCCAGTCGAACGCCCGGTAGGCGCTCCACGGCAGCGTCAGCAGCGCCCCCGGCGCCGGGTCGGCGTCCACGATCTCCCGCACCCGCGCCCAGTCGGAGGGGTAGTCGACCGCGGCCAGCCTGCCGAACGCCCCCAGGGCGAAGGTCGGCAGCACCAGCAGCGGGACCACGATCATGCCCGGCCGGATCGCCGAAGGCAGCCGCCCCGCCACCGCAGCCAGGCCGACCGCCTGGAGCAACGCGAAGGGGGCGAGGTAGAGCTGCCCGTCGCGCAGCGGCCCGAAGCCGGGCCAGAGACCGACCAGCGCCTCCACCGCCCCCGGCAGGAAGGCCCCGGCGCACCCGACCGCCAGCCCCGCCACGGACGCCACCGCCAGGCCTCCCACCCACCCACGTCCCCGGCCCCGGCCCCGCCCCTGGTCCCGGTCCTGGTCCCGGCCCTGGTCCTGGTCCTGGTCCCGACTCTGTTCCGGTCGTTCTTGCCGTCCCTGGCCCCGCTCCCCGTGCCGTCTCCGTTCCAGGGCGAGCAGGGCGTATCCCGCCACCGCCGTCACGGTCACCGCGAGCCGGACCAGCGCCGACCACCAGGTCTCCTGCCCGGGTACGGCCGCACCGGCGTTCCACACCCCGCCCAGGGTGAGCAGGCTGCCGAGGGTCCCCAGCGGCCCGTCCGCCCGGGGGGCGAAGGCCCGTACCCCGGCCGGATCGGTGACGGCGGCACTGCCCAGCGCGGGGATCAGCCACGGCAGGCTCAGCACGGCGGCGATCAGCAGGACCCGCGGCGCCCGGCGGCCCGCCACCGGCACGACCGTCATCACCGAGACCAGCATCGCCTGGAAGCCCCCGACGGCGGCGGGCACCAGCGCCAGGATCATCGGGCCGGTCCGCCGCCCGGCGGCGGCGCGCACCGCCCACGGCAGGGCGGCGTACCCGAGCAGCAGGGCCCACTGGCCCAGCAGCAGCCGCTGGGCGAGGTAGACGTTCCAGGCGTAGAACACGGCGGCGACCAGCCGGACGACCACGAGCGCCCCGCGCTCCCGATCCTCGCCGCGATCCCGGTCCTCCCCGAGCTCCTGGCGGTTCTCGCGTTCTCCGTGCTGTCCGAGCCGTCCGTGCTGTCCGAGCCGTCCGGGGACCAGGGCCGCCGCGCCCGTCGCGGCGAGCACGAAGACGCCCAGCAGGATCGCCTTCTGCACCACCTGGTCCGGCAGGACCGACGAGAGCAGGGCCACCACCGCGTCGCTCGGCACGGCACGCGGGAAACCGCCGCCCTCGGGGAGGATCGGCGGGTCCTGTACGAACACCATGTCGTAGCGGAGGACGAAGCCGGGACCGAGCGCGGGCCAGAGCGCGAGCACCCCCAGCAGCAGCCCCGCCAGCGCGGGCAGCGCGTGAACACCCCATCCCCGGAACCGGCGCTCGTCCCGGCCTCGGAGCCACCGCCCGTCCCGGCCCCGGGACCGGCGCCCTTCCCTGCCTTGGGACCAGCGTCTGTCCCGGCCTCGGGACCACCGCGTCCAGGTCCGAGCCGGTCGCCGGTCCCCTCTCCGGGCCGCCGGGGCGGGACCGTCCTCCCCCGCTCCGGGAGTGCGCACTACGGCGCGGAGGGACGGAAGAGCACCATGTTCACGTACTCCCGGCCGGGAACGAGCAGGCGGGAGATGAAGCTCCGCCGCACCTCGCCGACCGCCTCCTCCTGGTGGGCCGGCAGGTCGAAGCCGTCCAGCGGACGCCACGAGCCGCCGGTCAGGACGGAGCCGGTGTAGCCCCACTCCGCGAGCCGGTCCACGACCAGGCCGATGTCCTGGTGGCGGGTCTCCAGCTCGATCAGCAGGACTGGCCGGTCGCGGCGGACGGTCCGCTCGGCCCCGAGCAGCGCGGCCAGCTCGTGACCCTCCACGTCGATCTTCATGAACCGGACGTCCTTCAGGTCTAGCTCGTCGACGGTGACGGCCGGGACGTCCACCGGCACGCCCTCCCCGTGCACCAGCGAGGCCGTGGCCTCGGCGCCCCGCCCGCCCCCGGGAATCCAGAGCCGTGCCGTACCGGAGCGGTCCGAGGCCGCCGCCGCGATCACCCGCACGTCGGGGAAGGTGCTCGCGAGCAGGGCCGCCAGCCGGGGGTTGGCCTCGATCGAGACCACCTCGGAGCCGAGGCGCCGCAGCGTGGCCGTCCACGGCCCGTACCAGACGCCCACGTCCACGGCGGTGCCGCCACGTGGGACGAACTCCCCGGCACGGGCAAGCTCGGCGTCCAGCCGGGGGTAGACCCGGCGGATCGCTGCGCCGAACCAGCGCGGCGGGACCGCGCCGGCGACGGCGCTCCGGACGGCCACCCCTGGCCTGAACCGCATCGACATGCGCGAAGCCTAACCGAACGCCCCTGCCAGGTGCTCTCCTCGAACGCCCCTGCCGCCCCCGGCTCACGCGGAGACGGCGGGACGTGCCTCACGGGAGTCCCGGAGGACTCCCGTGAGACCGCGCCGGTGAGACTGCCGGTGAAGCCCTTCCGCTACTTGCCGGGCTCCGGGTCGCGGGGCAGGCCGAGCATGCGCTCGCCGATGATGTTGAGCTGCACCTCCGTGGTGCCGCCGTAGATCGTCATGGCCCGGGTGGCCAGCACGGCCCGGTTCCAGTAGCCGGCGTCGCCGAGTTTCATGTCGGCGGCGATGACGGCCGAGGAGCCGAGCAGCGAGACCGCGGTCTCCGAGACGTGCTGGGCGTGCGAGGTGGACAGCAGCTTGCGGACCG
Organism: Streptosporangium sp. DT93; assembly: GCF_049844535.1. NCBI lineage: Bacteria > Bacillati > Actinomycetota > Actinomycetes > Streptosporangiales > Streptosporangiaceae > Streptosporangium > Streptosporangium sp. DT93. The sequence goes on from NZ_JBNCLF010000009.1 coordinate 184,053, forward strand.
AGGCGTCGGCCCCGGGCTCGACGCCGGTGAGCTGCTTGAGCGTCACCCGCAGGCCCAGCGCGGCGATCGAGTGGCCCTCGCAGGCGACCCGCGCCACCTCCTGCCTCTCGGCGGCGGTCAGCTCGCGGCCGAGCCGCCCGGCCAGCCCGAGCAGGTCGGGGACGGACGCGCCGGTGCCGCCGGAGCCCGCCGAGAGCGAGACCCGCTCGTTGGACAGGGTGTTCCTGGCGACCTTCCAGCCCTGCCCGACCTCGCCCACGACCAGGTCGTCCGGGACGAACACGTCGTCGAGGAAGACCTCGTTGAACAGGTTCTCGCCGGTCATCTCGGTCAGCGGCCTGACCGTGACGCCGGCCCCCTTCATGTCGACCAGGAAGTAGGTGATGCCCTCGTGCTTGGAGCCCTCGGAGGAGTTACGGGCGATGCAGATGCCCCACTCGGCGAAGTGCGCCACCGAGGTCCAGATCTTCTGGCCGTTGAGCCGCCAGCCGCCCTCGACCTTCTCGGCCTTCATCTGCACGTTCGCCAGGTCGGAGCCCGCGCCGGGCTCGGAGAAGAGCTGGCACCAGATCATCTCGCCGCTCAGCGTGGGCGGCAGGAAACGCTGCTGCTGCTCGGGCGTGCCGTACGTGGCGAGCGACGGCACCACCCAGGCACCGATGATCATCTGGGGCAGCTTGACCTTGGCGGCCTTGAGCTCCTGGATGATGAGGACCTGCTCCAGCGGCTTGGCGTCGCGGCCCCACGGCCCGGACAGGTGCGGCATGACGTACCCGGCCGAGGCCAGTGCCCGCTTCTGCTCAGCGCCCTCCAGCGCGGCGAACTCGGCGACCTCGGCGCGGATGCGCTCGCGGAGCTCGGCGGCCTCGTCGGGCAGCTCGACCTCCAGCTCCCGGCTCACGCCGTTCAGGGCCAGCTCGGCGACCGTCTCGGCCCACTCGCCCGAGGAGCCGAGCAGCGCGCGCAGGGTCAGCGCCCGGCGGTAGTACAGGTGGGCGTCGTGCTCGTAGGTGTAGCCGATGCCACCGAAGATCTGGACGGCGTCCTTGGCGCAGTGCACGGCCGCGTCGGGCGCGACCACGCCCGCGATCGCGGTGGCGTAGGCCAGCTCGTCGGCCGTGACCCGGTCGCCGGAGCCCGTCCCCGAGGCGGCGCGGGCGGCGTCCCACACGGTGGCGCGGGCCTGCTCCAGGGCGACGAGCATCCGGGCGGCCTTGTGCTTGACGCCCTGGAACTGCCCGATCGGACGGCCGAACTGCACGCGGACCTTGGCGTACTCGGCGGCGGCGGTCACGCACCACGAGGCCACGCCCGCGGCCTCGGCGCCGAGCAGGATCGCGGCCAGGTTGAGGACCTCGGGGCCCTGCAGCCCGTCCAGGACCCGGCCCGCCGGTACGACGACCCCGTCCAGCTCGACCTTGGCCACGCCGCGGGTGACGTCCAGCGACCTGACCGGGGTGACGGTCGCCGCGGAGGCGTCCACCGCGACCCACTCCTCGCCGCGGTCGGTGCTCACCGGGAGCACCAGGACGCCGGCCAGGGCGCCGCCCAGGACGAACTCCGCGGATCCGCCGATCGTCAGGGCGCCGTCCTCGCCACGGGTGCCGGTGATCGAGGCGGACAGCGCGACCGCGCCGGTCAGCGTTCCGTCGGCGAGGCCGGGCAGCAGCTCCGCGTGGGCCTTGCCGTCGGAGGCGAGGATCGCGGCGCTGGCGAGCACCGTGGGGACGTAGGGGCCGGGGGCGGCCCGCTCACCGAGGGCCTCCACGGCGACGGCGGTCTCCAGCAGGCCGTAGCCGCTGCCGCCGTGCTCCTCGGGGATGTGCAGGCCGAGCAGGCCCTGGTCGGCCAGCCCGGACCAGAAGCCGGGGCGCTCCTCCCCCTCCGCCGCGATGGCGGCGCGCACGACCTCGGACGGGATGTTGCGTACCGCCCAACCGGTCACCGACTCGCGGAGCGCCTCGTGCTCCTCACTCAACCCGATCGCCATGACAGCCTCCAGACGCGATTCAATGACAGAACCATATTCTAGAAGGTACTTCCATCACAACGCGCCCGTCTCGGATGGCGGACCACCGGGTGATGGATCACCGGGCGACGGATCACGGGGTACCGGACCGGGGCGACGGACAACGGGGGGACGGTCCGGGGTACCGGACCGTGAAGCACCGGACCGTGGCCCGGCGGAAGAAGGCCGACCCACCCGAAGGGATCGGCCGAGGAGAGTGCCGGAGGAGGACGCGGACAGGGGCCACGAGCCGAAGAGCGCGCCGGCGGAGAACGGCGGACCCACCGGAAGAGGCGTACCGTCAGAGGGCGCGGACGCCGGCCACGAGGGGGGCGATGTCCGCCCAGAGCCGCTTGCGCGTGTCCGGCACGGTCACGAACAGCACCGACGGCTTGCGGCGTCCGACGTCGATCACCGCGAGCGCCGCGTGCGAGGTGCGCTTCTTGCCCTTGACCTGGTAGGTCACCTGGTAGCCGAGCACCCACCCCTTGCCGCCCGCCGGACGCTGCGAGGCGGTCCACTCGACCTTGCTCCCCGCGGGATGGTGGTTGCGGATCGTCCAGCGCACCGCGCCCAGCGCGGCCTTGCGGTAGTCGGCGTCGCTCTTGAGCGCCTTGGCGGGCGTGGCACCCGGGAGCGGGCCGGAGGCGATCACGGTACGCGGCAGCCGGGCCGCCCCCACCTGCTGGCCGACGGAGAAGGAGGCGACCGCCTTGGTCACCCACGGCGCGCCCAGGCTGGGGTAGGTCAGCGCGGACCTGGTGTCGGTCACCGCGCCCAGCACCGCGCTCGGCCTTCCGGGCAGCACGGTCAGGGCGGTCGCGCCGGGCAGGGCGGGCAGCGTGATCGGCGGCGCGGTCGGCGAGGCCTTGACCGTGGGCGCCACGCCCCGGCCGGCGCTCGCCGGGTCGGAGGGCTCGTCGCCGGAGAACAGGACGAAGATCAGGACCACGACGAGGCCGGTGACGACGGCGGCACCCAGGCTGTAGGCCACCCGGATCGGGATGTCGCCGATCCGCATCAGCAGGCCGCCGTGCCGCGCGCCCCCGCCCGGCCGCCGCGTCCCGGTGTCATCCGGCACACCCGGGGCTCCGGGCACACCGGCGCCACCGGGCGTACCGGCGCCGTTCCGCGCGCCGGGGTCACCGAAGACCGCGGGGCGCTCCGCGGCGCCGGGCCATCCGGTCGCGGTCCCCGACGCCGGGAGCGGCCTCGCGTCCGGCCGGGACTCCGCGCCCGGCCGGGCACCCCGGCCCGCGTCCGGCCAGGGGGGCGCGTCGGCGAGGTCGGCGGGGTCGGCCGCGCCCGGACGGTCGGCGCGCCAGGGACCGGCGGAGCCGCCCACCTGCCTGACCGGGATCGTGCCCAGCCCGCCGGACTCGCGTACCCGGTCGGCGTGCTCGTCCGGCTCGCCCTCACGGTCGCGGTCGCCGGAGGCCGCGCCCGGCCGGCCGGAGCCAGAACGGCCGGAGCGGTCAGAGCCAGGGCGGTCAGAGCCAGGGCGGTCAGAGCGGTCGGAGCGGTCGGAGCGGTCGGAGCCAGGACGGTCGGGGCGGTCGGAGTACGGAGGGAACGATCCAGGGATCTTGGGCCTGGAGACCAGTGCGGTCTCCTCGCCGTCCCCGATGGGGAACCTCCGGGGAACCCGGGGACTGATGATCGAACCGTCTTCTGCGGGGATGGCGGGTATGGGCGCCGTGGGCGCGTCGTAGGAGGGAACATACGGCTCGTGAGAGCGCCCGGAGGAGTTGCCGCCGACGTCCGCCATACGCGCCAGGTTATGTCACCGGCGAAAGATTCAGCACATCGTCGTTTATTACGCTTCGGCCACGGGCTGTGCATCAGCCCAGGTGACCGCGTCTCCCCTTCCATCAACAGAATGTCGTTCTGTAAGGTCGCCGCCATGAGGGGCTTCTACGAGATCGCGAACGCCGACCCTGGACGCACCGCCGTCGTCGCGGACGTCACCCTGACCTACGGCGAGTTGCGCGAGAGGGCCGACCGGGTGTCGCACGGCCTTCTGGCGCGCGGCACCCGGCCCGGTGACACGGTCGTGACGGTCCTGCCCAACGGCGTCGACGCGATCACGATGATGCTGGCCACGTACCAGATCGGCGCCTACCACGTGCCGGTCAACTGGCACTACACCGCCGAGGAGATCGGCTACATCGTCGCCGACTGCGCGGCGCGGACGGTGGTGAGCTCCGAGCGGTACGGCCACACGGTGCCGGGCGGGTTCGTCGAGACCTCCGCCCTCGCCGAGGGGCGGCCGTCCGGCCCGCCCGAGGGGCGCCGGGCCGGGTCGATGATGCTCTACACCTCCGGCACCACGGGCAAGCCCAAGGGGGTGCGGCGGCGGCTGCTGGAGCTGAGCCCCGAGGAGCTGCACCCGATCCTGATGCGCAAGAGCTGGCGGCACTTCGGGCTGCCCTCCGAGGGGGTCCACCTGCTGCTGTCGCAGCTCTACCACTCGGCCCCGTACGGGCAGGCGATGATGGCCCTGCAGTTCGGCCACACCGTCGTGGTGACCGAGCGGTTCGACGCCGAGGAGACCCTGGGGCTGATCGAGCGGCACCGGGTGACCAACGCGTTCATGGTGCCGACCATGTTCCACCGGCTGCTGGCCCTGCCCGCGTCGACCAGGTCGAAATACGACCTGTCGTCCCTGACGCACCTCTACCACGGCGCCGCGCCCTGCCCGCCCGCCACCAAGCGGGCGATGATCGACTGGCTCGGCCCGGTGCTGTGGGAGTACTACGGCTCGACCGAGGCGGCCGTGGCCACCATGGTCTCCTCCGCCGAGTGGCTGGAGCGGCCCGGCACGGTCGGCCGGGCGATCGACGGCATGGAGTTCACGATCGTCGGCGACGACGGCGCCGCGCTCCCGCCCGGCGAGCCCGGCCTGGTCTACATCGGCGGCATCAACCGCTTCGAGTACCACCGCGACCCGTCCAAGACCGCCTCGGCGATGCTCGGCCGCCTCTACACGCCCGGCGACATCGGCTACCTGGACGAGGACGGCTACCTGTTCCTCTGCGACCGGCGCACCGATCTGATCATCTCCGGCGGGGTCAACATCTACCCGGCCGAGGTCGAGGCGGTGCTCCAGGAGCATCCCTCGGTGGCGGACGTGGCCGTGATCGGCGTCCCCGATCCCGAGTGGGGGCAGCGCGTCGTCGCCCTGGTCCAGCCCGCGCCGGGGGTCGCGCCGGGCGATGGGCTCACCGGCGAGCTGCTGGCCCACTGCGCGCCGCGCCTGGCCCGCCTCAAGCACCCCCGGGTGATCGAGTACCGGGACCTGTTGCCCCGCACCCCCACGGGCAAGCTCAGCCGGAGCGCCCTCCGCGAGAAGTATCTTCCCGGCTGAGCTGGGGATATACCCCCGTATGGGGGCATCACAGGCAAGTGTCGCACTACTGACGGCGACCGCGGTCGCGCTCGCGGGCTGCGGCCACGAGGGGGGTGGGCGGCCCCTCGGAATGGCCGCCTCCCCGGGTCCCTCGGCACCGGCCTCCCCCGGCACCCCGACCGGAGGCTCCCCCCCGGGACCGCCGGGGGCCTCCCCCGGCTCCTCCGCACCGGCCCCGTCCGGGACGGGCACGCCCGGGAGCGACCCGGGCAACCTGGAGAACGCCTACGAGCGGACCATCACCCGGGTGATGCCGTCGATCGTGCAGATCACCACCGGCGACGACCTGGGATCGGGGGTCGTCTACGACACGCTCGGGCACATCATCACCAACGCCCACGTGGTCGGCAGCTCACGCCGTTTCGAGGTCACGCTGGCCACCGGGGGCACCTCGCGGGCGGCCAGGCTGGTCGCCAGCTTCGAGCTGGGCGACCTGGCCGTGATCAAGGTCGACGACCCTGCCGGGCTCAGGCCCGCCGTCTTCGGCGACTCCTCGCGGCTGCGCGTCGGCCAGGTCGTGATGGCCATGGGCAACCCGCTGGGCCTGTCCGGCAGCGTCACCGAGGGGATCATCTCGGCGCTGGGCCGTACGGTCAACGAGCCCGCGACCGACGGCAGGCCCGGAGCCACGATCAGCGGGGCCATCCAGACCTCCGCCCCGATCAACCCGGGCAACAGCGGCGGCGCGCTGGTCAACCTGTCGGGCGAGGTGATCGGCGTGCCGACGCTGACCGCCGTCAACCCCGAGCTCGACAACGCCCAGGCGCCCGGCATCGGGTTCGCGATCCCGTCCAACACCGTCAAGGACGTCGCCGCCCAGATCATCAAGGACGGCAGGGTCACCAACACCCGCCGGGCGACGCTCGGCGCCGTCGTACGGACCGTGATCGACATGAACGGGCAGCCCGCCGGGGTCGGCGTCGTGCGGGTGCTGAGGAACAGCGGCGCCGAGCGGGCCGGGCTCAGGGCCGGGGACCTGATCGTCTCGATCGACGGCAGGCCCACCCCGGCCTCCCAGGACCTCTCCTCCGTCCTGGCCACCCTGCGGCCCGGGGAGGACGCGAAGGTGGAGATCCTGCGCCCCGACGGGGAGCGGGCCACCGTCGCCGTCCCGCTGGAGGAACTCTCCGGAGGCTGAGACGTCCGCCCCGGGACCGGCCGCGCGACCGGCCCCGGGGCGATGACCGCAGAGGTGCCGACGGGTCCCGGGCAGGGCCGGCGGGACCCGGGGAACGTCAGTAGGGCAGGAGCCGGTCGGTGAAGGTCTTGGATACGAAGGGCGCCTTGAACTTGGGGAAGGCGACCGTCTGGGCGTCGCCGTCGGAGGTGTAGCGCTCGTCGGCGTTCGTCTTCAGCCAGTCGAGCCAGGCGGTGGAGCAGAACTTGGCGCAGTCGCCCTTCTTGTCCATCGAGCGGATGCGCGGGATGCCGAGCGGGTCGAACTTCTTGCTGAACGGCGACATCGCGGGCGTGTACCCGGCCAGGAAGACGCCGCCGTAGTCGTAGGAGACGTCGCCGGAGGCCCCCTTCAGGCCCCACTCCTTGCCGTCGGGCTGGTTGCCGTACGGCAGCGCCAGCGTGGACGGGGGTGTCTTGATCAGGTCGGTGATGAGCCGGTGGCCCGCCGCCACCTCCTCGTGCACCCGCTTCCTCGGCTTGCCGCCCAGGCTGAGGTGGTCGCGGGTGTGGTTGCCCACGTCGAAGCCCTTCTGGGTGAGCCAGAGGAGCATCTGCGCCCCCTCCTCGGGGGTCGCCTTGCCGAACATGTCGCGCGTGACGTAGAACGTCGCCACCGGGCGGAATCCCGGGTGGGTCCTGGCCACGTCCTGCAGGATCGCCACGGCGGTGTTCGGCATGGGGACGCCCATCCCGTCCAGCTCGAACTGCGTGGGCGAGGAGTCGTCGAAGGTGAGGACGACGGGGTGCTTCCCCGCCGGGATGTCGATGCGCCCGGCGACGAACTCGGCCGCCGTGACCGGCACGTAGTCCTCCCTGGCCAGCCGCTCCAGCTCGGCGCGGAACTGCGCGGGGGTACGGTCGTCCTGGGTGGTGGGCTTGTCGACCACCCGGTGGTACATGAGCACGGGCACCTGGCCCAGCTCGTTGGCCTTGACCTTGGCGGCGGCCTGCGCCTTCGCCTTCAGGGCGTCCGCCCGCGTCGCCCCGGCGGCCGACGCGTTGGACGAGGCCCCCACCTGCGCCTTGCGTGCGTCCCCCTCGTCCTGCCCCGATGAGCACCCGGCCAGCACTGTCCCGGCCGCGACGACCACCACACCGGCCCTGCCCAATCCAAGACGGCCCATCGAATCCTCCAAGCGCACCGACGATACGCTTGTCATCCCCTCTGACCTGCGGCTCGATCCCCAGGAGGGGCAAAGGTTCGCGCTACGGCTCCCCTCGGCGGAACGGGTCCCCGGCGATTTCCCCCGCATCCGGCGGGCCGCCCTCCACACGACGGCCTACCGGCCCCGGCCCGGGTCGTCCTTGGGCGCGGACCGGCACGATCCGGTCGTCATTCGTGCGGCTGGAAGACGCCGGGGCCGGGGGCCTGGCCGCCGACGGTGGCGACGATCTCGGTGGCCAGGTCGTGGACCTTGAGGTTGCGGTTCTGGGAGGCGCGGCTGAGCAGCGCGAAGGCGTCGCCGGACGAGCAGCGTTGCTGGGCCATCACGATGCCGATCGCCTGGTCGATGACGCTGCGTGAGGCGAGGGTGGCGCGCAGGTCGGCGTTCAGCCTGGACTGGTCGTCCAGGCGCAGGCCCAGCGCGACGGCACCGGCGGCGGTGCCGGCGTACAGGCCCATCCGCGCCTGGACGCCCTCGAAGACGCCGGGCCGGGGGTTGTAGAGGTTGTAGCCGCCCACCTGGCCGCCGGGGGCCATCAGCGGCAGCGCGAGGCAGCTGCGCACGCCGTGGGCGAGGGCCCCGGCGCAGAGCGAGCGCCAGCGCGGCTCGGCGGAGGTGTCGGCGATGTGGTTGACCTGCCCGCTGGACAGGGTGTCCAGGCACGGGCCCTCGCCGGTGCCGTACTGGATCTGGTCGACGGTCAGCGTCAGGGTGTCGCTGGTGGCGATCGTCACGGCGCGCTCGTCGCGCACGACGGTGAGGCCGCACATGCTGCCCGGGGGCAGTGCGGCCACGGTGGCCGTGGTCAGCTCGTGCAGGAAGTCCTCGAAGGTCTCGGTCATGACCAGCAGTGACAGCAGTCCGTCCGACCAGGTGGCGTCGGGAGGGGGGATCTGTGGCGAAGACACGGCTCGCCCGCGGTTTCTGGGTCTACGTCCCAACGGTCGCCGGGAACGAGACGTCTGACCGACGCGTGCGAAGTGCCCACGGTGACCCCCTCACCTTTACATGCCGACGGTGGTACTCGAGCCCGCAGAGAGTATGATGAAGACCGGTCCAGAGACGTGGCCTTTGTCTGCTGCGCCCGCGAAAGTCTAATGCCTGGTGTCTCTCGACCCGATCACTCCCTCCCCGACGCCGCACCCGACGGCCGATGGTCCTGACGCGCTGCTGGAGGTGCGGACCTGGCGGCTGAAGTCACTGCGGATCCTTCGCCTCGTGGGCGAACTGGACGCCCTCACCGCCTCCCGCGTGCGCGTCACCCTGGACGAGGTGCTGTCCGACCGCCACCGGCCCCTGCTGGTCGTGGATCTGACACATCTGACCTTCATGGCCTCGGCGGGAGTGGGCCTGCTGGTGGAGATCCGGCAGCGGGTCGGCGGGCGCGCGGGACGCATGGTCGTGGTCCTCGCCGCGCGGAGCCATCCCCGGCGGCTTTTCGAGCTGACCCGCATGGTCGATCACTTCGAGACCGCGTCCACCCTGCGGCAGGCGGTACACGCCCTGCGGCAGGCGGAGGACGACCCGGTCCCGCCCGGGGCGACCGGTGCGACGCCGCCGTCCCCGCCGCCCGCCGACCGGCCCCGGGGCGAGGGGTGAGGGGCGTCCGCGGGGCGGCGATCCGGGGCAGGCGAGCAGGCCGTAGACCTCTGCCGCAGTGGTGGGCCGATCCAGGGTGATCCTCCGGCAAAGCGGATAATTGTCGTACGGCAACAGGAACGAAGGGTCGGTCAAGGTGGATGAGCGCATGTCGGCGGTAGCGCGGTGGTGACCTTCTCCCCGGGTCCCGAGCGGATGCTGGTGGGGTTGTTGCGGGCCGGTCACCTGGCGGCCCTGGAGCAGTTGCCGGACCTGGTCGCCGAGCACGCCGCGTCCGCGGGCCTGGACGAGGTGCGGATCTATCTGGCGGATCTGCAGCACAGCGTGCTGCGCCTGCTGACCGGTGAGGGGCCGAGCGCCGGGGAGGGCGCGAGCAAGGAGATCGCCGAGTTGGGCGTCGACGCCACCCTGGCCGGACGGGCCTTCCAGGAGATCCGGGTCCTGGCCGGGACCGAGGGGGGCGGCGAGGTCGACGAGGGCGCCGAGGGCGCCGAAGATGCCGAGGATGCCCGGCGGTGGTGGGTGCCGCTGCTGAACGGCACCGAACGCCTCGGGGTGCTGGGGGTCGGCGCCAAGGCCGGCCTCGACGCCCAGGGGCAGGACAACATGCGCGACCTGGCGTCGCTGGTGGCGCTGCTGTTGGTCGACAAGCGCCCCTACAGCGATTCCTACGCCCGCCTGGTGCGCACCCGGCCGATGCACGTGGCCGCGGAGATGCAGTGGACGCTGATGCCGCCGATGACCTTCGCCAACCACCGGGTGAGCATCGCCGCGGCGCTGGAGCCGGCCTACCAGGTCGGCGGGGACGCCTTCGACTACGCGCTGGCCGGCGACATCGTCCATCTGGGGATCTTCGACGCGATGGGCCACGACGCGTCGGCCGGGCTGACCGCCAACCTCGCGGTGGCCGCCTGCCGCAACAACCGCCGCCAGGGCGCCGACCTGATCACGACCAGCGAGGCCATCGAGCGGGTCCTGATCACCGAGTTCGGCCAGGCCACGCGGTTCGTCACCGCGATCCTGGCCGATCTGAACACCCGCACCGGGGTGATGTCCTGGGTCAACCGCGGGCACCATCCGCCGGTGGTGATCCGCGGTGGCCGCTGGAGCACCATGCTGCAGTGCCGGCCGGCTCACCCGCTGGGCCTGGATCTGGGCCTGCCGGTCACCGCGTGCCACACGCAACTGGAGCCCGGGGACCGGGTGGTGTTCTACAGCGACGGCGTCACCGAGGCCCGTAACGCCGCAGGCCAGGAGTTCGGCCTGAGCCGTTTCGTCGACTTCGTCATCCGCCACACCGCCGACGGCCTGCCGGCGCCCGAGACCCTGCGCCGCCTGGTGCGCGGCGTGCTGGACTACCACGACGACCGTCTCCAGGACGACGCCACGGTGTTGATGGTGGAATGGCACGGCAACGCCCAGGAGCGGGTGCGTCAGGCGGACGCGGCGCCCGAATCGGTGGCCCCGGCCCTCGGCTGACGGGCGACCGTCTCCGGCGTACCGTCCCGGACGCCGGGGCGGGAACACCGTGAACGCCGGAACGCGACGATCTACTCGGACGGGCCGGTGGTGCCCGGGCCGGGGGCCCGGCCGCCGGCGGTGGCGACGATCTCGGCGGCCAGGACGCGGATCTTGAGGTTGCGGTTCTGCGAGGCGCGGCTGAGCAGTGCGAAGGCCTCGCCGGGCGGGCACCCCTGCTTCATCACGATGCCGATGGCCTGGTCGATGACGCTGCGGGAGGCCAGCGTGGCGCGCAGGTCCTCGCTCGACCGCGCCTGGCCGGCGATACGCAGCGCCAGGGAGACCGAGCCGGCGGCATTGGCGGCCAGGACGTGCATCCGGGCCTGTACGGCTTCGTCGAAGACGCCGGGACGGGGGTTGTAGAGGTTGTAACAGCTCCTGACCCCGGCCGGCTCCGGCAGCACCAGCAGCATCGGGATCGACAGGCAGCTGCGCACCCCGTGCGCGAAGGCCTCGGCGCAGAAGGCCGGCCAGCGCGACTCGACGGAGGTGTCGGCGATGCGGTGGACCCCGCCATCGGCCAGGGTGTCCAGGCACGGTCCCTGACCGGTGCGGTACTGGATCCGGTCGACGGCCAGGGTGAGATCGTCGCTGCCGGCGATGGTCGCCGCGTGCGGGGGGCGGGTGACGGTGATACCGCACATGCTGTCCTGTGGCAGGGCCTCGGCGGTCAGCACGGCCAGTTCGTGCAGGAACGTCTCGAAGGTCCGCGTCGACAACAACAGCGACAACAGCGGGTCCGGCCAGGTGGGGTCGGAGGTGGTAGCCGTGAAAGGCGACGGCATGGCGTGCCTGCGAATTCCCGGGGCTACGGCCCAACGGCCACCGGCGACGAGACGTCCAGATGACGGGTACAAGGTGCCCTCGGTAACCCTTCCACCATCGCACACCCCGGGCGGTGCTCGACCACGGGCGGGGGTAGAGTTGGTGGTGGTCCAGAGACGAGGCCGCTTTCGCGTCATGCCCGCGGAGGTAACCGCCTCGTGTTCTCTTCCCAGCCCCCCACGCTCTCCCGTCGCCGTTCCCGGCGGCGCGACGACCGGAAGATCACCGCCGAACGGCGCGGGGCCGCCGGGAGCGTGCGATGAGGCTGTCGGTCCAGCTGAGCATCATCGGCCCGGACGCGGCCGTGGTCGCCGTCGACGGTGAACTCGATCTTTCCACCGTCGCCCTGCTGGACGCGATCCTGCTGCCGCTGCCCGGCCAGGGCGTCCGCCGCCTGATCATCGCCGCAGACCGGCTGCGCTCCTGCGACCCGCGGGTGCTGGCCAGCGTGCACACCATCATGACCGCCACCGGCGGCACCCTGATCATCGCCGGACCTTCCCCGGCGCTGCGGCGATCGCTGGCGTCGACGCCACCACCGCGGGCCGATCCACCCGCCGAGGGGATCAGGATCTACCCCACCCTGGCCCAGGCCCTGCGGGACGAGATCGACCTTCGGCTCTCCTCGCCGGCCGGTACGGGCCCGTCCTGACGAACCGCCGATCGCCGTCACCGATCACCACAGCCGCTCGGTGACGGGCATCGCCGATGTGCCGCCCCGGGCACCGGGGAGAGAACGGGCCGGGTGTGCTCGGCCGCCCGGAGCGAGGGAAATGACCAAAAAGGAAAAACCCACTCCGTAGGGGAATCTCACTCGGTGAACACGTCCCAGCTTACGGGCGCTTTCCGTTATTTCGGCAATGTTGCAGAGGGCCTATATTTCTGACCATTATTCAACAATCGCATCACATTACCGTTGACGACCTTGCGTTTGGCGCTTACGTTCCGGGAATCCGGGCGGCATCGCGAGGGGGAACAGATGACGGAACGCCTGAAGAGACCCGGTCTTCTCGGTGAGCTGGCGGCCGAGTTCGCGGGCACCCTGATCCTCATCCTGTTCGGGGCGGGCGTGGTGGCCCAGGTGGCCGCGGCCGAGATCGGCGACCACGACAGCATCGCCTGGGCCTGGGGGCTCGGCGTGACGCTGGGCGTCTACGTCGCGGCCCGCACCAGCGGCGCGCACCTCAACCCCGCCGTCACCCTCGCGCTGGCCGTCTTCAAGGGCTTCTCCTGGCGCAAGGTGCTGCCGTACGCGCTGGCGCAGACCGCGGGCGCGTTCGTGGCGGCGCTCATCGTCCGCTTCAACTACACCGAGGTGCTGCACAAGGCCGACCCCGGACTCACGATCAAGACCCAGGGGGTCTTCTCCACCCTGCCGGGCAACGGCACCCTGCCCGTCGGCACCTGGGGCGCCTTCCGCGACCAGATCATCGGCACCGCGATCCTGCTCCTGCTGGTCCTGGCCGTCTCCGACGCGCGCAACACCGCACCGGTGGCCAACCTCGCGCCGTTCGTCATCGGCCTGATCGTCGTGGCCATCGGCATGGCCTGGGGCACCAACGCCGGCTACGCCATCAACCCCGCCCGGGACTTCGGCCCGCGGCTCGCGTCGTTCCTCACCGGGTACGAGACCGCCTGGCAGGATCAGTACGGTCAGCTCTACTTCTGGGTGCCGATCGTGGCCCCCCTCATCGGAGGCGTGCTCGGGGCGTTCCTCTACCAGACACTGGTGGCCAGGTTCCTTCCCCCCGAGGAGGCCGAACTCGAGGTGGGGCGGATGCCCGACGAGACGCGTTGACGCCGCCCGGGCGGGCGCGGGTCACGGGCCGCGGCCGGGAACACCACCGGGGAGAGCCGATCCCCCGGAGAGTCTCACAGAGGAGGCACCTCAATGCCTGACTTCGTCGGAGCAGTCGACCAGGGAACGACGAGCACCCGCTTCATGATCTTCGATCACGGCGGTAACGAGATAGGCCGTCACCAGCTCGAACACGAGCAGATCCTGCCGCGGGCCGGGTGGGTCGAGCACAACCCCGTCGAGATCTGGGAGCGGACCAGGGCGGTGATCGAGACCGCGCTCAGCAGGACGGGCCTGACCGCCTCCGACCTCGCCGCGCTCGGCGTCACCAACCAGCGCGAGACCACCGTGGTCTGGAACCGCAGGACCGGGCGCCCCTACCACAACGCGATCGTCTGGCAGGACACCCGCACCGACCGGATCGCCTCCGCCCTGGACCGCGACGGCAGAGGCGACGTCATCCGCCGCCGGGCGGGCCTGCCGCCGGCGACGTACTTCTCCGGCGGCAAGATCCAGTGGATCCTGGAGAACGTCGACGGGGTGCGCCAGGCGGCCGAGGCCGGGGACGCGATCTTCGGCAACACCGACACCTGGCTGCTGTGGCACCTCACCGGCGGCGTCGACGGCGGCGTGCACGTCACCGACCCGACCAACGCCAGCCGCACGATGCTGATGGACCTGGAGACGCTCGACTGGGACGACGAGCTGCTGTCGTTCTTCGGCGTTCCCCGCTCGATGCTCCCGGCCATCAAGCCCTCCTCCTGCCCCGGCCTGTACGGCACCACCCGGCCGGGCGGGCCGCTGGGCGGCGAGGTGCCGCTGTCGGGCGACCTCGGCGACCAGCAGGCCGCCACCGTCGGGCAGGTCTGCTTCGAGGTCGGCGAGGCCAAGAACACCTACGGCACCGGCAACTTCCTGCTGCTCAACACCGGCACCGAGCTCGTACGCTCCCAGAACGGCCTGCTCACCACCGTCTGCTACCGCTTCGGCGAGGAGGCCCCGGTGTACGCGCTGGAGGGCTCCATCGCGGTGACCGGCTCGGCCGTGCAGTGGCTGCGCGACCAGCTCGGCATCATCTCCGGGGCGGCGCAGAGCGAGGCGCTCGCCCGCCAGGTCGAGGACAACGGCGGCGTCTACTTCGTACCGGCCTTCTCGGGGCTCTTCGCGCCGTACTGGCGCTCCGACGCCCGGGGCGCCGTGGTGGGCCTGTCCCGCTTCAACAACAACGCCCACCTGGCGCGGGCCACGCTGGAGGCGATCTGCTACCAGAGCCGCGACGTGGTCGAGGCGATGCGGGAGGACTCCGGCGTCGCCCTCGACGTCCTGCGGGTGGACGGCGGCGTCACCGCCAACGACCTGTGCATGCAGATCCAGGCCGACGTGCTCGGCGTGCCCGTCTCCCGGCCCGTGGTGGCCGAGACGACCGCCCTGGGGGCCGCCTACGCGGCCGGGCTCGCGGTCGGGTTCTGGAAGTCGACCGACGAGCTCAAGCAGAACTGGAACGAGGGCCGGCGCTGGGAGCCGAGCTGGTCCGAGGAGCAGCGGGCCGAAGGGTACGCCGGGTGGAAGAAGGCGGTCCAGCGCACCCTGGACTGGGTGGACGTCTCCTGAGCGCACCGGGTCTCCCGGCGGCTCACCGGCGTCCAGGTCTCCCGGTCGCCGGAGCCCTCTGAGCGATCCAGGTCCCCCCGGCGGTCCGGCCGCCGGGAGGGGCCCGGCCGGTGCTCGGGCCGCCTGCGCGGTCAGGTTCCGGCGAGCATCGCGCCCAGCCGCTCCACCGTGGGCCGGGACTCCACGTGCAGCCGGGCCACGTCCAGCCCCTCGTCGGCGAGCACGACCAGCAGCGCCGCCTGGCGGACGGCGTAGACGACGATGTACCCGCTCCGGCAGCGGGTCACCACCTCGCGCAGCTCCCCCATGCCGACCTCGTGGCCGGTACGTTTGCCCAGTCCCAGGGAGGCCGCGGCCAGGGCGGCCAGCACCTCGGGCCTGTCGCCCTCGCTGTCGGCCGCGACGAGCAGCCCGTCCACCGACGCGACGGCCGTCTCCATCACCCCTGCCACCTGCTCGCGCAGCAGCTTCAGCTCGGCGAGAACCTCTTGTCTGCCCATCGGGACACCTCCGGCGTACGGTCCCGGCGCCTCGGCTCCGGGAGGGGAAGGACGGCGGGACGGCGGGGATACCGTCCGGCGGGTCGTGAACGGGTTCCTCACTCGCCGGCCGGGCCGGCGTCGCCCGCCCACTGCGGGGGCAGGGATCGCAGGGCCAGCAGGGGCCGGGAGGTGATCGGCCCTCCCCCGGCGGCGGCCAGGACCTCGTTGATCCTGCTGGTGCCGGGACGGCGGCGCGGCAGCCCGGAGGGGGTGTCCGGGATCTGCCCGTCCGCCTCCGGCTCCGGGGCGGGGTCGCCCGCGGCCCGCCCGGGGGCGCCGAGGTCGAGCACGCCTTCCTCGGCCATCCTGGCGACCTCGCTCATCACCGCGAACAGGCCCTTGCCCAGGACGAACGCGAGGTCGCGGGGCGTCCGGCGGCCGTTGGCCCGCTCCAGGACGGCGCGGCGGATGCGGTCGGTCCCCAGCAGGGTGGGCGCGGGGACGGCCACGGGCACGGGCCTGACCCGCACCGACAGGCCGAGCCGCCGCCAGGCCGCCAGGAGCGTCATGCGGCGGGTGGTCTCGCGCAGCAGCCGCCCCACCTCGATGCCCGGCAGGACCGGGAGCAGCGGCAGCCGGTCGTCCGCCCCGGCGGGCTCGACCCGGCAGGACTCGACGCCGTACAGGGCCATGGCGAAGACCGCGTCGAAGGTCGCGGCCAGGCAGACCGCCTCCAGGCCCGCCGTGCCGATGGCGCCGCGCGCGGCGAGTTCCGCGGCCAGCCGCCCGGCGGGGGCGCCGACGGCGTACGCCTCGGTCCAGTCCTGTTCCGAGACGCGGCCCGAACGCAGCAGCAGTGACTCGGGGCCGGGGGCCGCGGGGGTCGTGGCGGCCACCACGAGGCCGTTCCTGACCCAGAGCGCGCCGCCGGGGCCGCCGTCGGCGCGCAGCACCCCGGAGAACCCCTCCCGCACGAGCCTGGGCAGGAATTCGTCGATCGTCCCGGCGCCACCGGCCGCCGGGTTCTCCGCGGAGGAGTCGCTCTCCCCGGAAGGGCCGGTCTCCTCGGACGCGGTCCTCACCACTCGTTCTCCCTCGCCTCTCCCCCGAGCGCGCCGGGCCGGGAGGGGACGTCCCGGACCGCGCCCCGCGCCCGTACCGGCGTCCGGAAGGCAGCCGTGGACGGCCGGTCGGCACGGCCCCGTCCCACGAACGGAGCGGATCACACTCCGATCACAAGATAGGGCTTTTGTCCCCCAATAGACCCTTACGTCGGTTATTACACCATACGGCACTTCACTAACGGTAGTAAAGGAGTGTACTTTACGTATCTACCGCCACAAACGGACCCGCCACGTTTCCATAATTCCACCCGGCGAGGCGCCGGGACATATGCGATCACAGGGGAAGACGTTCATGAACATCGAGACCGCTCTCAAGGAGACCATGGCGATCGACGGCGCGATCGGCGCGGCGCTGGTCGACTACGAAAGCGGCATGTGCCTGGGGACCACCGGCAGCGACCGGAGCCTGAACCTCGAGGTGGCGGCGGCGGGCAACACCGAGGTCGTCCGCGCCAAGGTCCGCACCCTGTCCGCGCTGAACATCGACGACACCGTCGAGGACATCCTGATCACCCTGGCCAAGCAGTACCACATCATCAGGCTGCTGGCCGACAGCGGCGGCCACATCTTCCTCTACCTGGTGCTCGACCGCGAGCGCGCCAACCTGGCCCTGGCCCGGCACCACCTGCGCCGCATCGAGGGCGCCCTCACCGTCTAGGACCCTCCCCCGGGAAACCGTCCCCGCGTACGCGCGCCCCGGACAGGGGCCCGGGAACCGCGTTTCGACGCGGAGCCGCCCAGCGCGGCGTCCAGGTCCCTCCGGAACCGCCGTGGCCGGCCGTCGCGGCGGCGAGGTGGGCGCGGAGGGCGGCCAGCCCCGGGTGGGGGTTGTCGCGGCGCCACAGGAGCGAGTGCGGGTAGACGGGCGTCGGACCGGTCACCGGGATACGGCGCAGGTCGTATCCGGCGGGCCACACCAGGCGGGTCCGATCGCCCATGAACGTGGCCAGGGCGGGGGTGTCGGCGACGGTGTCGAGGAGCGCGTCGGAGCCGAAGTTGGGGCCGGTCGCCTCGATGGTGAGGCCGAACTCGGCGACGAGGTCGTCGTAGTAGGCCGCCCACTCGGTGCCGGGGACGATGCCGGGCATCCAGATCCGGTGCCCGGCGAGCTGGGCGACGGTCACCGACCGGGCGTCCGCCAGCGCGTGGGCGGGCCCGGTGAGGAGCTGGAGCGCCTCGTCGAGCACCCTGGCGGACGCGACGTCCCCGGGGAGGGGGCGGCCGGGCACGGCGACGGCGCGGAAGGACGCGTCGATCGCACCGGACCGGACGGCGGCGACGGCCGTCTCGATGTCGAACAGCATCACCACGTCGAGCTCGATCTCGGGGTGCGCGCGATGGAAGCCGCGCATCAGGCCCGAGGGCCCGCTGCGTGAGGTGATCACGTCGACGCGCAGCGGGCGGGTGCCGGGGAGCACCGACGCGACCGCGCGCTCCGCGACGCGCAGCAGCTCGCGCGCGTGGGGCAGGAACGCCTGCCCGTCGATGGTGAGCCGGGCCCCGCGTGCCGTGCGGGTGAACAGCCGCACGGCGAGATCCCTCTCCAGCCCGGCGACGCGCTTGGAGACGGCCTGCTGGGTGACCGACAGCTCCGCGGCGGCGTCCTGGAACCGGCCGGTCTCCACGACGGCAACGAACGTGCGCACGGCATCGAGATCCACGGCCACCGACCTTAACGCACAACTCATGGTTGTTTCTCTCTCATCCACAAGTTGTTTGACGTGCGCGAAGGCCGCGCGTTTTGATCTGCTGAGTCAACGGACGGTTGTTCTTCGGAGATCGCGGGTGCGTGGTGGGAAGGTCGCCGGGACGGCGGTTCAGGTGGTTCTGGGCCGCGTACGCGGTCAGTGCGTTCGGCACGTGGCTCGCGTTCGACGCGTTCGCCCTGATCGCCATTCTCGCCCTGGACGCGGGGCCGGCCGAGGTGTCGCTCCTGGCCGCCGCCGGGCCGGCGGTCGGGGCGCTGGTCGCGGTGCCGCTCGGGCCGTGGGTGGAGTTCCGGCGCAAACGGCCGGTGATGATCGCGATGGACCTGGTCCGGTTCGCGGCGCTGATGAGCGTTCCCGCCGCCCATCTGCTCGGCCGGCTGAGCCTCGCGCAACTCCTGGTCGTGGCGGTCGTCGTCGGCGCGGCCGACATCGCCTTCACCGCCGCGAGCGGGGCGTACCTGAAGGCGCTCGTCCGGCCCGGGGACCTGCTCGTCGCGAACGGGCGCCTCGAGGCCACGACCTGGACCGCCACCGCGCTCGGGCCGCCGCTCGGTACCGCCGCGATCGGGCTGCTGGGCCCGGTGGTGAGCGTGGCGGCCAACGCGGTCAGCTTCCTGCTCTCGGCCGCGGGGATCCGCGCCATCGGCGGACGGGAGCCACACCCCACGCGAACCGCCACCCCGTCCGGAGCCGAAGCCGGAACCGGAGCCGAAGCCGAAGTCGAAGCCACGACCAGAGCCGCAGCCGGAGCCGGGGGTGGGGTCGGGGCCAGGGCCGGCGACATGCTGGAAGGGTGGCGGTACATCCTCGCCACCCCGGAACTGCGCCCGCTGTTCCTCAACACCGTCCTGGTCAACGGCCTGATCATGGCGTCCTCGCCGCTGCTCGCCGTGCTGATGCTCGGCGACCTCGGGTTCGCCCCCTGGCAGTACGGCCTCGCCTTCGGCGTCCCCTGCGCCGGCGGCCTCATCGGCTCGCGGCTGGCCCGTCCGCTCGTCGCGCGGTTCGGACGGCACCGGGTCATGCTCACCGCCGGGACGCTGCGCGCGTGCTGGCCGCTCGGGCTGGCCTTCGTCGGGCCAGGCCCCGCCGGGCTCCTCCTCGTCATCGTCCTCGAACTCGGGCTGATCACCTGCGCGGGCGTGTTCAATCCGGTGTTCGCCACCTACCGGCTCGAACGGCTCCCCTCCGACCGGATCGCCCGCACGCTCGCCGCCTGGTCGATCACCGGCAGGACCTCCGTCGCGGCCATGACCGGCGCGTGGGGCCTGCTGGCCGGCCTCACCGGTCCCCGCGTCGCGATCGCGGTCGCGGGCCTCCTGCTCCTGGCGACCCCGCTCCTCCTGCCCCGGCACGACCGCACGCCCCGGCCCCGGAACACCGGCCGGACGTCATCGGAAGGAAGGACACCCGCATGAGCACCGTCCCGATCACCGGACCCCGGGATCAGGGAACGAGCACGGGCCTGGGACGACGGCGGATCGCCCGGGGAAACGGCGAGCCCCCGGCGGGCGGCGGAAAAAGACCAAGGGCGGCCGGGGCGGCGTCGAGCCGCTCCGACCGCCCTCCGGCGATCTGTTCCACGCGTTCGAACGTGGAACGGGGGTGGAGGTGGCGGGAATCGAACCCGCGTCCTTCAACTCCAAGACAGGGCTTCTCCGGGTGGAGCCTGCTGTGCTTTTCTCAGCCCCGGCGATCACGCAGGCAAGACGCCGACGGGCTCAGCCACTGTTTGATTTCCCGATCTTCCCCGTGGCCGGGTCGATCGGTTGAGCCTCCTAGCGATGCCGGATCCGGGCCGGAGGCGCTCCCGGGCCGGCAGAAGTCACTCGCTGCTTAGGCGGCGAGTGCCAGGTTGCCCTGGCTGACTTCGGAGTGCGTCTTATTGGCACTTGTTGGTCGCGGTCACAGTATTAACGAGGTTATGTCCGCAGTCCTCGACCCGCTTCACCTGACTTGCAAAGCCAAAGTCGAAACCAGTCACCCCCTGTTGAGTTTTCAACCCGTCCCCGCGGGGCCAGGCCATCCGAAGATACCCGTTACAACAGGGTCAACGCCAATCGAATTCCCGGCGGACCCGCCGGAGGCCCGCGGGCGGGGGCTCACGCGGGTCCGCCGGCGGGTCCGCCCGCCCATGGCCGACGTCACCATCCCGGAGCCCCCGCGGGCGGGGGCTCACGGCGTGACGCTCAGGCCCTGGAAGAAACGCCCGGCGACGGCCGCGCCCGCGGCCGGGTCGGAGCTCTGCATGAGCACCGCCACGGCCACGTCGCCCTGCCAGCCGACGAACCAGGCGTACGGCTTGCGCTTCTGCAGCACGGTGGCCGTGATGCCGTGGACGGGGTCGCCGGGGGCCGCGGCGGCGCGGGCGGATCCCGCCACGACCCCCGCGCGCATGAAGCCGCGGAGGGTCTGGACCGTCCTGTCGTCCAGCCTGATCGGGTCGGGTGCCTTGATCGGCTCGGCGTCGGTCGTGGGGTCGACGGTCTTGGGGTCGGTCACCAGGACCGGGGGACGCCAGGTGCCCGACGCCACGGCCCCGGCGACCAGCGCCATGGACAGGGGGCTGACCAGGACGTTCTGCCCGGCGATCGCCTTGGCCGTGGCGGCGTCGCCGTTGAGCGGCCGCACCACCCCGCTGAACGCCTTCAGCGGCAGGCTCCACTTCGCCGCGATGCCGAATTTCTCGGCCTCGGCGGCCAGTTCCGCGCCGCCGATCCTGCGGGCCAGCGACGCGAGCGCGGTCACGCAGGCGCCCGCGAAGTTGGCCTGGAGGGTCGGCGAGGTCCCCGCGGGCGAGCCCTCCTGGTGGAACGGCGCCCCGCCGACGCTCCGGTCGGCGGGGCAGGCCAGCCGCTGACCGGGACTGATCCGCGCCTTGAGGATGCCGCCGACCGACATGATGGAGAACGTGGTCCCGGCGGGGAACCTCCCGGCGAGGGCGTGCCTCTCCTGGTCGTACTCCTCGGTGCTGGCCACCGCCCGGATGTCACCGGTGGAGGCCTGGACGGCGACCACCATGCCCGGGATCCCGCCCGTCAGCGCGGTGTCGGCGGCCTTCTGGTAGGCGCGGTCGAGCGTGGTCTGCACCGGCGAGGTGGACCGGTCGGGCTGCCACTTCTTGAGCTCGGCCACCTCCTTGAGCGTCTTCAGGTCGACGGTGATCACACGCGTGTCGGTCGAGCCGGTCAGGTGCTCCTGGTACGCCTTCTGCAGCCCGCCCCTGCCGACCGTGTCCCCGGCCCGCTGCGGGCCGCCGAGCTGCTGCACCGCCTCCTGGGTCACGGCGGTGACGGTGCCGACGATCGCCTTGGGGGAGGCCGGCGCGAGCTCCTGCTCCTGCTCGGTGAGGGTGATGCCGGGCACGGCCCGCAGGTCGGCGCTGAGCTGCCCGAACCTGGTGCGGCCGAAGGTGACCAGCGGCACCTGGACGTTGGGCGGCGCCGAGCGGATCCGGCTGAGCAGCCGGTCCTGCGGAAAGCCCGTGATCTTCGAGAGCCGCTCGCAGAGCTTCTCCGCCTCGCCGCTCTTCAGGTTGGCGGGGACCACCTGGGCGACGTGCAGGACGGCCTTCTCCTGGAGCGGGTCGCGGTTGCGGTCCAGGATGGGCTGGCGGCCCTCGGGGTCGACGTCCACCGCGAAGCGCTGCCCCTCGGCGAGCTTGGGGTGCAGCACGCTGGGCGACCAGCGCACCTTCCAGCGGCCGTCGACCAGGTGGAGCGGGATCTTGCCCTGGTACTCCCACAGGGGGTTGTTCTCCCCCAGGTCGACCTCGGCGTCGAAGTCGGCCTCGACCTCGTCCGCGGCGCGGCGCATCCCCGTGACGGTGAAGCGGAACGACGCGGCGTCGAGATCGAACGTGGCGTTCTCCAGCGCCCGGCCGACCGCTTTCTCGTCGCCGTCCGTACGCCTGGCGGCGTAGTCGTAGTCGCCCGTCTGCCAGCCGATCAGGAAGTCGCGCACCGCCTCGTGGGCCGAGGGCTCCTCGAAGCACGCCGACAGCATGGGGGCCGTCACCGCCAGCGCGAGCGCCGCGGTGCCGGCACGCCGGGCCTTCCCCCTCACGATCCCCTGTTCCTGTGTCTGAACGCGCGCGCCATCTCCCGCTTGGCCTGGTTCTCGGCCAGCGTCTGCCGCTTGTCCCAGTCCTTCTTGCCCTTGGCCAGGCCGATCTCGATCTTGGCCTTGCCGTCCTTGAAGTAGATGGCGAGCGGCACCAGGGTCAGGCCGCCCTCCTTGGTCTTGGAGACCAGTTTCTCGATCTCCTTGCGGTGCAGCAGGAGCTTGCGGGTTCGGCGCGCGGCGTGGTTGGTCCAGGTCCCCATCGTGTACTCGGGGATGTGGACGTTGATCAGCCAGGCCTCGCGGTCCTTGATGACCGCGTACCCGTCGAGGAGGGACGCACGGCCGAGCCGCAACGACTTCACCTCCGTGCCCTGGAGCACGAGACCAGCCTCGTAGGTGTCCTCGATGTGGTAATCGTGCCAGGCACGCTTGTTCTGGGCGATGACCTTCCGCCCGGTCTCACGTGGCATGTCTGGAGCCTACCGGTGACCGGGCCCGCGGGCCGCGCCCGAACGCTCCCGGCGCCCCCGGAGAACCGGGGACGCCGGGAGCGCCACGTCCGCCGGGAACCTCGAAGGCACCGAGGAAGCCGGGAGCGCCGGGGACGTCAGGGTCGTCAGGAACGGCGAGGACGCCTGGTACGCCGAGAGCGCGGGCACCGGAGCGTCACACCCGCAGGTAGCGGCGGAGCGTGAAGAAGGAGGCCAGCACACAGATGAGCACGCCGATCACCATGGTGAAGCTGATCACCGAGGCGACCGTCTCCCAGGAGAGCTGGCTGTTGCCCGCGGCGATGTAGAGCTGCACGGTGTCGAAGAGGAAGACCTTGCTGACGATCAGCAGGATCGCGGCCACCACACCGCCCAGCAGTCCGGCGATGACGCCTTCCATCACGAACGGGAGCTGGATGTACAGGTTGGACGCGCCCACCAGGCGCATGATGCCGGTCTCGCGCCTGCGGTTGTACGCCGAGAGCCTGACCGTGTTGCCGATCTGCAGCGTGGCGGCGAAGACCAGGATGATCGCCACCAGCATCGCGGCCCAGCGGAGCATCTCCATCAGCCCGAAGACCTTGTCCAGCAGGGCCTTCTGGTTGATCACGTTGGAGACGCCCTTGGCGCCCTGGACGGCGTCGATCACCGCCTCGTAGGTGTCCGGGTCCTTGAGCTTGACCCGGAACGACTCGGGGATGTCGGCCGCACCGATCGCGGAGGTCATGACCGGGTCGCTGTTGCGGGCCTTCCAGTTCTGGTAGGCCTCGGCCTGGCTCTCGAAGGTCACCTTTTCGACCTGGGGCAGAGCCTTGATCATCGCCTCGAGCTCGGCCCGCTCGTCCTCCTTGATGCCCGCGCTGCCCTTGCAGTTCGGGAAGGGACTGTTCTTCTCGCACAGGAAGACCGAGACCTCGACCTTGTCCGTCCAGAAGTCGCCCATGGCGTTGATCTGGGAGTTGATCAGCAGACCGACTCCCAGCAGTGCCATACCGATCGCCACGTTCAGGACGACCGCGATGGTCATCGTGAGATTGCGGCGGAGGCCGATCCAGACCTCGGAGAAGATGAAGTTTGCCCGCATGCTCTTCCTGTCGCTCTTTCCGGTCCTGGTGTCAGTACGCCTGGCCGTACACGCCCCGCGACTGGTCACGGACGATCTTGCCGTCCTCCAGTTCCACCACCCGCTTGCGCATGGAGTCGACGATGGCCGCGTCGTGCGTGGCCATGACGACCGTGGTGCCGGTCCGGTTGATCCGGTCGAGCACCTTCATGATGCCGATGCTCGTCGCGGGGTCGATGTTCCCGGTCGGCTCGTCGGCCAGCAGGATCATCGGCCGGTTGACGAACGCGCGGGCCATGGCGACCCGCTGCTGCTCGCCGCCGGACAGCTCGTCGGGCATCCGGTGTGCCTTGCCCTCGAGGCCGACGAGCTCGACGACCTCCGGGACCACCTTACGGATGAAGCGGCGCGGTTTGCCGATGACCTCCAGAGCGAACGCGACGTTCTCGTACACGTTCTTGTTGGGGAGCAGCCGGAAGTCCTGGAAGACACATCCGATCCGGCGGCGCAGATGAGGGATCTTGAAGTTGGAGAGTCGGGCGAGATCCTTGCCGGCCACGTGGATGGCGCCCGAGTTGGGGCGCTCCTCCTTCAGGACCAGCCGGAGGAAGGTCGACTTCCCGGACCCCGAGGGGCCGACGAGGAACACGAACTCGCCCTTGTCGACATCGACGCTGACGTGGTCCAACGCGGGCCGGTTCTGGTTCGCGTAGACCTTGGTGACATTATCAAAATGGATCACGGGCGCATCACGGCATGCCAGTCTAGGGGTTAGGACGGTCGCGGGAGTGGCAGAGGGCCACTTCCACCTCTCTCCGGCCCGAGGGCCCCGGTCTTCTGTCCAGACCGACGCTCCGGTTGGCCGGTGCCCCAGTCTAGGGGGAAGACTGGCATGGAACGTCCATAACGGAAACAAAACGATTCGGCGCCCGGCAACGACCGCATAAAGTAGTTCTGACCTCGACGAGGGAGGACGGCATGAGCTGTGAAGACCTGGTCTGCGCGGGGTGCGCTCACCCCGTGGCCGAGGGCCGCTGCCCCCGCTGCCGCGCGTACCGCGACCGGATGCACCAGAACGCCTTCGGCGGCATGACCCCGGTGATCGTCTCACTGCTGCTGATCGCGCTCCTGCTCAGCCTGGCGTTGCAGCAGCTCTCCGGCGCCTGACCGGCCCCTCCGGGCTCGCCTGGCCCGGACGGCGCCCGCTCCGGGCCCGTCACGACGGGCCCGGGCCGCCTTCCCCTGGCCTACGACGAACGCCTCGGCGTCCTCCCGGGCGCACCGGGGCCTCCTACGCCTTCCGGCGCTTCCCCGGGAGCCCCGGCCTCACCACCCCTCAGGCGTCGTCGACGCCCGACTCCAGGCGGCGCGTCCAGCGGATCTCCGCCTCGATGAAGGAGTCCAGGTCGCCGTCGAGGACGGCGCTCGGGTTGCCCGCCTCGGCGCCCGTCCGCAGGTCCTTCACGATCTGGTACGGGTGCAGCACGTAGTTGCGGATCTGCGTGCCCCACGAGGTGGTCGACTCGCCCCGGATCTCGTTCAGCGCCGCGGTCTCCTCCTGCCGCTTGCGCTCCAGCAGCTTGGCCTGCAGGACGGCCATCGCGGTCGCCTTGTTCTGCAGCTGCGAGCGCTCGTTCTGGCAGGAGACCACGATCCCGGTGGGCAGGTGGGTCAGCCGGACCGCCGAGTCGGTCGTGTTGACGCCCTGGCCGCCGGGACCCGAGGAGCGGTAGACGTCGACGCGCAGGTCGTCCTCGTTGATGTCGATGTGGTCGGTCGTCTCGACGACCGGCACCACGTCCACGCCCGCGAACGACGTCTGGCGCCGGCCCTGGTTGTCGAAGGGGCTGATGCGGACCAGGCGGTGGGTGCCGTGCTCGCCGCGGAGCGTGCCGTAGGCGTAGGGGGCCTTGACCGTGAAGGTCGTCGACTTGATCCCGGCCTCCTCGGCGTAGGAGGTCTCGTAGACGTCCGTCGGGTAGCCCCTGCGCTCGGCCCAGCGCAGGTACATCCGCTGGAGCATCTGGGCCCAGTCGGCCGCGTCCACGCCACCGGCCTGCGACTGGATCGTGACGACCGCCTCACGGGCGTCGTACTCCCCGGAGAGCAGGGTGCGGACCTCCAGGGCGCCGACGTCGCTCCTGAGGGAGGCCAGCTCGCGCTCGGCCTCGGCGAGGGTGTCCTCGTCGTCCTCGGAGGCGGCCAGCTCGTACAGGACGGAGATGTCGTCCAGGCGCCGCCCCAGCGACTCGATCCTGTTGACCTCGCCCTGGAGGTAGGACAGCCTGCTGGTGACCTTCTGCGCGCGGTCCTGGTCGTTCCACAGGTCGGGGGCGGCGGCCTGGTCCTCCAGCTCCTCGATCTGCTTGCGCATCGCGCCGAGGTCGAGCACGTCCTGGATGCTTTTCAGCGTCCCGGTAAGCTCGTTGATCTGTTCTGCCGGATCGATGAGTGCCACGTCTGTAAAGGGTACGCGACCCTGGGCCCCTGTCGTGTACGGCCCGCTCCCCCACCCTGGCTAGCATGGCCCGCATCGGTGAGCGGCGGGAGACGCGGGAGGTGAAGGTGCGCGGACACGGACGGCCACACGGACGGCAATACGGCCGGCGGCGCGCGCTCGCCCTCGCGCTGGCACTGGCCCTCGCCGGGGGCGCCGCGTGTTCCGGCGACGCCCGGCCCGAGCCGAGCCGCGCGGCCGGCGCCTCCGGCGCGCTCACCCCCGCGATCACGGCCACCCCCCGCCCCGCCCCCGCGGTGACGCTGGACGAGGCGTCGAAGGCGCTGGCGGGCGTCCTGGGCGCCGACGGCGTGCTGGGAACGGCCGAACCCCGCCTGGACGCCGAGAAGAGGCTCATCCTGGCGCAGACCCGCGACGGGCAGGAGGCGCTCACCCTGGCGGCCTTCAACGGCTCCCCCAGGGGGCTGCCCCGCTTCACCTGGGGCACGCCCCGGCTGCTGGTCCCGCGCGAGCAGAGCGGCCCGGCCTGGTTCGCCGCGACGGTGGAGTGCACCGACGCCTCCGGCCAGGTCCACACGGCCGTGCTGACGCTGCTGCGGCACGAGGGGGAGGCCTGGCGGCTCAGCTCGACCTCGCTGCTCGACGCGGGCGCCCCCGCGCCGGAGGTCGCCGTGGACGACGAGGGGTACGCGACCGCGCTGGACCAGCAGGACGAGACGGTGGTGATCAGTCCCCGGCTGATGCCCCCGCTGCACGCGACCTCCGCCGAGGAGGGCGCGCGCGGGTTCGCGGCGGACCTGATCGAGGAGGGCCCGCACACCACCGGCCACGCCGACGAGATCACCAGGTTGCGGATGAAGGACAAGTACAGCCTGTGCCTGGGCTATGACTCGATCTTCGCGGCGAGCGGCTATCCGGTGCACGCGCTGCGCACCGCCGACGGCGGCGCGCTGATCGTCTACTCCCTGATCAGGACCACCACCCGGAGCGTCAAGATCGAGCCGTGCGGGTCGGCCACCGAGGTCCCGGAGGAGCTCCGGAAGATGACCACGGAGGACTTCATCACCAAGGAGATGCGCCTGGTGGAGACCCAGCAGTACGTGAGCACGGTCCCGGCCAGGAGCAGCGGCCGTTCGGCCAGGGTCATCGGCCACCTCGGCGGCCTCACCAAGGTCATCGTGAACTGACCCGCCGGGATCCGGGGCTCGGGACTGGGGACTCGCCGGGGCTCGGGATCCGGGGCTTGGAGCTCAGAACCCGGGTCCGGGATCCGGGATCCGGGATCCGGGGCTTGGAGCTCAGAACTCGGGGTCCGGGGTCCGGGGTCCGGGGGCTTGGGGCTTGGGACTCGGGACCCGGGAGCCGGGACTCGGGAGCCGGGACTTCGAGCGCGGGCGTCCCGGCCCGCCGCCCCGGACGGGGGAACCCCGCCCGCCGGACCCCGGTGACGGGAGTCCGGCGAGCGGGCCCGATGCGGGCCGGCCGTAAGGAGAGCCGGGTGCGGGCGGTCAGGCCCCGGCGTGCGGGAGGTTGATGGTGGCCACCAGGGTGCGGATCGCCCGCAGCGCCACCGACAGGGTCGCCAGGTCGAAGGTGTCGCTCTCCCAGATCTCCGACAGGGTCTGCCGGGCCCGCGCGACCGCCGCCGAGTTGGCCTCGGTCCAGCGCGCCAGGCGCTCCTCCGGCGACAGGCCGGGCGTGCTGTGCGTCACGACGTCGTGGGTGAGCGCCGCGTGCGCGGCGTAGAGGTCGTCGCGCAGCGCGGCCCGCGCCATCGAGTTCCACCGGCTGTCCCTGGGCAGCGCGACCACGCGCTCGCGCAGCCGGGCGAGCTGGAGCCGGTCGGCGAGGTCGAAGTAGACCTCGGCCACGTCGTGCACCGGCCGGCCGGTCCGTGAGGCCACCTCCACCAGGTCGAACGTGGAGTAGGCCGGCACCATCGCGGCGACCCGCTCGGCCAGCTCCGCCGGGACACCCCGGGCGACGAAGCCGTCGCGCCGCTCCTCGAACCCCGCCAGGTCCGACCCGGTCAGCAGCTTGGGAAGGTGCGGCAGCAGGCCGTTCATGCCCTTGGCGAAGAAGCCGACGGTGGAGGCCAGGTCCAGCGGCGGGCGCCGGTTGCCCAGCAGCCAGCGGGTGCCCCGCTCGACGAGCTTGCGGGCCTCCAGCTCCATCGCGATCTGGGTCGAGGTGTCGACCCTGTTGTCCAGCTCCTCGATCCTGCGCCAGAGGCTGGGCATGTCGAAGACCTCGCGGGTGACCAGGTAGGCGCGGGCGATGTCGGGACTGGAGGCCCCGCTCTCCTCGCCCAGGCGGAACATGAACGTCGTCCCGCTGGAGTTGACCAGGTCGTTCACCACACCGGTGGTGATGATCTCCCTGCGCAGCGGGTGGGAGTCCATGTAGGTGCGGACCCGCTCGTGCAGCGCCGAGGGGAAGTAGGAGACCAGCCAGGAGGCCAGGTAGGGGTCGTCGGGCAGGTCGGAGGCCAGCAGCTCGGCGTCGGTGACCAGCTTGGTGTAGGCGAGCAGCACCGAGAACTCCGGCGCGGTCAGCCCCAGCCGGGCCTGGCGCCGCTCGGCGAGCATCTTGTCCGACGGCAGGGCCTCCAGGTCCCGGTTGAGCAGCCCGGCCCGCTCCAGCCTGCGCAGCTGGCGGGCGTGGATGTGCAGCATGTCGGGGGCCTGGGCGCGCGCGGCGGCCAGCACCACGTTCTGGTCGTAGTTGTCGCGCAGGACCAGCCGGGCCACGTCGTCGGTCATGTCGAGGAAGAGCTGGTTGCGCTCGGAGTCGGTGAGTTCCCCGTCGCGGACCGCCCGGTCCAGCAGGATCTTGATGTTGACCTCGTGGTCGGAGGTGTCCACCCCGGCGGAGTTGTCGATGAAGTCGGTGTTGACCAGCCCCCCGCCGCGGGCGAACTCGACCCGGGCGAGCTGGGTGAAGCCCAGGTTGCCGCCCTCGCCGATCACCTTGCAGCGCAGCTCGTCCGCGGTGACCCGCAGGCCGTCGTTGGCCTTGTCGCCGACGGCGGCGTTGGACTCGGTGGAGGCCCGCACGTAGGTGCCGATGCCGCCGTTCCACAGCAGGTCCACCGGGGCCCGCAGGATCGCGCTGATCAGGTCGGCCGGGGCCAGTGACGTCACCTCGCCGTCGATGCCGAGCGCGGCGCGCATCTGCGGCGAGACCGGGACCGACTTGGCCGTACGGGGCCAGACGCCGCCTCCGGCGGAGATGAGCGACGGGTTGTAGTCCGCCCAGGAGCTGCGCGGCAGCGCGAACAGCCGGGCGCGCTCGGCGTGGCCGCGGACGACGTCGGGATCGGGGTCGACGAAGACGTGGCGGTGGTCGAAGGCGGCGACCAGCCGGATGTGCTCCGACAGCAGCATGCCGTTGCCGAACACGTCGCCGGACATGTCGCCGATGCCGGCCACCGTGAAGTCGGTGGTCTGCACGTCCACGCCGATCGTGCGGAAGTGGTACTTGACCGACTCCCAGGCGCCCCGGGCGGTGATGCCCATGGCCTTGTGGTCGTAGCCGATGGAGCCGCCGGAGGCGAAGGCGTCGCCGAGCCAGAAGCCGTACTCCTTGGCCACGCCGTTGGCGATGTCGGAGAACGTCGCGGTGCCCTTGTCGGCGGCGACCACCAGGTAGGTGTCGTCCTCGTCGTGCCTGACCACGTCGGCGGGCGGGACCACCGCGCCGTCGACGAGGTTGTCGGTGAGGTCGAGCAGGCCGCAGATGAACATCCGGTAGCAGGCGACGCCCTCGACCAGCACGTCCTCGCGCGAGCCCGACCTGGGCGGGTTCTTCACCACGAAGCCGCCCTTGGAGCCGGTGGGGACGATGACGGTGTTCTTCACCATCTGCGCCTTCACCAGCCCGAGCACCTCGGTGCGGAAGTCCTCCATCCGGTCCGACCAGCGCAGCCCGCCGCGGGCGACCTTGCCGAAGCGCAGGTGCACGCCCTCGACACGGGGCGAGTAGACGAACACCTCGAACCTCGGCCGGGGCAGCGGCAGCGCGCTGATCGACGGCGAGTCGAACTTCAGGCTGACGTACGGCTTGCGGGCGCCGTCCACGGTCTGGAAGTAGTTGGTCCGCAGGGTGGCCCCGATCATCTCCAGGTAGGTCCGCAGGATGCGGTCCTCGTCCAGGGAGGCCACGTCGTCCAGGGCGGAGAGGATCTCCTCGCGCAGCGCCTCGGACAGGTCCGCGCGGACCTCGGCCGGGCGGCGGGGGTTGAGCCTGGCGTCGAACAGCCGGACCAGCAGGCGGGCGAGCCGCACGTTGCCGTTCAGCACCCGCTCGATGTACTCCTGGCTGAACGCGGTGCCGGCCTGGCGCAGGTACCTGGCGTAGACCCGCAGGATCTCGGCCTGCTCCCAGGTCAGCCCGGCGCACAGGACGAGGGCGTTGAACCCGTCGCTCTCCACCCGCCCGGCCCACAGGGCGCCGAACGCGTCCTGGAAGAGCCGCTTGAACTCGTCCCTGTCCACCTCGGGCGAGGGCGTGTAGCGCAGGCCGAAGTCGTAGATCCAGGCGTCCTTGGTCGCCGGGTCGTTGTCCCGGTCGATCGCGTACGGCCGCTCGTCGACCACCTCCACGCCCATCCGCTGGAGCAGCGGCAGCACGTGCGAGAGGGAGACCGGAGCGCCCAGGCGGTAGACCTTGAAGCGGCGCTCCCCCTCGGCGGCGTCGTAGGGCTCGTAGAGGTTCATCCCGATCTCGTCGCCGGAGGCGGCCAGCTCCTCCAGGCGGCGCAGGTCGGCGACGGCCGTGCGGGGCGGGAAGTCGGCCTTGTAGCCCTCGGGGAACGCCACGGAGTAGCGGCGGGCCAGCACGGGCGCGTCCCGCTCGGGGCAGAGCTCGGCGATGGCGCCGGCCAGCTCGTCCTCCCAGGTCCTGGTGGCCTCGGCCAGCCGCGTCTCCAGCTCCTCGACGTTCACCCCGTCGAGCGCCAGCGGCCTGCCGCGCTCGCCGCGCACCACCACGTGCAGCCTGGCCAAGGCGGACTCGCCGATCATGGCGCTGTAGTCGAAGGAGGTGCCGCCCAGCGCCCCGAGCAGGATCTCCTGCATCCTGAGGCGGATCTTGGTGGTGTAGCGGTCACGCGGCAGGTAGACCAGGCAGGAGATGTAGCGGCCGTAGTCGTCCGGGCGCAGGAAGAGCTTGACCTGCTTGCGCTCGCGGAGCCGCAGGACGCCCAGCGCGATCGGCAGGAGCTGCTCCACCGAGGTCTGGAAGAGCTCGTCGCGGGGGAAGGTCTCCAGGATCTCGATGAGGTCCTTGCCGTCGTGGCTGTCGGCGTCCAGCCCGGCGAGTTCGAGCACCTCGGCCAGCTTGCGCCGCAGCACCGGCACACGCGAGATGGACTCGTTGTAGGCCACGTGGGTGAACAGGCCGAGGAAGCGCCGCTCGCCGACGACCTCGCCGGAGGCGTCGAAGAGCTTCACGCCGACGTAGTCGAGGTAGGCCGGGCGGTGGACGGTGGCGCGGGTGTTGGCCTTGGTGATGATCAGCATCTGCTGTTTCTCGCGGGCCTTGGCGCGCAGCTCCGGCGGGAGCGCGGCGAAGCTTCCCGAGTCGGTGCTGTCGTGGCGCAGGATGCCGAGCCCGGTCCCGGGCAGGGCGTGCAACCTGTCGCCCTGGTCGCTCTCCTCCAGGCGGTACTCGCGGTAGCCGAGGAAGGTGAAGTGCCCGTCGGCCAGCCAGCGCATCAGCTCCACGCTGTCCTCGACGCCGGACGGGTCCAGGGGCGGCGGGAGGGTCTCGACGTCCTCGGCGGTGCGCAGCGCGATGGCCCGCATCTTGACGAAGTCCTCGACGGCGTTGCGCACGTCCTCCAGGACGCGCTGCAGGTCGTTCTCGATCCGCGCGAGGACCTCGGGGTCGGACTGCCTGTCGATCTCCAGGTGCATCCAGGACTCGGCGAGCACCTGCCCGGTGACGTCCTGGCGGTCGCCGTCGAGCAGCGTGCCGGTCATGTCCCTGCGCACCCGCATCTGCGGGTGGACGACCAGGTGGACGGCGATGCCGTGGCGGTCGAGCTCCATCGTCACCGAGTCGACGAGGAAGGGCATGTCGTCGGTGACGATCTCCACGACGGAGAAGGCGGCGTCCCGGCCCTGCTCCGGAGACCCGGCGGACCCGGGGGATCTGGGGGATCCGGCGGGCTCGGGTGTGTAGGCGCGTACCAGGGCGCGGCCCTGGGGGCGGTTCCCGGCCAGCCGCCGCTGGGCCATCGCCGGGCCGTACACCTCGGCGGCCTCGCGGCCGAGCAGGTCCTCCGGGGCGACATGCCGGTAGTAGCGCCGCAGGAAGGCGAGCACCTCCTCCACGCCGGCGTGGTCGCCGCCGGGGGTGCGCGCGCACGTCTCGGCGGCACTCCTCAGCAGCTCGTCCTTGGCCTCGTCGAGCGGCATGTCGCTCTCACTCCTTTGTGAGGGATTTTGCATGTTGGGGCGGAAATCCATGACCGGACTTATCGTGCCCATCGCGGAGAAGGTGATGCCGTCGCGCGCCTCGGAAGGGACGCGACGCCCGTACCGGGCCGTGCGCCGGGTACGCCCGGCGCCTGTGGTCCCGCGGGCACCGGGGCGCAGGACGCCCGGTGCGAGGTGACGGCCCCGGCGCGGACGGGGTCGTGAACAGGGTGGTGGACGAGGTCCTTGACGATGTCGTGAACAGGGTCGTGGACGACGCCGTGGACAGCGCCGCGGGCGGGCACGTCCGCGGCCGGCCGCCGCGGTTCGTCGTGGGAAACACGGCCGTGGGCCGCTGCCGGCGGGAAACGGCGGGTCGTCCGTTCGGAGACGGCCGGTTCCTCCCGCGAGACGGCGGTACGGCGATCATCCCACAGGGTCGGTTCGGAGAGGTCGTGGCGCAGCCGGGCGAGTCCGCGCTCGCCTGCGGCCCGTCGCCCGGCGGGCCGGACCTCGCGGCCCGTGCTCCGCCCATCGGGCATGGCCCGTGGCACGGCACCTCCAGTGGCCGTCTGTCACGGTCCCCGTTGACCGGAACACACCACCGTCCCTGATACCACCTGAAAACCGGCGAAACGTCAATGTGACGACGTCCGGCCCTCGTCCACACTGTTGGAGCGGTCCCGTCGCAGAGCGTCGAGCGGGCCGGGAACCTCACTCAGCTCCCGGAGCTCGATCTGGCACTCCTCGCACTCCATGAGGTGGCGTTCGAACACCTCGTGGTCCTCTTCGTCGAGCACACCGAGGGCATACGCCGCCACGTCATGATGCGGGGAGGGCAACATCAGCTCGCGACACCTCTCTCCTTCAGGACCTTACGAAGAGCCCGGATCCCGTAGTAGAGCCGAGACTTGACCGTACCCGGCGGGATCCCGAGGATCTCCGCCGCCTCGTTAATCGTACGGTCCCGCAGGTACGTCTGCTCGATGACTTCGCGGTGTTCCGGTGACAATTCGCGGAGCGCCTCGGCGACGATCATCGCCTCCAGCGCCCGATCGGACCCGTCGGGGACGGGTACGGCGTTTGCGTCGGCCGGTTCGACCTCCTGCGGTCTGGTCCCCCGCCTGCGACGACCGTCGATGACGATACGGCGGGCGACCGTGAGGAGCCAGGCCCACAGCAGGCCGGGCTCTCGTTGCAACCTCCCTGCGTTGCGCCAGGCACGGACGAGCGTCTCCTGGACGACATCCTCCGCCCATTGCAGATCGTTACCTGTGGCCTTGCGAACATGCCTGAGCAGTGGGACACCGAACTCCCGGTACAGGTCCTCTACCAGGGCGACATCGGTGTCCGTGCTCGCGAAACGACTGTCGAGTTGACGACGCACGGGCACATCTTTACACCTTCGTTATGCGTCACGTCTGTAACTTTCACAACTCCAGTCATTTCTAACTATCTCATCACTTCCTCTGAACCACCCCGGCGAGCGCCGCGTACCTCCCTCCAAGTGCGCCCGCACCGGCGGGCCTCGGGGAAAGGAAACGGCATGGCAGAGCGGCACATCCCGTGGCCGGTCGGACCCGTCCTCCTCACGGCTCCGGTGACGGTCATTCTCTGAGAGCGGAAGCCGGGTCATGTTCCGATCACTGTTCCGCCGCTTCAAGAACGGCGAGCCCCTGCTGTTCGGGGTCTTCATCGCGGTCGCCGCGGTGGCGGTCGTCCTGATCACGCCGCCCGGTGGCTCCCCCTCCCTGGCTACCGAGGGCTGGACCCAGACCCCGCAGGGGCCGCTGGGCCCGGCCGACCGCGATCTGCTGATCAAGGTCAGGCAGGCGGGGCTCTGGGAGATCCCCAGCGGCCAGCAGGCCCAGCAACGGGCCGCGAGCAAGCGGGTCAAGGAGGTCGGCATGCACCTGATGACCGACCACCTCAAGCTCGACGAGGAGGTCCGCGCGCTCGCCGCCAAGCTGAACGTGACGCTGCCCAGCCAGGCCAGCCCCGACCAGCAGAAGTGGATGGCGCAGCTCGCGGCCGTCCCGGCCGGCGCCGAGTACGACCTGCTCTTCGCCGACCTGCTGCGCAAGGCCCACGGAAAGGTCTTCACGGTGGTCGCCGCGGTACGCGCCGGCACCCGTAACGACCTGGTCCGGACGTTCGCCCAGCGGGCCGTGGAGGTGGTCATGAAGCACATGACCCTCCTGGAGAGCACGGGACTGGTCGACTACTCGGCCCTGCCCGAGCCTCCGGTGCCCTCGCCGCCGCCTCCCGTCGCGGCCGCTCTCGACACACCTGTGAGGAGAGAACACGCATGAAACGCATGAAACGCTCGCTCGTCTCCCTGTCGGCGCTGGCACTCGCCGCCGGCACGCTCACCACGATCACGTTCACGGTGGCGAGCACGACCCCCGCCTACGGCGACCACTGCGACCCGGCCGAGCAGGGCCAGAACCGGCAGCAGAGGCAGCAGGACCAGCAGGACGCCCCGCCCCAGGACCAGCAGGGACAGCAGCAGGACCAGCCCCCTCAGGACCAGCAGAATCAGCAGGGTGGGCAGGGCGACCAGCAGGGTGACCAGCAGCAGGCGCCCCCCGCGCAGGACGCGCCGGCCGACGCCCCCCAGGACCGGCCGGCGCAGGACCAGCAGGGCGAGGACGGGGCGGCCGACGTGCCTCCCCCGGCCGGGGCGCTCATCCCCGCCTCCCCGACCGAGCCGCCCGCCCCCGGGCAGGACGACCAGCAGGGCGGTGACCAGCAGGACCAGCAGGACCAGCAGGACCAGCAGGGTGACCAGCAGCAGGATCAGCAGGGCGCCCGGCAGGACCAGGACCAGGACACCGCCCGCCGCCGGCCCACCCAGTCCCCCACCCGCACCCCCGCCCCGAGCGAGAGCCCCGCACCGGGCGAGACCGCGCCCCCCGGGGACGGGGACGAGGAGGAGTGCGCCGACCTCGGCCCGTTCCCCGAGGACTTCATCGACATCCGGCAGGTCCAGCGCAACGTCCAGGAGCCCCGGGCTCGGCGCGGCGGCTCGCGCGGCACCTTCACCTCCCGGTGCGGCACGAACGGCAACGGCCACCGCAACCCCGACAACTTCATCGTGGCCCCCGGGGTCAGCAACGGCGCCCACCACATCCACGACTACGTCGGCAACCTGTCGACCGACGCGTTCAGCACCGACCAGTCCCTGGCGGCCGCGGGCACCACGTGCGCCCTCGGGGACCGTTCGACCTACTTCTGGCCGGTCCTGCGCGACCGTACCTCCGACGCCAACGTCGACGACCCCGACGGCAACGTGGGCACCATCATGCGGGCCCGCCAGGTGAGCCTGCAGTTCCGCGGCAACCCGGCCTCCAGGGTGACCGCCATGCCGCGCTTCATCAGGATCCTCACCGGTGACGCCAAGGCCGCCACGAACGGCGGCGCGAACGCCCTCGCCAAGTGGAGCTGCACCGGCTTCACCAACCGGATCACCACCAAGTACCCCCTCTGCCCCCGGGGCAGCCAGCTCCTGCGGATCCTGGACTTCCCGAGCTGCTGGGACGGGCAGAACAACGACAGCGCCAACCACCGCACGCACGTGCTCTTCCCCGACGGGAACGGCACCTGCCCCTCCGGCACCCGGGCGATCCCGCAGTTGCGGATGACCCTGGTCTACTCCACGCCGCGCACCCCGTCCTTCGCGCTGGACGCCTTCCCCGAGCAGCGCCACAACCCCGTCACCGACCACGCCGACTTCGCGAACGTGATGCCCGAGCGGCTCATGAGGTTCGCCGTCGACTGCATCAACCGGGGCCGTCGCTGCTGACGCCCCGCCCAAAACCGCCGCTCCCCGTCCTCGCGCCTCTTCCACGATCCCGCGAGGACCGGGGAGCGGCATCTCGCCGTACCAGAGTCCCTTCACCCTCGCACGCACACGCCGTCGAGCCGCTTCGCAGACAGGAGCCCCAGGTGGGTAACAGACGGACTCCGCGACACACACGGTCGGAGGCCGGGATACGCCTCGACGAGAGGCCCTCCAGGATCGGTCTCGGTGTCGCGATCACGGTCTCCGTGGTCGGCCTCCTCATGCTCGGGCGGACCGCGCCCGGCATGGAGGTCGCCGCCGCCGTCCGTGGAGTCTTCTCGTTCTTCGCTGGCGTGATCGCCCTGGTGTCGCTCACCACGACCGTGGCGCTCGGCCTGCTGTCCGCCGACCGGATCGTGCTGCCCGTGGTGGGCAGGATCCGCTCCCAGCTCGCCCACCGGGCCGCCGCCGTACTCGGCATGGGCTTCCTGGTCGTCCACGTCCTGATGAAGATCATCGAAAACAGGGCCTCCCCCGCGGCCGCGGTGATCCCGCTGGGGACGAGCGGCCAGGGCCTCTACGTCGGCTTCGGCGCCCTCGCCTCCGACCTGATGATCGTGGTCTTCCTCACCGGCGTCGCCCGCGCCCGCTTCGCCGACAACCGCAGGCCCTGGATGTGGCGCCTGCTGCACGGCTCGGCCTACCTGGCGTGGCCGCTGTCGGTGCTGCACGGCCTCACCGCGGGCCGCCGTCCCGCCGAGTGGGTGACCTGGAGCTACGTGATCTGCCTGGTCGCGGTGGGGGCGGCCCTGCTGATCCGGGTGATCTCCGAGCTGCAGCCCAGGGAGGTCCCGGTACGCGAGGAGGTCGCCGTCGAGCGTCCCGCCGTCGCGGAGCTGACCCCGCCCACGAGCATCGTCGGCCGCATCCCGCGCCAGGCGCGGGAGGACCCACCGGAACTTCGCCGTATCGGAGGCGTCGGGTGACGACCTCCCCCCTGGCCGGACCCCAGCGTCTCCCCACCGGAGGTGTTCGATGATCACACTGACCACCAGGACCAAGAAGAACGCGGCCGCCGCC
Source organism: Streptosporangium sp. DT93 (assembly GCF_049844535.1). NCBI lineage: Bacteria > Bacillati > Actinomycetota > Actinomycetes > Streptosporangiales > Streptosporangiaceae > Streptosporangium > Streptosporangium sp. DT93. The sequence continues at coordinate 221,847 of NZ_JBNCLF010000009.1, forward strand.
CCGGACGCGACGACCGCGACGACCGCGACGACCGCGCCGATCGGGGTGATCGGGGTGATCCCGGCGGCCGGGGCGGCCGGGGCGGCCGGGGCGCCGTCGATGATCCCCTACCGCGTCCCTCCCGTCCGGCAGCTCGGCCCGGCCCGGCTGACGGCCGGCCTGGAGGACTGCCGCCGGATGGACCTGGCGGCCCACCGCGACATGCACGGCACCGCGCCGGTGATGAGCGGCGAGGAACTGGCCTCGCTGGCCGACGAGGTGGACATGCGCGGCCGGGGCGGGGCGGCGTTCCCCTTCGCCCGCAAGCTCCGCGCGGTGATGGGCAAGAGGGCCGACAAGATCGTCCTGGTCAACGCGGCCGAGGGCGAGCCCGCGAGCAGCAAGGACACCATGCTGCTCACCCGGACCCCCCACCTGGTCATCGAGGGCGCCCTGCTCGCGGCGAACGCGATCGGCGCCAGGCAGGTGGTGATCGCCACCGTCGAGGGCGGCATGGGCCACGCGTCGGTGTCCGCCGCCGTCGAGGAGCGCGGCATCGGCGACCGGGTCCGGGTCGCGGGCATCGTCGAGCGGTTCATCTCCGGCGAGGGCGGCGCCCTGGTCCGGTCGGTCAACGGGCAGATCGGGGAGCCTCCGGGCCGCAAGGTCAGGGCCGTGGAGAGCGGGGTCAACGGCCTGCCCACGCTGCTGTCCAACGCCGAGACCTACGCCCAGCTCGCGGTCCTGGCCACCCTGGGCGCGGAGCGGTACGCCGACGTCGGCACCGCGCGCGAACCCGGGACGGTCCTGCTCACCGTGGGAGGGTCGGCCAAGGCGCCGGCCGTCGTCGAGGTCGCGACCGGCACCCCGCTGTACGCCGTCCTGGACGCCTGCAAGGCGACCACCGGCGACGGCGTGCTGGTCGGCGGGTACCACGGCGCGTGGCTGTCGGCGGACGCCGCGGCCGTGGCGACCGTCTCCCGCCAGGGCATCACCGAGGCGGGTGGCCAGCTCGGCGCCGGGATCATCGTGCCGCTCGGCGGGGAGACCTGCCCGCTCGGTGAGACGCTCAGGGTCGCCCGGTACCTGGCCGCGCAGTCGTCGGGCCAGTGCGGCCCGTGCCGCCTGGGCCTGCCGGACGTCGCGCGGTCGCTGGCCGAGGTCATGGCCGGGTCGGCCCCGGCCCTGGACGAGCTGCGGAGCAGGGCGGCGGGGGTCAAGGGCAGGGGAGCCTGCTTCCACCCCGACGGGACGTCCCGGTTCGTGCTCTCGGCCCTGGACGCCTTCCCCGACGACATCGAGGAGCACCTGCTGCACGGCACCTGCGGGCGCCCGGTGCACGGCGTGCTCCCGCTGCCGCCGCAGGAGAACGAGCCGGAGGTGAGACTGACCGTGGACTGGACCCGCTGCCAGGGCCACGGCCTGTGCGCCCGGCTCGCCCCCGACCTGGTCCACCTGGACGAGCACGGTTACCCGGTGTTCGGCCACGACACCGTGCCCGCCCAGTTCCGCCGGATGGCGCGCCGGGCCGTGGAGATGTGCCCGGCCCTCGCACTGCGCGTGGCACAGGGGGTGTGAACGACTCCTCACCCGCCGCGGGCACGGGGACCGTGAACGGTCCCTCACCCCGCGCGGGGAGCGTGAACGGGCTTCCCCCCGGCGCGAGGAGTGCGAACGGCTCCCCCACCCGGCGCGGGGAGTGGGAACGGCTCCCCCACCCGGCGAATGGTGACGCGAATGTGACCAACCGGACCGGCGGATCGGTCGTCCTATCGAGCAGTTGACACGAACCCTCGGGGAGAACGACATGCGGACCCCTCCGGACAGGCGGGCCTTCCTCCGGACCGGCGGCCTGGCCGCCCTCGCGTTCGGCGCGACACTCGGCGCCCCGGGCACCCCCGCCCTGGGCGCCACCGGCACGTCAGGGCGGGACGCCTCCGGTGCGGGCGGCGGGGCCGGTACCGCCGGGCGGGACACCGCGGGCGCCTCCGGGCGAGCCGCCGCCGGTGCCGCCGGGAAGGGAGCGGCGGGCGCGCCACGGCCCGCCGACTGGCGGGCGCTGGCCGAGGGACTGAAGGGCTCGCTCGTCCGGCCGGGCGACGCCGCGTACGACAGGGCGCGGCGGCTGTTCAACCCCGCCTTCGACGCGGTGCGGCCCGCGGGCGTGGCCTACTGCGCCGACCCGTCCGACGTCGCCGAATGCGTCGGTTTCGCCCGCCGGCTGGGCGTGCCTCTGGCCGTACGGTCGGGGGGGCACTCGTACGCGGGCTGGTCCACCGGGACCGGCCTGGTCCTGGACGTGTCCCGGATGAGCACGGTGCGCCACGCCTCCGGGCGCGCGGTCGTCGGGGCGGGCGCCAGGCTCGTCGACGTCTACGACAGGCTCGCCGCGAGCGGGGTGAGCGTCCCGGCGGGGACCTGCGCCACGGTCGGGGTGAGCGGGCTGGCCCTGGGCGGCGGGATCGGGGTCGTCTCCAGGAAGTACGGACTGACCTGCGACGTGATGGAGTCGGTCCGGATCGTCACGGCCGACGGGCGGCTGCTGACCTGCGACGCGAACCACCACCCCGACCTGTACTGGGCCTCGCGCGGCGGCGGGGGCGGCAACCTCGGGGTGGCCGTCTCCTTCGAGTTCCGCACCCACCCGGCCCGCGAGGTCACCGTGTTCTTCCTGCACTGGCCGTGGTCGAGGGCGGTCGGGACGCTGCGCGCCTGGCAGGCGTGGGCCCCCTCGGTGCCGGACGCGATGTGGTCGGGCATGCACCTCAGCCGCGACGGCGGCATGGACGTGCAGGTCGTGGGGCTCTACCTGGGCGGCAGGGCCGAATGCGAGCGGCTGCTCGACCGGCTGGCCGACGCGGCCGGTTCCCCCTCGTCCAGCCAGGTCCGCCAGACCTCCTACCGGCAGGCCATGCTGACCATGGCGGGCTGCGGCTCGCTCTCGGTCGACCGGTGCCACCTGGGCGGGTCCCTGCCCGGCCAGACCCGGGGCGGGAGGCTGTCCCGCGACACCTTCAAGGCCGCCTCCCACATGGCCTACCGGCCGCTGTCGGAGGCCGGGGCCAGGACGCTGGTCGCCCAGGTCGCCCGCGCCGGCGACCACACGGTGCTCCTGGACGCCCTGGGCGGCGCCGTCGCCCGGGTCCGCCCCGACGCCACGGCCTTCCCGCACCGGGCCGCGCTCTACAGCGTGCAGTACTACGCCCACCACGCCGGGGCCGCGACCTGGACCAGGACCGCGCGCGCGGCGATGCGGCCCCACTTCGGCGACCACGCCTACGTCAACTACATCGACGCGGGCCTGTCGGGCTGGCGCTCGGCCTACTACGGGCCGAACGCCGCCCGGCTGGCCCGCGTCAAGGCTGCCTACGACCCGGGCCGCCTGTTCCGCCTGCCCCAGGGCATCTGACCGGCGTCCCGGGGCGCCCGACCGGTCCCCCGGCGCATCCGACCGGCACCCCGGCGCATCCGACCGGCCCCCGGTGCCGGTCGGATCGGCACTCCGGGCGCCCGCCCCGGTCTCACTCCCGGATACCGGGCGCCGGACATCGGGTGCCGGGCGCCGAGGGTCAGTCGCCGAGCGGCAGGAAGTGGGACAGCACCTCGGGATTGGCCATGGCGTCGAGGTTGGCGGCCTTCTCCGGGGGGATGCCCAGGAGGATCTTGCGGACGGGCACCTCCAGCTTCTTGCCGCTGAGGGTGCGCGGGATGCCGGGAACCTCGACGATCTCGTTCGGCACGTGGCGGGGGGAGAGCGCCTCCCGCAGCTCCTTGCGCAGCCGGGCGACGAGGTCGTCGCCCAGGACGGCGCCCTCGGTCATGGTCACGTACAGCAGCAGGCGTCCCTCCTGGCCGAGCTGTCCGGTGTCGATCACCAGGCTGTCGGCGATCTCCTCGAAGCGCTCCACCACGCGGTAGAACTCGCTGGTGCCCATCCGCACGCCGCCCCGGTTCAGGGTCGAGTCGGAACGGCCGTAGATGACGCAGCCCCCGTCCGGGAGGATCTTGATCCAGTCGCCGTGCCGCCAGACGCCGGGGTACTCGGAGAAGTAGCTGTCCCGGTAGCGCGACCCGTCGGGGTCGTTCCAGAACATCACCGGCATCGACGGCATCGGCAGGGTCAGCACCAGCTCGCCGACCTCGCCGACCACCGGCTCACCCGACGGGTCGAAGGACTCGACCTTCGCCCCCAGGCAGCGGCAGGGGATCACGCCCGCCCGTACCGGGAGCAGCGGTACGGCGCCCACGAAGCCGGTGCACACGTCGGTGCCCCCGGAGAACGAGCCGAGCGGGATACCGGGGAGCGCGTCGTGCACCCAGGCGAAGCCCTCGGGCGGCAGCGGCGAGCCCGTCGATCCCAGGCCCCGCAACCGGTCCAGGCCCGACGGCTTCAGGCCGGCCTTCATGGACGCGATCAGGTACGGGGCGCCCGTGCCGAAGTAGGTGACCCCCTCCTCGGCGGCCAGCCGCCAGAGCGCGTCGGTGCCGGGGTGGGTCGCCGACCCGTCGTAGAGCACCACCGTCGACCCGACCAGCAGGCCGCCGACGAGGTAGTTCCACATCATCCAGCCGGTGGTGGTGTACCAGAAGAAGACGTCGTCCTCGCCCAGGTCCTGGTGGAAGGAGAGCGCCTTGAGGTGTTCGAGCACCACGCCGCCGTGGCCGTGCACGATCGGCTTGGGCAGCCCGGTGGTGCCCGAGGAGTAGACGATCCAGAGCGGGTGCGCGAACGGCACGGGCTCGAAGTCGAGCGGCGCGGCGACCGCGCGCAACGCGGCCCAGTCCAGGGCGCGGACCCCGGCGTCCGGGGAGTCCGACCCGTCCCGCGTGCCGGCGGGGTCCGGGGAGGCGGAGGGGTCTCGCGGGGTGGAGCCGTCCGGGGTCGCGGGCGTGCCCTCCGTGCCGGGGTTCTCCGGGGTCGCGGGGTTCTGCGCGGTCGCGGGGTTCTGCGGGGTCGCGGAGTTCTGCGGGGTCGCGGGGTCCTGCGGGGTCGTGTGGACGCCCGGGGCGGGGACGCGTACCCGCGCCACCAGGGTCGGCAGCCTGCCGGCGATGTCGTCCACGACGGCGCTCCGGTCGAAGTGCCTGCCGTTGTAGTCGTAGCCGTCGACCGCGAGGAACACCTTGGGCTCGATCTGGGTGAAGCGGTCGATCACGCTGGGCGCGCCGAAGTCGGGCGAGCAGGAGGACCAGACGGCCCCCAGGGAGGCGGTGGCCAGGAAGGCGACCAGGGCCTCGGGGATGTTCGGCAGGTAGGCCGCGACCCGGTCCCCCCGGCCGACGCCCAGCGCGGCCAGGCCCGCGCGGACCCGGGCCACCTCGTCGGCCAGCTCGCCCAGGGTGAGCTCCCGCCGCCCGCCCGCCTCGTCGCGGAAGACCACCGCGAGCCGCTCCGGCTCGGAGGCGGCCCTGCGCAGCGCGTTGGCCGCGTAGTTCAGCGTCGACCCGCCGAACCACTCGGTGCCGGGCATCTCTCCCGAGACGACCGGCCCGTCGCCACGCTCTCCCACGACCCTGAAGTAGTCCCAGATCGACGTCCAGAACTCGGCCGGAGCCTCCACCGACCACAGCCAGAGGGCCTCGTAGTCGGCGCTCCGGCCCAGCCATCGCGCGTAGCGGGTGATCCTGGCGTCCTTCACGACCTCCGGGGAGGGCTCCCAGAGCAGCGCACCTTCCTCAACCATGCCCCCATCCTCTCGACGCCCCCTCCAAATGTCATCCCCGGGGGGCACACAGCACGCCCCGGGGGCGTGTGGGCGCTCCACGTACGAGGTCCCGTGGAGGTCAGCGGTTCGCGGGGAAGCGGCCGGCGCCGCGGGCCGGTGAGGTGAGGGCGGCGACGGCGGCGACGACCTCGGAGGAGTTGGAGAGGTCGGGCAGCACCAGGTCGGCCCCGGCCTCGTGCAGTTCGGCCGGGAGGGACCTGCCCGAGGCCACGCCGATCATCGAGACCCCGGCGATCCTGGCCGCCTGGACGTCCCTGGCCGAGTCGCCGACCAGCACGGTGTTGCGCCCGTCGAAGACCGTCCCGTGCCTGCGGCCGGCCCGGCCCTGCGCCACCTGCAGCAGGGTGGCCTTGGGGTAGACCTCCTCGCCGTAGCCGCCGATCTCGATGTCGACGTACCTGTCCAGCCCGAACGCGGCCAGCTTGTGCGCGGCGTTGCTCTTGATCGTCCCGGTCAGCACCGACTGGACCACGCCGTCCAGCCTCGCCACCGCCTTGAGCGCGTCACGGGCCCCGGCCATCATGCGGCCCTCCTTGGCCAGGCGCCTGCGCCGGGCCCCGAAGGAGGTGGCCAGCGCGTCGAGGAACCTGGGGAGGTGCTCGTCCCGGGCGACGATCCCGTTGATGGCCAGCATCTCGAAGACGATCTCCGAGTCCGGGCGGCCGTTGGCCTGGGTCAGCTTGACCAGGGGACGTCCGGTGACGGCGCGGAACGCCTCCGCGTACGCCTCACGGGTGACGATGGACACGTCCACGAGGGTGAGGTCGATGTTCCAGAGCACGAGGCGGTCGATCGGGGGCCTCCCGGAATGGGTGCGGATGCCCAGGGTACGGCCCGGGACGCCCGGCTACCGCCTCCGATGCCGAAAGCCCCGGTTTCAGGATTTTTCCCGACACCGGGTGGTATCCGGCGACGACCCGAGCGGGTCCCGTGGCCGGAGCGGGACCGGGCCGGAGCGGGACCGGGCCGGCCCCGGACCGGGCCGGAGCGAGACCGGGATCGGGTCCGAGGTGGAATCGGGATCGAGGCGGGACCGGCCCGGGTCGGAGCCGGAGCAGGACCGGACCGGAGCGGGAACAGGCCGGGTGAGACCGGGGCGGGGCAGGTCGCGGGCTCCGGACCGGGTGTCAGGCGTGGTTCAGGGCGTCCGTGAGGGTGTCGACGACCGGCACCCCGCACGCCATCAGGTCGGCCCTGCCGGTCATGCCGCCGGTGTAGAGCACCGCCCGCGCGCCGACGTGCCGGGCGGCGTGCGCGTCGTCCAGGCTGTCGCCGATCACCAGGACGTCGGCCGGGTCGACGCCGAGCGCGGCGAGGTGGGCCACCATCCACTCGGCCTTGTGCCCCCCGGTGACGCCGCGCAGGCCGTCGATCCGGGTGAAGTGACGGTCGATGCCGAGCTCGGTGATCTTGGGCACCAGCCGCTCGTGCTCCCACATGGACAGCAGTGACTGCCGGCCGCCCGCGGCCTTCCAGGCGTCCAGGGCGGAGAGCGCGTCCTCGGCCAGCCCGCACTCCAGCATCAGGCGGTGGTAGGCGTCGTGGAAGCCCAGGTCGAGGACCTCCCACTCGCCCTCGCGGAGGGGGCGCCCGAGCATGCGCTCGTAGGCGGCCCAGATCGGGCGCGTGTACACGGCACGGAAGCGGTCGGCGTCGTAGGAGCCCAGCCCGTACGGCTCGAACACCGCGTTCGTGGCACCGACGACAGCGTCGATGTCATGAAAAAGCGTGCCATTCCAATCCCACACGATGTGTCTCATATGCCTCCAAGAATAGCCAAAGCCGCCATCGGCAGAAGGACCTGCCGTGGCCGGGAGGGGTCAGCCGATCAGGTCGGGGATCTCCTGGGTGGCGTACCACAGGAGCTCGTTGGCCTCGGCGCCGTCCACGGTGAACCGGGCGTCGTCGTCGCCGCGGTCGGCCGCGGGCAGCGCCGCGATGGCGGCCTCGACGTCCTTCACCGCCTCCGGCTCGTCCACGTGAACGGCCGCGACCCGTGCCAGCGACACCGCACCGGCGAGCCGCACCCGGGCGCGCTCCTCCAGGTCCGTGCCCGCGGCGACGTCACCCTCCGGTACGTCGACGGCCACGACGACCCTTCTCGCGGCGACCTCGACCCCGTCCGCGCGGTCGGCCGCCAGCATCCGCAGCGAGGCCCTGGCCGCCTCGGTCAGGGCCACGTACTCCAGTTCCTCGGTGTCACCCGAGACGTACCACTCGATCAGCGAGGGGGTCACCGCGTAACCGGTCAGCGGAGCCGGGCCGACCTCCCCCGCACCGGCCACGCGGGCCAGCGCCGGGAGCGTACACGGCAGGTAGACGCGCATCCATGCCTCGATCCGTCTCGCCACGCCGGCGCCGGTTCGGCGCCGATTCACCCATCGAGTGTGCCAGTACCGGCGACCCCCGGTGATACCGCCCGCGCGAAGCGGGCCACCCCGCCCCGCGCGGGACACGGCGGGACGCCGCCCGCCCGGCGCGGCGAGATCCGGAGCAGGCGGAAGCGACGGCCCGTCCGGGGAGAGCGGGACCCCCGGCGCGGCCCGCTCAGCGCAACGAGATCCGGAGCAGGCGCTCCAGCTCGGCGATGGTCAGATCGGGATCGCGGTGGTGCACGCCGACGATGCCGAACCCGCGGGCCGCCTCGATGTTGGCCAGGACGTCGTCGACGAACACGCACTCCTCCCCCGCCAGGCCGATCCTGCCGAGGGCGTGCTCGAAGATCCTCGGCTCGGGCTTGCGCATGCCGACCTCCCCGGAGATGACCACCTCGTCGAAGACGTCGTCCCAGCCCTCACGCGGGTACTCGTTCGCCCACGAGTTGGAGAGCAGGCAGGTGCGCAGCCCGGAGGCGCGGATCTCGCGGAGCATCTCGTACATCGGCTCGACCCGGTGGAAGCGGGCGAACATCCGCGACAGCAGCCCCTCGGCCTCCGGCGGCAGGCCGTCCGTGGTGACCAGCCGCGCGGCCAGGTGCCGCTCGAAGTCCAGCCCGGACATCTCCCCGCGCTCCAGCGCGTGGATCGCGTTCTCCTCGCTCTGCGATCCCTCGTACGCGTGCGAGATCAGCTCGATCATCACCTGCCCGTAGTGGTCCGCGTCGAGCCTCTCCTCGGCGATCCACTCCGCGACCGCCTCGGAAAGACCGACGGTGAGCACGCCACCCCAGTCGATCAGCACGCCCTTGAGCATCTGTCCTCCTCGATGGAACGGCTTTCAGGGTAGATGCCCCGGTGAACGACCGGAGCGCGGGGACGGCTCACACGTCGCGGCCCCGGATCCGGCTCCCGGACCGTGCCCGTATCGCGCCCGCGCTGTGCCCGTACCTGACCGTGTCCGCCCGTGCCCGCCGGTGCCCGCCCGTGCCCGCCCGTGCCCCCCGCGTCCGCCCGTGTCCGCCCGTGTCCGCCCGTGCCCGCGACGCGCACCGACGCGCGCCCGTGTCCGGCGGACGGGTCGTCTCCGGCCGGACACCGAACACCACCACACGGCACGTCGCATCACGTCGCATCACGCGACACCACGAGACGTCACGACGGGGGTCCGCCCGCACCGCATCCCATCGCGAGTTCAAGCCGTATCTCTCCCCGAACGACACAAGAACCGTTCCATTGACCGGAGATTCATCCCCTAACATCCGATTCAAGGCCTAGTGCGAGTTTCGCCGCTCTAATTCGAGGAAGATTATGAGAATGGCACTCATGCCATATAACCGCACGTAGAAGGCGTGATCAACCTCCTGCGGGCTCCATCCGCACCTTCCCTCGGTTCCCATGAGGAGGGATCATGGCAGTAACTCAGGCGAGCCGCTCTCGCGCCCGTACGGCGTCGAGACCGACCGCATCAGCCACGAATGCAACGACGGACCGGAAGCGCGACGGCAACTCGCTAACGCTCAATCTTCCGATGCTGACCGTGCAGCTCCGGCCCCCGAACGTTCGTATGCCACATATCGACACACGGGGGGCGGGCCAGGCCACTGACACCGCCAAATCGTTCCTCCCTCCGGCCGAACGCATCGCCTACTACGGTGGGCTCGGCGCCCTCGCGGTGGCGGGGCTGATCGAGTGGCCGGTGGCCGCCGCCATCGGGGTGGGGACGCTGATCGCCCAGCGCGCACGGGGAAGGGGCCGGTCCTCCGGCACCTCCCGGGCCGGGAGCTCCATCGCGTCGGCCGCGCAGAGCATGAACCCGATGTCGGCGATAACGGACTCCGGCAGTACGGGGTCCGCGTCCCGCACGGGAGGTTCCACCTCCCGGTCCAGCACCTCACGGTCCACCGCCTCGCGGTCCGGAGGCACGGCGTCCCGGACCTCACGGCCCGCGGCGTCCCGCACGGCGAGCAGTGCCTCGCGCACCGGCGGCACGACGAGCACCGGTTCCAGGACGAGCGGTTCGGCCTCCCGGACGACAGGCTCGACATCCCGGACGGCGGCGTCCCGGACGGCGGCGTCCCGGACCGGGGGTTCCACCTCCCGGGCGACGGGCACGGCCTCCCGTACGAGCGGCACCACCCGGACCGGAAGCACCACCACCCGTAGCCGGAGCACGGCATCGCGCGCCACGGGCACCACCCCGCGGACCCGCACCGCCACGTCCGGCACGACCTCACGGACCAGGACACCCGCAAGCCGCGCCACGGGCACCACCACCCGGACCAGGACGGCGACCGGCACGACCTCACGGGCCAGGACACCCTCGAGCCGCGCGTCGAGCACCACCTCGCGTGCGACCGGCACCACGTCCCGGACCACCAGGACGCCCGCAAGCCGCGCCACGGGCACCACCTCACGCACCAGAACCGCCGCGGGCACCACCTCACGGACCAGGACGGCCGCGGGCACCACCTCACGGACCCGCACCGCCGCGTCCCGCACGACGGGCGCCACCTCGCGGACCAGGACACCCTCGAGCCGCGCGTCGAGCACCACCTCACGCGCGACCGGCACCACGTCCCGGACCACCAGGACGCCCGCAAGCCGCGCCACGGGCACCACCTCACGCACCAGGACCGCCACGTCCCGTACGGCAGGCACGACCTCGCGGACCAGAACGCCCGCATCGCGCACCGCGAGCACCGCGTCCAGGGCCACGAGCCCCGCCTCCCGTACCCGGAGCGCGTCGTCCCGTACGGCGGCCTCGGCCACCGGAGGGACGAGACCGGCGTCGCGGAGCACGGGTTCCACGTCGCGGAGCAGGACCACCGCGTCCCGCGCCACGGGCTCCACCGCCCGTACCGGAGGCTCGGCGTCCCGCACGGCGGGCAGCGCGTCCCGGACCACGAGGCCCGCCTCGCGGACCGCGAGCACCTCCTCCCGGACCACGCGCACCACCGCGTCGAGGCCCGCGTCCGGTGCCCGGAGCGGCACCGCCCGGACCTCGGCGGCCACGTCGCGGTCCACGGCGGGCACCTCCCGGGCGACGGCGTCCACCTCGCGGGCCGCGAAGCCCGCGTCGCGCGCCAGGAAGCCCGCGGCACGGACCGCCGGATCGGCCTCACGCACCACGAAACCGGCGTCCAGGTCCTCGTCGTCCACCACGCGGGCCGGAACCGCGTCCCGGACCACCGCCTCACGGAGAACGGCCACGTCCCGGTCGGCCACGGGCCGGACGACGGCCTCCCGGGCCAGGGCGTCCACCTCGCGGTCGAGGAGCTCGGCCGGCAGGACCGCGTCCGGGTGATCACAGTGATGAGGCCGATCAGGCCATGTACGACCGCGGCCTGATCGGCCTCGTCATCTCATCTGCCGGAGTCCTGAATGTTCATGCCCCGCCTGCTCTCACCTCCCGCCCATGCCCTCCGGGGCGTCATGCCCGAGGTGGTCCGCGGCCTGCTGCCGCGTTCCCGTGGCAGGCGGGCCTGTCCCGGCGGGGTCCGTGTGGACCTGCGGACGATCGGCGGTCCGGGCACCGAGGGGAGGGCGCGGCGGCTGGAGGACGCGCTGCTGCGACTGGAGGGGATCGGGCGCGCCGAGGTGAACGGCGTCCTCGGTTCCGTCTTCGTGGGATGCGCATCCGGCTCGATCGACCTGGAGAAGGTGCTCGAACTGGTCGAGGCGTTCGACGATGACGACGCCGAGTGCGACGAGGACACCACCGACGAGGACGGCACCGACGACAACGACACCGACGACGACACCGACGAGGCCGCTGACGACATCGACACCGACGACGGTCCGGAGTCCGCGAAGGACCCGTCGGCGGGGCCCGCCGCCCTCGTCTCGATGATCGCGGAGCATCATGCCGCCAAGCTGGTGGAGCGCCACGCCCGGGCCGGTGTCCGGCTCGGAGCGACCCTGCTCGGGGCGGGCCTGGCGGTCGCCGGACGCGCCGTGCGCGCGCCGTCCCTGCCCGCGATCGTCCCCGCGCTGCTGAACCTGGCCGAGGCCACCCCGAAGGTACGCTCCGAGCTGGAACGCCGCCTGGGCACCTCGACCACCTTCGACCTGCTCGTGACGGCGAACATCGTCACGCACACGCTGGCGCTGCGCCCGCTGGGCATGCTGATCCAGTCGGCCACCGCCGCCGGGAACTACCTGGAGGCGCGCGACACGCGCCGGGCGTGGGAGGCGCGCGAGCACGACCTGAGCTCCGCGGACGGCTCCTACCGCCACACCCGGGCCCCCCGGACGCCGCGCCCCGCCCCCCTGAAGCACAGCCCGGTGGAGCGGTTCGAGCGGGCCGCGAGCCCCGCAGCGGTGGGGTTCTCCGGCCTGACGCAGCTCCTCGGCCGCGACCGGCGGCGGACCATCGCCGCACTCACCGCGACGACGCCCAAGGCCGCGAAGCAGGGCCGGGAGTCCTTCGCCTCCTCGATCGCGCGTGCCCTGGCCGCACGCGGGGCGATCGTGCTCGACCCCCGCGCCCTGCGCCAGATGGACGGTGTCGACACGGTCGTCCTGGACGCCGACGTGCTCGGCACGGGCTCCTGGGAGATCGACCACGTCATCCCCCTGACCGTCGAGGCGGCCGGGACGAGCCGACCGGACGAGGCGAACGAGGCGAACGAGGCGAACGAGGCGAGCCTTCCCAACAAGGCGGACGGGACAGGCAGACCGGACGGGCGGAACGAAAGAGACCGGAAGGACGAGGAAAACCAAGGGGACCGGAAGGACGCCGACGGGCTGCGTGCCCGGCTCCACTCCCTGCTCGACCTCACCGACCCGGGCGCGCGGCGGGAACGCGACGGGTGGACGGCCGAGCCGATCCAGGCTCCGGCCGTGCTCGTCTCCGCGGAGGCCGCCGGCTGGGAGATGCGGGGCCTGCGGGCCGTCCGCGTGTCCCGGCGGGGCGTCCCCGTCGCCCTCGTCGGCATGGCCCCGGGGGTGGATCCGGTGGCGGACGCGGTCGTCGCCGCGGCCACGGCCGGGGGCGTGTGCGCCGTGCTGCTGGCCGGTGGCGGGCCGGAGCTGGGCGCGCGGCTCGGGGTGGGCGAGTCCGTGCCGGGAGGGCCCCGGCTGGCCCGGTCGGTCCGCGCGCTCCAGGCGGAGGGACACGGGGTCGCCGTGGTGTCGGCCCGGCGGATGGCCGCCCTGGCCCAGGCCGACCTGGGCATCGGTGTGTCGGGCCGGTCGCGCCGGACCCCCTGGGACGCGGACGTGGTCGCCGAACTGGAGGAGGCGCACCTGCTGCTGAGCTGCCTGGCCCCGGCCAGGAGGACGAGCGAGCGGGTCGTGTGGCTCACCGGCGCGGGGACCGCGATCGGCGGTGCCCTGACCACCTTCGGGCCCGCGGCACGGGTGCTCGACAGGGCCCAGCTCGTGAGCGACTTCACCGCGATCGCGACCGTCGCCACGGGCGAGTGGGCCGGCTGGCGCGCCGGCCGGGAGGCTCCCCCCGTCCGGAACGACCGGACGCCCTGGCACGCGATGCGGGTGGAGGACGTGTTCTCCCTGCTGAAGTCCTCGCCCGGCGGCATCACCGAGGACGAGGCCGCGCTGCGCAGGACCTCGGCGAGATCGCGGAGGCCGCAGGGCCCTCCCTCGCTGCTCCGCGCGTCCCTGGAGGAGCTGGCCAACCCGATGACGCCGATCCTGGCGGCCGGGGCCGGCCTGTCCGCCATGGTCGGCTCGGCCTCCGACGCGGTCATGATCGCCACGGTGGTGGCCGCCAACGCGTTCATCGGAGGGGGCCAGCGCTTCAGCGCCGACCGGGCGCTGAGCCGCCTGACCGAGGCGGTCGCGACCCCGGTACGGGTGAGGCGCCCACAGCGGCCCGTCAGCACCACCGTCGACGGCCTCGTACCGGGCGACGTGATCGAGCTGCGCGCGGGCGACACCGTGCCGGCCGACTGCCGCGTGTTCAGGGCGACGAACCTGGAGATGGACGAGTCGGCCCTGACGGGCGAGTCCCAGCTCGTCACCAAGTCGCCCGCGCCGGTCGACGCGCCCGCCGTCGCCGACCGGACCTCGATGGTCTACGAGGGGACGACGGTGGCCGCCGGCGTCGGACTGGCCATGGTCGTCGCGGCCGGCGAGTCCACCGAGGCGGCCAGGACCGCCAGGCTCACCGAGAAGCGGCCCCCCGCCTCGGGCGTGCAGCTACGGCTGCGGGAGCTGAGCCGGCGGATCCTCCCGGTCGCGCTGGGCTCGGGCGTGGTCCTGCTGGTCGCCGACCTGATGCGCGGCAGGTCGCTGCCCGCGGCGCTGGCGCCCGCGGTGAGCCTCGCCGTCGCGGCCGTGCCGGAGGGGCTGCCGTTCGTCGCCTCGGTCGCGGAGCTCGCCGCCGCGCGGCGGCTGTCGACCCGCAACACCCTGGTGCCCAACCCGTCCACGATCGAGGCCCTCGGCCGGGTGAACGTGCTCTGCTTCGACAAGACCGGCACCCTCACCGAGGGCCGCATCAGCCTGCGGTGCGTCTCGGACGGCCAGGACGAGCGTCCCGTCGAGGCGCTGACGCCCGAGCTCAGGAGGATCGTGGCCGCGGGGCTGCGGGCCGGTCCCCGGCACGACGACGGGCGGCCCGTCCCGCACCCCACCGACCGCGCCGTGCTGAACGGGGCCGAGCGGCTGGGCGTGACGCCCGAGGAGGGCGGCGGGGGCTGGGAACGGGTCGACGAGCTCCCCTTCGAGCCGGGACGCGGCTACCACGCCGTACTCGGCACGGGCGGGTCGGGACCGCTGCTCAGCGTCAAGGGCGCCCCGGAGATCGTGGTCACCCGCTGCGCGAGCGTGCTGCGCGACGGGCGGGTGGTCCCGCTCACCGACGTCGTCGAGGCGGAGCTGCACAAGGAGCTCGACCAGCTCGCCCGGCAGGGCTACCGGGTGCTCGCGGTCGCCGAACGCGCCGCCTCCGACCGCCGCGACCTCGACGAGTCCCGCATCCAGGACCTTTGCTTCCTGGGCTTCCTGGGCCTGGCCGACCCGGTACGGCCCACGGCGGCCGAGAGCGTCGGCCGCCTGACGCGGGCCGGCGTGCGCATCGTGATGATCACGGGGGACCATCCCAGCACCGCGGAGGCGATCGCCGCCGAGCTGAACGTGCTCAACGGCGGGCGGATCATGACGGGTCCCGAGCTCGACGCCCTGGACGACGACACGCTGGTGGAGGCGCTGCCCGACGTGACGGTCTTCGCCAGGACTAGCCCGGCCCACAAGGCCCGGATCGTGGAGTGCCTGCGCCGGGCCGGGAAAGTCGTGGCGGTCACCGGCGACGGCGCCAACGACGCCCCCGCGATCCGGGGCGCGGACGTGGGGATCGCCCTGGGGTCGCGCGCCACCCCCGCGGCACGGTCGGCGGCCGACATCGTGGTCACCGACGACCGCATCGAGACGATCGTGGACGCGATCATCGAGGGCAGGGCCATGTGGAGCTCGGTCCGCGACGCGCTGAGCATCCTGCTCGGCGGCAACATCGGCGAGATCGTCTTCGCGGTCGGGTCCAGCCTGATCAGCGGCGCCAACGTGCTGAACACCCGTCAGCTTCTCCTGGTCAACCTGCTCACCGACATGCTGCCCGCCATGGCGGTCGCCGCCCGCCCCCCGGCCGCGACCAGCCCCGAGAGGCTGCTCCAGGAGGGCCCGGAGGCCTCGCTGGGCGCCTCCCTGACCCGTGACATCCAGCTGCGGGCCGTCACCACGGCGGGTGCGGCGGGCGCGGCCTGGGCGATCGGCAGGCTGACCGGGACGCGCGGCCGGGCGGACACGATGGGCCTGGTCGCGCTGGTGGCGACGCAGTTGCTCCAGACGCTGGTCATGGGCAGCCGGGACCGCATGGTGGTACTGGCCTCGCTGGTCTCCCTGGCCGTGCTGGGACTGACGGTCTCGGTGCCGGGCCTGTGCCGGTTCTTCGGCTGCCACTTCCTCGGCCCGGCGGGGTGGGCCGTCGCCCTGAGCAGTGCCGCCGCCAGCACGGCCGCGGCGATGGCGTTCCAGGCGGTCACCCAGGAGTCCGACCAGGGGCCCGATCTGGGGGCCGCGACCTGAGGCCCGACCGAGAGTCCGAGCTGGGGCCGACCTAGGGTCCGATCTGAGAGCCGATCTGCGGGCCGACCAAGGGTCCCGACCTGGGGCCGACCTGGGGCCGACCTGGGGCCGACCAAGGGTTCGATCCGAGAACCGAACTGGGGTTCGATCCGGGAGCCGAACTGGGGTCTGACCGGAAGGCGTCACCGAACGTTCACCGAACAGCAACCTGCTAATAGGTGACTAATCCTCGTTTGGTATGAATTATCGCCTTAAGCGTTCCTTCTCCCTGCGAGGTTAATTATGTCCGGATTCCTCTCCACGGTGATCGCCAAGGCGGTCGTGATGCTGCTGGAAGCCCTGCTCACCCGCATCGTCCAGTCGCTCGTCGTCTCGCTCTCCAGGACCGGCAACTTCGGCAAGCTGGGCAACCTCGGCCTCGCCTGACCCGGCGACGACCGCCCGCTCGTCCCGGCGTCCGGCACCCGATCCGGCGTCCGGCATCCAGGACCCCGTACCCGATCCGGTGTCCAGCACCCGGTCCGGGGCCCAGAACCCGATCCGACATCCAGCACTCAGCACTCAGCACCAGGGGCCCGGTACCCGGTCCGGCATCCGCCGTCCGGCCGCGTTCAGCGCGCCTTCGCGGTGATCAGCCTGGCGACCTTGACGTGCTCGGCCGAGCGCAGGATCCGCTCGGCCCTGGCCGGGTCGGCGACCGGCGCCCTCACCAGCAGGCCGCGGGCGGCCTTCAGCTTCAGCAGCCGCCGGACGGACTGGTCGAGCCGCGCCTCGGAGATCTTCCCGGACCGCACGGCGGCCAGCACCGCGCGGTGGGCCTCGTCGTAGTCCGGCGGCATCAGCAGCAGGTCCACCCCCGCCAGGATCGCCCGCACCGCCACCTGCCCGTCCCCGTACCTCTTCCGCACGCCCTCCATGTCGAGCGCGTCGGTCGAGACGACCCCGTCGAAGCCGAGCTTCTCGCGGAGCAGGCCGGTCAGGATCGGCCGGGAGAGCGTGGCCGGGTCCCCCGAGGGGTCGAGCCGGGGCATGACGACGTGCGCCGTCATGATCGCGTCGACGTCCTTCCCGATGGCGGCGGCGAACGGCGGCGCGTCCAGCCTGCCCCACTGCGCGCGGGAGTGCTTGATCACCGGCAGGCCGGTGTGGCTGTCGACGTTCGTGTCGCCGTGGCCGGGGAAGTGCTTGGCCGTGGCCGCGATCCCGGCGTCGTGGAACCCCCGGACGGCGGCGGCCACCATCGGCGCCACCTTCCTCGGGTCCGAGCCGTACGCGCGCGGGCCGATCACCGGGTTGCGCGGGTTGAGGTTGACGTCGGCCACGGGGGCGAAGTCGAGGTTGATCCCCAGCGCGCGCAGCTCCGTACCGGTCACCTCGGCCGCGCGGCGGGCCAGCGAGGCGTCCCCGGTGGAGCCGATCACCGAGGCCCCGGGCATGTCGGTGACCAGCGGAGCGAGCCGGGAGACCTTACCGTTCTCCTGGTCGGCGGCGATCAGCAACGGGATCTCCGGCGACGCCTTCTGCAGCCCGTTGGTCAGCGCCACCACCTGGCGGACGCTCTTGATGTTGCCCGCCCACGGGAACAGGATCACCCCGCCGGGACGGTGGCGGGCGACGACCTTCGCCGGGGTGCTCGCTCCGAACCGCGCCTGGTTCTCACCCGAGACGGTGTCGGCCGCCGGCCCGTACAGCACGGGCATGAAGAGCTGGCCGATCTTCTCCTCCACGCTCATCGAGCCGAGCACCGCCTCCACCCCCCGGGCCGCCGGGGTCGCCGAGCCCTTGGGGGTCGCCGCGGCGCCCGCCGTACCGGCCGGGCCCGCCGGGGTGGCTCTCGCGGAGCTCTCCCCCGGACCGGCGGCACCGGTCGCGGGCGGGGCCGTCCTCACCGAACCGGCACACCCGGCCGCCATCGCCGCCGTGGCCGCCGTCGCCGCGATCGCCGTCACACGCATCCACCGAAGCATGACGCCTACGCTATCCGTGCGGACGCCCCGGCGCCCGCCGGCGAACCTCCTGCGGGCCGCCTGTCCCCTTCCCGGGGGCGTCCTGTCAAAGAAGCGCGACCCGCCCGGCGGCCTTCCCGGGGCGCCCCGTCGAAGGAGGCGACCCGCCCGGCGCCGTTCCCGGGGTCGCCCCGTCGAAGGACACGACCCGTCCGGCGCCCCTCCCGGCGCGCGCCCGGCCTCGGGAGACGGGGCCCGCCCCCCTCACGTACCCCGTCGTCAGAGGGCGAGGCCCTCCAGGCCCGGCAGGTGGGAGCGGGCCGCGGCGCGCGCGTCCTCGGGAGAGGTCGCGGCCCGCGCGGCGCCGGCCGCGAGCGCGCACTGGTCCCGGGTGTGTCGCGAGAGCGCCGCCCGTACGGCGGGCAGCGCGGGTGCCGACATCGACAGCGAGGTGACCCCCAGCCCGACGAGCACGCAGGCGAGCGCCGGGTCCGCCGCGGCCTCCCCGCACACCCCGCACGGCCTGCCGCGCTCGGCCGCACCCCCCGCGGCCAGGCCGACGAGGTCGAGCACGGCGGGCTGCCAGGCGTCCTGGAGGCCGGTCAGCGCGCCGAGCTGCCGGTCGGCGGCGAGCGCGTACTGGGTCAGGTCGTTGGTGCCGACCGAGAGGAAACCCGCGTGCACGGCCAGGTCGGAGGCGCGCAGCGCCGCGGCGGGTACCTCGATCATCACGCCCGCCGACGGCAGCCCGGCCGCGTCGCAGGCGGCGGTGAACCAGGCCGCCTCCTCGGCGGTGGCCACCATCGGCGCCATCACCTGGAGCCTGCCCGCCGAACGCGCCGCCGCGGCGGCGAGGGCCGCGAGCTGCGTGGCCATGATGTCCGGGTGCGTCCGGAACAGCCGGACGCCCCGCTCGCCCAGCGCCGGGTTGGGCTCGTGCGCCCCCGGCGGCAGGAACGCCAGGGGCTTGTCGGCGCCCGCGTCGAGCGTCCGCACGATCACCCTGCCCCCCGGGAAGGCGTCCAGCACCTCCAGGTAGGCCTCCTCCTGCTCGGCCGCCGACGGCGCCTCGGCCCGGTCCAGGAAGAGGAACTCGGTCCGGTAGAGGCCGATCCCCTCGGCCCCGTGCTCCAGGGCCGCGGCCACGTCGCGCGGCCCGCCGATGTTGGCGAGCAGCGGCACGGCGTGCCCGTCGGCGGTCGTCCCCGGTCCGCTCGCGGCGGCCAGCACGGCCTGCCGCGCGGCGTCGGCGTCGCGCGCGGCCAGGACGTCCTCACCCGAGGGCGCGGGCCTCACCAGGCCGGAGGTGCCGTCCACCAGCACCTCGGTGCCGGGGAGGATCGATGTGGCGCCGGGGCAGGCGACCACGGCCGGCACCCCCATGGCGCGGGCGAGGATCGCGGTGTGGCTGGTCGGCCCGCCCTGCTCGGTGACGAAGGCCGCCACCACGTCCCTCGACAGCAGCGCCGTGTCCGCGGGCGCCAGGTCCCTGGCGACGAGCACGTACGGCTCCCCGTCCCCCGTGGGCACCTCCGGGAAGGGCCGGTCCTCGATCACCGCGACGGCCCGGTCCCTGACGTCGTCCAGGTCGGCGACGCGCGCGCCGAGGTACCCGCCGGAGGCGGCGAGCACCTCGCGGTAGCGGCCGAACGTCTCGTGGACCGCGCGGGCCGCCGAGGTGCCCGCCCCGACCAGCTCGGCCACCCCGTCGGCCAGCCCGGGATCGCGCGCCATCATGGCCTGGGCCTCCAGGATCCCCGCGGCCTCGCCGCCGGCCCTGGCACCGCGCTCCTCCAGGTCGGCCGCGACCCGCTCCAGCGCCCGTACGGCCCTGGCCAGCTCGGCGGCGGCGTCCCCGTCGTGACGGGACCCCGGCTCCGGGACGGGTGCCTCGTACGCGAGCACGTAGGCGGGGCCGAGACCGACCCCGGGGCTCACGCCCACCCCCGCCATCGCGCTCACGGCGCCGAGGCGATCCCGGCCAGCGCGTCGAGGAGCTCGTCGGCCCCCTCGCCCTCCGCCCGGATCACCACGGTGTCGCCCTCCCTGACGTCCAGGGAGAGCACCGACAGGATGCTCTTGGCGTTCACCGGCGTGCCGGACCCCTTGGCGATGGTGACGTCCAGGGACGCCTTCGCCGCCGTCTGCACGAACGTCGCGGCGGGCCGGGCGTGCAGGCCGACCTCCGACTTCACGGTGACTTGGCGCTCGGCCACGTTCTCCTCCTGTGCGTCGGCCGCGCGGTCTAGACCGCGCGGCTCCTCTGTCGTGTGGGGTGTCATGCCGAGGGGGGCCAGGTGACCCCGGTCAGGTCCGCGACCACCAGGTCGGCCGCGGTCAGTTCCGTGCCCGCGTGGGTCGTCGCCACGCCCACGCAGGCCATGCCGGCCGCCTTGGCCGCCACGATCCCGGCGATCGAGTCCTCGAACACCACACAGTCTGCCGGATCCACGGACAGTCGTGAGGCGGCGAGCAGGAACCCCTCGGGGTCGGGCTTGCCCACGGTCACGTCCAGGGCGGACACCAGCGTGTCCAGCAGGTCTCGGACGCCGATCCGGGCCAGCCGCTCCTCGGCCCAGTCGCGGCCGGCGGAGGTGACGACCGCGATCGGCGAGCCGTACGCCGCGACGGCGCGGATCAGCTCGGCCGCCCCGGGGACCGGCACGATGTCGGGCAGGCCGGGATGGTCCTTGTAGGAGAGGACCTCCGTGATCAGCTCCTCGATCTCCCTGCCGGGGAAGAGGTGGGCCCGTTCGGCCAGCACGTCGCGGCCCCGCCGTCCCATGAACTCGCGCAGCACGACCTCGTCGTGGCTCACCCCGTGCCGCTCCAGCAGCATCGACCACATCGCCATGCTCCGCCGCTCGCTGTTGATCAGCGTCCCGTCCAGGTCGAAGAGCGCCGCCTTCACCGGCGTCCCCGCGTCCCGCACGGCCTGCGCGGCGTCTGCGGCCCCGCCCTCTCCCGCCGGCCCCGAGTCCCCGGCGGCTCCAACGCCTCCCGACGCTCCCGCGACTCCCACGGCTTTCGCCGCTCCCGCGATTCCTGCGGCTTTGGCGTCTCCCGCAGCTTCTACGGCTTTCGCGGCTCCCGCGGCCGGTTCGGCCGGCGTGACCGGTTCCATGATGGGCTCGCCCTCTCGCCGTCGTTCGTCCCCGTCCGGGTTCCAGCATCCTCTCCGGCCCGGCGGGGCGCGAGCCCTCAGGCCGGGTCGTCCCACTCGAAGAGCCCGTCCCCCGCCGTCACCACGCCCGCCGCGAGGCCGGAGACCGTGCCCGCGGCGGCGTCCAGGGCCACGACCGGGCAGATGGGATGGCGCCCGCTCGCCTCGATCCCGGCCGGGTCCCACGCCACGACCGGCTGCCCCGCCCTCACCCGGTCGCCCTCGACGGCCAGCGGCTCGAACCCCTCGCCCCTGAGCTGGACGGTGTCGATGCCCAGGTGGACGAGGACCCCCCGGCCGTCGTCCCCGACGACGACGAAGGCGTGCGGGTGCAGCTTGACGATGGTGCCCGCGATGGGGGCGACCACCCTGCCGGGCGTCCTGTCCGGTTCGATGGCCATGCCTGCGCCGACCAGGCCCTCGGAGAAGACCGGGTCGGGCACCGCGCCGAGCCTGACGGCCACCCCCGTGACCGGTGCCAGAACCGTGGTCACCGCACTCCCCTCGGCACGCCCACCGCCCGCGAGGACGGTCCCGTCAGCCGATGATGTCCTCGATGTCGCCGGCGATCGTGTCGGCCTCGGGGCCCACCACCACCTGGACGACGTTGCCCGCGGCCATGACACCGTGCGCCCCGGCCGCCCGCAGGGCCGCCCGGTCGACCTTGGAGGCGTCGCGCACCTCGGTGCGCAGCCGGGTGATGCACGGCTCGATCTCGATGATGTTGCCCGCCCCACCGAGTCCGGCGATGATCGCGTCGGCGTCGACCGCCATGTCGCCCTCCAATTGTGATCACCCTGCTCCCGTGCCATGACCAGGCTAGAGGAGGCGTCCCCGCCCGCGGGCGTCGATCGGTGTACGCCGACGCCCACCCGGTGCCGGTCGGCCTTCACCGGCCGGTCCGCGTCAGTCGGTCTGCGTCACCTTGTTGAGGCCGCGCGGGGAGTCGGGGTCGATCCCCAGCCTCCGGGCCAGGGCCTCGGTGAGGAGCTGGCCCGGGACGATCAAGCCCATCGGGGCCACCCACTCAGGCAGGTCCGGGCCGTTCAGCGCGGCGGTGGCCACCGAGGAGAGCGCGGTGCCGCCGCCCACCGTGTACGCCGAGGCCCCCGCGCCGGTCACCCGCTCGGCGAGCGCCACCGTACCGGCCAGGGTGGGCCCGTCGCCGGCCGCGACCAGCAGGGCCGGGGTGTCGGCGTCCACCACCGCGATCGGGCCGTGCAGCAGGTCGGCGTAGGACAGGCCCATGGCGTGCAGGTAGCACGCCTCCTTGAGCTTGAGCGCCAGCTCCAGCGCGGTCGAGAAGGCGAGGCCCCGGCCGGAGACCACCACGCCCGGCTTGTCGGCCAGGCCCTCGACGACCGCCTCCAGATCACCCGGGTCGGTGACCAGCTTCTCCACCGCGTCCGGAACCCGTCGCAGGTCGTCGGGGTCGACGTCGGCGCCCAGGCCCAGGGCGAGCACGGCCAGCGCGGCCAGCGCGGTGGTGTAGGTCTTGGTGGCCGGTACGGCCTTCTCCTCGCCCGCCACCGTGCACAGGGCGAGGTCGGCGACCTGGGCGAGCGGGCTGCCCTCGCCGCCGTTGGTGATGGCCACGGTCCGGGCGCCGCAGTCCTTGGCCCAGGTCAGGGTCTCGACGATCTCCTCGGTACGACCCGACTGCGACAGCGCGACGGCCAGCACGCCGTCCAGGTCCAGCCGGCGCCGGTAGGTGGTGGCGATCGAGGGGGCGGCCAGGGTGGAGAGCCGTCCCGTGTGCGCCTCGGCCAGGTACCGGCCGTAGACTGCGGCGTTGTCCGAGGTGCCACGGGCGATGAACAGCAGCTGACGGGTCTGCCCCGCGAGCCGCTCCACCTCCGCGGTCCTGGGGAGGAGGGCGTCGAGCGTGGCTCGCAACGCAGCGGGCTGCTCGGCGATCTCGCTGCGCATCTTGGTCGTCATCTCGCGCTCATCCTTCGGTTCGGACGGACGAGATCGGGCCGTTATCGATCCGTCGCCGGTCCGTACGTTGACACCCTTTTCCGGCCTGTGGTCTAGTCCGGACTAGACCAGTACGAACCATAACTCATCAGGCATCTCAGATCGAGAGGGGAGGAATTCCATGGCTCACATCGATCCGGACAGCCCGGTCCCCAAGTACTTCCAGCTACGGGAGATCCTGCTCGACCTGATCGAGAACCACGAGCTGGCCATCGGCACCGCGATCCCGTCCGAGCGAGAGCTCTGCCAGCGCTTCGGGCTCTCCAGGATGACCGTGCGGCAGGCCGTCGACCACCTGGTCTCCGAGGGCAGGCTCCAGCGGGTCGCCGGCAAGGGCACCTTCGTGGCCCGGCCCAAGATCGAGATGTCCCTGCGGCTCACCTCCTTCAGCGACGAGATGCGCGCCCGCGGCATGGAGCCCGGCTCCCGCGACCTGGATCGCCGGCTGGTCAGGGCCAGTGCCCACCTGGCCAGGGAACTCGGCATCAGACCGGGCGACGAGGTGCACTTCATCGAGCGGCTGCGGACCGCGGCCGACGAGCCCATGTGCATCGAGCGGGCCCACATCCCCGTCTCCCTCGCCCCCGACCTGGACACCCACGACCTGACCGGCCGATCCCTGTACGCCCTGCTGGAGACCCGTTACGGCCTGGTCCTGGACGCCGGTGAGCTGACCATCGACGGCGGGATCGCCGACCCCGGGGACGCGGACCTGCTGAAGCTCCCGCGCGGCGGGGCCGTGCTGCTGCTCCAGCGGCGTTCGTTCGCCGGGGGCGTCTGCGCCGAACTCGGCGTCTCCACCTATCGCGCCGACCGCTACCAGCTCCGTACCATCCTGGAGACACCGGCCCGCCGCGGCTGATCCGGCGAGCGACGGGCCGCCCGCCCCCGCGTGACCGGCCCCTCGCCGGCCTCCTTCCTTCCAGCCCCTGGAGGAAAGCTCACATGAGTCCCCCTCCGGTGGACGCGGGCCCACCCGCCGCCCACCCGGCCGGGTCCACCGCGAGCGACCGCCCGGCCGGGTCCGCCCCGAGCAACCGTTCGGCCGGGTCCGCCCCGAGCAGCCGTTCGGCCGGGTCCGCCGTGATGGGCGTGCTCCAGCGGCTGGGGCGTTCCCTGATGCTGCCGATCGCGGTCCTGCCGGCGGCGGGCCTGCTGCTGCGGCTCGGGCAGGACGACCTCCTCGGCCGGACCGACGGGGCGCTGCTCGACGACGTGGCCCGCGTCGTCGGCACCGCGGGCGGCGCCCTCTTCGACAACCTGCCCCTGCTGTTCGCGATCGGCGTCGCCATCGGGTTCGCCCGCAAGGCCGACGGCTCCACCGCGCTGGCCGCGCTCGTCGGCTACCTGGTCTTCCACGCCGTCAGCATGAACATGTTCTTCATCCTGTTCGACGCCGACATGCGGGAGTCCATCACCGTCGAGGTGTTCGACAGGACCGCCCCCGGTGTCCCGGACGTGGTGCTCGACCTCGGCGCGCAGAACCCGACCCGGGTCCTCGGCGGCATCGTCATGGGCCTGGTGTCGGCGCTGCTCTGGCAGCGCTACCACCGCACCAGGCTGCCCACCTGGCTGGCCTTCTTCGGCGGACGCCGCCTGGTACCGATCCTGACCGCCTTCGCCGGGCTGGTGATCGGCGTGCTCCTCGGCACCGTCTGGCCGGTGCTCGGCGGATGGGTCCGCGCCTGCGGGACCTGGCTCGCCTCCAACAGCGAGCTCGGCGCCGGGATCTACGGCATGGTCAACCGCGCACTGCTCCCGCTCGGCATGCACCACATCGTCAACAACGTGATCTGGACGCAGGTCCCCGAGTGCGTGGTCGACGGCAAGAGGCTCGCCGGGGACCTGATCTGCTTCAACAACGGCGCCGTCGGCCACGGCGGCTTCGAGGCCGGTTTCTACCCGGTCCTGATGTTCGGGCTGCCCGCCGCCGCGCTCGCCATCTGGCGGGCCGCGCCGCCGCACCGGCGCACCGCGGTCGGCTCGATCATGATCTCCGCGGCGCTCACCGCGTTCCTCACCGGGATCACCGAGCCCATCGAGTTCGCCTTCGTCTTCGTCGCACCGGTCCTGTTCGTGATCCACATCGTGCTGACCGGTATCTCCCTGGCCCTGGCCTCCGCCCTGGGCGCCAAGCTCGCCTTCAGCTTCTCCTCCGGCCTGATCGACCTGGTCCTGTACGGGACGGCGCCCAACGCCCGGGGGGTACCGATCATCATCGCGATGGGGCTGGTCTACGCGGTGATCTACTACACCGTGTTCAGCTTCCTGATCAGGAGACTGAACTTCATGACCCCGGGCCGGGAGCCTGAACCGGACGTCGACTCGGGCGAGCCTCCCGCGACCGCCGCCGCCCCCACCGAACCCCCCGGCCCCACGACGTCTCCCGGGCCTGTCCGGCCCACCGAACCACCCGGCCCCTGACGGCCCGGCGACGTTTCCGGCCGTCCCCGCGCGATCACCGCTCGGACCGGAACCCGTTCGCCGGAGAGACCGACCACCCCAACCCCCAGGTCACCTTCCTCACCGACCGGGACGAAACCACCCGGATTTCATGGAAGTTGGTGGGCGGCGTATCTGGACGGCAGACCGGAACCTCCTTGATGTGTGAGTTTCACCGCCCATGAGCCGACCATCACGGAGTCGCCCATGTCCCCCCTTCGACGTCCGGCGACACTCCCCCGCCCGGCGACGTTCCCCCGCCTCGCATCGTCCCCCGCCGCCGAGCCGCCCTACGACGACGACCGCCCCTGCGGGGACGGCTCGGCCGTACCGCCGTACGTTCAGGGAACCCTCGCCCTCACCCTCGGCCCCGAGGAGCGAGAGTCACCGTCGCCGGTACGCCGGCCCGGCGTGAACCGGCGCCCCTCCCCCGGAACCCTGTCCCTGCCGTCCCTGCCGTCCCTGCCGTCCCTGCCGTCCCTGCCGCCCCCTCCGGTCACGAGACCACCGGGCTCCGCGGTCGCGATACCCACGAGCGTCCCGGCCGCGAGAACACCCGGCTCCACGGTCGCGAGACCGGCGGGTTCCCCGGCCACGAGGGCGCCCGGGCCGGCGGGCACGGGTCCTTACAAGCCCGCGGGAGCGAGGACGCCGGACGCGGTCCCCGACGAGCGGTGGCTGCGTGCCCTCGCCCAGGCCGTCGCGGAGATCCTGGCCGGCAGGCGCTCCCCGGCGACCGTCTCGGACCATCTGACCGCCAGGGCCCGCGCGGAACTGGCCGGGAGCGGGAGGACGATGCGGTGCACGCGCCCTCCCCGGGCGGGCAGGGCGCACGTCTCCCGGCCCGAGGACGGGGTCGTGGAGATGTGCGCCGTGGTCGACTGCGGCGACCGCTCACACGTGCTGGCGCTGAGACTGGAACGCAGGGGCGTGCGATGGCTGTGCGTCGAGGTCGAGACGACCCCCTGACCGCCGCCGTGAGCCGTGCCGTGCCACGGCCGCGCTCGTGGGCCGCACCATGACACGGGGGTGGTCCCAGGGTCGCGCCCGGCGGTGATCCTGGGCTGTGCCACACGGCCAGGATCGCGCCTCGGCGGTGATCCTGGGCCGTCCCACGACATGGTCCCGGACATGACACGCTCCCCAGGCATGACACGGTCCCGAAGCACGACATGGTCCCGAGGCACGACATGCCGGAGGGCCCGCACGATGTGCGGGCCCTCCGGTCGGCGATCAGGCTTCGACGTGCCTGGGGTCGCCGTGGCAGCGCTTGTACTTCTTGCCCGAACCGCAGGGGCACGGGGCGTTGCGCTCGACGTTGCCGTACGCGTCACGCTGGGCCTTGGTGCTGACCCGGGTGTGCTCGGCCTCGCCGCTCTCACCCGGCGCCGTGTACTCCAGCTCCGCCGGGCGCTGCGGGCCGCGCAGTCCGCGGGCGATGATCGAGCGGGCCTCCGCGACGGCCGCGTCCTCGGTGGGGTCGGCCTCCTCGACGATCGGGTTGCTCTGCACCTCGACCTCGAGGTTGAACAGGTAGCCGACCGACTCCTCCTTGATGCCGTCGAGCATCTGGGTGAACATCTCGAAGCCCTCGCGCTGGTACTCGATCAGCGGGTCGCGCTGAGCCATCGCGCGCAGGCCGATGCCCTCCTGGAGGTAGTCCATCTCGTACAGGTGCTCGCGCCACTTGCGGTCGAGGACCGACAGGATGACGCGGCGCTCCAGGACCCGCATGCCCTCCGGGTCCATGGCCTGCGCGTTGATCTCCTCCTCGCGACGGTCGTAGGCGGCCATCGCGTCGGCCTTCACCCGCTCCTCCAGGAGCTTGGCGTTGAGCTCCTCGCGGCTGCCGGCCTCCTCGACGACCTCGTCGATCGTGATGCCGATCGGGTAGAGCTGGCCCAGGGCCTTCCACAGCTTGTCGAGGTCCCACTCCTCGGCGAAGCCCTCCGAGGTGGCCGCCGTGACGTACTCGTCGATCACGTCGTTGACGAAGCCGCGGATCTGGTCGCGCAGGTCCGCGCCCTCCAGGACCCGGTGGCGCTCGGCGTAGATCACCTTGCGCTGCCGGTTCATGACCTCGTCGTACTTCAGGACGTTCTTGCGGATCTCGAAGTTCTGCTGCTCGACCTGGTGCTGGGCCGAGGCGATCGCCTTGGAGACGATGCCCGACTCGATCGGCACGTCGTCCGGGATGTTGAGGCGCGTCATGATCATCTCGACCCTGGCCGAGTTGAACAGCCGCATCAGGTCGTCTTCCAGCGAGAGGTAGAAGCGCGACTCGCCGGGGTCGCCCTGACGGCCGGAACGACCGCGGAGCTGGTTGTCGATCCGCCGCGACTCGTGCCGCTCGGTGCCCAGGACGTAGAGGCCGCCGAGCTCGGTGACCTCGTCGTGCTCGGCCTGGACGGCCTCCCTGGCCTTGTCCAGCGCCTCGCCCCAGGCCTTGTCGTACTCCTCCGGGGTCTCGACCGGGTCGAGGCCGCGGCCGCGCAGCTCCAGGTCGGCGCGGAAGTCGGGGTTGCCGCCGAGCATGATGTCGGTGCCACGACCGGCCATGTTGGTGGCCACGGTGACGGCGTGCTTGCGGCCCGCCTCGGCGATGATCGCCGCCTCACGCGCGTGGTTCTTGGCGTTGAGCACCTCGTGCTTGACGCCCCGGCGCTTGAGCTCCTTGGCCAGGCGCTCGGACTTGGCGACGCTGGTGGTGCCGACCAGGACGGGCTGGCCGCGCTCGTAGCGCTCCTTGATGTCCTCGACCGCGGCCACGAACTTGGCGTCCTCGGTCTTGTAGACCACGTCGGCCTGGTCCTTGCGGATCATCGGCCGGTTCGTGGGGATCGGGACGACGCCGAGCTTGTAGGTCTGGTGGAACTCGTTGGCCTCGGTCGCCGCGGTACCGGTCATGCCCGACAGCGTCTCGTAGAGGCGGAAGTAGTTCTGCAGCGTGATCGTGGCGAGAGTCTGGTTCTCGTCCTTGATCTTCACGCCTTCCTTCGCCTCGATGGCCTGGTGCATGCCCTCGTTGTAGCGGCGGCCGTGCAGGACGCGACCGGTGAACTCGTCGACGATCAGGACCTCGCCGTCGACGACGATGTAGTCCTTGTCCTTCTTGTAGAGCTCCTTGGCCTTCAGCGCGTTGTTCAGGAAGCCGACCAGGTGGGTGTGCTCGGGCTTGTAGAGGTTCTCGATGCCGAGCCAGTCCTCGACCTTCTCCACACCGGACTCGAAGATGCCCACGGTGCGCTTCTTCTCGTCGACGGCGTAGTCGCCGGTGTTCTCCTCGCCGTCCTTGCCCTCGGTGCCCCTGCGGAGCCGGGGGACGATCTTGGCGAACTCGGAGTACCACTTGCCGGACTGCTCCCCGGGACCGGAGATGATCAGCGGCGTCCTGGCCTCGTCGATGAGGATCGAGTCGACCTCGTCGACCACGGCGAAGTGGTGGCCGCGCTGCACGCACTCGTCGAGCGACCAGGCCATGTTGTCGCGCAGGTAGTCGAAGCCGAACTCGTTGTTCGTGCCGTACGTGATGTCCGCGTTGTACTGCTTGCGGCGCTCGTCGGCGGGCATGTTCGCCAGGATCACGCCCACTTCGAGGCCCAGGAAGCGGTGGATGCGGCCCATCTCGTCGCCGTCACGCTTGGCCAGGTAGTCGTTGACCGTGATGACGTGGACGCCGTTGCCCGCGATGGCGTTGAGGTAGGTGGGCAGCGTACAGGTGAGGGTCTTGCCCTCACCGGTGCGCATCTCCGCGATGTTTCCCATGTGCAGGTTGGCCCCGCCCATGATCTGCACGTCGAAGTGGCGCTTGCCCAGCACCCTGCGGGAGGCCTCGCGGACGGTGGCGAAGGCCTCGGGAAGCAGGTCGTCGAGGGACTCGCCCTCGGCGTAGCGCTTCTTGTAGTCGTCGGTGAGCGCGCGAAGCTCGGCGTCGGTCAGGCTCGTGAAGTCGTCTTCGATGGAGTTGACCTGGTCGGCGATCCGCTTGAGCTTACGCAGAAGCTTGCCTTCGCCGGCGCGAAGAATTCTATCGAGAAAGGCTGGCACTAGGTAAAGCTCCTCGCAGGTCTTCCGCGGCCGGACCGGCCCGGCTGAGGACGAGACATGGTTCTCCGCTGCCATCGTAGGCGGTTCTGCCACCAGACACAGCCACCCTCAAAGACGCGCTTGTGGGCCATGGAGTTCCTTGCCCACTTCTTTGAGAGAGTACGACCAGCTTTAAAGGGTATGTCGGAGTTTGTCACTTCCGCGATGATCGATATCCGGTCGTGTCTCCGTACCTGGAAGGAGTGGCCGTGACGGCGCAGGAGAACCCCAGGGCCACAGAGCAGGGGCACCCCCGGACGCGGGAGACGCCCGAGGGGAGCCACGGGGGCAGGGCGTCGTCCTGGCTCGCGGTGACCGTGATCCTGCTGGGCTTCGCGATCGCGGGGGTCGCCCTGTGCGTCGGCCCGAACTGGACGCTCTTCTGGATGGGCGCGGCGGTCTGCGCGATGGGCGGTGTGCTGACGCTCGTCTTCAACGTCTTCTCCGACGTCGTCGTGGACGCCCCGCGCACGAACACGAGCGAGGGCCGTACCGGCGAGAGCGTCCTCGACTGACACGGGCCTCACCGGCCGGGGAGCACACCGGCCGGAGCGTCCTCGGCCGGCACGCACCCCACCGGCCCGCGACCGCGCCGACGAGCGCGCCGGCCACGACGTTCCGGGCTCCGGCTGACACCGGCATAGCGTTTTCGTCGGTGTGAGGCGCTAGCCTCTGGCCGTACGACGTGTTGTCTCCCCTGGGGCGGTCATGAAGCTCTCCCTCTCCCCCGACGAGGCCCGCCGCGCGATCCTGGTCGCGCAGGGGTTCCTGGGCGCGCGGGCCCGGCGCGGCGGCGTCCCCGCGACCCTGCGACGGCTCGGGGCCGTCCAGCTCGACACGATCTCCGTGCTGGCCCGCTCCCACGAACTGGTGGCCTACGCCCGCCTGGGCGCCGTGGGCCGGGCCACGGTGGAGCGGGCCTACTGGGACGAGCCCGCCCGCGCGTTCGAGTACTGGTGTCACGCCGCGTGCGTCCTGCCGATCGGCGACTGGCCGCTGTACGCCTTCCGCCGCAGGTACTTCACGGCCAGGAGGTTCCGCTGGCACGAGGTGCCCGACAGCGTGGGCAAGGTCCTTCACCTGGTCCGCGAGAACGGCCCGATCACCACCGCCGACATCGGCGGCGCCAAGAAGGGCGGCCCGTGGTGGGACTGGTCGGACTCCAAGATCGCCATTGAGTGGCTGCTCGACACCGGCGAGGTGGTCTGCACCCGCCGGGTGGGCTGGCGGCGCGTCTACGACCTGGCCGAGCGGGCGGTCCCGGCGGACCTGCTGGCCGAGGACCTCTCCGACGCCGAGTGCGTCACCCGCCTGGCCGGGATGGCCGGGCGCGCGCTCGGGGTGGCCACCCGCGCCGATCTCGTCGACTTCCTGCGCCTGAAGGCACCCGAGGCACGGCTGCTGGACGGGTGCCTGGCCGAGGGGACCGCCGGGCTGGTCCCGGTCCGCGTCCCGGGGTGGCCGGAGCGGGCCGCCGACGCCTGGGCCGATCCCGCCGCGCTGGAGGAGTCCTCCGCGGGCCGTCACCGCACGACCCTGCTCTCCCCGTTCGACTCCCTGGTCTGGGATCGCGCCCGCACCGCGCGGGTGTTCGGTTTCAACCATCGCCTGGAGGCGTACGTGCCCAAGGAGAAGCGCGTCCACGGCTACTTCACGATGCCGGTCCTGGCGGGGGGCCGCCTGATCGGCCGGGTCGATCCGGCGCGGGAGGGCTCGGTGCTGGTGGCCCGCCAGGTGAGCCTGGAGGAGGGCGTCACCCCGGCCAGGGGAGCCGTTCCGCTGGCGGCGGCGCTCCGGGAGGCCGCCGGGTGGGTCGGCTGCGACACCGTCCGCGTCGACCGGGTGGACCCGCTGCTGGCCGGTCCCCTCCGGGAGGCCCTGGGCCGGGACGCCGGGAGCCGGACGCCCTGAGGGCGAGCGTGACGGCGGCGGGGCAGGGGCGCCGGGCGCCCCCACCTCGCCGGCGGTGGATCAGGTGATCTCCAGCATCCGCTCGCGGACCGCGTAGACCACCGCCTCCATCCTGGAGTGGAGCTGAAGCTTGTCCAGGATGTTCCTGACGTGGTTCTTCACGGTGTTCTCCGAGATGAACAGCTGTTTGGCGATCTCCCGGTTGTTCATCCCCTTGGCGACCAGGCGAAGGACCTCCATCTCCCGGTCGGTCAGGCGCGGGACGGGGAGCTGCGGGGGCCTTTCGGCCTCCTTGCGGCTCATGTTGGCGAACTCGCTGATGAGTTTGGCGGCCATCGCCGGGTTGATCAGCGACTGTCCCTCGTGGACGCCGCGCACGGCCTCCGGGACCTCGTCCAGCTGGACGTTCTTCAGCAGGTAGCCGGTGGCACCCGCCTTGATCGCCTCGAAGAGGTCCTCCTCCTCGTCACTGACCGTCAACATGATGATCCGCGTGCTCGGCACCGAGGCCTTGATCTCACGAGTGGCCTCGATGCCGCTCCTCCGTGGCATCCGGACGTCCATGAGCATGACGTCCGGGGTGAGACGGTCGGCGAGCTCGACGGCCTCCTGGCCGTCGCTCGCCTCTCCGACCACCTCTATGTCCGTCTCGGCGGCCAGCGCCATCTCCAGGCTGCGCCGGATCAGCGCGTGATCGTCAACGATCAGCACGCGGATCGGTTCGCCGCGCCCGGTCGGGCCGGTTGCGTCGTCGGGTTCCGTCACGCCTCCTCCTCGGGGGGCCAGAGCCGGTGGACCGCCATGATGACACGGGTTTCATGGTCCTCGGTTGGTCGGAGAGGATCTTCGAACGCGTCCGTCAGGGTTCGATGAGCCGCAGTACGCCGTAGTTGTACCCCTGGCGGAGGTACACGACGCTCGGCTGCCCGCTCTCCTTGTCACGGAAGAGGTAGAAGTCGTGCCCGACCAGTTCCATCTCGAGAAGCGCCTGGTCGATCGTCATCGGTTCGGCCTTGTGGGACTTCTCCCGGACGATCAGCGGCCCGTCGCCGTCCATCTCGATCGGGATGAGCGCCTCGTCCTCGGCGATGTCGTCCTTGACGTCCGTCTCGACCTCGGCCGGGGCCCGCTCCGTGAGCACCGTGCCGGACTCGTTCTCCAGGGACTGCGCCAGCGCGGTGGCCGTCAGCTCGGCGACCGACGGGGGGCAGTGGTTGCCGTGGTGGATCTTCCGGCGGTCTGCCAGGCGCCGCAGGCGCCCTTCCAGTTTTCCGAGTGCTATGTCAAGGGCGGCGAAGCGGTCGTCGGCGGACGCCTCCGCGCGGACCGCCGGACCACGTGAGTGGATGGTGAGTTCGACACGTTCCCGCTGGTCGACGATGCGCGGATTACTCTCCTTGGACACCTCCACGTCAACGCGGATGAGCTTGTGGTCCAAACGCTCGATCCTGGCCAGCTTGGCGTTCACCTGGTCACGGAATCGGTCACTCACTCCGGTGTGCCGACCCTTGACGATGATCTCCATGCACAGCCCCCCTTCGAATCACGACGGTGGTATTACGACACCCGCTCGGCCGACCTGGTCTTCGTCCCCACATCCGCCTGCAGAGGGTTTCGCAGCTCTTTGCCACTACATTCCCTTCTCTCCGGGCAAGGAACATCTGGCTCCTTGGGAAGGCAGGACTTACCTCTAAGCCGCACCGTGATCGATCGACGAGAAGTCGTCTTACGTGGACCGTTTCGCCTGCGGCTGGCATCGGCTAGCCGGGCCGGCCTCGTTTCCGAGGTCGGTCCGGTGCAACCACGGACCCGAGCGGGTGCCATGGCTCTGACGCTATCCGTATCCAGGCCGAATGTCACCGCGACGGCCGATCGAGGGATCACTTTGCGTGATCCGGGCCCGGCCCCGGCTCCGGCGGGACACCGGCGGCCGGGGCGGCGGGACGACGGGAGCGGGGACCGGCCCCCGTCGGTGATCAGCGCCGACGACCCCGGGGGCGCGGCCTCCGGCGGACGCGCGGCCCGGACGACCGGGCCGCGGGCGCCTCACCCTCGGTCACGATCATCCGATCGTGTTCTCCGGCGTGTCGCGGCGACCGTGGCGGCCAGCGAGGGCGTGACGCCCACCTGCCGCAGCGCCCTGGCCGCCTCGGCGAGCGTCGCCCCGGTGGTGACGACGTCGTCGACCAGCACGACCGCCTCCGTACCGCCCCAGGAGCGCGGCACGGGCGCGTTCCGGCCGACGGCGACCGTGAAGGCCGAGGAGAGGTTCGCGGCCCGCTGGAGAGAGCTCAGCCCCGCCTGGTCGGCGACCCTGCGACGCTGCGCGAGCACCCGCGCCACGGTCGCCGGCCAGCCGGCCTCCCGGAGGTAGCCGGCCGCGAGCTCGGCGAGCCGCGCCACCGGGTCGTGCCCGCGGCGGCGCAGGGCCGGGCGGGCGCTGGGCACCGGCACCAGCAGCACCGGCCGCTCGCCCGCCGCGGTGGCCACGGCCAGGGCCAGTGCCCCGGCCAGGGGCGGGGCCAGGGCGGTGCGCCCGCGCTCCTTGTAGGCGATGATCGCCCGCCGCACGGCGGGGGTGTACTCGGCGGCCGACCAGCAGTCGGGCAGGCCGGCCGGGACGGGGTCGGGCATCCGGCGGGCGGGCTCCCCGTGCAGCTCCGCCGCGCATCGGGGGCAGACGAGGGCGCCCGGCGCGTCGCATCCGGCGCAGCGGGGCGGCAGGATCAGGTCGAGCATGGCGGTCGTCACGCATCCACCGTGCCACACCGCACCGACAAAAAGCCCAGCCCAGAGCACCGGCGGGGGCCCGTGCCCGCCCGGGGGACGCACGTCCTGAGGATCGGGGCCCGGTTTCCGGCGATCACCCACCCGGCGGGGCGGGACCCGGCTCCCGGCAGGCGTGCGGCCGATGCCCGGCCGGTGCTCGGCCCAGCGGGAAGGCAGGTGTCCAGCCCAGCGGGAAGACCGGTGTTCAGCCCAGCGGGAAGGCCGGGAAGGAGGGGCCGTTCTCCACGAAGTCGGCCGTGCCGTTCTCGTGCCTGACCAGCGCCTCCCACTTGCTGGAGGTCCAGTAGAAGACCTGCTTGCCGCCCTGCTCGTCCGTGCTCCCGGCCAGCAGCCTGCCGTCCAGGGCGGCGATGCTGTCGATCCGCGAGCCCGTGCCCAGCGACATGGGCTCGGCGGCGATCGACGCCTCCAGGAGCTCGGACCTGTCGGTGAGCGCGTAGAGGGTCTTGCCGTCGTCCCAGGTGATGTCCTTGATCCTCCGGCCGTTCTCGCTGTCCACCACGGTCTGCAGGTTGGCGATGCGGGTGCGCTCCTTCTCGCCGATCACGGTGCCGATCCTGACCTGCTCGCCCAGCCCGTCCCTGACGATCACCGCGACGTGCACCCCGTCCCGCGCGACCTTGAGCGACTTGACGTAGACCGTCTCCAGGTCGGGGGCCGTCACCCGGTAGTGCCGCTTGCCGTCGCCGTCGTACCGGGTCAGGACCGAGGTGTGGTCGTTGGGCCGGTCCACCGCCCAGAGCGTGTCGTAGCGGTCCCAGGAGGGCGGGGCGAGTGACTCCCCGCTGGCCCACACCCGCCACTCGCCTCCCGCGGCGAGCGGCGCGACCGACAGGCTCCTGCGGTCCGCGGAGAGCTCCGCCACCTGCTTGACGCTCTGCCCGCTGATCGCCGGCCGGTCGAGGCCGAGCCGCTTCTGTCCCGCCCTGCCCGGTACGGGCTGCCCGGTGTTCTCCTTGCCCAGCAGCCGCAGGCCGCCCGCGGCGAGGTAGTACGGGTCGACGGCGCCGGGGGTCAGCCAGGGGTCGAAGCCGGACTGCTTCTGGGCGTCGACGCGCAGCGGCGCGTCCGGGTGGTAGGACTCGCCGTTCACCTTGACCTCGAAGCCCCAGCCCCCCTTGGTGAGCGCGGACAGCGTCGCGGCGAGCTGGGCCGACATCGGGTCGACCAGGTCCTCGGCCACCCTGCCGTCGAGGTCGACCACGACCCGGTTGTTCTCGGTGGTGACGTCGACGAGCCCGATGCCGGTGAAGGCGGTGCGCACCGCGTCCCTCAGGGAGCTGCTCGGCCCCCGCAGCAGCCGCTCGACCGTCGTCTTGGCGAAGTTGGCCCCCGGGTCGATCGGCACCCGTACCTGGTCGACCACCAGCGCCTTGCGCCGGGCGTCGAGGAAGTACAGGTCCACCGGCGGGTAGCCGCGGGCGACGTCGGCCTCGGACAGCAGCAGCCCGTCCGGGGCCGTGCTGATGCGCCACTCCCCGTCCGCCTGCCTGGCGAGCGTGAAGGGCTGGTTCAGCGGGCCGCCGCTCGGGCGGTAGCGGCCGTCCGGGTCGATGAGCGCGATCTTGGTGCCCTTGAGCGTGACCTGGGCCTGCCTGTCCTCGGCCCCGATCGGCGCGAACTTGTCGTACGCGCCCTGCCGGTAGACCGTGACGCCGCTGCGCGGGTTCCACTTGGCGGCGAAGTCGGCGGCGAGGTACTGGCGGGCGATCCCGAAACCGGAGTCGTCCGGGCTCGCCATGGCGGAGCGGAACCCGGTGACGACCTCCTCGGGCGACCAGCCGGCCTTCGGCGGCATGGCGACGACGCGCGCGTACGGGTCCCCCAGCGGGCTGCCCTTGCTCTCGTCGTCGACGGACATGACGGACCTGCCGCCGGTGGGGATTACCGAGCAGGAGA
The DNA here is from genome assembly GCF_049844535.1 of Streptosporangium sp. DT93. Taxonomy (NCBI): domain Bacteria; kingdom Bacillati; phylum Actinomycetota; class Actinomycetes; order Streptosporangiales; family Streptosporangiaceae; genus Streptosporangium; species Streptosporangium sp. DT93. The sequence goes on from NZ_JBNCLF010000009.1 coordinate 258,193, forward strand.
CGGTCCCCGCCAGCAGGGCAAGGCTCAGGGTCAGGGCCGGGAGCACCTCCCGGACCCGCCGCGCGTGACGCCGCGGGCCGCCTCTAGTCGGCATCGCGCCCCCCGTCGGCCGCCGCCGGCGAGAGCACCGGCGTCATCTGACCACGCCAGGTACGGCGCATCTCCACCTCCGGCGGGACCAGCGGCAGCGGCGAGCCCCGGAGCACCGCCCCGGCCACCCGGGGCAGGGAGAGCCGGAACTGCGACCCCTCCCCGTGCGCGCCCCACGCCTGCAGCCAGCCGCCGTGCAGGATCGCGTCCTCGCGGGAGATCGCCAGGCCCAGGCCCGTACCGCCGATGGTGCGCGCCCGGGACGGGTCGGCCCGCCAGAACCGGTCGAAGACCATGTTCTCCTCGCCGGCCTTCAGCCCCACCCCGTGGTCGCGTACGGCCACCGCCACCGCGTCCCTGTCGGCGGCGACCGAGACCACGATGTCGCGGCCCTCGCCGTGCTCGATGGCGTTGAACAGCAGGTTGCGCAGGATCCGCTCGACCCGGCGGCTGTCCATCTCCGCCATGCAGGGCTCGCCGGGAAGGCGCAGGTCGAAGCGGGTGGAGTGGCGCTCGGCCAGCGCCTCGGAGTCGGCCACGGCGCGCAGCACCACGTCCCTGACGTCGACGGAGTCGACGTCGAGGTCGGCCGCGCCCGCGTCGTAGCGGCTGATCTCCAGCAGGTCGGCGAGCATCTCCTCGAAGCGGTTGAGCTGGTTCTGCATCAGCTCGGCCGACCGGGCGGCCATCGGGTCGAAGTCCTCGCGGGCGTCGAAGAGCAGGTCGGCGGCCATCCGCACGGTGGTCAGCGGGGTGCGCAGCTCGTGCGAGACGTCCGAGACGAACTGCCGCTGGACCTGGGAGAGCTCCTCCAGCTGGTGGATCTTGAGGGCCAGGTTCGCGGCCATCTCGTTGAAGGAGGCGGCCAGCCGGGCCAGGTCGTCCTCGCCGCGGACCCTCAGGCGCTCGTCCAGGCGTCCCGCGGCCAGCCGCTCGGCGGCCTGCCTGGCCAGCCGGACCGGCGTGACGACCTGCCGGGTGACCAGCGAGGCGATCGCGGCCAGCAGCAGCACCAGCCCCACCCCGACCAGGACGAGCATCCGCTGCACCGAGGCCAGGATCAGCTCCTCCCGCTCCAGCGGGACCAGGTGGTAGATCTCGTACGTGGAGTCCAGGGCGGTGCCCGAGGTGTCCAGGCGGGTGCCGATGACGATGCCGGGGACGGTCTTCTGGCCCAGGTAGTGCAGCGGGGTGTACCAGGTGCTCTCCTCGCCGGGCTGCTTCCTGAACAGCTCCTCGCGCTGCCTGGCCGGGATGCTGCGCGGGTCGATGTCCGTGGTCCCGTAGAACTCCCCCGGCCGCTTCTCGTTGCGGATGATCACCGAGTAGCGGCTGGCGGACCCGGCGCGGCGGGCCAGCGCGGCGGTGGCCTGGCCCAGCGGGGTGTCACCCGCCCCCGGGAGCGCCTGGTCCGCGTCGGCGGGCGGCTTGGCGGCCTCGGCGGCCGGCTGGCTGAGGTAGCCGAGCACCGCGTTCCTGTCGGCCTGCGCCTCGCTCTTGGCGGCGCGCTCCCTGTTCTCCAGGGTGGCGCTGACGATCTGCTGCATCAGGAAGACGCCGAGCACGGCGACGACCACGATGGAGATGACCATCGTGCTGGTGACCACGCGCAACTGAAGCGAACGCCAGAAGATCCGGCGTACCCGCCCGGCCGCGCGCCGGGTACGCCGCCGCGCACCCCGCAGCAGCTGGCGCGGGGTGCGACGGCGTCTCTTCGGTGCGGAAGGCATCTCGGGTCCGGGGGGAGCCGTGGCTAGGCCGGTCCGGCCTTGTACCCGACCCCGCGGACCGTGACCACGATCTCGGGGTGCTCGGGATCCTTCTCGATCTTGGCCCGGAGCCGCTGGACGTGCACGTTGACCAGGCGGGTGTCGGCCGCGTGGCGGTACCCCCAGACCTGCTCCAGCAGGACCTCGCGGGTGAAGACCTGGCGCGGCTTGCGCGCCAGGGCGACCAGCAGGTCGAACTCCAGCGGGGTGAGGTTGATGGTCTCCTCCTCCCGCTTGACCGAGTGCCCGGCGACGTCGATCGTGATGTCGCCGATCTGCAGGATCTCCGGCGTCGGCTCGTCGGTGCGGCGCAGCCGGGCGCGCACCCTGGCGACGAGCTCCTTGGGCTTGAAGGGCTTGACGATGTAGTCGTCGGCCCCCGACTCCAGCCCGAGTACCACGTCGATGGTGTCGCTCTTGGCCGTCAGCATGACGATCGGCACCCCCGACTCGGCCCGGATGCGCCGGCAGACGTCGATGCCGTCGGCACCGGGCAGCATCAGGTCGAGCAGGACCAGGTCCGGCCGGGTGTCGCGGAACGCGTCGAGCGCCTTGTCCCCGTCGGAGACGAAGGAAGGCTCGAAACCCTCCCCGCGCAGCACGATCCCGAGCATCTCGGCGAGAGCCGCGTCGTCGTCGACGACCAGCACGCGTCCTTTCATGGCCCCTCATTCGGTTTACGCAGTTCGGGAGTAATGGGATAAACCGCTCGGTGGTCGAAGATTACCCTCGTCCGCCTACCAGATGACACCGGCCGACGACCGGGCGTCCGAATGACGAATTTTAGGCGTACACGACGTGAAGCGCGCAGTGATGCCCCCGCACGGCCGTCTCCGGCCCCGGCGACTGCGGACACCGGGCGGTGATGACCACGGTCCCAGTCTGCGGTAAACGACCGCGTCTCGGCCATCTCTCCGCCATCTCCGCCGATCTCCGGACGCGGGAGGGTCCCCGCGCGAAGGCCCCGTGCGAAGCCCCTGAGCGCCGGGCCCGGGGCGGGAGGGCCGCGGGAGGGCCATGGGATCGCCCGCCGGGACGAAACGGCCGCCGGATCACCCGATCACCACGAACGGTGTGTCCACATGCCAGGATTGGGATATGTCAGACGGTCACGGCCCCGCTCCCGGCGCCTCGGGTGCTCCTGATCCCTCGGGCGCCCCGGGCACTTCCGGGGCTCGGGACACCCCGAGCGCCCCGGCTCCTCCCGGTGTCCCAGGTGCCCCGGGTGCTTCGGGTGCCCCGGGTGCCCCGGGTGCTTCGGGTGCCACGGGTGTCCCTGGTGCCACGGGCGCTCCCGGCGCCTTCGCGGCTCCGGGTGCCGGGCCCGCGCCGCAGGTCCCCCCGGGCCCCTGGCCGCCGTACGACGAGGCGCCGGCCCCGCAGTGGCCCTACGCCCCGTCACCGTACGGCGCGCGGACGCCGCCCCCCGCGACGCACACCGGGATCATCCCGCTGCGCCCGCTCGGCCTGGGCGACATCCTGGACGGCGCGACCAAGCTGATCCGCTCCAACCGCAGGAGCGTCCTGGGCCTGTCCGCGGTCGCCGCCACGCTGTCGGCCCTCACGCAGGTGCTCTTCATGGACCCGATCGACCTGTCCGTACTGGCGCAGGATCCCGCGGGCGACCAGGAGCTCGCCTCCTTCGGCGAGCCCGCCCCGGCGTTCGGATCCCTCCTCGGCGACACCCTCCTGTCCTACGGGGTGGAGTTCGTCGTGATCACGCTGCTGACCGGCATGCTGACCGCCATCCTGGGCCGCGCGGTCTTCGGCGGCACGATGACGGTGGGCGAGGCCTGGGCGCGGACCCGCGGCCGGGTACCCACCCTGTTCGGGCTGGTGTTCGCCGTCCTCCTCCTCGTGCTCGTCCCGCTGCTCCTGACCATGGGGCTCATCGCCGCGATCGGCGCGGCCGGGGCCGGGCCGGCGACGACGGCGCTCGTGGGCGTGCTGGCGGTGCCGGCCCTCCTGGCCGGCCTCGCCTTCCTCACCACCCGGCTGGCGCTGGCCCCCTCCATCGCGGTGCTGGAGCGGCGCGGGATCGCCGGTTCGCTGCGCCGGTCCTGGCAACTGGTCTCGGGCGGCTTCTGGCGCACCCTCGGCATCCTGCTCCTCACCTGGCTCATCGCGCTCCTCGTCGGCCAGGTGCTCGGGCTGCCCTTCGTGCTCGCCGGGACCCTCGTCGGCGCGCTGGGCGACTTCCCCGCCTCGCAGATCACCGCGACCGTCCTCATCACGGTGGGCGTCACCGTCGGCGCGGCGATCGCCCACCCCCTGCGGGCCGGCGTCAACGGCCTGCTGTACGCGGACCGGCGGATGCGCGCCGAGGCGTTCGACCTGGAACTGCAGACCGCGGCGCTCGAACAGCGGCGGCAGGGCCGGGAGCAGCCCCCGTCCGACGACCTGTGGAACCCCTCCCTCACCCCCGGCCTGTTCGCCGGACAGGCGCGGCCGGCCCGGGGAGCCTCGTGATCACGCTCCTGACGCCCCCGGGCGGCATCGGCCGCGAGGAGGCCCGGAACGGAGCCGTCCAGGAGCTGCTCGGACCCGGCTACGCCAGGGAGTCCCTGTTCGACCGTTTCTGGCGGTGGACGGACCAGTTCCTCGGCGACCTGCTGGACCAGGAGTCCATCGGCGTCGTCGGCAGCGTGGCCGCGCGGATCGCCCTCGTCGCGATCGTGGTCTGCGTCGTCGTCGCCCTGCTCCTGGTCGCCCGCAGGACCACCGGGAGGGGCACCCCGCGGACCAGGGGGGTCTTCGGCGACCGCCGCCTCACCGCCGCCGAGCACCGCGAGGCGGCCGAGCGGCTGGCGGAGGAGGGCAGGTGGGCCGAGGCGGTCCGCGAACGGCTCCGGGCCGTCGCCCGCGACCTGGAGGACCGCGTGATCGTCGACGTCGTCCCGAGCCGTACCGCCGGGGAGCTCGCGGCCGAGGCCGGGCGGGCGCTGCCCGCCCTGGCCGCCGAGCTGGCCGAGGCGGCCAGGGTGTTCGACGACGTGACCTACGGCGAGGTGCCCGGCACGCCCGAGGCGTACCGGATCATGCGCGACCTCGACGAGCACCTGCGCGCGGCCCGCCCGTCGCCCGCCGCGCGGGTGGCGGCGCCGTGAGCCCGTCCGCACCCGGCCGGGCCGACGCGCCCGTCGCGCCCGCCCCGCCGGTTCCCCCGGCCCCGGCCGGGCGTGCCGTCCCCGCGACCTCCGTCTCACCCACAGCGGCCGGTCTCTGGCGCGGCGGCAGGAGCGTCCTGCTGGTGGTGGTCGTGATGGTCGCCGGCGCGCTGGCCACCGTGCTGCTGAGCGGCTCCGGCCAGGGCGGAAGGCCCCTCGACCCCGCCGACGCCTCGCTGTCGGGCGGCAAGGGCCTGGCCCGGCTGCTGCAGGCCCGTGGCGTACGGGTGCAGCGCGTCACCTCGGTCGCCGAGGCCGTCTCGCTGGCGGGCCGGGCGGGCCCGGCGGGCAGCACCCTGCTGCTGAGCTCCGGCTTCCCGCTCACGACCGACGAGGCCGAGCGGCTCGCCACGACGCCCTCCGACCTGCTGCTGGCGGGGGTGCGCTCACGCCTGTGGCTGCTGGCCCCGGGGGTGGGCGCGGACGGTGAGGCGCGGGCGCGTTCCCGCGAACCCCGGTGCGACCTTCCGGCCGCGACACGGGCGGGCAGCGCCCACCTGGGCGGTGTGACCCTCACCCTGCCCGCCGACGCCGTCGGCTGCTACCCCTCCGGCCGCAGGCCCACCCTGGTCTCCCTGCGGACCGGGGCCAGGACGGTCACCGTGACCGGCGACGACGCGTTCATGAGCAACCTGCGGCTGGCGGAGGACGGCAACGCCGCGCTGGCGATGAACCTCGCCGGCGCCAGGCCCGCCCTGATCTGGCTGACGCCGCCCGAGGCCGGGCCGCGGGCGGCCGCGACGGGGGCGGCGGGGTTCTACGACCTGGTGCCCGAGGGCGTCAGGTGGGCGGTGGCGCAGGTGTTCCTCGCGGTGCTGCTGCTGGCGCTGTGGCGGGGCCGCAGGCTGGGCCCGGTGGTGACCGAGCGGCTGCCCGTCGTGGTCAGGGCGGCCGAGACCGTCGAGGGGCGTGCCAGGCTGTACCGGGCGAGACGCGCCCGGGACCGGGCCGCCGCGGCGCTGCGCGCCGGCTTCACCGACCGGGTCACCCCCCGGCTCGGGCTGCCCTCCGGGGCGGGCGCCGACGCCCTGGTGAACGCCGTCGCCGAGCGGACCGGCCAGGCCGCGCCGTACGTCGGCGCCGCCCTGTACGGGCCGCCACCGGCCGACGAGGCAGGGCTGGTGGCCCTGGCCGCATACATGGACTTCGTGGAAAGGCAGGTCGGACAGTCGTGACCACACCACCGGGGAACGGCGATCTCGCCGCAGGGGTCTCCTCCCCCGCCGGGACCGAGCCGGGCACACCCGGCGCACCCGGCACACCTGACGGACCCGGCACACCGGGGACACCGAACGGACCCGGCACGCCGGGCACGCCGAACGGGCCCGGGGCGCCGGCGACGCCCGGAACCTTGCCTTCCGGGCCTTCCGGGCCTTCCGGGCCTTCCGGGCCTTCCGGGGCCTTCGGAGTGCCCGGGACCCGGGGCGTACCGAACGGGCCCGGCACGCCGGACGGGCCCGGGGCGGACGCCGCACGGCAGGCGCTGGCGGCCCTCAGGACGGAGGTCTCCAAGGCCGTCGTCGGCCAGGACGCCGTGGTCACCGGCCTGGTGATCGCGCTGCTGTGCCGGGGACACGTCCTGCTCGAAGGGGTGCCGGGCGTCGCCAAGACCCTGCTGGTCAGGACGCTGGCGGCGGCGCTCTCGCTCGACTTCAAGCGGGTGCAGTTCACCCCCGACCTGATGCCCGGCGACATCACGGGCTCGCTGATCTACGACGCGAAGAGCTCGGAGTTCGAGTTCCGCGAGGGACCGGTCTTCACCAACCTCATGCTCGCCGACGAGATCAACCGCACGCCCCCGAAGACGCAGGCCGCGCTGCTGGAGGCGATGGAGGAGCGGCAGGTCAGCGTGGAGGGCGACCCGCGCGCCCTGCCCGACCCGTTCATCGTGGCAGCCACCCAGAACCCCGTGGAGTACGAGGGCACCTACCAGCTCCCCGAGGCGCAGCTCGACCGGTTCCTGCTCAAGCTGACCGTCCCGCTGCCGCCCCGCGACCAGGAGATCGCGGTGCTGGAGCGGCACGCGCTCGGCTTCGACCCGCGCGACCTGTCGCACGTCCGGGCCGTGGCCGGTGCCGCCGACCTCGCCGCCGGGCGCGCCGCGGTCGCGCGGGTGCACACGAGCCCCGAGGTGCTCGGCTACATCGTGGACGTCGCCAGGGCCACCCGCCAGTCGCCCGCGCTGCGGCTCGGGGTCTCGCCGCGTGGCGCCACCGCGCTGCTGGCCGCGTCCCGCGCCTGGGCCTGGCTGTCCGGCCGCGGCTACGTGACGCCCGACGACGTCAAGGCGCTGGCCAGGCCCGTGATGCGGCACCGCGTCCAGTTGCGGCCCGAGGCCGAGCTGGAGGGCGCGAGCGCCGACGGCCTCATCGACGCCATCCTCGCCTCCGTCCCCGTGCCCCGCTGACCATGGCGCTGACGGGACGGGCCGCCCTGCTGGCCCTGGTGGGCACCCTGGCCGTGCTGTTCGCCCCCCGGCCGGGCCTGGCGATGGCCGGGGTGGCGCTGCTGATCGCGGCGCTGGTCACGGTCGACCTGCTGCTGGCCGGGAGCGTGCGCTCGCTGCGCCTCACCCGGGCGGGCGAGCGGCTGGTACGGCTCGGCGAGTCGGTCACGGTGGAGCTGATCGTGGAGAACCCCGGCCCGCGCCGGGCGCGCGGCGTGCTCAGGGACGCCTGGCCCCCCTCGGCGGGGGCCGGCCCCCGGCACCTGCCGCTGGACGTGCCCCCGGGCGAGCGCCGCCGCCTGGTCACCACGCTCGCCCCCGTCCGCAGGGGCGACCGCGAGGCGGTCACGGTGACCGTGCGGACGCTGGGCCCGCTGGGCGTCGCGGCGCGTCAGGGCTCGCACCGGGTGCCCTGGTCGGTCCGGGTGCTGCCGCCCTTCCTCAGCCGCAAGCACCTGCCCGCCAAGCTGTCCAGGCTCAGGGAGCTGGAGGGGCAGCACCCCTCGATGGTCCGGGGACAGGGCACCGAGTTCGACTCGCTGCGGGAGTACGTGGCCGGCGACGACGTCCGCTCGATCGACTGGCGGGCCACCGCGCGCCGCAACGACGTCGTGGTGCGCACCTGGCGGCCCGAACGGGACCGGCGGGTGCTGATCGTGCTCGACACCGGCCGCACCTCCGCGGGGCGGGTGGGCATCGCCCCGGTCCCCACGGCCGACGTCGCGGTGTCGCGGACCGGCCGGGCCGGCGAGCCCCGGGTCGTGCCCGGCTGGCCCCGCCTGGACTGGTCGATGGACGCGGCGCTGCTGCTGGCCGCGCTGGCCTCCCGGGCCGGCGACCAGGTCGACTTCCTGGCCCACGACCGGTCCGTACGCGCCTGGGTGGCCGGCACCGGCCGCACGGAGTTGCTCTCCTCGCTGGTCACCACCATGGCTCCGATCGAGGCCGAGCTGGTCGAGGCCGACTCGGCCGGGATGGTCGCGGCCGTCCTGTCGCGGGCCAGGCGGCGCTGCCTGGTCGTGGTGCTGACCGACCTCAACCCGGCGGCGCTGGAGGAGGGCCTGCTGCCGGTGCTCCCCCGGCTCTCCTCGCGGCACCTGGTGCTCCTGGCGGCGGTCTCGGACCCGCAGGTGGCCGAGATGGCGGCCGGGCGCGGCACCTCCGAGCTGGTCTACGGCGCCGCGGCGGCCGAGCACCTGGCCGCGGGACGGCGCAGGATCACCGCGCTGCTCCGCGGGCAGGGCGTGGAGGTGGTGGACGCCGCCCCCGAGCGGCTCGCCCCGGCCCTGGCCGACGCCTACCTGGCGCTGAAGGCGGCCGGACGCCTCTGAGCGGCGGACGCCCGCGACGCGGCCGTCCGCGAATCTCACCGGCGGGCGAGAGCGCGGACGTCCGTGCCCTCGCCCACGCCGGCCGGAGGGGCGGTCAGCCGGCGCTCGGGGCGAGGTCGGGGGCGCGTTCCAGGTCACCGGTCTCGCGGTCGGCCAGCGCCCGGCGGCCGAAGAAGATCACATAGGCGAGGAAGACGGCCTCGGCGACCACCCCGATGCCGATCCGCACCCAGGTGGGCAGCCCCGAGGGTGTCACCAGGCCCTCGATCAGTCCCGAGACGAACAGCACCACGACCAGGCCCAGCGCGACGCTCATCACGGCCCTGCCCTGTTCGGCCAGGGCCTCCAGGCGCCCGCGCGGGCCCGGGTCCACGACCGTCCAGCCCAGGCGCATGCCGACGGCCGCGGCCAGGAACACCGCGGTCAGCTCCAGCAGCCCGTGCGGGGTGATCAGGCCGAAGAAGACGTCGAGCCTGTCCCGCGAGGCCATCAGCCCGGCCGAGGTCGCCACGTTCAGGGCGTTCTCCCACAGGATGTACGGGATCGGCAGGCCGAGCAGGACGGACATGATGATGACCTGCATCGACACCCAGGCGTTGTTGACCCAGACCTGTCCCGCGAACGAGGCCGCCGGGTTCTCCGAGTAGTAGTCGGCGAAGTCGTGCTCGACGAGCCGGGTGATCTGCTCGGGCGTCGCGATCGCCGACTGGACCGCGGGATCCCTGGCCACCCATACGGCGACGACGGCCGACACCAGGAGGAACGCGGCGGTGGTGCCCGCCCACCAGTAACGGGCCCGGTAGGCGACCACCGGGAAGGAGACCGTGAAGAAGCGGGCCAGCTCCCGCCAGGCGGGGGTGTGCGCGCCGGTCACGGCCGAGCGCGCGCGGGCCACCAGCGCCGACAGGCGGCCCACCAGGATCGGGTCGGCCGAGGTGGAGCGGACCTGCGACAGATGCGTGGCCACCCGCTGGTAGAGGTCGACCAGTTCGTCGACCTCGGCGCCGTTCAGCGACCTGCGCCGCCGGATCAGGGCCTCCAGGCGGTCCCAGGCGGGCCGGTGCGCGGTGACGAAAGCGTCGATGTCCACTCCGGCAGCCTATCCAGTCGGCGGTAGGGTGCTCATTGTGTCCGATGTCGTGACCGGCGAGGCCGTGGTCCTGGAAGTACGTGTCGCCCTGCCGCCGAGCAGGGCGGCGGCGCTGCTGATCGACATGGCGGTCCAGATCTCGACGTTGCTGGGTGTCTCCCTGCTGGTCGGCAGCCTGGGCCTGCTGAGCGACCCGGCCCTGACCACGATGGTCTACCTCTCGCTCAGCGTTCTCGTGCTCGTCGGCTATCCGGTGATCTTCGAGACGCTCACCCGGGGGCGCAGCCTGGGCAAGCTCGCCATGGGACTGCGGGTGGTCAGCGACGACGGCGGCCCGGAGCGGTTCCGGCAGGCCCTGTTCCGCGGGCTGGCCGGCGTGCTGGAGTTCTGGATCCTCACCGGTGCCCCCGCGCTGATCAGCTCGCTGATCTCGGAGCGGGGCAAGAGGCTCGGCGACATCTTCGCCGGCACCGTGGTGATCTCCGAGCGCGCTCCCCGGCAGTACGGGCCGATGCTGTACATGCCCCCGCCGCTGGCCGCGTGGGCGGCGACGCTGGAGCTGTCGCGGCTGCCCGAGGAGGTCGCGGCCACCGCGCGCCAGTACCTCCTGCGCTGGCACGACCTTTCGCCCGCCGTCCAGCACGAGATGGGCGTGCGCATCGCCACCGAGATGTCGGCCTTCGTCTCCCCGCCCGCGCCGCCCGGCGCGCCGCCGTTCGCCTACCTGACCGCCGTCCTGGCCGAGCGCCGGCGGCGCGAGCAGCTCCGCCTGGAGCGGGGCACCGGCGCGTACCCGCCCGGTGTCCCCTCGTCCGGGGGTACGTACCCGCCCGGCGGCGCGTACCCTCAGGTCCTCCCGCCCCGGCCCGTTCATCCTCCGGTCGCCCCCGAGCCCTCCCGGGACGGTTTCGCCCCTCCGGTCTGACCTTCCGCCGCGCCCGCGGCGCTCGCCGCGCTTGTCGTACCCGTCGCGGCGCTCGTCGTGCCCGTCGTGCCGCCGGTCAGCGGGCCAGCGCCTCTCGCGCCGCGGCGAGCGCGTCCTCGGTGGAGGCACCGGCATGCCGGGCGGCCCTGGCGAACTCCTCGGCCGCCGCGGCGAGCCCCAGGCGGAGCCCGTCGGCCTGCCCGGTGATCACGGCCGCACGGCCCCGGCGCAGCTCCACCAGCCCCTCCTCGCGCAGTTGCTGGTAGCCGCGCAGGACGGTGTGCAGGTTGATGTCCAGGGAGGCGGCCACGTTCCGCGCCGAGGGGAGCCGGTCCCCGGGTGCCGCCGTACCGTTGGCCAGGGCGACGCGGACCGAGTCCGCCACCTGGTCGGCGAGCGGCCGGGCCGACGAGGGGTCAACCGTGATCAACATTGTGCCGTCTCCACCTGTCGTCGCCTGCTCAGCTCCCCGTTGACCAGGGCCGCCGCGTCCCGCGCCTCGCGCGTGGAGCAGACGAACCACCGGTCGTCGGCCAGGGACAGGGCGAGCACCGGGCCCTTCCCGCTGACGGCACCCCATCCCTCCGGGCTGTCGCCCAGGCCGTAGCGCCCGGGAGGAGGCCCGCCGGCCTTCTCCGCCCCCACCTCGGGGGGCCTGCCGTGACGACGGGGAGGGGGCTCGTTCCCGGCCTCGGCGAACCGTATCAGCGCGTACGACACGGTACGGCTCAGCACGGGCATCCAGGGCACCCGCAGGGTCACGCCCGAGCCGTCGATCTGCAGGCGGGTACGCGCCTGTGCCGCCACGAAGAGCGTCATCCCGGTGAGAGACGCCTCGCGCCACCATTCGAGGTCGTCCCACAGAACGACCGACACGGTGAACACCGACAGAGCCGCGGCGACCAGCAGCGTGCGAACCGACCAGGTCGAGGTGGTGAACAGGACACGCTGCCGTGGGCCGAGCGCCATGGCGGGCGCGTGCGGCGGTGGCGCGGCGGTCACCTCGGGCGGCTGCGGCAGCGGACCGGCCGCCACCCGGCCCAGTGCGAACGCGCCGGCGAACACGACGATCTCCACCGCCAGGTGCCATGCCGGCCGGGCCCCGGAGCCCGAGGCCGGCGCCAGCACCGACAGCACGCCCGACACCGGAAAGGCCAGGCCGACGGCGAAGCCGAGGGCGACCAGTCCCCGCTGGATCCGGGGCAGGCGCCAGTAGTAGACGAAGGGGACGACGAGCAACACCTCAAGCCACATCATCACCCCGAAGGCCGGCTGGGAGGACACGCCTCGCCAGGTGAGCTCGTACCGGGGGTCGACGGGCCAGCCAACGAAGAAGACGTGGCCGGGGAGGTCGTCGCCGTACAGCCTGACCACGGCCAGCGGCAGGACCAGGAGGAACACCGGGCCGAGGATCGTCAGGATCAGCCGACGTATCCGTCTCGGCGCGGTGTGATCGGCGTGGCCAGGAGCCACAGCGGACAGGGACATGATTCCACCTCCAACTGTTTGCATTAGACTATAACAGTCTAAACAGTTGGGGAAGAGGGGCCGCGGCCCGACGGACGGTCAGCGCCGGCGCTCCGGGAAGGAGCTCTGGGTCTGCGCGTTCAGCCGGTCCATGCGGACCCGTTCGGCCGGGTCGGTCCGGGGGTCGTCGATCCGCAGGACGTCCAGCCCCCGGCGGTAGTCGCTCGCGTAGACGTGACCGTTGCAGTAGTAGGCGGACCAGATGCCGCCTCTGCCCCCGTCGGGCTCGGGGCCGCGCTCGAAGTGGCCGAACTCCCTGGGACGGACCGGGTCGGTGAAGTCCACGAAGGAGACGCCGCCCTGGCACCAGGCCTGGACCATGAGGTCCCTGCCCCTGACCGGGATCAGCGAGCCGTTGTGCGCGACACAGTTCTCCGCGTAGGCCTGACGGCGAGGGATCTTGAAGTAGCTCCTGAGGACGAGCCGGCCCTTGACGATCTCGTGGACGGCGTCGGCACCCTGGTTCGGGCCGGTGGCCTCGTTGCAGGTGGACGCGGCCCCGCCACCGAGCTCGTCGGTGAACAGCAGGTCGCCGTGGACGGCGACGTCCATCTGGTACCCCGGGCACAGGACACCGCTGACCAGCCTGGCCCGCGCGGGGTTCCCGATGTCGTAGATCGAGAAGCCGCCGTAGTTGCCGACGTAGGCGTAATCGCCCTGGAAGGCGATGTCGCTGTTGGTGGTGGCCTCGAGACCGGGGAGCTTGGGCAGGGTGCCCAGGTGCCTCACGTTGGCGCTGGTCACGACCTTGCCGGGCGCGGGGATGTCGTCGGCCCGCGCGGTGGCGGTGGACGCCGGCACGGCGACGGCGACGGCCACCGCCACCGCCCAGCCCACCGGCACCGATGCCCGTAAAGCCTTTCGGGGAGCGAACACGGGGACGCCTCCTGCGGGTGGAGACGATCCACCCGTGAATTGACACGCGACACCCTCGGCATCACATGTCGATACCCTGCCGCTTTGTCACAGAAATATGTTATTTCAGGCCTTTACTCGTCGCCATATAAATAGTATTTTTATACGCTTTTATGCGCCAACAAGGACCGCGGTCGTATCCCCCCGGAAACGGCGACCGCCGGACGCTCCGTCGAGCGCCCGGCGGCCGTCGTGCCGTCCGTCAGGGGAGATCAGGGGTCAGTGGTGACCGTGACCGTGCCCCTCGCGGTAGGACGCCTGGGTCTGCGCGTTCAGGATGTCGAACCTGACCTTGGACGCCTTGTCCGTACGCCGGTCGTTGATCTTCAGCACGTCGAGGCCGAGGTTGAAGTCACTACCGTAGATGTACCCGTTGTAGTAGTACGCGGACCAGAAGCCGCCGCTGAGCGGGGAGGCGGTCTCGTCGGGGCCGCGCTCGAAGAAGGCGATCTCCTTCGGACGGGCCGAGTCGGTGAAGTCCACGACCGAGATGCCGCCCTGGTACCAGGCCTGGACCATGATGTCCTTGCCCTTGACCGGGATCAGCGAGCCGTTGTGCGCGACGCAGTTCTCCGTGTCGGCCTGGTGGCGGGCGATCTTGAAGTAGCTCTTGAAGACGAACTGCCCCCTCTCGATGTCGAAGTAGGCGTTGGCGCCGCGGTTGGGGCCGATGGCCTCGTTGCAGGTGGCCCTGCTGCCGCCGCCGAGCTCGTCGGTGAAGATCACCTTGGTGCCCTCGTTGTTGAAGGTCGCCGAGTGCCAGAACGCGAAGTTCACGTCGTCCCGGACCGTGGCGGTGACCTTCGGCGCGAGCGGGTCGGAGATGTCCATCAGGATGCCCTCGCCCATGCAGGCGCCGGCGGCGATGTTCTTCTCCGGGTAGGAGGTGATGTCGTGGCAGCCGCTCGTCGCCGAGGTCCCCTCCGGGTACGGCAGCCCGTCACCGGGGTTGCCGCCGTCCGGGAAGAGCACCGGGGTGGCCGCCACCGCGGCGGAGGCCGGGTCGCGCAGCGGCACCTTGATGATCGAGATCTTGTCGTGCGGCGGCTGGCAGTCCGGGAACGAGTCGCCCGGCCGGTACGAGGAGACGTACACGTAGACGTTCCCGCGGTCCCTGCCCTTGCCCGGGACCAGGGTCAGCGTGTGCGATCCGCAGTTGGTCTCGACCGCCTTGATGTACCTGGGGTTCTTCTTGTCGCTGATGTCGAAGATCCGCACACCCTCCCACGACTCCTTGATGTCGGCGCCCTGGCCGACGCTGGAGCAGGAGTCGTTGTTGCGGGAGGAGTCGACCGCACCGAAGAGGAGGTTGCCGTAGACCGCCACGTCCATCTGGCCGCCGGGGCAGATCACCGAGCTGACCAGCGAGGTCTTCTTCGGCTTCCTGATGTCGTAGATCGAGAAACCGGAGTAGTTGCCGACGTAGGCGTAGTCGCCCTGGAACGCCATGTCGGTGTGGATGTCCGTCAGCTCGGCGGGCTTGGGGACGTTGAGGACGTGCTCGATGTTCTCGCTCTTGGCGATCTCACCGGGCGCCGGGATGTCTGCGGCCTGCGCGGGTAACGCGGCCAGGGCCGTCGCGACGGCGATCCCCGCCGTGACCAGGAAACGGCCGGTCAGGCCCTTCCTGAATAGGATGGACACGTGTGGACCTCCTTGGGACATGCACCAATAAAAGGAGCATAAAAGCCAAATGCTCTCTCTTCCCGACTCCCGCGACAAGTTGTCATAGTGTTAGCAACTGCTGTCGAGATAAACCCTTTACGGGCAGACCATCGGAGGGTTACGGTCCTTCACTACTGGACACCGCCGGAAGGAGGCCGGGTGCGCGCCGCGTTCGCCGTCGTGATCGCCGCACTCTCCCTCGCCGCGTGCACCGCGGAGGCGGCTCCCCCCGCGGCCTCCCGCGGCTCGGCACCGGTGATCGTCCCGGGCAGGCCGGGCGAGCCCGCCAGGACCGTCGACCCCAGCGAGGCGGCCACGATCGTGCCCCCCGACACCGCCAACGCCGCCGACGTGACGTACGTCCAGGACATGGTGGTCCACCACCGCCAGGCCCTGGAGATGGCCTCCATGGCCCCGTCCAGGGGTGAGCACGTCCGGCTGAAGGGCCTCGCCTCGCGCATCGCGGACTCGCAGGGCCCGGAGATCCAGTTCATGACCTCCTGGCTCCAGCAGCAGGGGCTGCGCGCGCCCGAGCACCACGCCCGGCACGACACCATGCCCGGAATGGCCACGCCGGAGCAGCTGAAGGCGCTCAGGGCCTCCTCGGGCAAGGATTTCGACCGGCTCTTCATCAGGCTCATGACCGCCCACCACCTGGGCGCCCTCACCATGTCCGAGAAGGTGCTGGTCTCCGGCTCGCACCAGCGGATCGAGGAGCTGGCCAACGACGTCTCGGTCGGCCAGGCCGCCGAGATCCGCAGGATGCGGGAGATGCAGGCCGAGCTCTGAGCCGGGCGTGCCCCTGAGCCCGGCGCGGCTCTGAGCGGCCCTGAACCCGGCGCGGCTCTCAGCCGGGTGTGAGCGCGAGGGGCGGGCGCGGTTACGAGCCCAGCCGCCAGGAGTGCAGGTACTCCTCCTGGTCGGGGGTGAGCGCGTCCACCTCGACGCCGGTCGCGGCCAGCTTGAGGCGGGCCACCTCCACGTCCACCTCCTCCGGCACGTCGTACACGCCGGGTGCGAGCCGCGTCCGCTCGCGGGCCAGCCACGCCACCGAGAGTGCCTGCGCGGAGAAGGACATGTCCATCACGGCGGCCGGGTGACCCTCGGCGGCGCTCAGGTTCACCAGGCGGCCCTCGGCGAGCAGCAGGATCCTGCGGCCGTCGGCGAGGACGTACTCGTCGGTGCTGGGACGCACCCCGCGGTGGACGGCCTGCGACAGGTCGTCCAGGGCGCGAACGTCGATCTCGACGTCGAAGTGACCGGCATTGGCCAGGATCGCGCCGTCCTTCATCAGGACCAGGTGCTCGCCCCTGATGACGTCGCGGTTGCCGGTGACCGTGACGAAGACGTCGCCGATCTCGGCGGCGGCGGCCATCGACCGCACGTCGTAGCCCTGGAGCAGGGCGTCCACCGCCTTGACCGGGTCGACCTCGGTCACCACGACCCGCGCCCCCAGCCCCCTGGCCCGCTCGGCGACACCCCGGCCGCAGTAGCCGAACCCGGCGACGACCACGACCTTCCCTGCCAGCAGCGTGTTGGTGGCGCGCATGATGCCGTCCATGGTCGACTGGCCGGTGCCGTAGCGGTTGTCGAACATCCGCTTCGTCCGGGTGTCGTTGACGGCCACCACGGGGAACCTCAGGGCGTCCTCCGCGGCCATCTGGCGGAGCCTGATGATCCCGGTGGTGGTCTCCTCACACCCTCCGGAGACCCCGTCCAGCAGCTCGGTCCGCTCGGTGTGCAGGATGTTGACCAGGTCGCAGCCGTCGTCCAGCACGATGTCGGGACGCAGGTCGAGCGCCTGGTGGATGTGGCGGTAGTAGGCCTCCCGGGTCACCCCGGCCTGCGCGTGCACGACGAGCCCGTAGTCGCGCAACGCCTCGGCCACGTCGTCCTGGGTGGACAGGGGGTTGGAGGCGGCCAGGGCGATCTCGGCCCCGCCCGCCCGGAGCGTGCCCATGAGCACGGCGGTCTCGGCGGTGACGTGCAGGCAGGCGGCGATCCGCAGGCCCTCGAAGGGGCGCTCGGCGGCGAAACGCTCGCCCAGGGCGGTGAGCACCGGCATCGCCCGCGCCGCCCACCCGATCCTCCGCTCACCCGCGGCCACCAGGGCGCTGTCCACGTCTCTCCCCCGCTCACCCGGACGGGGCCCCCCGCCCGCGCGCGCGGCCCGCGGCGACACCACCCTCAGAACCCGCGCGAAGCACACAAGGGGG
>NZ_JBNCLF010000009.1:275343-334411 GCF_049844535.1 Streptosporangium sp. DT93
GCGCCGCCCCCCCTCTCCTCCGCCCCCCCGCGCCCACCCGGGCGGTGCCCCCGTCTCGCCCCCGCCCACCCGGCCGGCCCCCCGCGACGGCGGGGGGGCCCGGCGGAACGTACCCAGACGTACCTGTCGGTATCAGTAACGGTAGTGGTCGGCCTTGTAGGGGCCGTCGACGTCCACGCCGATGTACTCGGCCTGGGCCTTGGTGAGCTGGGTGAGCTTCACGCCCAGCGCGTCGAGGTGCAGGCGGGCGACCTTCTCGTCCAGGTGCTTGGGCAGCACGTAGACGCCGATGGGGTACTCGTCGGTCTTGGTGAACAGCTCGATCTGCGCGATCACCTGGTTGGTGAAGGAGTTCGACATCACGAACGACGGGTGACCGGTGGCGCAGCCCAGGTTCATCAGGCGGCCCTCGGCGAGCACGATGATCTGCTTGCCGTCGGGGAAGCGCCAGGTGTGGACCTGCGGCTTGACCTCGGTCTTCTCGATGCCCGCGATCTTGGCCAGGCCGGTCATGTCGATCTCGTTGTCGAAGTGACCGATGTTGGACACGATGGCGTTGTGCTTCATCCGGCTCATGTGGTCGGCCGTGATGATGTCGAAGTTGCCGGTCGTGGTGACGAAGATGTCGACGCTGCCGACGACCTCGTCCAGCGTGGTGACCTGGAAGCCGTCCATGGCCGCCTGGAGCGCGCAGATCGGGTCGACCTCGGTGACGATGACGCGGGCGCCCTGGCCCCTGAGGGCGTCGGCGCAACCCTTGCCGACGTCGCCGTAGCCGGCGACGAGCGCCACCTTGCCGCCGATCAGCACGTCGGTGGCGCGGTTGAGGCCGTCGATCACCGAGTGGCGGCAGCCGTACTTGTTGTCGAACTTGGACTTGGTGACCGAGTCGTTGACGTTGATCGCCGGGAAGAGCAGCGTGCCACTCTTGAACATCTCGTACAGGCGGTGCACGCCGGTCGTGGTCTCCTCGGTGACGCCCTTGATCTCGGCGGCGACCTTGGTCCAGTGACCCTCGGGGGTGACCGTGCGGCGCAGCAGCTCCAGGATGACGCCCCACTCCTCGGGGTCGCTCTCGGAGGCGCTGGGCACGGCGCCGGCCTTCTCGTACTCGGCGCCCTTGTGGACGAGCAGGGTGGCGTCGCCGCCGTCGTCGAGGATCATGTTGGGGCCGCCGCCGCCGGGCCAGGCGAGGGCCTGCTCGGTGCACCACCAGTACTCCTCCAGGGTCTCGCCCTTCCAGGCGAAGACCGGGACGCCGCGGGGGTTCTCCGCGGTGCCCTCGGGGCCGACCACCACGGCGGCGGCGGCGTGGTCCTGGGTGGAGAAGATGTTGCAGCTCACCCAGCGGACCTCGGCGCCGAGCGCGACCAGGGTCTCGATGAGCACGGCGGTCTGGATGGTCATGTGCAGGGAGCCCATGATCTTCGCCCCGGCCAGCGGCCTGGCCGCGGCGTACTCCTCGCGGACGGCCATCAGGCCGGGCATCTCGTGCTCCGCCAGCTGGATCTCCTTGCGGCCGAAGGCCGCAAGGGAAAGGTCGGCGACCTTGAAGTCCATGTGTGGTTACCCCTCTGATTGATGGGCGGCGTGTGCCTCACGCCCGCGCCGCGTCGCTCTCGTCCCGCGACCGGCCTCGCGTGCGGGCCCCGGCTCACCGCTCCATCGGAAAGTCCGACGCTTGCGAGTTTAGGCGGACGGAACGACCTCGCGCACCCTTTGAGGGGTTAACCTGACACAAGAATGTAAGGTTCCTTCGAAAGGGGTCGCCGATGCGGATCACCGAGGCCGCCAGAAGGCTCGGGATGTCCCCCCGGATGCTCCGCTACCGCGAGGCGCTCGGCCTGCTGCCCCCGATCAGGAACCAGGGCGCGCACCGCCGTTTCGGCCCCGAGGAGCTCGCGGCCGTGGCCCAGAGCCTGGACCTGGAGAGGCGCTTCGACGTCTCCCCCGCCGAGCTGGCGTTCGCGCTGCGCGTGCTGAGCGAGCCCGCGGTCGCCCAGGCCGTACGGGACCTGGGGCTGCGGATCGGCCGTCTGCAGGCTCCGCGCAGGGCCCTGGACTTCGAGAAGGAGAAGGCCCTGCGCCTGCTCCAGGGCGGGCCTGCGAGCCGTCCTGGAGGACAGCCGAGCCACCCGCGGGGCCGCCCGTGACGGGGTGGCCCTCAGGGGTGACCCTCAGGGGTGACCTGAGACGGGGCGGGCCGGGGTGGCGGGCAGGGCCGCCGTGACAGGCGGGTCCGAAGGTGGCGGGACGGGGCCGCACACGAAAGGACGGGCCCCGCACCGGGACCCGTCCTGAGCGTCGCGGGAGAGCGGGGTCAGACCGCGCCTGGCGAGGAGGGGGAGGAGGAGGCCGTGTCCGGCGTGGCGCCGGGCACAGGGGCGGTGTCCGGCGTGGTGCCGGGCGTGGTGCCGGGCGTGACGCCGGACGAGGAGGCGGGCGTGGTGCCGGACGAGGAGGCGGCCCCGGACCTGTCCAGGTCGGGCTCCAGGTAGATGACCCGGGCCGTCGGGACGGCGGCGCGGATGCGCTTCTCGGCCTCGTCGATGCCCCGGGCCACGTCCGAGGCCGTGTCGTCGTGATCGACCGCGATCTTGGCCGCGACCAGGACCTCCTCCGGGCCCAGGTGCAGCGTGCGCATGTGGATGACCCGGGTCACCTCGGGGGCGCTCTCCAGCGCCTGCATGATGGCGACCTCGACCTCCGGGCCCGCGGCCTCACCGATCAGCAGCGACTTGGTCTCCAGCGCCAGGATGACCGCGATGACCGCGAGCAGCACACCGATCATGATGGTGCCGACGCCGTCCCAGACCGGGTTGCCGGTCACCACGGCCATCGTCACGCCGAAGAGCGCGAAGATCAGGCCCAGCAGCGCGCCGAGGTCCTCCAGCACGATGACCGGCAGCTCGGGCGCCTTGGAGCGGCGGATGAACTGCACCCAGGACTGGTCGCCCCGGACGTGGTTGGACTCGATGATCGCCGTCCTGAACGAGAACGACTCGGCGACGATCGCGAAGATCAGCACGCCGAAGGCCCACTGCGGGGAGGTGAGCGCCTCGGGGTGCTGAAGCTTGTGAATCCCCTCGTAGAGGGAGAAGACCGCGCCGATGGTGAACAGCACCACCGCCACGACGAACGCGTAGAAGTAGCGCTCCCGGCCGTACCCGAAGGGGTGCTGGGGGGTTCGTGCGCGCTGCGCGCGCTTGCCGCCGAGCAGCAGCAGCGCCTGGTTGCCCGAGTCGGCCACCGAGTGGACCGATTCGGCGATCATCGATGACGAGCCCGTGAACAGGAACGCCACGAATTTGGCCACGGCGATCGCCAGGTTGGCGGCCAATGCCGCGATGATTGCCTTAGTACCGCCGCCCGCGCTCACGGCAGCCTCCGCTCAACTCGTATGGTCGATGGACGAGACAGGAATCCTACGGGGAGATTCTCGCCCTGAGTTCGTTGATGACCGACACGGGGGTCGGGTCCAGCCCGTACCCGAGTGCGAGGTATGTACTCGCGAAATCCCCGAGCGCGATCAGCGTGGCCAGCCGCTCCAGCGGATGCGGCCCCTCGGCGGCGATCTGAGTGACTCCGACACCGCGTCCCTCGGCCAGCCGGACCGACGCCTCCCCGCGCCGCATGAGCGAGGGATCCTCCTCCACGTCGCGCAGCAGGAACAGCCGGAGCGACCTGCCGCTCTCGTCGGCGAAGATGTCACGCTGGGCCAGCGGGCCGTCCAGGGCGGCGACCTGGTCGTGGCCGGCCTCCGACAGCTCCCCCCAGATCGCCGGGTACCTGCCGGTCGCGCCGAACCGGGAGGCCCACCGGTGGGCCGCGACGGTCGCCACCGGCGAGCAGCCCCAGATCATCGGCACGGTCTCGGCGACGTCCATGGCCAGCGACTTGCCCGGGTTGATGAAGGACTCGCTCGCCGGGCGGCAGCGGTTGGCCAGGTCCTCCAGCCGTCCGGCGGTCCTCTCGAAGACCTCCTCGTCGGCCTCGACCAGGCCGA
This sequence comes from Streptosporangium sp. DT93, assembly GCF_049844535.1. Lineage (NCBI taxonomy): Bacteria > Bacillati > Actinomycetota > Actinomycetes > Streptosporangiales > Streptosporangiaceae > Streptosporangium > Streptosporangium sp. DT93. The sequence continues at coordinate 279,350 of NZ_JBNCLF010000009.1, forward strand.
ACCGCGCCGCGACGACCACCAGGGGGACCGCCAGCGCCCACAGCGCGGCGCGCGGCCGCGTGCCCTCGGCGACGGGCACGAACGGCGCCCCCGCCTGCCGGGCGATCGACTGGAGCGGAGAGTCCGCCCCGCCGACGGCCAGCAGGCGGCAGCCCCGGCGGACGGCCTCACCGGCCGCCGCGAGCGTCTCCTCTGTCCTGCCGGAGCGGGAGACGGCGATCACCAGGTCGGTCGCGCCGATCCAGCCCGGGAGCCGGTGGGACCTGACGGTCACGATCGGCAGCGGGGCACCGGGGCCGCACACCACGCCGAGGATGTCCCCCGCGGTGCCCGAGCCGCCCATGCCCGCGACCACGATCGCCCGGGGGCGGCCCTGGCCCGTGATCGAGGACAGGTCCGCCTCCAGGGCGGCCCTGCGGGAGGTGCGGATCTGCGCGGCCGAGCCGGCCACGGCTCGCAGCATGCCCGAGGGGTCGCCCTCGGCCAGCCACGTCTGGTCGTCGAGCCGGTCCGGCTCCCAGTTCACGACTTCCGGGCCTCGTCGACCAGCAGGACCGGGATGTCGTCCCGGACCGGGTAGACCAGGCCGCAGGAGGCCGAGGTGCACGACAGCTCGTCCACGGCGGGCTCGGCCCTCAGCGGGGACTTGCAGTTCGGGCAGGCCAGGATCTCCAGCAGCCAGTCGTCGATCTTCACGTGTTCAGCTCCTCACGAGGGCAAGGACCTCGTCCCTGATCGCTGCCATCTGGATCTCGTCGGCCGCTTCGGCGTTCAGCCGGAGCAGCGGCTCGGTGTTGGACGGACGGAGGTTGAACCACCATCCGGGGCCGGAGACGGTCAGGCCGTCCAGCTCGTCGAAGGTGACGCCGTCGCGGGAGGCGAACGCCTCACGGACCCGCGCGGTCGCCGCCGCCTGGTCGGCGACCGTGCTGTTGATCTCTCCGGAGGCCGCGTAGCGGGCGTAGGCGGCCAGGATCTCCGACAGGGGCCGGTCCTGCTCGCCCAGCGCGGCCAGCACGTGCAGCGCGGCCAGCATGCCGGAGTCGGCGAACCAGAAGTCCCGGAAGTAGTAGTGGGCCGAGTGCTCGCCGCCGAAGACCGCGCCGGTCGCGGCCATCTCGGCCTTGATGAACGAGTGGCCCACCCGGGTGCGGATCGGCCGGCCGCCGTGCTCGGCGACGATCTCCGGGACCCCCCGGGAGGTGATCAGGTTGTGGATGATCGCGGCCCCCGGGTGCCTGCCCAGCTCGCGGACCGCGACGAGCGCGGTGATCGTGGAGGGGGAGACCGACTCCCCGCGCTCGTCCACGACCCAGCAGCGGTCGGCGTCGCCGTCGAAGGCCAGCCCGAGGTCGGCGCCCACGTCCAGCACGGCCTTCTGCAGGTCGCGCAGGTTCTCCGGCTCGATGGGGTTGGCCTCGTGGTTGGGGAAGGTGCCGTCGAGCTCGAAGTACAGCGCGGTCAGTTCGACCGGCAGCCCGTCGAGGACGGTGGGGACCGTGTGGCCGCCCATGCCGTTGCCCGCGTCCACCACGACCTTCAGCGGGCGGATGCCCGACAGGTCGACCAGGGAGCGCAGGTACTCCGCGTAGCCGGTCAGCAGGTCGCGCTCGGAGACCGTCCCGCCCCCCGGGCCGTCCAGGGAGCCGGAGGCGAGGATCTCGGCGGCCCGGTCGCGGATCTCGACGAGCCCGGTGGCGCCGCCGATCGGCACGGCGCCCGCCCTGCACATCTTCATGCCGTTGTAGCGGGCCGGGTTGTGGCTGGCGGTGAACATCACGCCGGGCAGGCCGAGGCTGCCGCTCGCGTAGTAGAGCATGTCGGTGGAGCCCAGGCCCGCGTTGATCACGTCCGCGCCCCGGGAGACGACACCCCGGACGAAGGCCGCCGCCAGCGGGACGGAGGAGGCGCGCATGTCGTGGGCCACCACGGCGGTCCTGGCGCCCGTCACCTCGGCGAACGCCGCGCCCACGGCCTCGGCGGCCGCCTCGTCGAACTCGTCCGGCACGACGCCGCGAACGTCGTACGCCTTGAAGATCTTGGCGAGGTCGCCCACTCCAGCTCCACCCCTTGCGTCGTGTCCGGCGACCCCCAGCCTAGTAGGGTCAGCGGTCACGCTGGGGCTGAGCCGAGCGGAGCACCCTCAGGTGCCCCCTGCGGCCGACCTCGACCCCCTGGCCGACCGGCTCGGTGCCGCTGCCAGGCGCGGGCCTGGCGGCCTCGCGGACCGCGTTCGCCAGGGCCTCCAGGTCGTCGGTGCTGGGCGGGGTGCCGTCGGTCGGCAGGCGGACCACCTCCCAGCCACGGGGGGCGGTGAGCCGCTCGGCGTGCTCGGCACACAGGTCGTAGCAGTGCGGCTCGGCGTACGTCGCCAAGGGCCCGAGAACGGCGGTCGAGTCGGCGTAGACGTACGTGAGCGTGAAAACGGCAGGCTGACTGCACGCGGTGCGGGAACAGCGGCGGACGGGGCTCACGGTGGGACCGTATCCGGTAAGCGTCCGGGGCGCCACTATCTGAGCGCTCTTAACGAGCGTGTCGCCACAATTCGGACACGTGTCCCGGCTTCCACCCGCCTGTACGGCTTCACCCCCTGTCCGCACGCCCCCTCGGCCGTCCCTCTCCCCCGCCACCGCCCGCCTCGCGTCTAAGCTGGCACCGTGAGCCCGGTACCCGGCAGACCCCGTTCTCCCCGCAGGCGCGACAGGCACGGCCGCGGCCTGCGCGGCCCGCTGGCGCCCTCGCACGTGCCGATCGCCAAGGCCCGCAGTGAGCGGTTCGACGACCTGGTCCTGGACGCCGTCGACCGGCTCAAGCCCCGGTGGGGCAAGCAGCTGGCGGCCGTGGAGTTCGCGGTCGAGGAGGTCCCGCCGATCAGCGAGCTGGGCGACGGTCCCGGCCTGCTGAACGGGGAGCCGATCCCGTTCGGACGGGCCGAGCCCGCCGCGGGGAGCCGTCCGGCCGTCGTGATCATCTATCGCCGCCCCCTGGAGAGCCGGTCGCGCGACCGCGACCACCTCGGCGCGATGGTGCACGAGGCGGTGGTGGAGCAGGTCGCGGGCCTGCTGGGGCTCTCCCCCGAGTCGATCGACCCCGGCTTCGACGACCACGACTGACCTTTCGCCCTCCCGCGCGGGCGGCCGGGCCCGCGCGATCACCCCGTGACGCGACGACCGCGCGGATCACCGCGCGAGGCGATCACCGTGCGGGGCGCCCCGCGACGCGATCGTCGTGACGCGGGGCCCGTGTCAGGGCAGGACGGTCGCGGCGGACTCGGCGATCGGCGGGACCATCGCCCAGATCCGGGCCACGGCCAGCGGCTGCACGGTCAGCGCCGCTCCCCCCTTGAGGCGCTCCTCCAGGACGCGCCCGCCGTAGACCGGCCCGGAACCGGGCTGCGGCCGTACGACCACCGCGAAGGTCCCCTTGATCTTGGGCAGCTTGACCTGCGCGGTGCGCGCCGGGGGGATGTCCACCTGGAACGGCTCGTGCGCCTCGTCGGTGCCCGACACCACCTGCACGCTCACCGTCCCCGCCCCCTCCGGCGCGGTCAGCAGCAGCCGCGAGCTCGTCGCGCCGTCCACGCGGTTCTCGGCGACGACGCTGCCCAGGTCGATGGAGGCCGCCCCGGCGGTGAAGGCCACGTCCGGCCTCGCGCCGGGGCCGGTGGCGACGAGCCCGGCGACGACCGGGGTGTCCGAGGTGAGCAGCACCGCGGCGGGCCGCCCGCCGATCCCGGCGGCCAGGTCCACGGTGGCGACGGAACCGGCGGGCACCTCCACCAGCTCGCGGTCCTTGAGCGCGTACGTCCCCTCGGGGGTGAGCGCCTTGATCTCGACCAGCGTGTCGGTCTCCTCGGCGGAGGCGACGAGCAGCTGCCGTTTCCCCTCGCCGCCGGGGACGGCGGGCACCACGACGCGGGTGGCGGGGGCGGCCGAGACCGGCAGCCAGTCGACGCCGCGCCCGCCGTTCATCAGCGCGCGCGCCGCCGCGGTCACCCGTCCCGAGGCGGTACGGACCTCGATCGCCATGACCAGCGCCGACGGCGCCAGGTCCTTTAGCTCGATCGTGCGGTTCTCGCCCGGCCTGAGGGTGAACACGTTCCCGCTGTCGGTGATCACCGGCCCCTCGCCGGAGTAGACCAGGATCTCGGCGACGGCCGGGGCCGGGTCGGGGTTGGACAGGTGGAGCGTGACGTCGGCCGCGGACGGTCCCGGCCCGATCAGCCAGGTGCTCGCCGCGGGCTCGGTGCAGCGCACCCCGGCCAGTCCCCGCTGCCCTCCCGAGGTCTCCCTGCGGCTCTGCGACACCTCCAGGCCCGAGGCCATGCTCCCGGAGGCCGTGACGACGAGGGGCGGCGACGAGGCGGGCGCCTCCTCGCGCCAGAGCCGCCCCGGGGTGTCCACGGCGGCCAGGGTCCTGTCGCCGGTGACGAGCGACGCCGTGCCCGGCTCCCGGCTGCCCGGCGGTGTCAGCACGCCGATCGCGGCCTCGCCGGGGGCCGGGCAGACGGCCGTCACCGAGGCCACGGGCACCCTCTCGGGCCGGGGCACGGCGGCGGGGGCCACCTGTGGCCGGGAGGCCGCGGCCGTCCCGTACAGGGCGAGCAGGGCCACCAGCACCAGCGCCAGCAGTCCGAACCTGTTCTCGATCAGGGATCTCACCGGGCGGCCCGCTCTCTCCGGTCTCTCCGGGTCTGGGGCGCCTCCTGCGGGAGCGCCCGCTCGTCGGCCTCGCCCCGGCCGGGCGACGCCAGCACCATGACGAGGATCACCAGCCCGGTCTGGACCAGCAGCCAGCGGCCGTGCCAGGGGTCGCCCGGCGGGTCGGGCGGGACGGCCACGGCCTGGGTCAGCCGCCACACCCCCACCGAGCGGGACAGGCTCATCCTGGCCAGCGAGGGCTGGGAGTCGAGGGCGGCGCTGACCCACGCGTCGACGGGCGCGGTCACCACGACGAACCGGACGCCGTGCGCGGCCAGCACCCGGGCGTCGTCACCGCCCCTGCCGGACACCAGCCCGGCGGCGGCGAGGCGGACCCGCTCCCTGGGGCCCTCGGGGGCGGGGATGTCGGCCTCGCCGATCATCGGCGTGCGCCCGCTCAGCACGGTGAAGAGCAGTCCTCCCCGCGAGGCGCGCATCAGCAGGGTCCGCTCGCCGCCCGTGGAGTTCACCGCGGCCAGGGCGGGCAGGACGTCGCGTACGGTGCCGTGGATCGGGTCGCCGGCCCCCCGGGCGATCCACATGCCCGCGGCGAGCAGCGGCGTGGAGAACGCCACCACGACGACCCCGAGCGCGGCGAGCCTGCGCAGCCCTCCCGCGGCCCGGAACTCGGTGATCCGGCCGGCGGTGAGCGCCGCCACCACGAGCATGCCGGTGGCGGCGAAGGCCAGCGGCACCCCCGGCCAGGCCGGGGCCTCCACGTCGCCGTTGATCGAGGTGACCGGGGTCCTGCTGACCAGGATCGCCATCAGCAGGCCGAAGAGCGCGACACCCCAGCCGACCGCGACGACCACCCGGTTGCGCCGCATCAGCAACGCCAGCAGGCAGGCCGTGATGAGGCCGCCGGTCACCCAGAGCGGCGGCATGCCCGGACCCCCCGGGCTGAGCAGCAGCAGCGACTCGGCCGGCAGCGCGGGATCGACCAGGGAGGGCTGGTGCAGACCGGCCTCCAGCAGCAGCCGTCCCGGGGAGGCGACCACCTGGACCAGCCAGGGCAGCAGCAGGACCAGCGGCACGGCGAACGCGATGAGCATCGAGACGGCGACGCCCCGGCGCGGGAAGGCCAGCGCCGCCAGCAGGCCGAGCACCGCGGTGAGCGGGTGGACCAGCGGGGCGAAGGCCGTGCCGACCGCGAGCAGGAGCCCCAGGGCCCAGGCGGCGCGGCGGGCCCGGCGCCGTTCCCCGGTGATCACGACGGTGGCGAGCGCCGCGTAGACGGGCAGCAGCGCGAACACCACCGCGGTGCCCAGCCGTCCCGCGGCGACGGCGCCGGTGGCCACCGGCAGCAGGGCGTAGGAGGAGGCCAGCCAGACCCGGGTCCAGCGGCCCGGGATCATCCACCGGGTGGCCGCGTACGCCGAGACGCCGGCGAGCGGCACGCAGCCCAGCAGCAGCACCGAGACCGCGAGCCAGGTCTTGCCGAACAGCACCGTGGAGAGCGCGGCCAGCACCGCCACGTACGGCGGGGCCCAGGCGTCGCTGCCCAGGCCGGTCCGGTGGTAGCCCTCGCGGTAGAGGTCCCACAGGTCCGAGGCGCCGCCGATGACCGGGACCAGCGCGCCGCCCCCCAGCCGGGTACCGCCGTTCAGGGCCCGCTCGGCGAAGAGCGTGACCAGGGTGAGCGCCAGGAAGAGCAGGACACCCGGATTGCCGAAGACGCGCTGCATCAGCCCGGTGTCGGCGAGCAGCTCCTCGCCGTCCTCCTGCGGGCGCTCGGCGGCCACGGCGTGGTGGCGGCCGGCGGACTCCACGAACCCCGATCCGGCCAGGTAGCTGCGGACCCGGTCCGCGAGCCTGCGGTAACCGGCGCCCGACGGGGTGAGCAGCCGGCCGGCCGCCACCTGGCCCGGCCTGCGCCCGGTGGCCCGCGCCCGCCTGGCCCTGATGATCCGTACCGGATGGCCGAACACCGAGCCGAACGCGAGGAACTCGTCCAGCGCGTTCGCCGGCTGCTTGGCCACCAGGAACAGCACGGTGCGGGCCAGGCACCCGAGCAGGTTTCGCACCAGCGCCCACGGCAGCGCCCGGGAGGGGAGGTTGGCCATGACGACGAACAGGGCGTTGCGGCGGTCCAGGCGGCGCGGGTGGTCGCCGCTGGCGGTGATGCGCCGACGCCGCCGGGTGGCCGCCTCGGCGTGCCAGGCGACCGCCCGGGTGACGTTCTGCACGCGGTACCCCGCGGCCCTGACCCGCCAGCACAGGTCGAGGTCGTCGCGGAAGAGCGGCAGGGCGGGGTCGAGCCCGCCGACCTCGTCCCAGACGTCCCTGCGGATCAGCATGCCCGCGGTGGACACCGCGAGGACGTCCCTGGTCCCGTCGTACTGTCCCTGGTCGAACTCGCGGGCCTCCAGGCCGGTGTCCCTGCGGCCGGTCCGGTCGACGGTGAAGCCGACCTCCAGCAGGAGCCGCCGGTCCACCCAGTCACGGAGCTTCGGGCCGAGCACCGCCACCTTGGGATCGGACTCAGCGGCCTCCAGCAGCGTCCGCAGGGTGTCCTCGTCCGGGGCGCAGTCGTCGTGCAGCAGCCAGATCCACTCCCGGCCGCCCGCGGGGCCGAGCCGGCCGAGCACCTCGGCGACGGCCTCGCCGAAGCCGGTCGACCGGGGAAGGGTCAGGACGGCCCGGGAGCCGAGGGAGCCGGTCAGCAGCGCGGCGCTGCCGTCCCTGCTGCCGTTGTCCACCCCGACGACCCGGTCCACCGGACGGGTCTGCCGGAGCAGGGCTTCCAGGGTCTCCCCCAGCCAGCGGGAGCCGTCGTGGGAGACGACGATCGCGGTGACCGTTTGCGGGGGGCGTGGGGGGTGCTGGGGGTCGTTGATGGACATACGTCCCGTGTTCAGGAGGGGGTGACGATCGGCGCGACCACGATACGGCACCTATGTCGGCATATGTCTTGCATCGAATGACGCGCACGAAAAAGGGCCACGTGACCGGCGGTCACGTGGCCTCGCGGACACACGCGTGAACTCCCCCCCGCGGGGCGTCGCATGTTCTCTGTCGTATCGCCCGGACCCGTCCGGGTCCCGTACGGTGTCCGCGCCGTGTCCGCACGGCGCTCACCCGGTGTAGGTCGGTTGTCGTCTGGATGTCGTCAGATGTCGTCAGATGTTCATCGGTGCTTGGATGTGCGGGTCGTCCGGATCTCGCGGCTCCGGGCCTCTCGGCCGGCCGGTGTCCGGGCGGCTCAGACCGCCTCGCGCTTGATCCGGCGGCGTTCCCGCTCGGACAGTCCACCCCAGATTCCGAACCGCTCGTCATGTTCCAGCGCGTACTCAAGACATTCGGCACGCACCTCGCACGAGCGGCAAACCTTCTTGGCCTCGCGGGTGGAGCCTCCCTTCTCCGGGAAGAACGCCTCCGGGTCGGTCTGCGCGCACAAGGCGCGCTCCTGCCAGCCAAGCTGCTCTTCAGCGATGCTCTCCTGTGCGATGACCAGGTCGGCCACTGCACACCTCCCTGCCGCACGCCCGCAAAATGGAGCCCCCCAATGAACGCCTGCCCCTTACCCACCCAGAGGAAGGCGTAACAACACGTGTGTAATTACACGCGTGTGCTCGGTGTGACGTCAAGCGGCATGCTGGTATCCGGGGAAAGACCTGCTCTCCCCGGTTGTGGGTCGTCTGCCTGCCACGACGGCAATTGCACCAGGTGATCGCTGTGACCGCCAGGGGCTCAGCGCTCTCGGCGGTCGGAACCGTACCAGGAGATGTTCTGATCCTGACCGGGGCCCACCTTCTCCGTATCGGGGGTTTCCTCATCCGTGACCTGTCCCCGGCGTTGCTCGGGCCGGTAGATCGCGGTGGGGTCTATCGGCTGCGAGTCCCACCTCTCGGGGACGGGCGCTGAAGTGGGTGCGGACGGCGCGACGGGCGGGGCGGGGGCACCCAGCGGGTCGTCGCGGTAGGCGGCCGGATCGAACCTGAGCGTCGCCTCGGACGCCGGGGACTCCGGGGGCGCCGAGGACGCCGAGGACGCCGAGGACGCCGAGGACGCGGTGTCCCAGCGCTGCTCGTCACGCGGCGGGTACTGCGGCTGGTTCTGGACGGGCTGCTGGGAGTAGAGGTCCTGCGAGGGCTGCGCCTGGGAGTAGCGGTCCTGGGACGGCGGGGCCTGCCCGTACCGGTCGTGGACGTGCTGGTCCTGCTCGTGCCGGCTTGGCCGGGGCTGGTTCTGCCAGCCCTGCTGGTTCGGCGTCTGCTGGTTCGGCGCGGGCTGGTCGTGCGCGGGCCCGGCCTCGGGGTACTGGGAGACCTGCGAGGTCTGCGGGTGCCCGAACGGGTCGCCGTATCCCGGCGTCCCGTACTCGGGAACGCGGAGCGGCGGCTCGCCGCCCCGCGTCTGCTGGTAGTTCTTCGCCTGCTGGTACGCCTGGGCCATCTGCTGCGACCTCAGGTCCACCGGGTCGGGGGTGGGGTAGTGCAGGTCCGGCGCGGTCGACGAGTACCCGGGGTCCGCGTTCGGGGCCGCGGCCGGGCCGCCGTAGTTCTCCGGCGGGGTGGGGAAGGGGGCCGGCGCCCGGTCCCCGAACGGCGACGCGGAAGGGTCGCCGAACGACGAGGGACGGTCCTCGAACGGCGACGCGGAGACGTCGTCGGGAGCGAGGTTCGCCCCGGCCGGGCCGTCCGGCGCCTGCTGCCCCCGGGGGGCGGCGGCCTGGAGGTCGGGGGCGTAGGCGCCCTGCTGATGCCCGAGACCCCGGGGGTCCTGGGAGCCCTGGGTGTCCTGGCGATACTCGAAGCCCTGGGGGTCCTGCGCGCCCTGGCGGTGCTCGAAGCCCTGGGGGTCCTGCCGGTGCTCGAAGCCCTGGAGGCCGGGTCGCGGGTGGTTCCCGGACTCCGGCCTTGAGTACCCCTGCGGCTCCGGATACCCGTGTCCCTGCGGCTCGGCCCGGCGCTCCTGCTCGGACCGGTCGGGGGACCACTGCTCGGACCGTTCGGACGCCGGCGCCGGGGAGTCGGGGTACCAGCCGGAGGACCCGGCGGGCGAGGACTCCTGCCGTCCGTACGACGGCGGGTCCCACCCCGGTCCCTCCTGGCCTCCGGAGGGAGCGGAACCGCCCTGGCCCTGCTCGGCCCGGTGCTCGTACAGCGGGGTGTCGGTCCCCCATCCCGGACTCTGCGGGTCGGTCCGCCCGTACACCGGCTCGGAGGAGAGAGGCCCTGCGGACGCCGGAGCCGAGGAGAGGGGGTCCGGCAGACGCGGACTGGAGAAGGAGTCGCCGGACAGCGGATCCGGCAGGCGCGGACTGGAGGAGAAGGAGTCACCGGACAGCGGATCCGGCAGGCGCGGGCTGGTGGAGAAGGAGTCGTCGGACAGCGGGTCCGGCAGGCGCGGGCTGGAGTGGTGCTGCCCGTATCCCGGCTGCTGCGCCTCGGCCCATCCGGTGCTCTGCGGCTGCGGCTCGGAGTGCCGGCCGGGGAGTTCCGGCGACAACGCCTCCTGCCACCCCGGGGACTCGGCGCGCCGCCCGGAATCCTGCGGGTCGGTCCGCCCGTACACCGGGTCGGAGGAGAGCGGGTCGGGCGGTCGCGGGTCCGTCCCGGCCCGCTGCTCGCCCGGCGCGGACGTGAAGGACGGCGGATCGTACGACGCCGCCAGGGGCTGGACGTCCGCGGCCACGTACGGGCTCGGGTCGTGTCCCTGAAGGGGGGCCGACAGCGGGGAGGCCGGTTCCGGGGCGGGCCGCTGGGAGGCCTGCTGCTCGGGTGTCCGCAGCCGTCCCGGCCAGGCCTGGTCCTCGGCGTGGGACCGGTTCTCGGCCTGCTGCCGGTTCTCCGCCTGCTGCGCGTGACCGGCCTGCTGCGCGTGACCGGCCTGTTGCGGGTGACCCGCCCAGGAGGGCTGGTCCCCGACCGGCGCGGAGACGTGGCGGTCGTACCCCTCGGAGGGGACGCCCCCGGCGGTGCTCTCGGCGGCGGGGGCATCGGTGGAGGCACGTACGGGAGCGGGCGGGAGCGCCGGGCGGCCGTACGGGATCTGCGGGGGCGTGGCGGGAGGCGTCTCCTGCACGGGCCGGTCCTGGGGGTGGAAACCCTGCTGGGAGAAGTGCTCCCGCGGCTGACCCGCACCCTGGGCGGGAGCGCCGTGGGGGTGGCCGTACCCGTCACGCGGGTCCCGGCCCTCCGGAGCGCCCTGGAACGGCGCACCCTGAGACGGTCCCCCGTGGAACGGTGCCCCCTGGGACGGAGCGCCCGGGTAAGGGGCATGCTCGCGGGAGGGGTTCGGCCCCGGACCCTGGAAGTGCCCCTGCTCCCCCGTCGGCCCAGGGCCGTACCCGGGACCGTGCGGGCGGTCGTTGCCGAGGTGCCGGTCCTGCACCCCGTAGGGACGACCGGGGACGCCCTGGCCGCGCGACCCGCCGGTCGCCGAGGCGGCCGGGATCGCGCGGGGCAGCACGTACAGCAGCGCGATCGCGACCAGCGCCAGGGAGGGCAGGTGGACGAGGAGGAGTTCGATCTTCTCCCGGACGTCCGTCGCGCCGCCGAACAGACCGCCGAGCAGGCCGATCACGCCGAACAGCACGGAGAGCCCGAGGGTGACCGCCACCGCGAGGGCCAGAGGCCGCAGCCGCTCGATCACCGGGCCGAGGTGGGTGGCCAGCAGCACGGCCCCGACGAGCAGGGCGACGGTGACCGGCGAGGTGAAGGTCCCCAGGTGGATCGCCGCGCGCGCGGAGAAGGAGGAACCCCCGAACGCGGACCCCCCGAACAGCAGGCGCTCGATGCCGACGAGAACGCTCGCGGACGCGACGGCGACCATGAGCCACGCCGCCGGTTCTCGGAGCCGGCCCGCCTCGACATTGATCACAACTACCCCCATAGGGTCTTTAGGTAAACCCGGGTCAGTTTTGCACATGGCTGACTTTGCCGCCGGTGGTCCCAGGAAGCCCACCACCCCCATAAGTACTCCATTGACCCACATATATGCATATTTCAGACAGTCGGTTCGGCCGTACCGGCGATGTGAACGACGCTGCGAGCGGACCCCCCGTTGACCTGCGCCGTACCCCGCCCGCGCCCGCGCCGACCTAGTGGAACACTGGACGGCATGCGCATCGTGTCCCTCGCCGGCGGGATCGGCGGCGCCCGCTTCCTGCGGGGCCTCCGTACCACCGCCCCCGACTCCGAGATCACCGTCATCGGCAACACCGGTGACGACATCAGCCTCTTCGGCCTGCGCGTCTGCCCCGACCTGGACACCGTGATGTACACGCTGGGCGGCGGCATCAACGAGGAGCAGGGCTGGGGGCGGCGGCAGGAGTCGCACGTCGTCAAGGAGGAGCTGGCCGCCTACGGCGTGGAACCGCAGTGGTTCGGCCTGGGCGACCGCGACTTCGCCACCCACATCGTGCGCACCCAGATGCTCGACGCCGGGTACCCTCTCTCGGCCGTCACCGAGGCCCTGTGCGCGCGCTGGCGGCCGGGCGTCCGCCTGATCCCCATGAGCGACGACCGGACCGAGACCCACGTGGTCATCTCCGACGAGCGGGGCCGGCGCGCCGTCCACTTCCAGGAGTGGTGGGTACGGCTGCGCGCCTCGGTGCCCGCCGAGCAGATCATCCTGGTCGGCGCGGACCAGGCCGTCCCCGCCCCCGGGGTGCTGGAGGCCGTCGCCGAGGCCGACGTGGTCCTGCTGCCGCCGTCCAACCCGGTCGTCAGCATCGGCACGATCCTGCAGATCAAGGGCATCCGCGAGGCCCTGGAGGGCAAGACGGTCGTGGGGGTCTCGCCCATCGTCGGCGGCGCCCCGGTCCGGGGCATGGCCGACGCCTGCCTGGCCGCGATCGGCGTGCCCACGACCGCGCAGGCCGTCCTGGAGCTGTACGGGGCGTCGCTGGTGAACGGCTGGCTGGTCGCCGAGGAGGACGCCGGGGTCGCCCTGGACGGCGTGGAGGTCGAGGCCCTCCCGCTGATCATGCACGACCTCGACTCCGCCGCCGCCCTCGCCCGCGCCACCCTGGACCTGGCCCTCCGCCTGGCCTCCACAGACGCTCCCGCCACCGACACCCCCGCCACCGGCTCCCCCGCCCCGAGCGGCACCGTCACCACCACGGACGCCACCACGGACGCCACCACGGGCGCCACCACGGGCGCCACCCCCCTGGGCCTCCCCTCCGGGGAGGAGGCGTGACGAGCCGGACGGCGCGCGGGGCCGGGCGCGAACCCCAGGACCTCACGGTGGAGATCTTCGCCGTACCCGGCATGCCCGAGGTGCGCGAGGGCGACGACCTCGGCGAGCTGATCGCCGCGGCCCTGCCTGCCCTCCGCGACGGCGACATCCTGGTGGTCACCTCCAAGATCGCGAGCAAGGCCGAGGGCCGGGTCCTGCACGGCGTGCCGCGCGCCGAGGCCGTGGCGGCCGAGACCAGGCGGGTGGTCGCCCGCAGGGGCGAGACCGTGATCGCCGAGACCTCACACGGGTTCGTCATGGCCGCGGCCGGGGTCGACGCCTCCAACACCCGGCAGGGCACGGTGGTCCTGCTCCCGGCCGACCCGGACGCCTCGGCGTCGGCGATCAGGACACGCCTGGCCGAGCTGCTCGGCGTCTCGGTCGGCGTGGTGGTCTCCGACACCTTCGGCCGCCCGTGGCGCAACGGCCAGACCGACATGGCGGTCGGCCTGGCCGGGGTCACCCCCGCCCTCGACTACCGGGGCATGTCCGACGACCACGGGAACGCCCTGGAGGTGACCCTGACCGCCGTCGCCGACGAGTTCGCCGCGGCCGGGGACCTGGTGAAGGGCAAGCTCGCGCAGACCCCGGTGGCGGTGATCCGGGGCCTGGCCGAGTACACCACCGAGGAGGACGGTCCTGGCGTCCGCGAGCTGGTCCGCTCCTCGGCCGACGACATGTTCCGCTACGGCTCACGCGACGTGGTCTTCGCCCGCAGGACCGTCCGGGAGTTCTCCCCGGAGCCGGTGGACGGCGCCGCGGTCCGCCGGGCGGTCGCGGCCGCGATCGCCGCTCCCGCCCCCCACCACACGACCCCCTGGCGGTTCGTCCTGCTGGAGTCGGCCGCGACGCGGGAGAAGCTGCTCGACGCCATGCGCGAGGCCTGGATCGCCGACCTGCGCGGCGACGGGTTCTCCGAGGAGTCGGTGGCCAGGCGGATCAGGCGGGGTGACGTGCTGCGGGCGGCCCCGTACCTGGCGGTGCCGTGCCTGGTGGCGGACGGCGCGCACACCTACCGCGACGACCGGCGCAACGCCGCCGAACGGGAGATGTTCGTGGTGGCGGCCGGTGCGGGGGTGCAGAACTTCCTCGTCCAGCTCGCGGTGGAGGGCCTGGGGTCGGCCTGGGTGTCATCCACGATGTTCTGCCGCGACGTGGTCCGCGAGGTCCTCGACCTGCCCTCCTCCTGGGACCCGATGGGCGCCGTCGCGATCGGCCACGCCGCCGCCCCTCCCCGCGACCGCGCCCCCCGGCACGCGTCCGACTTCATCGCCGTACGCTGAGCCGCCCCGCACCCGGCCACCGCGCATCCGACCACCCCGCACCCGGTCACCGCCCGAGCCGGGCCGCCGCACACACCGGGCGCACCCGGAGCACCCGCCGGAGCCGCCCGTACGGCACCGCTCAGGCGGGGTCGCGGCAGGTCGGGTGGCACAATCGCCGGGCGAGCGCGGACAGGAAGACGTCGATGATCTCCTCGGGGCGCTGGGCGACGTGCAGGGAGCCGTTGGTGACGGCGGCGACCCGGGCCAGGGCGGCGCGGTCGAGGTCGGTGCCGAACGCCAGGACGACCACCTGGACCGGCGCCTCGGGGTCCCACTCCTCGCGCAGCGCCTTCTCCAGCTCGCCCACGGAGACGCCCTCGCCGTCGTCCTTTCCGGCCGTGATGACGAGCAGGGTGTTGTTCATGCTCTCGTCGTAGGCGCCGGTCACCTCGCGGAACCCGGCGAGGATCGAGTCGTGCAGGGCGCTGGGCCGCCGGGCGTCGGCGCGCAGGGTGCGGGTCAGCTCGTCCAGGAGCCCGCGCCGGACGAACCGCCCGCCGTCGGGCTCGGCGATCGGGCCCAGGCGCACCCGCTCCCGCTGGTCGGCGCCCTTGGCCGAGGAGAACTCCCACATGCCCATGTGGGTGGAGTCGGGGAAGAGCTGCAGGCCCAGCCGGGCGGCCTCCAGGGCGACGGTCAGCCTGGTCTTCCCCTTCTTGCCGCTGATCGGCTCGGCCATGTGCCTGCCGGTGTCGGCCAGCACCAGGATGTTGGTCGGCGGGGCGAGCCTGCTCCAGGCCTCCAGCGCCTCGTCGATCCGCGCGGGCAGGATGCTCGGCCGGGTACGGGGCGCCTCGGTCGGGATCCCCGGCCCCGGGTCGTAGGGCCCCTGGGAGCCGTCCGCCGAACGGAAACCCGCCCTGCGGGCCGCCTCCTGGATCTGCGGGGAGCGCAACCAGTCCGCGAACGCCCGCGACCCGCTCGCCCTGGCCTCGTCGGAGGAGGTCACCACGTACGGGTAGTCGAGGTTGACGGTCCCCTCCCGGGGATGGAGCGCGACGACCGGGTCGGCGGACGGGCTGCGGTTGTGCTGCCAGACCGACTGCTCGGGCACGATCACCACCGGCCGCCGCCAGAACGACCGGTCGTCGACGGCGGCGAGCATGCTCCGGTAGTCCGGCGCCGACCCGGCCTGCGCCCAGCGGACGAACGCGGTCAGCGCCCGGTCGGCCTCGGCACCGCTGCCGACCACGTCCCTGGCCGCGGCCACGGTCGCGATCCCCGCCCCGGCGAGCGACGGGTCGGGGACGCGGACCACGTCGGGTTCCTTCTCGGTCGGCCGGATCCGGCCGCGGGTGGTCGCCGGGAACACCATCCGCCAGTTCATGTCGGTCCTGCCGACGGCGAAACTCCGGGCGAGGGAGGTACGGGTGGCGAAGACCAGCGGCGAGGTCGCCATCACCGTCTCGGTGCCGGCCAGGTCCGCGGCCCCCTGCTTGCGGGCGAGCCTGATCCACGCCGAGGAGTCGGAGATCCAGCCGTCGGGACGGCTGCCGAGCACCCCGGCGGTGCCGCCCAGCAGGGTGCGGAGCACGGTGGCGGGCGGCTGCTCGGTCACCTGCACCAGCACGCACCGGCCCTCGACCCCGGTCCGGTTCCGGTTGAACCGCGAGGCGGCCTCCATGACGGTCGGGGCGATGTCGACGGCCGCGGCGACGTCGACCAGCACCGGGTCACGGGCGGAGCACGAGCCGCTCACCTTGCCGGAGACCAGCACGACGACCCCGCTCAGGGCGACGGCGATCGCGACCGCCGCCAGCGACAGGCGCAGGCGGGCCTGCCGCCGGCGCCGCTCGGCGCCGGCGGCCACACGGTGTCGACCGGAGGAGGGCACGCGGAGACCTCTCGCTAGAGGGGAATGACGATTGTCCCAAGCCCCCCCGCCCGCGGGGCAAGGAAATATAGAACTCGTTATAACTTCGCAGACGGCTCCGGCATGAGCAACGGCAGACCGGCCCCGCGCACGCTGCGGCAGACGCCGTCGCTGGCCGCGGCGGCGGCCAGGCGTTCGGCGTCCGGCACGCCGTAGGAGGTGGTCCGCTGGCGCACCGGCCTCCCGGTGTGGGCGACCATGGCCTCGATCTCACCGATCGTCTTGAACGAGCCGTTCTCCGACCCGGCCATCCTGCTGATCGTCTCCTCCATCAGCGTGCCGCCCAGGTCGTTGACCCCTCCCAGCAGGACCTGGCGGCAGAGGTCGTCCTGGAGCTTCACCCAGGAGCACTGGATGTTGGCGATCGCGCCGTGCAGCAGGACGCGCGCCAGCGCGTGCACCGCCCGGTTCTCCCGCGCCGTCGGCCCGGGCCGGGCGATGCCCGCCAGGTAGATGGGTGCGCTGTGGTGGACGAACGGCAGCAGCACGAACTCGGAGAACCCGCCGGTCTCCTCCTGGATGCGGCGGATCAGCCGGATGTGCGCCACCCAGTGGGCGTGGGTGTCCACGTGGCCGTACATCATCGTGGAGGTGGTCGGGATGCCGGTGCGGTGCGCGGTCGAGATGACCTCGACCCACTCGGCGGTGGGCAGTTTGCCCTTGGTCAGCACCCAGCGCACGTCGTCGTCGAGGATCTCGGCCGCGGTGCCGGGCAGGGAGTCCACGCCCGCCTCCCTGGCGGCGATCAGCCAGTCCTCGATGGACAGGCCCGTGCGGCTGGCGCCGTTGATGACCTCCATCGGCGAGAACGCGTGGACGTGCATCCCGGGCACCCGCGCCTTGACCGCCCTGGCGATGTCGAAGTACGCCGTGCCGGGCAGGTCGGGGTGGATGCCCCCCTGCATGCACACCTCGGTCGCCCCGGCCTGCCAGCCCTCCCAGGCGCGGTCGGCGACCTGCTCCAGCGAGAGCGTGTAGGCGTCGGCGTCGGTACGGCGCTGGGCGAACGCGCAGAAGCGGCAGCCGGTGTAGCAGACGTTGGTGAAGTTGATGTTCCGGTTCACCACGTAGGTGACCTCGTCCCCGGCCGCCTGCCTGCGCAGGCCGTCGGCGATCCGGCACAGCTCGTCCAGCGCGGCGTCGTCGGCGCCCGCGCCGCGCTGGTCCCCGGCCAGGCCGAGCAGGACGAGCGCGTGGGCGTCGCTGAGGCCGGCCGGGTCGCTCTCGGCGGCGCGCAGCGCCTCCCGCACGTCCGCCGCGACCCGGCCCGCCGCACCGGCGGCCCCCGCGCCGTCCGCGAAACCGGCGCCGATGGCGCCGGCGGCGGTCCCGGTGCCCGCGCCGGGCAGCCGTTCCCTGACCGCCTCCCAGTCGCCGTAGACGTCGTCGAAGTCGGCGCGGCGGTCGGCGCTGCGCCCCTCGGTGTCGACGGCCGTGTGCAGGTCGACCCGGCCCAGCGCGACGAAGCCGCCGTCGGGCTCCTGCCAGGGGCGGCCGGTCACGACCGCGTCCTCGCGGGCCAGGCCGGTCGCGGGGTCGGCCAGCGCGGCCACGTGCGCGTTCAGCCTGGGGTCCAGCCAGGGTTCCCCGGCCAGCACGTACTCGGGGTAGATGGTCAGCCGCTCGCGCAGCGCGAACCCGGCCTCGGCCGTGCGGGCGGCCAGCTCGTCGATCTGCGGCCAGGGACGCTCGGGGTTGACGTGGTCGGGTGTCAGCGGCGAGACGCCGCCCCAGTCGTCGATGCCCGCGCCGATCATCAGCCCGTACTCGGCGTCGACCAGGTTCGGCGGGGCCTGCACCCGCATCCTCGGTCCCATGACCAGCCGGGTCACCGCGATGGTGGCGGCCAGCTCCTGGAGGTCGGCGTCGGGCATGCCGCGCATCGCGGTGTCCGGCTTGGCGCGGAAGTTCTGGACGATGATCTCCTGGAGGCCGCCGTACTCGCGCGCGACCCTGCGCAGCGCGAACAGCGAATCGGCGCGCTCGGCGATCGTCTCGCCGATGCCGATCAGGATGCCGCTGGTGAACGGCACGTTCGTCCGCCCGGCGTCCTCCAGCACCCGCAGCCGCACGGCGGGGTCCTTGTCGGGCGAGCCGTGGTGGGCCTGCCCCTTCTCCTCGAACAGCCGCCGGGAGGTCGTCTCCAGCATCATGCCCATCGAGGGCGCCACCGGCTTGAGGCGCTGCAGGTCCTGCCAGGTCATCACGCCCGGGTTCAGGTGCGGCAGCAGCCCGGTCTCCTCCAGCACCCGTACGGCCATCGCGCGCACGTAGGAGAGCGTGTCGTCGTAGCCGTGCGCGTCCAGCCACTCGCGGGCCTGGTGCCAGCGGTCCTCCGGCCGGTCCCCGAGGGTGAACAGCGCCTCCTTGCACCCCGTCGCGGCGCCCTGCCGGGCGATCTCCAGCACCTCGTCGGGGCTGAGGAACATGCTCTCCAGCTTGTGCGGGGCGGTGGCGAACGTGCAGTACCCGCAGCGGTCGCGGCACAGCCGGGTCAGCGGGATGAAGACCTTGCGGCTGTAGGTGATGACCCCCGGCCGGCCGGCCGCCTCCAGCCCCGCGTCCCTGACCCGGCCGGCGTGGCCGAGCAGGGTCTGTAGATGTTCGTCCCGCGCGTGCAGCAGGACGGTCGCTTCGGTGATGTCGAGAGCTTTGCCGTCGCGGGCCCTGGCAAGTGCCCGGCGCATCGCGGTGTCGGTGGGGTTGGCGCTCATGACGGCACACTACGGCGCGGCCGGAGGTGCCGGGGCGGCGGGTCGTGCCACCTCAGGGCGATACTTCAGTTCTCCTAAAGGGTTATGGCAAGCAACTCTCGATAGACATAAATGCTTGCGGTTGCATAGATTTAAGGCATCGCACCGGCCCCGCTCCCGCGGGAATCCGCCGGACCTACGGGGCGATCCACCCCGGACCTCGACCCCAGGAGCTGAAAATGATCTGGTTCGTTCTCGTCCTCATCGCCGTCGCCGTTCTCGCCCCGATGATCGGAGCCGACAGCCGCGACAGCCGCGACTGGCAGCGCCACGACCCCTCCCCCGGGGAAGGCGCCCTCAGAACCGCCGATGATCGCGTACGGGTGCCCGCGGCCCGCGAGCGGGTGGCCGCGAACCGCCCAACCGCAGCAGCCTGCTGACCCGGTGCCGGTGCCCCCGGTAGGGAGCGAGCAGCGCCAGCATCCCCGCGTCGTCCGCCCGTGCCCCGCTCAGCGACCAGCCGACCAGCGACGGCAGATGGAAGTCGCCCACCGAGACGGCGTCCGCGTCGCCGTGCGAACGCTGGCGCACCTCGGCCGACGTCCACACCCCGACCCCGGGCAGCGCCCGTAGCAGCCGGTCCACCTCGGCGCTGCCCCCGCTCTCCTCCAGCTTCCCGGCGTGCCGGGCCGCGTTCACGATCGTCCGGGCCCGCACGGCCTCGGCGCCGGCGCGGTGCCAGTCCCACGACGGGATCGACCGCCACACCTCGGGTCCGGGAAAGACGCGCATCCCCTCCGGCGCGGGCCCCGGCGCGGGATCGCCGTAGCGGCCCAGCAGCCACCGCCACGCCCGCCTGGCCTCGGTGACGACCACCTTCTGCTCCAGGACGGCCGGCACCAGCGCCTCCAGCACCCGCGACGTCCGCCCGATCCGCAGCCCCGGATAGCGCCTGGCCGCGTTCCGCACCACCTCGTGCCCGGGGACGAACCCCGAGACGTCGTCGTCGGCGCCGAGCAGCGCCGGAAGCGTCGCCAGCATCCAGTCGGCCCCCGGCCCCCACGCCGTGGCCGCCACCCGGCCGGACGCCGCCGCCACCCGCAGCGTTCCCGGCCCGTCGGGGGTGCGCGAGGTCCGCCAGACGGCCCCGCCCGGCTCCGCCCTCATCGTGGGATCCCCCGGGCCGCGCCGGTGCGGGCCCAGCACCAGGGCCGGATCCACCGGCCACGGGGCACGCCACTCGCGTTCCCGCGCCGCGACCGGGCCGAGGGCGACCACCGAAGACCCCGCCGTCCGCGCCGCGGCCGTCAGATGTCGCTGGAGAAGCGGATCGCGGACTCGGGCAGCACGACGCCGGGCCAGACGCGGCTTCCGGCGAGCAGCTCGTTCCCCGGGCCGACCACGGCCCCGTCGCCGACCACCACGTCCCTCAGGACCGCTCCACAGTCGATCCGCGCGCCGATCCCGACCACCGAGTCGACCACGACCGCCGCGGAGTGCACCACGCAGTCGTCGCCCAGCACGCTGCCCCTGACCTGCGCGCCCGCCTCCACGATCGCGCGGGCCCCGATCACCGACCCGCCGGAGACCTCCGCCTCGGGAGAGATCATGGCTCCGGGCAGGGCCAGGAAGTCGCCGGTGGGACCCGGCAGGGCGGGCGAGGCCAGGCGGCCCAGCACCAGGTCGCGGGAGCCCTGCACGAAGGCCGACGGCGTGCCCACGTCGAGCCAGTAGGAGGCGTCGGCGTACCCGAGCACCAGGGCGCCGTCCTCGATCAGGCGGGGGAACGTCTGGCGCTCGACCGAGACGACCTCGCCCTCCGGGATCGTGTCGATCACCGAGCGGGTGAAGACGTAGCACCCGGCGTTGATCCGGTTGGTGACCGGGTCGGGGGTCTTCTCCAGGAAGGCCGTCACCCTCCCCCGGGAGTCGGTCGGCACGCAGCCGAAGCGGGAAGGGTCCTCCACCTCGGTCAGGTGCAGGGTGACGGCGGCCTTGCGGGCCACGTGCGTGGCGATCTGGTCGCCGATGTCGTGGCCGGAGAGCACGTCGCCGTTGAGCACCAGCACCGGGTCGTCCGGGCCGCTCGTGAGCGCCGCGGAGGCGTTGCGGATGGCGCCGCCGGTGCCGAGCGGGATCTCCTCGGTCATGTACTCCAGCGCGAGCCCGAACGCCTCGCCGTCGCCGAACGCCTCGGAGAACATCTCCGCCCGGTAGGAGGTGGCGAACACGATGCGCCGCACGCCGAACGCCCTGGCGCGGGCGATCTGGTGGGCCAGGAAGGGAACCCCGGCGGTGGGCAGCAGCGGTTTCGGCGTGCCCAGCGTCAGGGGACGCAGGCGCGTTCCCTGCCCGCCGACGAGAAGGATCGCCTCAAGATCCGGCAAAGGGGTCTCCGTCATTCCGCGAGGTTAACTCACTGCTCGGCCGCGCGCTGGTAGGAGAGCATATGCGCCTCCGCCGACGCCTCCCAGGTGAACTCCTTGGCGCGGGAGATCCCGGCCACGGACAGCGCCTTCCTGCGCTCGGACGAGGAGAGCAGCGTACGCAGCGCGTCCGCGATGCTCTCGGCGTCCGGCTCGGTGTAGGCGACCGCGTCGCCGCCCACCTCGGGCAGCGAGGTGCGGTGTGTGGTCAGCACGGGCGCGCCGCAGGCCATGGCCTCCAGCACCGGCAGGCCGAAGCCCTCGCCCCGCGAGGGGAACGCCGCGACCGACGCCCCGCCGAGGAAGCCGCACAGGTCGGCGAAGGAGAGGAAACCGGGGCGCAGCACCCGCACGGTCGAGGGGACCTCCTCCACCGCGGCGTCCACCGCGGCGTCACGGACGCCCCCGGCGAGCACCAGGGCGGGCGGGTCGGAAAGATCCTGGACGGCGCGGACGAAGCCCCGGATCAGGTTCGGCACGTTCTTGCGGGGCTCCAGCGGGCCGAGGAAGGCCACGTACGGGGTGCCGTGCAGGCCCAGCCGGTCGGAGGCGTGCCGGATCTCGCGCTCGGACGGCGGGTGGAACAGCGCCGGGTCGACGCCGTGGTAGGCGACGTCGATGCGGGTCGGGTCGGCCGACAGCAGCCGGATCAGCTCGTCCCTGGTCGCCTTGGAGGGCACGATCACGCGGGTCGCGTGCCGCACCGCGGTGCGGGTCGCCGCCCGGAAGAACGCCGCCTTGACCGCGTCGTGCTGCAGGGGCTCGGTGAAGGCGGTCAGGTCGTGCACGGTGGCCACGGTGGGCAGGCCCGGGCTCAGCGGGATCGAGTAGAAGGGGGCGTGGATGACCTCGGCCCCGACCTGACGGGCCAGGAACGGCAGGCCCGTCTGCTCCCACGTCAGGCGCGCGGCCCGGTTGGTGATCGCGTGAGGCCCCGGCACGACCCGTGCGGAGGGCGCCAGAGCGGCGTAGCGGGCCGCGTCGGCACGCTGGCAGACGACCGCGAGATCGGCGCCCGCCCTGTCCAGCGCGGCGACGAGCCCGTCGACGTACCGGATCAGCGCACCGCGATCGGCCGGGACGGCGGCCGCGTCGACGAGCACTCTGGGCGACACGAAGGATCGCTCCCCTCAAGATCCGCGCGGGACGATCGTCCCCCTGCCTTGTTTACTCTATTGCCCGGAGCTCCGAAAACGTGGGGGAAATCACACGGCTTTTCCCGAAGCGTGGTCCTCACGGGACCCCTCGGCGCGGCGTGCCGCCAGACCGGCCAGGCCGGCGCAGAGAAGATCCCCGGCGATGATCACGATCCTGGAGCAGAGCGCCACCGCGATGGCCGGCCCCCGGTCCAGGACCGGCGCCAGGACGGCCACCATGGCGACCTCCCGCACGCCCGCGCCGGCCGGGACGACGAACGTCATGATGCCCAGGCACCAGGAGAGCGCGAACGCCCCGACGCAGAACGCGGCCGTCGACAGGGCGGAGAACCCCGGGGAGGCGCGCGGGCCGAGGTCGGAGACGATCGCCGCCAGGTGCAGGCCGTAGGCGGTCCAGCCGGCCAGGGCCCAGCCCAGCGCGGTGAGCACGCCCCGGCGGGTGAGCGGGCGCTCCAGCGGCTCGCGCCCCAGCCTGCGCAGCCCGAACCCCAGGACGGCGTTGACCACCCGGGGCCGGAACGCCACCGCCAGCACCGGGACCAGCAGGAACGCCCACGCGTACGGCGCGACCGAGCCCGGCAGGGTCGCCGAGAGCGTCACCCCGGAGACCAGCAGCCCGCTGCCGAGCTGCACCGGCAGGGTCAGGAAGAACGCGGCGGCGCTGCGCGAGCGCGGCACGCCCAGCTCCCGGCCCATCTCCATCTGGGCGATCACCGGCCAGAGCGAGCCGGGGATGTACTTGCCGAGCTGGCCGACGAAGAAGACCCGCGCCCCGGCGCGCAGCGGCAGCGGCGAGCCCAGGTCGGCCAGCAGCGCCCGCCACGTCATCATCCCGCCGCACAGCGCGGCGACCACCGCGACCAGGGAGAGCGCCACCGACGTCCAGGACAGCCGGGCGAACCCGTCGCGGATCTCGTCCCACTGCCTCACCACCACCCAGGCGCCGAACCCGAGCGCGAGGGCCAGGAAGGCGAACCGGGCCAGCCGCTTCACCGCGGACGCGCGGGAGGCGGGCACGGCCGGAGGGGTCACAGCGGGCGCACCGGCTCCGGCGGCCGGGGCAGGGAACGCCCGGCCGGGCGGCGTTCCCCCCGGGTCGCCACCCACAGGTAGGTGGGCACCACCGGCAGCAGCGCCCGCAGCACCGGCCGGGGCAGCCGCGACAGCACGGCACCCGCCGCACGCCCCACCACGCCGGGGAAGAGCTCGCTCCCGGCGAAGGCCGCCGGGGTGACGAGCACGGGGAAGGTGTAGTCCCACACCCGCAGGCCGCGCACCATCCGGCGCAGGCCGCGCCGGGTGCGGTAGCGCTCGTAGTAGCTGTCGGCCCGGCCGGAGAGCCGCACGTAGCGGTCGGCCAGGGCGGGCGGCAGGTAGGACAGGAACGGCAGCTTGTAGTGCGGCTCCATCACCCCGAGCCGGTTGCCCAGCCCGAGGTACAGGACGCCGTCGCCGGAGAGCACCCGGCGCATCTCCGCCATGATCGCGTCCGGGTCGACCACGTGCTCGTAGATGTGGTTGAAGACCAGCACGTCGATCGAGCCGTCGGGGAAGGGCAGCGCGGTGCCGTCGGCGCAGACGAACTCGACCCGCTCGCCGAACCGCTGGGCCGCCCTGCGCAGCCCCGGCACGTCGATGTCGACGCCGAACGTCCTGCGGGCGCCCGCCGAGGCCAGCTCGTCGGCGATGAAGCCGGCCGAGCAGCCGATGTCGGCGACCGTCAGGCCGGCCAGGACGTCGCTCTCGCGGCCGAGGAAGTGACCGAGCACCGCGACGATCTTCGCGGCCTTCCTGCGGCGCTTCTCCTCGTCCAGCATCGCCGCCTGGAACTCGGAGTACTCAAGCTGCGCGACCCGCTCGGCGCTCATGACGACCTCACCGCTTCCGTTCTCCCTTCACGGCGGCGCCGGGGCGCCACGCCGCCCAAGAGTACCGGTGACCGGCGGCCCTACCGCCGGGTAAGGGCGTCGTCGTACCCTGGGCGGATGCTCAGCCGACTGCGGTCAAGCCGCCTGCTCCGCGTGCTGCTCGCGCTGGTCGCGGTGGGTTTCCTCGGGTACGGGCTGGCCGGGAACCGCGACGAGACGGCCGCGGCGGTGGCGCAGTTGTCGGTGTGGACGCTGGTGGGGTCCTACCTGTCGGTGATGACCGGGATCGCCGTGATGGTGCTGGCCTGGCGGACCGTGCTGGCCGGCATGGGCTCGCCGCTGCCGCTCGGCGCCGCCGCCCGGGTGTTCTTCGTCGGCCAGCTCGGCAAGTACGTGCCCGGCAGCGTCTGGGCGTACGCCGCGATGATCGAGCTCGGCCGCGACCACCGCGTCCCGCCCCGGCGGATGTTCGGCTCGATCTCGCTGGCGCTGCTGGTCTCCCTGGGCTGCGCCCTGCTGGTGGCGGCGGTGACCCTGCGCGACACCCTGACCCAGGCGTGGTACCTGATGGCGCTGATCCCCGTCATCGCCGTCTGCCTGCACCCCAGGGTGCTCACGTTCGGGCTCGACCTGGCCCTGCGCGTCGCCCGCCAGGAGCCGCTCGGCCAGACCCGGCTGCTCGGCGGCAGGGCCGTGCTCGCCGCGGTCGCCCTGACGATCACGGGCTGGCTGGCCTACGGCCCGCACCTGCTGCTCCCCCTGGCCGACCTCGGCGCCCTGGGAGACGCCGGTTCGCTGTACGCGGTGGCGACCGGCGCCTACGCGCTGGCCTGGGCGACGGGCATCGTCACGGTCATCGTCCCCGCCGGGATCGGCGTCCGCGAGGGGGCGATGGTGCTCGCCCTGGCACCGGTGCTGGACTCCCCGAAGGCCCTGGTGGCGGCGGTGGTGTCCCGGGTGATGTTCACCCTGGCGGACGTGAGCTGGGCCGGGATCGGCTTCCTGTGGGGACGCCTCTCCCACCCCCGCGGCCGCGCCGAGTCCCACCCCGACGCCGGGACCGAGGCCGACACCGACACCGGGCCCCGGACCGAGGCCGGGACCGACGCCGAGCCCCGCGCGGAAGCCCCCGCCGGGACGCGTGCCGAGGCCGCTCAGCGCGACAGCAGCGCCTCCGCGTAGGTCGTCCAGTACGGCCCGGGATCGACCGGTTCGACCCCGGAGCGCAGCCGCTCGGGCTCGCCCGGCCGGTAGAACGCGGCCAGCACGGCGCGCAGGTCCTCCACCGAGCCGGGCTCGGCCAGCAGCCCGTCCACCCCGTCGGTGACGTGCTCGCCGAGCGTCCCCGCCCGGGTGGCGATCACCGGCACCCCGTGCTCGTGGCCCATCCAGACCTGCTGGCTGGCCGTCCCGCTCCGGTAGGGCAGCACCAGCGCGTCCACGTCCGCGAACAGCCCGGGCACGTCCGCCGCGGCCACGTACCCGGGTCGCAGCTCCACCCGGTCCGTCAGCCCCAGTTCGGCGACCAGCGCCCTGGTCCGCTCCTCCAGACCTCCCCAGAACTCCCCCGCCACCCGCAGCGACACGCCCCCGGGCAGCGCGCGGATCAGCACGTCCAGTCCCTTGTACGGCCGCACCAGGCCGAAGAAGAGCAGCCTGCGGTGGACGCCCCCGGCCACGGCCGCGACGCGTCCCGCTCCCCCGGTCCCCCGCGTGGGCAGGTGCGGCGCCATCTCGGCCACCCGCACGGAGCGGGCGCCGAGCTCCCGGGCCCTGGCCGCCTGCCCCTCGGAGTGGACCAGCACCCCGTCCACCCGGCGCAGCAGCGCCCGCATCAGCGGCCTGTCGTACGGCTTGGGCTCGTGCGGCAGCACGTTGTGGCAGAGCGCCACCACCCGGGTCCGGCGGCGCAGCCCGGCGAGGACACCCAGGTAGGGCGGGACCTGCACCGGGCTGAGGACGGCCAGGACGACCAGGTCGGCGTCGCGCAGGCGCCTCCCGGCGCGGACCCAGCCGTCCGGGCGGCGCCAGTCGAGCTCGCGCCGCACGTTCCCGAACGGCTCGCCGTCGGGCGTCTCGGCGGTCTGCTTCCCCGGGTACAGGAAGGAGGGGTACTGGGCCCGCCACGACTCGATCACCACGTCGTGCCCGGCGGCGGCCAGCCGGTGGGCGAGCTCGGTGGTGTGCGCGGCGCCGCCGCCCTTGTAGGGGTACGTCGGCCCGACCAGGCGGACGCGCACCTACTCGCTCCGCGAGCGCACGATGAGGTCGGCCAGCAGCGCCAGCGAGCCGATGAGCAGGCCGGAGATGAAGATCAGGGTGGTGTTGCTGGCCAGGTAGAAGGGCGTCCTGATGTTGTCGTAGATCCCCTTGGCCACCCCGAGGCCGATCAGCCACAGCGCGGGCGGCATGAGCACCTTGAGCGGGTTGAAGTACATGACCATCCGCAGTACCTGCAGGATGTAGCGGTAGGCGTCGGAGACGAAGCTGAACTTCGACTTGCCCGCCCGCTTGCTGTAGCCGATCGGCAGGTAGTAGACGTCGTGCTGGTTCGACAGGAACGACAGCGTGATCGTCGTGACGCAGGAGAACCCGGGCGGCAGCAGCCGCAGGTAGGGCCTGGCCACCGCCTTGCGGAACGCCCGCAGCCCGCTGTTGAGGTCGGGGATCTTCTGCCCGGCCAGCCGCTCGGCGACCTTGCGGATGAACCACTTGGCGGGCACCCGCAGGAGCTTGTGGGAGCCCTCCTCGCTGGTCCGCGCGCCCACCACCTGGTCGATCGCCGGGTCCTTCTCCAGGATCTGGACGAGCTCGGGGATGCGCTCGTTCGGGTAGGTCATGTCGGCGTCGGTCCACACGACGATCTCGCCGCGCGCCTCCTGCGTGCCGATCCTGCGCACCGTGCCCGAGCCGCCGTTGCGGTGGAAGGCCCTGATGCGCATGTTCGGGAACCGGGGCGCGGCCTCCTTCAGCCTGGCCAGGGTCTGGTCGGTGGAGAAGTCGTCGACGGCCACCAGCTCGTAGGTGTACCCGCTGTGGTCCATCGCCTCGCAGATCCGCTCGACCTCGGCGATGACGTGGTCCTGCTCGTTGTAACACGGCAGGACGATGGTCACGTACGGCGTTGCGTCCACGGCTGATCCACTCTCGGGCTCTCGGGCATACTCTCGACGGGCGAGGATACTCTGCCCAGCCGGGAACCGAGCGCACTACGCCCTTCCGGCACGGCTCGGCGCCTCGGCCGAAAAGCCGCCCGAGGCCGGTCTCCACGGCATCCGGGGCCCGGAAATCACCGGCGGGCGACGTTCCTCACGCGCCCGGGACCGCCGGACGTGGAGACCGGGAACGCCGGGCCGGGCGTTCATCACCCGACCGCGCGGGACCGCCATGCCGTGACGTCGGCGTGCGCGACCGCCCGAGGGCTCACCCGGCCGCGCCGGGGACCGTCATCCAGACGTCGGCCGACAGGGACCAGGTGGCGTTCGGCGGGTCGACCAGGGAGCGCTCGTCCTGGCGGACGCGGAGGTTCATGATCTGGACCGGGAGCCCGTACGCGGAGAGCTGGTCGGCCTTGGCCGCGAGCAGCACCGGGACGCGCCCGGCGGCGCGGACGCGGGCGGCGAGCCGGTCGACGTCGGCTCGGGCGGGCACGTCCGAGCGGGGCGCCAGCACGATCCGCGCGGTGGGGACGTCGCAGGTGCCCCGGACGACCTGGGTGAAGCGGTCGGAGGTGACGCGCTCGGCGACGAGCACCGAGGCGCGCGCGGGCAGGGCCGCGCACAGCGCCTCGACCGCGGCGCGCTCGCCGCGCTCGACCGGGGTGAAGGCCGTCCCCGCGGAGGTGAAGGCGGGAAAGGCCAGCAGCAGGACCGCACCGCCCACCGTGATCCCGCGCCGCGCGGCCGGGCCGTACCCGGACCGGCCGGCCCGGTCGCGCAGCCGGCGCAGGCCCCAGACGGCGAGCAGGATCAGACCCGGGACGATCACGGGGACCAGCCTGCGGGCGGCCCAGGGGTGGTCGGGGGTGATGGCCGGCCGGTAGAGGGTGCCGACCGTCGTCCACAGGACGACGGCCAGCGGCAGCGCCCACCCGGCGGCCGTCCCCCGGAACACCCCGCGGGCGAGCAACGCCGCGGCGAGCACGGCCAGCAGCGCCGCCGGGATGCCGATGTACCAGGCCACCCAGTGCGCCGAGTTCTCGTAGTAGAGCCGGTACGCCTCGGTCGGCAGGCCGTTGGCCCGCTGGACCCCGGCGATGAAGAGGGAGGTCGTCCGGTCCTCGGGCGTGGTGGGCACGCGGGTCACGGTCTCCAGCCACGGCCGTACGGCGAAGGCCACTGCGACCAGCACGACCAGACCGGAGGCGGCCTCGGGCAGCCACCGGACCCGCGCGACCCGCCGCACCGGGCCCTTGAGACGCGGGGCGAGCACCGCCGCCACCGCGATGAGGAGCACGACCGCGCCGCAGACGGCCAGCAGCGGGACCAGCGACCCCGACAGGTAGTCCAGGTAGGGCCGCGACAGCAGGTGGGCGGCGGCGAAGCCGAGCCCGGCCCCCGCCACCAGCCCGCCGAGCAGCGGCACCCCCTGCCGTCCCCTCTCCCGGTCACCGGCCCGGCCGAGGGCGATCAGCAGCCCGGCGTAGGCGAGCACCGGGAGCACGTCGCGCAGCCCGTCGATCCTGACCATGACCGCCAGCCCGGTCACCAGCCCGGCCAGCCCCGTCAGCCCTGCCGGTCCTGTCAGCCCCGCCGATCTCGGCGACCCCGGCGGCCGTGTCCGGGCCGCCCGCCCGGCGTCCCGGCCGGCCCCGGAGCCGGAACGGGAAGCCGCCTCCGAGGCGGGCCCGGCACCGGCGCGGGGCCCGGCGCCCGCGCGGGTCCCGGTGCCGGCGCGGGTCCCGGTGCCGGCGTCGTGCAGCAGGGTCAGGCCCCCGAAGAGCAGGATCAGGGACGGGATCTCGCTGAAGGTGGTCCGCGACGTGTAGAGGATCGGCAGGCAGACGGCGAAGAGCAGCGCGGCGAGCCAGGCCCAGCGGGGTCCGATCAGCCGGGCGGCCAGGCCCGCGACGACGAGCACGGCCGCCGCCCCCAGCACGGGCGGCACCAGCAGCAGCCCGGCGATGTCGCCCGCCCAGGCGCCCACCGCGTGGAGCATCGGCGCCCCCGGCATGAACTGGGGCACGACCGCCCCGCCGAAGTCGTAGAAGCCCACGCTGCCGAAGCGGAGGGCCGGATCGGCGCCGCCGAAGGCCTGCTCCTGGAAGGGAACCGGCAGCGAGCCGTGCCCGGCCAGCCAGAGGGCGTACTGCGCGTAGGTGCCGGGGTCGCGGCGGACGATGAGCTGTTCGCCGTGCAGCAGGCCGTTGAGGATCCCCGAGCCCACGGCGACCGCGACCACCCCGGCGACCTGCCGGGCGGTCGTCCCGCCGATCTCCGGCACGCGGCGCAGGCCGTACCGGCAGAGCAGCGCGACGGCCACCAGGCCGAGCGGGACCGCGAGGAGCGGCCGGAACGCGCCGAGCAGCAGCAGCGGCAGACCGGCCAGCAGCCAGCCCGCCACCGCCAGGGGCGGCACGACCGAGAGCACGGCCAGCACCCTGCCCGCCGAGGGCCTGCGCGCGCGGTCCAGCGATCCGGTGGTCATGATGCGACCAGATCGTAGTGCCGACCCGGGACGACGGCGGGCGCGCCGTGCCCGGGCGCGGGCCGCGAGGTCGCCGGGGAGCCGGTAGCGTACGCGCAGCGCGCGAGGAGGGGGACGAGTGGTCGGGTGGGCGCGGCTGCGTCGGCGGTTCCTGGGCGGTCGCGACCTGCCGGGCGGGCACGTTCCCCCCGGAGGTCAAGGCCTTCCCGGGGGACGCGGTTCCCTCGTGGTCCGCGGGCTGCGGGAGCATCGCTGGTTCCTGGGACTGCTGGGCGCGGGAGCCCTGCTGCGGCTGGTGACCGTGCTCGGGTACCGGCCCGCGCTCTGGTTCCCCGACTCCTACACCTACGTCGTCACCGCCATGAGGCCCCGGCCCGACCTGGTACGACCGGCCGGGTACGCGATGTTCCTCAGGGCGCTCCAGCCGTTCCACGACTTCGCGCTGGTCGCGGTCGCCCAGCACCTGATCGGCCTGCTCGTCGGCGTGCTGGTCTACCTCACCGCGCGGCGGCTGCGGGTGCCCGGCAGGGCCGCGGCCCTGGCCTCGGCCCCCTCCCTGCTGGACGCCTACCAGATCGAGCTGGAACACCTGCTGGTCTCCGACACCCTCTTCACCGTCCTGGTCGTCGCGGCGACCTGCCTGGCCGTACGCGGCCTGCTCCCCGGTGCTCCCGGGGGCCCGGACTCCCGGGATCGCGGGAACCGGCTCGGGTGGCGTACCGCGGCCGGGATCGGGGTGCTGCTCGCGGCGGCGACGCTGACCAGGACGGTCGGGCTGCCGCTGGTGGCGCTCTTCGCCGCCTGGCTGATCTTCCGTGAGCGCGGCCGGGTGCGCGCGGCGGGGATCATGCTGGTCGCCGCGGCGGTGCCGATCCTCGGCTACGGCGCCTGGTTCCACGCGACGACCCAGCGGATCGGCATCGTGGGCGCGAACGGCGTCTTCCTGTACGCCAAGACGATGACCTTCGCCGACTGCGGGGTGATGCGGCCGCCGCCGGACCTCGCGGTGCTCTGCGACCCGCGCCCGGCCGCCCTGCGTCCTCCCGCGCAGGAGTACGTCTGGGCGCAGGACGCCCCGCTGGTGAGGCTGCCCGGCATCACGTTCAGCAGGGAGAACGACGCGCTGGCCGGGCGGTTCGCCTCGCTGGCGATCCGGAGCCAGCCGCTGGACTACCTGGGCTCGGTCGCCTCGGAGCTGGCCCGGTCGTTCACCGTGGACCGTCCGGTCTACCCCGACCGGGAGGTCTACGACTACTACCTCTTCCCGGCGACGCCGCCCGCGCCGCCGGGGCGCTACCCGGCGACGGTCGGCGCCCAGGCCGCGGAGCGCTACCAGCGGGGTCCGATCTCCACCCGGATCGTCGAACCGTACGCGGGCTGGATGCGTACCTACCAGGGGGTCGCCGGGCTGCCGGGCGCGGCCGTGCTGGTGATCCTGCTGCTGCCGCCCGCGGCGGCGTGCGTCCGGCGGTTCCGGCCGGCCTCACCGGCGTGGGCGCTGCCCTGGTCGGTGGCGGCGGTGCTGCTGGTGATGCCTCCGGCCGTGGCGGAGTTCGACTACCGCTACGTGCTGCCGGCGGTGCCCGCGGCGTGCCTGGCAGCGGCTCTGATCACACGTAAACCTAATTTCAGTAACATTCCACTAAATGTCCGTATTTGAGTATGCTGGCGGCCGGATCACACGGCGGTCTCAGGGGGCGGGTCTTGGCCAAGTTCGCATCATCACGGTTCCCGGTGCGCACCCCATGATCTACTCTTTGGGCGCGATGATCGAGCCGCACCATCACCGGAAGACGCCGCCGAGCGGGAGGACCGCATGAGCGACCACCGGCAGGCCACCGTCAGAGACCGCCGGGCCGAGACGACCTCCCCCGGCCGCAGGGGGGTACGGCGGGCGGAAGTGCAGGCACCTACCGCTCCGGCCCCGCCCGCGGATCCGCCGCCTCCCGGGAGGTCCGCGGCCAAGGGCAGGGGCCGCGGGCCGCGGCGCCTCGGCATCGGCGCCTGGGCGAGCATCGCGGCGACCGGGCTGCTGGTGCTCGGCACCCTGGGCGGCTACAAGGTCTACCGGGACACGCTGGGCGAGTTCGAGACGGTCGACCTCTCCGGCAAGCTCGGCAACAACCGGCCCGCGCCCGTCAAGGGCGCGCTCAACGTGCTGATCGTGGGCTCCGACACCCGCGAGGGCGACAACCTCAAGTACGGCCAGGAGATGGCCGACGCGGGCAAGCGCACCGACACGATCATCCTCATGCACATCTCCCCCGACCGCGACAAGGCGACCTTCGTCAGCTTCCCCCGCGACTCGATGGTCGACATGCCCGCCTGCACCTCCGAGACGGGCGCGCCCGTCGCGGCCAGGACCGAGATGATCAACGCCGCCTACAACGAGGGCGGCATCACCTGCACGATCACCACGCTCGAATCGCTCACCGACATCCACATCGACCACTTCGTCGAGGTCGACTTCACCGGCTTCAAGAACATCGTGAACGCCCTCGGCGGCGTCCGCGTCTGCCTGACCAAGCCGGTCGACGACAAGAAGTCCAAGCTCACCCTGCCCGCCGGCTGGCACCTGCTGGCGGGTGAGAAGGCCCTGGGCTACGTCCGGCTGCGCAACTACGGCGACGGCAGCGACATCGGCCGCATCAAGCGCCAGCAGGTCTTCCTCAGCCAGGTGGTGAAGAAGGCCACCAGCAAGGAGCTGCTGACCGACCCCGGCAAGATGCTGGCCTTCATCAACACCGCCGCCAAGTCCGTCCGGATGGACGAGGAACTGGCCAAGGACACCGGCACCCTGCTCCAGATCGGGCAGAGCGCCCAGAAGCTGACCGCGAGCGGCGTGAAGCTGATCACCGTCCCGTGGGGACCCCACCCCGACGACCCGAACCGGGTCGCCTGGGTGCAGCCGTACGCGAACCAGCTCTTCGCCGCGATCAAGAACGACACCGAGGTCACCCCGCCGCCCGACCCCAAGGCCAAGCCCTCGGTCAAGCGCGAGCAGGTCAGGCTCCAGGTGTTCAACGGCACCGACACGCCGGGCCGGGCCAAGCAGGTCGCCGACGAGCTGGCGGACCAGGGCTTCGTGGTCACCCACGTCGGCAACGCCCGCCCGGCGTCCGGCAACGTGTCCACCACCACGGTCCGCTACGCCAAGAAGGAGGCCGCCGACGGCGCCTCCTACGGTGACGCCGTCGCCGCCAGGCTCTCGGGCGACAAGCGCGCCCCGGTCCCGGGCAAGGTCAAGCCCCTCACCACGGAGAAGTACGTGCCGATGGTGGCGCCCCCGCCCACCGCCGACGGCAAGGCCCCCGACGGGCCGGTCATCCAGCTGGTCATCGGCGCCGACTGGCCGGGCGTCCGCGCCCTCCCCAAGATCCCCGACGCCCTCACCGACAAGGTCGTGGACAGCAAGACCAACCCCTGCAGCTGACCCTCTCCGGCGAGGGCCGCGGTCCCCGTCCCCGGACCGGACCGGACCGGGGCGGGGCGGCCTCGGGGCTCGTGGCTCGTGGCTCGTGGCTCGTACGATGATGGTGTGCTCGCCGTCCTTCGTTCCCTCTGGGACGAACCCCGCCCCCCGGACGCCCCGCGGCGCGTGTGGCGGGACTGGGTGCTCGCAGGGGTGATCGTCCCCGTCGCGGTCCTCGAAGGGGTGCTGCGGCCGGACCTTCCGTGGCGGGCCGTCTCGGTGGGCATCGCCGTCGGGCTGGTGCCCACGGTGTTGTGGCGCCGCAGCAGGCCGCTGCTGATGGTCGTGATCTGCTTCACCGTCACGGGCCTGCCCTCCGTCCTGACGGGCGAGCCCCTGTCGGAGATGTACACGATGGCCTACCAGCTGATCCTCCCGTACGCGCTGTTCCGGTGGGGGTCGGGACGCGAGGCCGCGACCGGGCTCGTGATCATGGTCGTCGCGGCCTCCCTCACCACGGCCGGCGGCCACGGCACCGGCGCCGACACGATCGGCGCGTTCGCCGTGCTGTCCACGACCGTCACCCTGGGCGGGGCGCTGCGCTACCGGGCCAGGGCCAGGGCGCGCGAGCTCGACCAGGCCAAACTGCTCGAACGCGCACAACTCGCCCGCGACCTGCACGACACCGTCGCCCACCACGTCTCGGCGATGGCGATACGCGCCCAGGCGGGCCTGGCCACGGCGGATTCACGACCGGAGGCCGCGACCGATGCCCTCCGCGTGATCGAGGCCGAGGCGGGACGCGCCCTCGCCGAGATGCAGGCCATGGTCCGCGTCCTGCGCACGGACCGCCCGATGGACCTGACACCCGGCCGGCGCATCGCCGACATCGAGCACCTCGCCGGCCACACCCCCTCCGGCCCGCGCGTCGACGTACGGATCTCGGGCGACCTCGACGGCCTGCCGCCGTCGGTGGAGGCCGCGATCTACCGCCTCGCGCAGGAGTCCGTCACCAACGCCAGGCGTCACGCGCGGCACGCCACCCGCGTCGAGGTCCGCGTCACCGCCGACGACGCGTCGGTGCGCCTGCGCGTGAACGACGACGGCGACGGCGGCCTCGTCCGCCCGGCCGCGTCGCCGGGGTACGGGCTGATCGGCATGATCGAGCGCGCCCACCTGCTCCGCGGCATCTGCGTGGCCGGCCCGGACCCCGGCCGGGGCTGGACCGTGACCGCCGTGCTGCCCAGGACCGGAGCCGCGACGTGAGCGTCCGGGTGCTCGTCGCCGACGACCAGGAGATCGTCCGTACCGGGCTCACGATGATCCTCAACGCCCAGCCGGACATCGAGGTCGTCGGCGAGGCCGGAGACGGGCGGCGGGCCGTCGAGCTCGCGCGCCGGCTGCGCCCCGACGTGTGCCTGTTCGACATCCGCATGCCCGGCCTCGACGGCATCGAGGCCACCCGTCTCCTCGCCGGGCCCGACGTCGCCGACCCCCTCGCCGTCGTCGTCATCACCACCTTCGACCTGGACGAGTACGTCTACGCCGCGCTCAGGGCCGGCGCCCGGGGTTTCCTGCTCAAGAACGCCGGTACGGTCCTGCTCTCCCAGGCCGTCCACGCCGCGGCCGACGGCGACGCCCTCATCGCCCCGAGCGTGACCGCGCGCCTGCTCGGCGCCTTCACCCGCACCGCGGGCCCGGCCCCGGTACGGCCGGTCGAGGCGCTCACCGGCCGGGAGGAGCAGATCCTCGCCGCCGTGGCGCGCGGGCGGACCAACAACGAGATCGCCGTCGAGCTGTACATCTCCCTCAGCACCGTCAAGACCCACATCGCCAGCCTGATGGCCAAGCTCGGCGCCCGCAATCGCGTCGAGATCGCGATCTGGGCCTACGAGACCGGCCGCGTCAGGAGCTGAACCGGCCCACCGCACGTGTCAGGGGCCGATCGTCCGTCGATCAGGCGTACTTTCGGCCGATGGGCCTTCCACGCGAGGCTCCTACGCTGATCCCGCACGGCTCGGGACGTACTCGTCACCGTCTCCGCGACCGTCACCACCGGCCCCCGCCGACGCGGGCCGCGACCTCGGCCCCGCCGACGCGCGGGTGTGACGGCCCCCGCGACCGGCGCCCTGCCCCGCACCCGCGCCCACCATGAATGAGGAGTGCTCATGAAGGCGTTCGTCCTGCGCTCGTACGGCTCACCCGACGTCCTGGAACTCACCGAGATCGACACGCCCGTGCCCGCCGACGACGAGGTGCTCGTCCGGGTGCGCGCCACCTCCGTGCAGCCCTACGACTGGCACCTCATGAGAGGGGAGCCGTACATCGCGCGCCTGATGGGCAACGGGCTCGGGCTGCGCACGCCGAAGTTCGGCGTCCTGGGTGCCGACCTCGCGGGACAGGTCGAGGCGGTGGGGCGGAACGTCACCGCGTTCCGTCCCGGCGACGAGGTCTTCGGCATGCCCAAGCGGGGCGGCTTCGCCGAGTACGCGTGCGTCCGGGAGGGGGAACTGGCGCCGAAACCGAAGAACCTGTCGTTCGAGCAGGCGGCGGCGGTGCCGCTGGCGGCCCTCACCGCCCTGCTGGGCCTGCGGGACGCCGGACGGGTCCGGCCGGGACAGCGGGTTCTCGTCAACGGGGCCTCGGGGGGCGTGGGCACGTTCGCCGTACAGCTCGCCAAGGCGTTCGGCGCGGAGGTCACCGCCGTCTGCGGTACGCGGAACGTCGAACTGGTCCGGTCGCTCGGCGCGGACGAGGTCGTCGACTACACCGCGGAGGACTTCACCCGGAACGGGCGGCGCCACGACCTGGTGCTGGACATCGCGGGAAGCCGTCCGGGGTCGGCGTACCGGCGCGTGCTGACCCGCACGGGAACCTGCGCCGTCGTCGGCGGGCCGGGCGGGCGGTGGCTGCAGCCCGTCGGTCACGTCCTCTCCGCACTCGCGGTCTCGGCGTTCGTGCCGCAGAGAACGGTCCTGGTGGACGTGGTCCGATCCACGGAGAACAAGCGGAACCTGCTGACGCTGACCGAGCTCGTCGAGGACGGGAGGCTCACCCCGGTCATCGACCGCCGCTACCCGTTCGAGGAGATCCCGGCGGCCGTCGGGTACCAGGAGAGGGGACACGCCTCGGGAAAGGTCGTCGTCACGGTCTGACGGCGCGCCGGGAAGCCGTCGACCCGGCAGGGGGCCGGAGAACCGGCGGCCGGCCGGGGTCTCGGAAGGCGGGCGGCCCGGCAGGGGCCCGGAGAACCGGCGGCCGGCCGGGGTCTCGGAAGGCCGGCGGCCCGGCAGGGGCCCGGAGAACCGGGAGCCTGATGGGGTGTCGGAAGGCCGACGGCCCGGCAGGGTCTTGGAGAACCGGGAGCCTGATGGGGGGCTCGGAGATCCGGTGGTCTGACGGTGTTCGCGGGAATCGGTTGTGGACGGTCACGATTACCCGGGAACCGCCGGAATCGAAGCGCGTTTGCGACACGGGGCGCACGGCCGGTTTAGGGTGGTCGTGGCGACACGGTGACCCCCCGCGCATCCCGGGCCGCTCCGGGCGCCCCATCGATCCGCCCGACCAACTCCCCCGGTCTCCGAGAGATAGCTGAGCCCTCCCCCCGTGAGCGACATCCGATCCTTCCAGGTGCCGGCCCCGCAGGACGACGGCGACTCCGGCGCCGGTCCCGGCCTGCCCACCGGTGGGCATGGCCGGAGGTCCGTCCCGGAGCCCGACGCGGCCCGGACCCCGCCCATGGGATTCGGGACGTCCCGGCCCCCGTGGGCGGAGCCCGGTGAGCCCCACCTCCCCGGCCAGGAAGGGCAGAAGCCCGGCGCCCACAGCACCCCCGGATCCCACGGCACCCACGGTGCTCCCGGCACCCCCGGATCCCACGGCACCCACGGCACCCACGGCACCCACGGTCCTCACGACGCCTCCGCCGGATCCCACGGCACCCCCGGTCCTCCCGGCACCCCCGGATCCCACGGCACCCCCGGCGCTCCCGGCTCCCACGGCGTCCCCGGCTCCCACGGGTCCCGTCGGCCCTCGTGGCCGGAGCCGCCCGGCCAGGGCGCGACCACCTTCGGCCGGTCGTCCCGGCACGGCGGCCCGGGCGGCGACCCTCTCGCCGGGCGCGACGCCACCCGCCCCGGCACCCACGACGACGTGCGCGACGTGCCCGACATGAGCCCCGGCGAGGTCACCGAGTGGGGGGCCTATCCGGTGTACCGGGACACCCACTCCGTCGAGCCGTACGACTCCCGCGACCCGCTCGACCTCTCCAGGCCGCTGGAGCCCGAACCGGTGCCCCAGTCCTCCTGGGGTCGTGACGACCCCGCCTGGTCCCAGGAGAGCTCGTTCTGGGCACGCGACGACCAGTCGTGGGGGCAGGAGAGCCTCGGCTGGGGCCAGGAAGGCCCCGCCTCACCCACCGCCGCCTCACACGGTCCCGACCCGCACCGCAGCCCCGCCTCACCCACCCCCGACCCGTACGCCGACCCGCGCACCCCGGCCTCACCCAGCGCCGACCCGTACGCCCCCGCCCCGCGCACCCCGGCCTCGCACGGCTCCGACCCGTACGCCGCCCCCCGGGTTCCCGCCCCCCGGCCGGACCGGGGAGCACCCCCCGCTCCCCCGCCGCCCGCCCACCAGCCGCAGACGGGTGCGCACCCGTACGCCGTGCCCGGGGCCGCGCCGCAGGGCCCACCGTCCCCGCAGAACACGTCCCCGCAGGGCGCGTCCCCGCAGATCGCCCCGCCCCCCCGGCGGCCCGCGGCTCCCGGGGAGCGTCCCTTCTCCTACTGGGAGAACTCCGCGGGCCAGGGCGAGCCCTCGTTCTGGAGCCAGGGTCCCGCGGCCGAGCAGGAGCGGCGGGCCGAGCGCGAGCGCGAGCAGGTCACCGAGGAGGAGCCCGCCCCTCCGGCCAGGAAGAAGCGCGAGCCCTACCTCGACAACGTGAAGTTCGTCCTGATCGCCCTGGTCGTGACGGGCCACTCCCTGGTGCCCACCCTGAAGGCGCACTCGGCGGAGGCCGCGTACCTGTTCATCTACATGTTCCACATGCCCGCGTTCGTGCTGATCAGCGGCTACCTGGGACGCAACTTCTGGAACTCCAACGCGAAGATCAACAAACTGGTCGACACCCTGCTGATCCCGTACGTGGTGGTGGAGATCGGTTACGCGCTGCTGCGCTTCTCGCTCGGCCAGAAGTGGACGCTCACGATCATCGACCCGGCGTGGCTGAACTGGTACCTGCTCGCCCTGGTCCTCTGGCGGATCTCCACGCCCATCTGGACGCGGATGCGGCAGCCGCTGCTGGTCGCCGTGGTCATCTACATGGCCGCGGGCTTCTCGGAGATCTCCGGGGACTTCAGCATCGACCGCTTCTTCGGCCTGCTGCCGTTCTACGTCCTCGGCCTGCTGCTCAAGCCCGAGCACTTCGACCTGCTCAAGCCCCTGTGGGTCAGGATCACCTCGGCGGTCGTCCTGGTCGCCGCCGCCGGGGTGGCGATCGTCGCCGCGCCCCGTGTGCCGCTCGACCCGGTCTACTTCCGCTACAGCTTCAAGGCCATGGACATGTCCTGGTGGCTGGGGTTCGGGGTGCGCGCCGCCGTGCTGGTCGCGGCGCTGGTCATGACGTTCGCGGTGCTCGCGCTGGTGCCCAGGCGCGAGACCTGGTTCTCCGACCTCGGCACCCGCACCCTGTACGCCTACCTGCTGCACGGCGTCGTCGTGGTGATCGCCAAGGACCAGGGCTGGCTGAGCTTCCCCTGGCTGTACGGCCCGCTGGGCGTGGCGGCGATCGCGTCGAGCTCGCTGGCCCTGGCCATCGTGCTCTGCCTGCCCGAGACCCGCAGGCTCTTCAAGTGGATGCTCGAACCCCGCCTGGTCTGGCTCTACCGCAGGCCGTCCCCGGCGCCCGCCCGGGCGCCCGCCGAGACCGCCGGGACCACCGGGCCTGCCGGGCCGGAAAGGCCCGCCGGGAGCACGGGCCCGGACAGGCCGACCGGCCCCGGCGGACAGGAGAGTTCGGCGGCGGTTCCCCGGTAGTTAACCCAACCCCTCCGGTGCGGACGGAACAACCACCCACCATCGGCGTATGCGGGTATGTGTCGCCACGATCGTTCGTCACCCGGAAGACGCCCGGATCATGCACCGGCAGATCCGGGCGCTTCTGGACGCCGGCCACGAGATCACCTATGTCGCCCCCTTCACCGACTGCAACGTCACCCCGGACCCGGCGATCCGCGCGATCGACGTGCCGCGGGCGATCGGCAACCACCGCGGGCGCTCGCTCAAGGCCGCCCGGGGCGCGCTCAGGCGCGGCCTGGAGGGCGCCGACCTGCTGATCGTGCACGACGTGGAGCTGCTGTTCCGGCTGCCCGGACGCCGTCCCGTCACGGTCTGGGACGTGCGCGCCGCCGCGACGGGGGACGGCGACGGCGCGGCCTGGCACCCGCGCCGGGTCCTGTCCGCGCTGGTACGCCGCGCCGAGGCCCGTGCCGATCGCGACCTGCGCCTCGTCCTGTCCGAGGAGTCCCTGCGGGAGCGGTTCGACCGCTCCCACCCGGTGGTGCCCGACGCCGCCTACGTGCCGGCCGGCCCGCCCGTGCCGCCCGGCCGGAGCCGGGTGGTCCACATCGGCCACCTGTCCGAGCGCGGCGGCGTGAACGA
Source organism: Streptosporangium sp. DT93 (assembly GCF_049844535.1). Classification (NCBI taxonomy): domain Bacteria; kingdom Bacillati; phylum Actinomycetota; class Actinomycetes; order Streptosporangiales; family Streptosporangiaceae; genus Streptosporangium; species Streptosporangium sp. DT93. The sequence goes on from NZ_JBNCLF010000009.1 coordinate 319,297, forward strand.
GCTGGTCGCCACGGCCCGCGGGCTGCTCACGCACGGGATCAGGCTCGACCTGATCGGCTCGGCCGACGCCCGGGTCAGGCCGCTGCTGCGGGACGCTCAGCGGCAGGGCCTGCTCGACTGGTACGGCCACGTGCCCAACCGGCATGCGCTACGGATGGCCGAGGGCGCGATCGCCGGCCTCTCGCTCCCGCGTGACACGCCGGGCCGCCCCCCGCTGCCGTCCAAGGTCGTCGACTACATGTCGCGCGGGATCCCGGTGATCACCACTCCCCTGCCCGCCACCTCCGCGCTGGTCGGGCGTACCGGATGCGGGGTCGTGGTCCCCTTCGGGGACGCCGGGGCCGCGGTGGCCGCGGTGCTGGCCCTGCGGGACGACCCGGCGGGGACCACGGAAATGGGGGTACGCGGTCACGCCGAGGCACTGGCGCACCACAACTGGCCGGACCGAGCCGGTCAATACATAGGAATGCTGGAGGAATGGGCAGGAAAAACAGTGACGTCGAGGCTGGAGATTGGTGTACTGGAGGCATGGCACGTCATCTGATCCAGGGGCGCGAGATCGCCATGCCGGTGCGCATCCGCGACGTCTCGGTCTGCGCCGCCTCCTACCTGGTCCGGGCGGACGCCGCGCGAGCCGTGATCGCCTACTCGCGCCTGGAGATCGCCGAGGTGCTGCCGCGCAAGGCGCTGTGCACGCTGATGTTCGCCGACTACGTCGACGGTGACCTCGACCCGTACCACGAGTTCGGCATCGCCTTCCTGGTACGGCCCCCCGGGGCCGATCACGCTCCCGGCGGCGGCCTGCGCGCCGGCCTGTCCGAGCTCCGCACGGCGGGCGCGGGGGCGTTCATCCACTGGCTCCCGGTCGACCAGGGCTTCACCATGGAGGCGGGCCGCTCGATCTGGGGCTTCCCCAAGGAGCTCGCCGACATCGACCTGCGCCTGTCCACCCCCTACAAGCGGTGCATCCTGCGCAAGGACGGGCGCATGGTGCTGGACCTGCTGATCAAACCCGGCGTCCCGATCCCGGGCCCCGGGATGATGACCGCCCTGGACGCCTACAGCCACCTGGACGGCGTCACCCGGCGCGTCCCGTGGTCGATGTCCCCCCGGGGCGTGCGGGCCCGTCCGGGCGGCGCGCTGATCCGGCTGGGCAACCACGCGATCGCCAAGGAGCTGAGCGAGCTCGGCCTGCCCAGGCGCGCCCTGATGACGACCACGGTCTCCCACCTGTCGATGACCTTCGACGAGGCCAAGGAACCCTGACCGCCCGCCGGCGGGACGAGCCCCCGGCGGGCGAGGTCAGGTGTCGAGTTCCAGCAGGGGAAGTTCGGTCCTGGTGGGAAGGCCCTGCCAGTCGCTGGGGCCCGACGAGGCGAAGGCCCCGAGCAGGAAGCCCCGGCGCAGCCGGTCGGCGGGGTGGAGCCCCTCCAGCAGCGCGCTGAGGTACCCGGCCACGAAGGCGTCCCCCGACCCGTTGCGGTCGACCACGGGCGTGGACAGGCCCGGCGCGTCGTGGCGGACACCGTCCACCCGGACGCTCGCGCCCCGGCTGCCGCGGATCACGATGACCTCGCGGTCGCCCGAGAGGGCGGGCTTGACCAGGTCGAGCTCGCTCTGCCGGACGAAGAGCACGTCGGCCGAGCAGGCCAGCACACTGAGGATCTCCTCGGCCTCGCGCAGGTCCGGCCAGAGCTGGTCGTGGTAGTCGACCGACACCGAGACGGCGACCCCGGCGGTCCGCGCCGCCCGTATCGCGGCGTTCATGGCGTCGCGGGCGCTCAGCGCGGCGGTGATCCCGCTGACGTGCAGGACGCGGGAGGCCGCGATGCGGTCGATCGGCACATTGCCCTGGGCGAGCCTGACGGCGGTGCGGTAGTAGCTGACCCACGGGGGCTGGCCGAGCCTGGACTCCCGCAGCAGCAGGCCGGTCGCCGCCGCCTCGTCCACCCGGGCGTCGGAGACGTCCACGCCCTCGCCGCGCAGCGCCATGAGGATCCGCGCCCCCAGCTCGTCGTCGCCGACCTTGCCCAGCCAGCCGACCTGGTGCCCGAGCCGGGACAACCCGACCGCGACGGTGAACTCCGCGCCGGTGACGTCGAGCCTGGCCTCGTGCTCGTGGCGGATCCGGCCGCTGGTGACGACGCCGAAGGCCTCACCCAGGGTGTACACGTCCACGGTACGGGCGCGTCAGACGATCGGGGGACGGCCGAGGCGGAGCATCCGCCAGGCGGTGTTCCAGCCCATCGGGCGGCGCTCCCCGGCGGGCTCGCGCACCCCCTCGACGAAGCCGGTGAACCAGGCGCGCAGGGCGGGGCGCGAACGCTCGCGGACCAGCGTCAGGATGATCCAGTTGAGCAGGTAGAGCCCCGCGAGGATCCAGGGCAGGTTGCGCCGGGCCAGCCAGACCCGGTTGCGGGCGTTGAGCCGGTAGAAGTCGGTGTGCCGGGTGGGGGGGACCTGCGGGTGGTACATGACGGTCTTGGCGTCGTACTCGATGCGGTAGCCCTCACCGAGGAGCCGCCAGGCCAGGTCGGTCTCCTCGTGCGCGTAGAAGAACCGCTCGGGCAGCCCTCCGACCTGGAGGAACGCCGAACGGCGGATGGCGCACGCGCCCCCCAGGAAGGTGGTCACCGGGGAGGAGCGCTCCGGGTCGCCCGCGCGCAGCCGGGGGACGTGGCGGCGCTGGCCGATGCCGCCGTCGGGGTCCTTCACCCGGAAGGAGACGACCGCCAGGTCGTGCTCGGTGGAGAAGCGCTCCCGCAGGTGGGCCACCAGGCCGGGGTCGGCGTACCAGCCGTCGTCGTCGAGGAAGAGGACGACGTCGCCCGAGCACTCCTCGACGCCACGGTTGCGGCCCGCGGGGATGCCCGCGTTGTGGCTCAGCCGCACGCTCCTGATCGACGCCGACGACCCGGCCGGCACGGAGACCGAGAGCTCGGGGACGTCCGCGCCGTTGCCGACGATCACCACCTCGACGTCGCCGTCGGCCTGGTTCAGCGCGGACTCCACCGCCCGGTCCAGCTCGGGGACCCGGTTGCCCATGGTGAGAATGACGCACGAGATCTTCAACGGGTCATCGCCTTGACGCGTCGAGAGCACGTACGGAGCATACTTTCATGATCACCGAGTCTGCTGGATCGGGCAAATCTGGCCGGGCCTGGGGTTCTGCGTTTACCGGGGAACAAGCGTATCGGAACCGCCGACGAACACCCACCAAACAACGAGGTGCCCGCTCCTACGACGCGCCCGGACGCCATCCGGTTCCTCACGACAGGCGCCTGGAGGCGAGAATGCTGATCAGGTGCAGCACCATCTGCAGCACCGCGACGATCACGCAGGCCACCACCAGCACCCTCGTCGCCGCCAGCCCTCCGTCGATCGCGTCCCAGATCGCCGCGACCACGACGAGCAGGGAGAGCTCGACCGCCTGCACGATGCGGTGGAACCGCAGCGCCGCGGCGGCCTTGCGCGCCATGCCCAGGCCGCGCGAGCCGAACTGCTCGGCCGAGGACTCGGTGGCCGCGACCAGCCCCGACCGGGCACGGGCCACGTCGACCAGGTCGGTCTCCGCCTTGATCAGGATGGCGCCGAGCGCGGCGGCGAAGCCCGCCACCGTGTACCAGTCGGGCAGCACCTGCGAGGCCCGGAACCCCAGCCCGATGAGCAGGGCGGCCTCGGCGAAGTAGTGGCCGACCCGGTCGAGGTAGACGCCGGTGATCGAGGTACGCCTCGTCCAGCGGGCCAGCTCCCCGTCGGAGCAGTCCAGCAGCAGGTAGAGCTGGACCAGCACGGCCGCCAGCACGGCCGCCCACAGGCCGGGCAGCGCGAGCACCACCCCGGCGAGGATCCCGGTGAGGATCATCAGCCAGGTGGTCTGGTTGGGCGTGATCGGCGTCTTGGCGAGGAACCAGGTGACGTAGATCGACAGTTTGCGCATGTAGAGCGAGCCGGCCCAGTGCTCGCCGCTGTTGCGGCCCATGGTCGACTGCGGCTGGGCCACCGCACGGAGCTCAGCGACCGACGGCCCGGACATAATCCTCCACCCGCTCGCGAATCTCCGGTTCCGACAGGCGCAGGTGCTCAAGGATCGTGTAACGGCCCGGCCGGGTGGACGGCGCCAGCACGACCGCCTCGGTGAACTGCGACGGAGACAACCCCACGTCGGCGGGGGTGACCGGCAGCTCGTGCCCGCGCAGGCAGTCGACGACCTGGGTGAGCCTGCGCGAGTCCTCGCGGAGGAAGAAACAGAACGCGGCACCTATCCCGGCGAGCTCGCCGTGATTGGAGGTGCCGGGAAAGAGCTGATCCACGGCATGCAGGATCTCATGATCTCCGCCGCTGGTGGGACGGGAGGACCCGGCGACCACCATCGACATGCCCGACAGGATGAGCGCCTCGGCCAGCACGGTGAGGAACGCGTCCGACTCGATCGAGTCACCGCGGCCGATCAGCGCCTCCGACGCCGTACGGGCCATCGCGCAGGCCAGCCCGTCGACCGGCTCGCCGCGCTCGTTCGCGCCGAGATGCCAGTCCTCGATCGCCGACAGGTTGCTGACCACGTCGCCGACGCCGGAGCGGACCAGCGAGGCGGGCGCGTCGTGCACGAAGTCGAGGTCGACCATGACGGCCAGCGGCATGGGAACGCCGAACGAACCCTTGCCGCCGTCGTGGGAGAGCGAGGCCACCGGCGAGCAGATCCCGTCGTGCGACAGGTTGGTGGCCACGGCGACCATCGGGATCCCGGCCAGCGACGCGGCGTACTTGGTCACGTCGATGGTCTTGCCGCCGCCGATGCCCACGACCGCCTCGTAGGCGCCCTTGCGCAGGTCCGCGCCGAGCGAGACGGCCGCGTCCACCGAGCCGTCGGGGACCCGGAAGACGCGGGCCTCGCCGAGCGAGGGGGCGATCACCGAGGCGATCCTGTCGCCCTGGCCCGCGCCCACCGCCACCGCCACCCGCCCGGAGGTCGCCACCCGGCTGTCGGCCAGCAACGAGCCGAGCTGGGCGATCGCGCCGCGCCGGACCTCCATGGACAGGGGGGCCGGCAACATCCTGGCTAGTATCGGCACGCGATCTCCCGCGCCTTGGCGAGGTCGTCGTGGTTGTCGACCTCGACCCACGGGACGTCACCGATGGGGGCGATCGCGATCTTCTCGCCGCGGGCGACGAGCTCCTGGTAGCCGTCCTCGTAGTAGAGCTGCGGGTCGCGCTCGAAGGTCGCCCTCAGCGCGTCGGCGAGGCGCTCGCCGATGCCGGAACGGATCAGCGTGGCGCCGATGTACTCACCGGCGGCCTCGGCCGGGTCCATCAGCTTGGTGATGCGCCGCAGGTGACGGTCCTCGTCGAGGGTCACCTTCATCTCCTCGTCGGCGAGCTTCTTGACGTCGTCCACCGCGAGCAGGATGTCGCTGGTCGCGGGCGCCGACAGCAGCGTCTCCTCCACCGAGACCGGGTGCACCGTGTCGCCGTTGACCAGGAGCACCCCCTGGTCGAAGTACTCGCGCGCGCACCAGAGCGAGTAGGCGTTGTTCCACTCCTCGGCCTTGTCGTTGTGCACGAGGGTGAGCTTCACGCCGTGCCGCCGTTCCAGATCGGCCTTGCGCTCGTGTACGGCCTGCGCCTGGTAGCCGACGATGACCACGACGTCACGGAGATCGGCCGCCGCGAGGTTGCGCAGCGAGATGTCCATGATCGTGGTGTCGCCGTCGACCGGCACGAGAGCCTTGGGCAGCGTGTCCGTGTACGGCCGCAGGCGTCGTCCGGCCCCGGCGGCCAGCACCATTCCCAGCAACGTGCACTCCTCATTCGGGTGAGCGCCTCCCGGCGGGCACTCCTAGGCCCCAAAGATTAGTTGCCTCCGGGGCGTGATCGTGTAATCCGGGGTTCGCCGAATGTTTCCGATCGTGTGCGCGGGAGCCCTCGACCGTGCGCGCCGGGGCTCTCGGGTCGTGTGCGCGGGAACTCCTGACCGAGCGCGCCAAGGTCCTCGGGTCGTGCGTTCTGGAGCCCTCGACCGTGCGCGCCAAGGCCCTCGGGTCGTACACGCGGGAGCCCTCAGTCGTGCGCGCCGAGGTCGGCCGCGTCCACCCCGAGGCGGGGGACGGCCAGCCAGCAGGTGACGCTTTCCCAGGCGAAGAGACACCACAGGTAGAGCGAGAGCAGCGCGAAGGCGGCGGTGACCTGACCGGCGAGGCCGCCGAGCGCGACCAGCAGCATCCGGCCGTCCCAGCCCAGACCGGCCGAGGCCAGCCAGGAGGGCGGGTAGACCCGCTGCCGCAGCCGGTAGACCAGGTCGTAGTGGTGGAAGGCCATCGCGCCGAGCAGCGCGAAGACCAGCACCGGCGGCACGTCGTGCGCGAAGCCCACCGACGCCACGAAGCCGTACTCGGTGAGACGCAGGATCGGCGGCACCAGCCAGTCGAGCCTGCCGTCGTGCGGGTGGGAGCTGCCCGGGCCGGTCAGCAGCAGCACGACCGCGGGGGCGAACACCGCCGGGCCGTCGGTGCCGGCCACGCCGACCAGCAGCAGGACCCCGGTCACGAACATCCCGACGATCGCCGGCGGCAGCGGCGGGAGCTGCCCGGCCACCAGCGCGCCCATGCCCCGCGACAGCACCCCGTCGTCGCGGTACGCGACCACGGCACTGCGCGGCACCGGTGTCATGTGCACGGACATCGCGATCACACCCGTCTCCCTGTCCGCTCCGCGAGGAGCCCCCCGTCGCCCGTCATCGGTTCAGCGACCTGCCCATCCGGCCGGCGAGAATGTAGATCATGGCGACCCCGCCCCAGGTCAGCAGGGCGAGGAAGGTCACCCTGGCGTTGAAGAACGCCGCGGTCACCGCGATCAGCGCCATCCGTTCCCCGATGGGCAGGACGACGATCTTCTTGAGCCAGCGGGTGGGGGAGGTCCTCTCCAGGGTCTCGGAGAGCCGCACGATCGCGTTGCCCTCCGGCACGTCGGTCGCGACCCGCGGATAGCCGTGACCCCCGGTGCCGGTGCTCCCTGCCGTGTCCCCTCGGGTGCTCCCTGCCGTGTCCCCTCGGGTGCTCCCGGACGTGTCCCCTCCGGTGCCCCCGGCCGCTTCCGTGACCGGGGCCCCGGGCGGGCCGGCTCCGGCGTCACCGGCGCTCACCCGCTCCTGCGTGACCCCCCTGGCGCCCGCCGGTCCCTCCAGCAGGCTCCAGACGTCCACCCGATCGTCCCTGGCGCCCTCGGGGCCGTCCGCGAGGTCGCGCGAGGCCGGCACCCGCTCCGCCTCGGTGCTCGTGAACGCGGTCCGCCACTTCGGCTCCAGGAGCGGCACCGGCACCGGCCACCCGTACAGGCCCTCCGGACGCGCGGGGTCGACGGGATCGGCGGGGTCGGCCAGGGCGGCCCGCGAGACCGCGGCTCCCCGGCCGGTTTCCCACGCCACGTCCTCGGGGTCCGTGCCCCGCACGTCCGCCGCCCGCGAGAGCGGGATTCCCGGACCGGCCCCGTACAGGGCACCCCGCATCCGGGCGGCGTCGGCACGCGCCCCCGCGTACGAGAAGTCGATCATGTGGCGGAGCAGTTGCATGATCAGCGCGGCCACCGCCAGCGCCCAGATGCCGTCGGGGCCGCCGCCGGTGACGTCCTGTCCCGCCGTGTACCCGAAGGCGAGGCCCACGTAGACGAGGTACTCCTTGGCACGGTCGGAGGTGGCGTCCAGCCACGCCCCGACCGGCGAGAAGGCGCGGGTGTAGCGGGCGAGCTGGCCGTCCACGCAGTCGAGCACGAACGACAGGTAGAGCAGCACCGCGCCGGCGATCATGCCGGGCCGGGTGCCGCTGGAGAACCAGATCGCGGCGAGCACGGCCAGGCCGACGGACATGCCGGTGACCGCGTTGGGCGTCAGCCGGAGCTCGGCCGCGAACCTCACCAGGTGCCTGGACCAGGAGCTCACCGCGTAGGTGGTGAAGAAGCCGTCGTTGCCCTTGACCGCGTCGTCCAGCCTGGCCTTGGCCTCGTCGACCTCCTCCATCCGCCGCACGGCCGCGTCGGCGTCCGCCTGCCCGGCCACCCGGTCGGCGCGCAGGCGGCCGAGCCTGGCCGCGCGCACCCGGACGCCCGAGCGGGTCAGGCCGCTCAGGAGCAGGGCGGGCGCCTCGGCGCCGTCCATCGGGCCGAGGCGGCCGGTCTCGGCCAGCTCGGCGAGCGTCTCGGCGCTCTCGGCGAGGATCGCGAGGTCGGCGACGCCGATCTGGAGCGCGCCCCGGAAGGTGCCGTTGGCCGCGCCGACCCGGTGGAAGGAGGTTCCCGCGGCCACCACCGCCCCGCCCTCGGTCCTGACCGGCGGGCGCCACGGGCCCGGCCCGCCACCCACGCCGATCGCGCCGTCCACACCGATCGCGCCGCCCGCGCCGTCTCCGTCGCCGGTGTCACCGATGCCGCCCGCGTCACCGGTGTCGCCCGCGTCGCCGGTGTCGCCGGTGTCGCCGGTGTCGCCGGTGTCGCCGGTGTCGCTGATGTCGCTGATGTCGCTGATGTCGCTGGTGTCGCTGATGTCGCCCACCAGGGCGGCGGTGCCGTGGGAGGGGTGCTCGACCAGCAGGGCCAGTGCCTCGGTGTGCGCGACCAGGTCACCGGCGACCACCAGCACCGGGCCGGTGGACGAACCGGCCGCCTTGGCGACCCTGCGCAGGTCGTCGGCGAGCCCCCGGGACCCCTCGGTCCCGATCATGTAGGTGCCGCCGGGCGCGTGGATGATGTCGCCGGTACGGGCCACCACGTGCACGTCCCGCACCGGCAGGCCGGCGAGCTGCCCGGTGAGCCGGTCGAGCAGCGTCCCGTCCGCGTGGCGCAGACCGGACGCCTCGGTGGTGGCGAGCACGACCGCGACCGCCCCGGGCATGCCGGACGTGCCGGACGTGCCGGACGGGGCGGTGGCGTGAGGGTCGGGCATACGGGCTCCTTCGTATCCGACGGGATCACCGTACGAATCGGGGAGTGCGCACTCAGCGTAGCTAGATCTTGACGGGATAGCACGGGAGCGCGCCGGACGATCGGGTACGCACCCGTTACGCTCGCCATATCCGAACTGTCAAAGGAATCCGAACGTGGCCGAACGTGCACCCCGTCTCCCGACCGTCGCGGTGGTCCTGGCGGGAGGTGTCGGCCGGCGCGTCGGCCTCGCCACCCCCAAGCAGCTCCTGGAGGTGGCGGGCAGGACGATCCTGGAGCACACGCTCGCCCTGTTCCAGGGCGTACCGGAGATCGACGAGATCCTGGTGCTGATGGCGGCCGGCTTCACCGCGGAGGTGGAGCGGATCGTCGAGCGCGGCGGATTCACCAAGGTGACCGCCGTGCTGGAGGGCGGCGAGACCCGCCCGGAGACCACCTGGCGGGCGCTGCGGGCCCTCGGCGGGCGCGAGTGCGACGTCCTGCTGCACGACGCCGTACGCCCCCTCACCGAACCCCGGATCATCGTCGACTGCGTCGAGGCCCTGAGGACCCGCTCGGCCGTCGAGGTCGCGATCCCCAGCTCCGACACGATCGTGGTGACCGCGTCCGGGCCGGACGGGGAGGTCGTGCTCGACGTTCCCGACCGTTCCACCCTGCGCCGCGTGCAGACCCCGCAGTGCTTCCGCCTCTCGGTGATCCGCGAGGCGTACGAGCGCGCGTTCGCCGACCCCGGCTTCGGCGACCGGCCGGCCACCGACGACTGCGGCGTGCTGCTGCGCTACCTGCCCGAGGTGCCGATCCACGTCGTGCCGGGCAGCGAGCGGAACATGAAGGTGACCCACCCGGTCGACCTGCTCATCGCCGAGACCCTGCTCCGGGCCGCCGCCGTCGGCGACTGAGACCGCCCGAAGCGGAGGGCCCCCGGAGCGGGGGGCCGCGCGGCGAGAAGGCCGCGCGGGGGCGGGGTCAGCCGCCCGCGCGGTCCGGTTTCCCGAGCCTTCTCGGGCTGGTCAGGAACCCCCAGCCCCACGACATGTGCATGGTGACGTACACCAGCGGCAGCCGGGCGAGCGCGGCGGCGGGCAGGCCGCTGCCGGTCACGGCCGAGCCCACCAGGATCGCCGCCAGGTACCCGCCGGGGATCAGCAGGCCGGGCCAGAGGAACGGGGAGACGACCAGGCCCGCCAGGATCGCCAGCACGGCCAGCGGCGGCGCCAGGTAGCGCAGGTTGATCGTGCCCTCGTGGGTGCGGGCGACCACCCTGCGCCAGCGCCCGTAGTGGAAGTACTGCCTGGCCAGGGCGCCCAGGTCGGGCCTGGGCCGGTAGGAGACGCGCATCCGCGGCTGGAACCAGACCAGGCCGCCGCTCTCGCGGATGCGGTGGTTCATCTCCCAGTCCTGGGCGCGCTGGAAGTGCTCGTCGTAGCCGCCGACCCGCTCCAGCGCGGAGCGGCGGAACACCCCGAGGTAGACCGTGTCGGCCGGGCCCGCCGTGCCCCCGGTGTGGAACCGCGCGCCGCCGACACCGATCTTGGAGGTCATCGCGCGGGCCACGGCCTGCTCGAACGGCGTGACGCCCTCCGCCGCCATGACGCCGCCCACGTTGTCGGCGCCGGTCTCCTCCAGCGTCTCCACGGCGACCTGGAGGTAGTCGTCGGGCAGCATGGCGTGGCCGTCCACCCGGGCGATGATCTCGTTGCCGGAGGCGGCGATGGCGGCGTTGAGCGCGTTGGGGGTACGTCCGGTCGGGTTGGGTACCACCACCACACGGGGGTCGTCGGCGGCGATCTCGTCGGCCACCTCCTGGGTGCGGTCGCGTGAGGGGCCGATCGCGAGGACGACCTCGATGGGTCCGGCGTACCGCTGCGACAGGACCTGGCGCACCGCCTCCCGTAGATGGCGCTCCTCGTTCAGCACCGGGATGACGATGGAGATCGGAGGCCAGACACGTGTCTCTGAAGACGACGCCGGCATGGGCGAGTCGGGGAACTGCTTCATGGCGTCGCTCACGCTACTGTACGAACCGGTACCTCATCGACCCAGCAGGAGCCTAGGGGGCCACGCATGCGCGACCCGGAGGAGGATTCGGGTGTGCACGTGGGCGGTGACGCCTACGGCAGTGTCAGGGTGAGCCCGCGGCGTGACCGCAGGTCGGCGAGGGGTGCCCGCTCCCGCGGGCGCGGCCTGGTGATCGCCGGGATGCTCTCCTGCCTGGTCCTGGGCAGCTCCGGGGTGACCTGGGGGCTGACGAACTACGCGACGGCGAAGATCAGGCCGGTCGACGCGGGGGTGCCGGGGACGCGCGAGAGCACCGGCGCGATGAACATCCTGGTGGTCGGCGTCGACAGGCGTGACGACCTCACCCGAAAGCAGCAGAACCGGCTCAAGCTGGGCCGCGAGAGCGGTGAGCGCACCGACACCATGATGGTCGTCCACCTGTCCGAGGACCACCGCAAGGTCACCGTGGTCAGCCTCCCGCGCGACACCTGGACGACGATCCCCGGCCAGGGCCAGCACAAGATCAACGCCGCGTACCAGCTCGGCGGCCCCAAGCTCGCGACGCGCGCGGTGCAGACCGCCACGGGCCTGACCCTGCACCACTACGTCGAGGTCAACGTGCTCGGCTTCATCGACGTGGTCGACGCGCTCGGCGGCATCTCGGTCTGCACGCCGGTCCCGATCAACGACCCGAAGACCGCGCTCTACCTCAAGCCGGGCACCTACTCCTTCGACGGCGTCCAGGCCCTCGCCTACGCCAGGACCCGGGCCACCGCCCGCTCCGACCTGGACCGCATCGACCGCCAGCAGCAGGTGATGTCCGCCCTGCTGAGCCAGGCCCTCAGCGGTGACACGCTCACCAACCCCCTCAGGCTGGCCTCCTTCGTCGACACCTCCCTGAAGACGGTCCGGGTGGACGACGCGCTCCGCGGCGACCTGCTCGGCCTGGCCAACCAGCTCAAGGACGTCTCCACCGACGACGTGGCCTTCGCCACGGTCCCCCTCACGGACGTGGACTACAAGACGCCGACCGGCGAGTCGGCGGTGCTCTGGGACAAGGAGGGGGCCAGGGAGCTGTTCCGCCGGATCGCCGCCGACGAGGCGCTCGTCAGGCCCGCCCCCGCCGTCAAGACCGCGAAGCCCACCCCGGCCGCATCCCCCTCCGCGCCGGCGCTCACCGTGCCGCCCTCGCGGATCACCGTCAGGGTGCTCAACGGCACCACGATCACCGGCCTGGGGGCCCGGACCAGGGGCGAGCTGCAGAAGGCCGGCTTCCTGGTCCCGGAGATCGCGGGCAACACCGCGCAGAAGGACTTCGAGAAGACCGTCGTCCGCTACGGTCCCGGCCGGGAGGACTCGGCCCGCACCGTCGCCGCCGCGCTCTCCGGGGCCGAGCTCCGGCCGCTGGCGAGCCTCGGCGACGCCATCGAGGTCGTCGCCGGCCGCAGGCACCCGGTCGCGAGGAAGGTCACGGTGAAGGAGGCGCCCGCGCCCGCCACGCCGTCCCCCTCGGCGACGCCGCTGGCGAGAACGGCAACGGACAACATCTGCAAAAAGTGAGCCATGCGCATAACAAGGTTCTGTCCGGGCAGGTAAAACCGCACGGAGGTGATGATCGTGATCTCGACATTCGACGTTCAGACGCACAACAGCGGTCCCTGCGTGGTGGTACGGGCGACGGGCGAGCTCGACATGTCCGTCGCTCCCCGGCTGCGCGCGGAGATCGACCGCGCCCTGGAGTCCTCGGGCACCCCGAGCCTGGTGCTGGACATGACCGGTGTGCCGTTCTGCGATTCGGTCGGGCTCGGCGTCCTGGTGGGCGCGCTCACCCGGACCAAGGAGGCGGGCGGCCGCCTCATCCTGGTGGTGAGCCCCGGCATGATCACCCATCTGCTGACGATCACCAATCTCGACCGTCACTTCGAGGTACGCGGCGACCTCCGCGAGGCCCTGGACACCATGACCCCGAGCCACTCCCCGAACTGACCCTCGCCCGCCACGCGGCCGGTGCGCGGCCGGTGCGGCCCTTCCCGCCCCGGCGTTCAGGCCGGGGCCACCCCGGGCCGAACAGGTGCTAAAAAGGAATGAAAGAGCAGGTCAGAGGGGTCGTTCGGCGCGACCGGCAGGCTCTTTCCTGGAATAGCTGGCACATGTGCGGGTTGGCATCTACACTTCGCTTCGAAGCTATACGATCACGGAAAGCGATGATTCGCACCGTTAGGGAGTATCGTGGCTTCAGGTCGTCCGTTCCGCACCGCGCCCGCATGACGCGGCCCGGGACGGCGGACTGAGGCCGGGCATTCGCGACACCCCCTGGCCGGATACGTACATTCACGTGAGCCTGCAGGGAAGTGGGCGATGAACGCACTTCAACTCACGAGCGAACACGCGAGTGACTTCGTGGTCATCACGGTGACCGGTGAGCTCGACCTCGCCACACGACCGTGCCTGTCCGCCTTCGCGCACGACGTCATCGACGCCTGCCCCGGCACGGTCGTCGTCGACCTGTCGGGGGTCACCTTCATCGACGCCTGCGGCCTGAGCGCGCTGATCGCGATCAGACGGCACGCGAGGGAACGCGGCACGCCCCTGCTCCTGGCCGGAGCCCCGCCCGTGGTCCTCAAGCTCCTCAAACTCACCAACCTGGACGCGTCCTTCACGGTCGTCTCCCGCTCCGCGGCGCCCGATCCCGCGCCGGGCCGCGTCGAGACCGGCCGACGGATCCAGGCCGGTCTCCCGCTCGCCGACCGATAGAGCCGTCCTGGCCGGAACGGCCGTCAGGCGGGCTCCCCCGTCACAGGCACCACCTCACCCTCCGCCGCCACCGTCGGCGTCCGGAAGCCCATCGGCACCACCTCGGACGCCCGGGCGTTCACCGCCGCCGTCTCCGGTGGCCCGGATTTCACCGGTACCGCCGTCGGGGTCAGGGAACTCACCGTCGCCGTCGCCGTCGCCGTCTCCGGCGCCCGGGGGTCCACCGGCCGGTCCACCGGTCCGAGCCGTGTCGCGTCGCTCAGCGGCAGGTCGGCGGCCGAACGGCCAGCGAGGACCGTGAAGGCGCCGGAGGCGCGGGTCGTCTCAGCCAGGCGCGATGGCCGATGTCCAGGCCCTCGGTGTAGGGAAGCGTCCCGTCGCGGGGCAGTGTGGAGACCAGCGCCCGGTCGGCCCGGGTGGTGGGCAGCCGGCCCCCGGGTTCGGCGCGGCCGAACAGGACGTCGGCGAGGCCGTGCCCGGCCTCCTGCCCGGGGAACCAGCTCAGCAGCACGGCCGGTACCTCCTCGCGCCAGGGCAGGTCCACCGGGCCGCCGGAGTTGACGATCACGACGGTGGCGGGGTTGACCTCGGCGACCGCGCCGGAGCAGATGGGCGTGTGGAAGGTGTACGTGTACGCCTTCGACGGGCACGGCAACGCCGGCATCGAGCAGCGCTCGTTCCGCGTGGTCCCTCCGGCGGTCGCGGGCACCAACGTGGCGATCGGCAGGCCGACCACCGCCTCCACCTCCCAGACGGGCGGCGACGGCGGACCGTTCACCCCCGGCCGGGCCACCGACGGTGGCTTCACCTCCCGCTGGGCCGGCGAGTGGGCCGACGCGCAGTGGATCCAGGTGGACCTGGGGGTGACCGTCCCGATCCGGTACGTCCAGCTCGGCTGGGAGGGCGCCTACGGCAGGGCGTACCGGATCGAGACCTCCGACGACGGTTCCACCTGGTCGAGCGCCTACTCGACCACGAGCGGTGACGGCGGGTTCGACGGGATCGGCCTCACCGCGTCGGCGCGGTACGTGCGGGTGAACCTCACCCGGCGCGGCACGGCGTACGGCTACTCGCTCTGGGAGTTCGGCGTCTACAGGTAGGCGTTCGGCCGGCGGCGGGCGCCCCTCCGGTGATCAGGGTGGTCCGGCGCCGTGGGACGCGTTTCCTAGATCGCCCCAACGTACACCCAGGCGCCCGCGTGCCGGGCGAAGCGGCTGTGCTCCTCCAGGTGTCCCGCCCGGCCGCGCTCGACGTGGTGGGCGCGGAAGCGGACGGTGCCCTCGGTGTGGAAGGGGCTGCCGCCGGTCGTCTCCAGCACCTCAAGCCGCGTCCACCGGACCCGGGCGTCGAGCTCGACGACCCGCGGGCGCCGCGCCGGCTGCCACGTGCGGAGCCCGGTGGCGGCGGCAGCCACGCCGCAGGCGCTGGACCACGA